>NZ_JBATQW010000013.1:0-40603 GCF_049292215.1 Geothrix sp. | reverse complement strand
CCCTCATGGCCGCGGCCGTGGCCGCAGGCGCCGACGTGCTGTGGCACACCAGCGACAACCCCCGTACCGAGGATCCGGAGCGCATCCTCGACGACGCCGCGCCGGGTATTCCCGAGGTCATCTGCGGCGATGCCGCTCGCTACCACCGCAACGCCGATCGAGGCGAGTCCGTGCGTCAGGCCTTGGCCGACTGCCGACCCGGCGACCTGCTGCTGCTGGCCGGCAAGGGCCACGAGCCCTACCAGGAGATCCACGGCGTCAAGCATCCCTACAGCGACCGAAGCGCCGTGGAAGCTGCGCTGTCTCACAGAAAGAGAACCCATGAATGACCTGGGTTCCCGATCAGCCGCGTCTCCGAGCATTTCAGCTCTTGATCGGTATTCATCGGTGTTCATCGTTGGCTCAAAACATTCCTTCCACGCCGGGTTCACCGAATTTGCCATGAGGCAAGATCCAGAGCTGGAGATCACTGCTGGTTTTCTAGATCGATCAACCACCGATGAACACCGATGCACACCGATGAAAGAACCTAAGTCGTCGGTTCCGACAGGTTGCCCGGCGACGAAGCATGGCCCATGCGGGAAGCCAGCGTCGATCGGAGGCTTCCGATGACCCGCCTTCTGTCTGTCCACTCGGTGGACGATCCGGCCATCCTCGAAGCCGCGGCGATCCTCACTGCGGGCGGCCTGGTGGCCTTCCCCACGGAGACGGTGTACGGCCTTGGCGCTGACGGCCTAAACCCCGCGGCGGTGGCCCGCATCTATGCCGCCAAGGGTCGGCCCGCCACGAACCCCGTGATCCTCCATGTGGACGGCCCCGCCTCCGCGAGGGCGCTCACCTCGCGCTGGCCAGCCGAAGCCACGGCCCTGGCGGAGCGGTTCTGGCCCGGCTCCCTGACCCTGGTGCTGCCCGCCTCGGAGCAGGTTCCGGCCATCGTCCGGGCCAACGGCCCCACCGTGGCCCTGCGCTGTCCGGCCCATCCTGTCGCCCAGGCGCTGATCAAGGCGGTGGGCCGCCCCCTGGCCGCCCCCAGCGCCAACCGCAGCCAGCACCTGTCGCCCACCCTCGCCGAGCACGTGGCCTCCAGCCTTGGCGAGGGGGTGGACCTGATCCTCGATGGGGGGCCCACGGCGGCCGGCCTGGAGTCCACCATCCTCGACTTGAGCGGGGCGCGACCTCGCATCCTCCGTCCGGGCCCTGTGGCCCCCGCTGACCTGGCCGCGCTCCTCGGCGTCGTGGACCTGTGGGAGGGCGCCGTGAAGCCCGGAGCGACCCAGGCTGCGCCCGGAATGGCCGAGCGCCACTACGCCCCCAGGGCGCGGCTGGAGCTGGTTGCGCCCGGCAGCGGGCAGGCCGCGGGCCCTGGGCCGATCGCCTACGTGGCCTTCGGCCACCTTCCGCCCCTGCCGGATTCCATCCGTGGCATCCTCCTGCCGCTCGATGCGGAGGCCGTGGGCACGCGGCTGTTCGCGCTGCTCCACGAGCTGGATGACGCCGGTTTCGAGCGCGTGGTCATGGAGCGTCCCCCCGAGGGCGAGGCCTGGATGGCCGTCCGGGATCGCCTGCGCCGCGCCTCGGTGAAGGAACCTGTATGACGCTCTGGTCCCTCTTCCAGGTGGCCTCCCAGGTGGGTGGGGAGCTCCTAGGTGATGGCTCCGTGGTGCCGTCGTCACTCTCCCTCGATACGCGCACCCTCCAGCCTGGCGCCTGCTTCGTGGCCCTGCGGGCCGAGCGGGATGGCCACGACTTCGCCGCCCAGGCCGTGGAGAAGGGCGCCGCCGCGCTCCTGGTCGATCATCCCCTGTCCGTCGACTGTCCCCAGGTGGTGGTGCCAGACACCCTGGCCGCCCTGCAGCAGTGGGGCCAAGCCCGCCTGGCGGCGGTGCGTCCGAGGCAGGTCTGCGGCATCACGGGCAGCGTGGGCAAGACCAGCACGAAGGAGCTGCTCGCCGCGGCCATGGGGGCCTGGAAGACTCCCGGCAACCGCAACAACACCTTGGGCCTGCCCGAGGCCCTGGCCACGCTGCCCGAAGGTTTGGACTCGGCGGTGTTCGAGATGGGCATGAGCACGCCGGGCGAGATCCGGCAGCTCACCCGGATCGCGCCACTGGACGCGGGTCTCATCACCCTGGTGGGCACCGCCCACATCGAGAACTTCCCCAGCGGCCAGCAGGGTATCGCCGAGGCGAAAGGTGAGCTGGTGGCGGGCCTGAACCGTGGCGGGCTCTGGGTGCACCTGGCCTCGGATCCCTGGTGCCGCTGGATCGCGGCCCAGACCTGGGCTCAGCATGCCGAGGCCCTGGCGGTGGGTGAGGGCGAGTCCTTCGGCTGGGAAGCCGTGGAATCGCTCGGTGCCGCTGGCGGAGCCTTCCGGCTGCACACGCCGGCGGGGGACGTTCCCATCCGCCTGCAGCTGCCCGGCGAGCACCAGATCCGGAACGCGGCCCTGGCTGCGGCCCTGGCCCTCCGGCTCGGGCATGGCCCGGAACAGGTGGCCGAGGGCCTCAGTCGCGTCACTCCCGAGGCCGGACGGGGACGACTGCACACGCTGCCCGGAGGCGGCTGCCTGCTGGACGAGACCTACAACGCCAGCTCCGATTCCATCCTGGCCTGTGTGCGCGCCCTGCTGCAGCTTCCCGGCGGAGAGGCCGTGGCGGTGCTGGGCTCCATGCGGGAACTGGGGCCCGATGCCCCGAAGATCCATCACGAGACCGGCCGGGCGCTCCGGGACCTGGGCCTCGCGAGGCTCTGGGCCTACGGGGACCATGCGGGCGACTACGCCGGGGGGTTCGGCCCCAGAGCCCAGGCCTTCCCGGATTTCGAGGCCCTGCGCGATGCCGCGTCGGGACTCTCCGCAATTCCGCCCGGAGCCCGTATCCTGGTGAAGGGCAGCCGGTTCTGGCGCGCAGAACGCGCCGTGGACTGGCTCCTCGCCCACTGACCCGCCGACTCCGGACGACTCATGCTGCCTTGGCTCCTCTATCCCTTCCGTGATGTCGTGCCGGGCTTCTCGGTCTTCCGCTATGTCACCTTCCGCACGGCCATGGCCGCGGCCACGGCCATGGTGCTGAGCCTGTGGCTCGGCCCCTGGGTGATTCGCACGCTGACGGCCCTGAAGATGGGCCAGCACATCCGTGACGTGGGCCCCGAGAACCATCAGAAGAAGGCCGGGACGCCCACCATGGGCGGCATCCTGATCCTGCTCGTGATCACGGTCTCGACCCTGCTCTGGTGCGACCTCAAGAGCGGCGCCATCTGGGTGGTGCTGATCGCCCTGCTGGGCTTCGGCACGGTGGGCGCCTTCGACGATGCGCAGAAGCTGCTCAAGAAGCAGAACCTGGGCCTCACCAGCTGGCAGAAGATGGCGCTGCTGACGGCCATCTCGCTGCTGGTGGCCTGGCTCATCCTGCACTTCGGGCTGCGCGGTGCCGCCACCAGCAAGCTCTCGGTGCCCTTCTTCAAGAACTTCCGCCCCGATGTCGGTGTATTCCTCATTCCCTGGATCTGGTTGGTGATGGTGGGCACCAGCAATGCCGTGAACCTCACGGATGGGCTGGACGGCCTCGCCATCGGCGGCACGCTCATCGTGTCGCTCACCTACGCGATCCTGGCCTACGTGGTGGGCCACGCGAAGATCGCGGGCTACCTGGTGGTGCCCTATGTTCCCGGCGGAGCGGAGCTTTCGGTGTTCATGGGCGCCATGGCCGGGGCCTGTCTGGGCTTCCTGTGGTACAACGCCCATCCGGCCGAGGTCTTCATGGGCGACACGGGCTCCCTCGGCCTGGGCGGGGCGCTGGGCACGGTGGCCGTGGTCATCAAGCAGGAGGTGCTGCTAGTTATCGCGGGCGGCCTCTTCGTGCTGGAGGCCGTCAGCGTGATCCTGCAGGTGGGCAGCTTCAAGCTGCGCGGCGGGAAGCGCATCTTCCGCATGGCGCCCTTCCACCACCACCTCGAGCTAGGCGGGCTGCAGGAGACGAAGGTCGTCATCCGCATGTGGATCACCGCCATCGTCTGCTCGATCCTGGCGCTCAGCTCTCTGAAGCTGCGTTAGGAGCATGTCCAGGTATTCGCGCGGGGCATTCCAGTGACTCGGACAGACTCCTATCCCCGATGATCGGCCGGGGCTGGGTCGGCCAGGGTTGGCCCAGGATGTAGCCCTGTCCCCAAGGTACGTCGGCGTCCATGACCGCCTGCAGTTCCTCCAGGGTCTCGATGCCTTCGGCGATGAAGCCGATGCGCATGCGTTCGGCGAAGTGGGCCAGCGCATTCAGGAGGGCCGCCTGGTAGGGGCGGCGGTGCACCTGCTCCACCAGACTGCGATCCGCCTTTATGAAATCGGGAGCCAGCCGCGCCATGTGGGTGAGGCTGGCGACGCCGGCGCCGAGGTCGTCCACCGCGACCCGGAGGCCGAGGCCGCGCAGGCGGTTGGCATAGCCCTGCAGAACCTCGAGGTCATGCACGCCCTGCGACTCCGTGAACTCCATCACCACGCAGCCGGGATTGAAGGGCAGGGCCTCCAGCCAGCGCGGCAGGCAGTCCCAGAAGCCCGGCGCCTCAAGGCTGACGGGCTCCAGGTTCACGAAGTGCAGGTAGGTGTCGTGGCCGGTGCGGGCCAGAGTCTGAAAGGTGGACTCGAGAAAGCGCAAGTCCAGGGCGAGACGGTCCTCCAGGCACAGGGAAGGATCCTGCAGGAGGGGGCCCACGGGATGGGCCACGCCTGCCTCATCCAGATGCCTGGCCAGATACTCCTTGGCCATGAGGCGGTTGTCGTTGAGGCGGTACATGGGCTGCACATGGGGCTCGATGACGCCTTCGCCCCTCAGCATGCTCTCCAGGATGCCCTTCGGCATGTTCACTTCGCCTCCGACCCAGCGTCCTGGCCCAGTGTAGCGCGGGCAGCGTTGACTGTCCTTGGCACACGGGCATTCCAATCGCATGGACAGGCTCCTAGTCTGGAAGGGGAGGTGGCATGCGCACCGTGGTCATGGGAGCAGGACGGTCGGGGCTGGCGGCGGCACGTTTCCTCGCCGCGCAGGACCGCCCGGTGGTCCTGACGGACAGCCGCCCCGATCCCGGCCCCGTCCTGGAGCTGGACCTGGCCCAGGCGGGCATTCCCGGCGTCTGGGGCGACCACCCGTTGGCCCTGCTGGAGGACTGTGCCGAGCTCGTCATCAGCCCGGGCATCCCCCGCGCCACACCCTTCGTGCGCGAGGCACTGGAGCGCGGGATCCCGGTGATCGGCGAAGTGGAACTGGCCCACCGCCGGATCCGCGAGCGCTCGGATGGCAGCCGCGTGCTGGCCGTGACGGGCACCAACGGCAAGAGCACCACCACGGACCTCACCGCCCACCTGCTGCGCGCTTCTGGGATTCCCGCCATCGCCTGCGGCAATCTGGGCACGCCCGTGATCGAGGCTGTCGCGTCGGCGGCGCCAGGCTCGGTGTTCGTCATCGAGCTGAGCAGCTACCAGCTTGAGTCGACCCTGGCCTTCCACGCCGAAGGCGCGGCCTTCCTGAACCTCACCCCCGACCACCTGGCTCGGCACGGCGACATGGAGACCTACCGGCGCACCAAGCTGCGGGTCTTCGAGGGGCAGACAGGTGAGAACCTGCGGGTGGTGCCCGTGGCGCACCCGGAGTGGTGGCAGGATGCTCCGGGGAACGGGCGCGTGGCGCGGTTCGGCTGGTCCGAGTGCGAGGCCTGGTGCGATCCCGCTGGTGCGATGACGCTGCTCGGCGAGTCCATCCTGCACCGCTCCGAACTGCGGATCCCCGGCGGGCACAACGTGGAGAACGCCCTGGCCGCCTGTCTCCTGGCGGCCCATGGTGGGGCCTCCATCGCCGCCCTCCGCGAGGGCCTGTGCACCTATCCCGGTCTTGCCCACCGCATCGCCTTTTGTGGCGAACGCGGTGGCGTGAGGGCCTACAACGACTCCAAGGGCACCAATGTGGACGCCACGCTGACGGCCATCCGCGCCCTTCCGGGGCCCCTGGTCCTGCTGCTCGGGGGCACCGACAAGGGGGCCAGCTACGAGCCGCTGCGTGAGGCGCTCGCGGGCAAGCTGCGGCGCTTGGTCTTCCTGGGCCAGGCCATCCCCCAGCTCGTGCGGGACCTGGGCGACATGCCCCACGAGGTGGTGCCCGCTTTTGATGAAGCCACGGCCGCCGCGCTGGGTCTGGCCCAGGCAGGCGACCAGGTGCTCCTCAGTCCGGCCTGCGCGAGCTTCGACCAGTTCGACAACTTCGAGCAGCGGGGGGACCGCTTCGAAGCCCTCGTGCGGACCTGGAGTCGGTCATGAGCGCTGTCTTGATCCAGGACCTGCGGAACCTACTGGGCGCGGATGCGGTGCTCACGGAACCGGCAGACCTGGTCCGCTACGAGGAGGGCTGGCGCTACGGCAAGGGGAAGGCGCTGTTCGCCGTCCGCCCCGGCACCACCGCCCAGGTGGCGGAGGTGCTGAAGGCCTGCCGCACGACCGGGATCCGGCTCATCCCTCAGGGAGCGAACACCGGGCTGGTGGGCGCCTCCACGCCGGATGGCAGCGGCCGAATGGCCGTCCTGAGCCTGGAGCGCCTGAACCGGCGGCTGGAGATCGATCCTGTCAACCGCACGGCCTGGGTGGATGGCGGCGTGCTGCTGAGCGCCCTGAACGAGGCCCTCCTCGCGCACGGCCTGATGTTTCCCATCGACCTTGGCGCCGATCCTTCCATCGGGGGCATGATCGCCACCAATACCGGCGGTACCCGGCTGCTGCGCTACGGCGACGTGCGTCACAACCTGCTGGGTCTGGAGGTGGTGCTGGCCGACGGAACCGTGCTGGATGCCATGAACCAGCTGCGGAAGAACAACACTGGCCTGGATGCCAAGCAGCTGTTCGTGGGCACCAGCGGCGTGTTCGGCGTCATCACGGGAGCGGTACTCCAGGTGGTGCCGGTGCCCGGCCAGCAGGCCACGGCCCTGGTGGGCTGTGCCTCCGGCGAGGCGGCGCTGCTGCTCCTGAGGGCGCTGGAGCGGGACCTGGCCGATGTCTTCACGGCCTTCGAGGTCATCAGCGCTGAGGCCCTGGCACCGGTCTTCGTCCACCACGCCGGCGTGAGGAATCCCTACGGGGCGGCCCAGCCTCCGGCCTACACTGCCCTGGTGGAGCTGGCCTCCACCCTGCCTCCCGCCGCCCTGGATCTGTCAGGCCTGCTGGAGGAACGGCTGGGCGTCTTCCTGGAAACGGAAGGGGGCGAGGGGATCACGGATGTCTTCATAGGCCGCGCCGAAGATCTCTGGGCCATCCGGCACCACGTGAGCGAGAGCCTGCGGCAGGAAGGCAAGGTGCTGGCCTTCGACATTAGCGTGCCGCGCAGCCGCATGGCGGACTTCACGCAGGCTGCCCGGGACCTGCTGGCGGAGGCCTATCCCTTCGTGCGCTGTTGTGACTTCGGCCACTGGGGGGATGGGGGAACCCACCTGAACTTGGTCTGGAACGAGGCTGAGGCGCCACGAGTGGCGGCGGACCTGGTCCCCGAGCTCCAGGTGCGGATCTACGACCTCGCCGTCCGGGGCTTCGACGGCAGCTACAGCGCCGAGCATGGCGTGGGCCCTCACAACCAGCGGTTCTACGAGGCCTATACCCCCGCCGTCATCCGGTCCCTCAGCGGGGCGCTGAAGGCTCACATGGACTGCGATGGCATCCTGGGAACCACCCGGCTCGGTTGAGCAGGGAGTTGTTCGGCGACCGATCCTTCTGACCCCAATGCAAAGAAGCCCGGCGGTGCCGGGCTTCTTTGCATTGGGCTGACCTGCGCCTAGGCCTTGGCGCCGGGTTTCTGGACCCAGAACCGGGCGGGGGCCCAGCAGAGGGCCATGAAGGCCACCTGGGTGATCCAGAAGGACAGCAGCCAGATGAAGCCGCTGTCGGTGAAGCCGTAGGCATGGAGTCCCACACCGAGCAGGTTCACGCCAAACCAGGAGGCGGCGGTGATCATGTTGCCGAAGATGGCCATGACCATGGTGCCGCGCTCGCGCACATAGCCGGCCATGCGGGCGTGGAGGATGATGGCGTTCCACAGCACGATGAGCAGGGCGCCGTTCTCCTTGGGGTCCCAGCCCCAGAAGCGACCCCAGGACTGGTCCGCCCAGATGCCGCCGAGCACGGTGCCCACGAAGCTGAAGAAGAGGGAGAAGCAGATGATGCCGTAGGCCATGTCCCCGAGCGCCTTGTCGGTCTCAGGGTCCACGTTGGGGGTGATGTGCTTCCTCAGGGCGTAGGCGATGGCGAGGGAGCCGGCGAGGAAGGTGCCTGAGTAGCCGATGGTGATGGTGGTGACGTGCGTGGCCAGCCAGAAGTTGGAGTCCAGCACGGCGCGCATCATCTCCATGGTGTCGCCCGATTCACCCAGGTTTTGCGCCACGATCAGCGTGGCAAAACCAGCCAGGGCGGCCACGGCCGTGCCGAAGCCCTTGCGATACATCCGCTCGACGATGAGCCCGAGGATCACGGCGCCCCAGCCCACGAACACGGCGGAGGAGTAGAGGTTCGTGACAGGCGGACGACCCTGCAGGATGATGCGGGCGGCCAGGCCAATGGTATGGACGATGGCTCCTGAGCAGAGCAGGGCGTAGGCCGTGGGTCGCAGGAGTTCAGGCTTGTAGATCCAGGAGACGCAAAGCACCAGGAAGGCCACGAAGTAGATCGACAGGCCCACGAAGAAGGGCTGGGCCCGATTGAAGACGAGCTCGTTCGACGCGTGGCTGAGGGCATCCGGCTTGAGCGATTTGACCAGGGTGTTCATCTCCGTCAGGGCCGAGTTGAAGCTGGCGGCGTCATTGGCCACGTAGGCGGCGTTCAGCTTGGCGAGGGGCACCAGGCCGGGGTGGACCCCGGCTCCGGCCTGAGTGGCCGCCAAGGCCTGGCCGACACTCTGCCAAGCGTCTGGATTGGCCGCCGTGGTGGGCGGCAGCATGCGGAAGTGGGCCAGCTGGGTCAGGTCCTGGTGGCGCAGGGCCGCCTCGGGTGTGCCCAATGACTGGAGTTCCCAGCCCAGCCCCGGGGAGCCGGCCAGTTGCAGGGTGTTCCGCAGCTTGTAGTAGAGGTAGACCCGGTCGAAGAGGTTCACGACGGCGCCTTGGAACCGCGTGCGCTTCTGGGCGGCGATGGGCTGCGCGGAGGCCGCCTGCTTCTGGACCTCGTCCAAGTGGGAGGAGAGGTCGGCGAAGCTGAAATAGTTGCGGTTCTTGGTCTGCTGGGCGCCGATGAGGCTGATGACTTCCGGATCGTCGATGACGAAGATCCGCTGCTGGTCAGCCACCTGGGGGCGGAACATCACGTCGAGGATCCACTCGTCGGGGCCCACCATGCGGCCCTCGTGCCGGAACACCTGGCGACTGTGGATGAGGAGCAGCGAGTTGCGGGCGAGGGAGTCCAGAGGCTTGACGCGGCCCCCTTCGAGGACGGGCAGCGTGCCGAAGCCGCCGACATCGAAGCCGCGGGCCTTGCCGCCGGGCAGGGCGAAGATGAGGGCGACCAGCAGGGCCAGGACGCCGGCACCCCAGGCGAGGTATTTCTGTACGAAAGCCATGATCAGCCCTCCTTCTTGTCCTGGCGACGCTTCAGGGAGCGGCGCAGGACGATGGCGAAGTGCACAAGCAGGCCCAGAGACACGAGCACGCAGGACACGTAGGGAAGAAGCCAGCCGGGATTTTCAACCACGGAAAGGACGGAAAGGGTGTCGTTCTTGCCGAAACTCGCCTGGTAGAAGGTCTTGCCCTCGTACCGCAGCGGCTGGTTCATGTAGATCAGCACCTCGCGGGATTCATTCCGGGAGGGATTCACCACCTGGACCAGGCTGGAGAAGTTCTTGGGGATGTCGGTTCCGGGGTACACGTCATGCCGGAACTGCTTCAGGGTGAAGGCGTAGGGGAGGTATTGGCGGCGCAGGCGCATGGCCAGCGTGTAGGTGCGGCCCTCGTGGGTGAAGGACTGGGGGGCGCCCAGGGCCACGGACACCAGCCAGGTGCCGTAGCTGCGGCCGCCGGCCACGGGTTCCACGAAAGCCGAGGTCTGGTTCATATCGTTGTCAGCGGAGACGACGGGACGCTCGATGATGGACACGCCCGGGCCCACGCCAGCCGTGGCCAGGGAGGGCGGCGCGCCGGGGGTCTGGCTGGCCAGCTCGGCGTTGGCGTAGAACTTCTTCACATTCAGGGTGATCGGCGTGCCCGGGATGGCGACGGCGCCCCCCTTGGCCAACAGGGTGTCCGGCACCGAGTAGACCTCATCCCAGGTGGGATCGGTCACGTCGATGACGGCGAGCTCCATCTGCTTGTAGCTCTGCACGAAGTTGACCGTCTGGCCCACCTCGATGGACAGGTTGGTATCCACCTGCATCATGCCGGCCACGAACTCGCCGGCGAAGAGCACCACCAGGCCGGCGTGGACCAGCCACATGCCGGACTTCTGCCAGGTGAGCTTGATGTCGATGGTCTTGGCGATCAGGTTGAGGGTCAGTAGCAGCCCCACCAAGGCTCCGCCGGGGAAGGGCAGCCTCAGCAGCAGCGGCTGGTTCCAGACGATGAAGCTGCGCATGTAGGCGTTCACGGCGCCCTGGGTGCCCATCTCCACCTGGGCCAGGGTGCAGAACACCACCAGGCACATCAGCAGTGCCAGGAGGACGACGGTGAGTTGGAAGGACTTCAGGAGAGCCCAGATGCGGGAGGCGATGGTGTTAATCAAGGTGCAGGCTCCCCAGGATGGTCATGAAGTCGGGCTTGGCTTTGGCCACGGGATCGGCATCGCCCGTCAGCTTCAGGAACCAGGTGTTGCCGTCCGGCGTGGCGACGTAGCCGGCCACCATACGGCTCTTGGCCTGGCCCTCGCTGGTGAAGTCGTACACGTTCACCGCGCCGACCTTGCTCTTGAGGGTGCTGCGGGACTTGGCCAGGCCGGCCTCGTCCAGGGCGGGAAGGGCGATCTGGCCGCGCCAGCGGTTCACGTTGGCCAGTTCGCCGCCAGCAGGGCCCGGCAGCACCACCACCGTGGCCTCCAGCTTCCCGGCATAGGGGGTCTTGAACGTGGCGAAGCGCATGCCGCCGCCCGGCAGCTCACTCCAGCCCTTGGGCAGGGACCACTTGAGGGAGCCCTTGGGCTTGGGCGGAGGCGGCACATCTGAGGGCTCGCCCGTCCGCTCGCCCATGGGCTTCGGGGGCATGGCCGGAATGGGGGCCTGGGGGGTGGCGCTCTCCTTGGGCACGCGGTAGTGGGACACCCGATCGGAGCTGCAGCCGAAGCCCAGGAGCAGCAACCCGGCGCCCATGATGGCGGCCGAGGTGGGGTGCGTGAGGCAGGGACGATGGAGGGGGGTGGGCGGGTTCGGCAAGGGACTCCTCGATGGACATTTCAGAATACCGGACCCGGCAGTGATTGAACAGGCCGATTTTCTGCAAACCTTATAGATCAAATGGTTTAACCGCTGCGTCAATGGCGGCGGCAAGCTGGTGGTCCAGCTCTGTGATGCCGCCCGCGTCATGGGTGGTGAGGGTGATCCGAAGGTAGCCCCAGCCGAAGGCAATGTCCGGGTGGTGACCCAGCTCCTCGGCCGGCCCCACGACGACGCTCGCCAGGTTGTAGGCCGTCAGGAAATCCGGGGTCTTGAAGGTCCGCACCAGGGTCCCGCCTTCCTCTCGCCAGGTCATCGCATCGCCTCCAGCTCAGCCAGCTCGGCCTGCAGCAGCCACTCCCCGGGGTGCTCGGCAGCCCGGACGGCCAGGCTGCCGAGCCGATGGGCCTCGATCCGCCCGCCTTCCCTAAGGGTCCTGGCCTCGACGTAGAGGGCCGCCAGGTCACCCGGCAGGGCCTGGGCCTTCCGGTCGCGGGCCTGGGCCTCGGCCTCCCCCTCGGCGAGGGCGGAGGGATCGCCGAACCAGGCGTCCCAGGAGCCGGGATCGGCCGGTCCGCCGGCCACCGAGGGCAGGCTCCCGCTCAGGAAGAGCAGGGCCCAGCTGGGCAGGTCCAGGGGGCGGCCGTCCTGGTGCCCCCGCAGGTTGATCACCTCGTGCTCGCCCACCCGGAAGCCCGTGAGGAAGAGCCCCGAGGGCAGGTCCAGGCTGAAGGCGCCGCGATGAGGTAGCAGCCCGCTGCCGAAGGCCACCAGCGCCTCGCCAGGCCAGGGCCGCTGCCCGGCCTGGCCGTGGCGGGAGAGCTGGACGGGGCCCTCGATGCGGGCCAGGGCCGTGGCCAGGCCTGGCACCAGCTCGCCCCGGGCGGGGATCCGTGCAACGACCTTGCCCGTGAGCTCCAGACCGTCGTCCAGCACCAGGTGGTTCACGGTGCGGGCGCGCAGGGCTTCTTCCAGGCCGTGGTCGCCGCCGCGCCGCCAGCCGAGCGTGGCCTCGAAGGCCTCCAGCACCTCGAAGAGGTGGTCGAAATCCCGCGCCACGAAGAGCTGGGGCTGCATGCGTGTGATGTCGTATTCCGTGTCGGCGCAAGAGAGGCTGAGGGGCACCTTCTTCACCGCCAGGGTGAGGCAGTGGGCGGCTTCTCCCAGGCTGCTCAGCAGGCCCGCGCCGTAGAGTTTGGGATCCTCCAGGCTGCCCACCAGACCGTATTCCGCGGTCCACCAGTAGAGGCGGCTGGCCTTGGTGCTCTCGCTCACGTAGCGGCGGCTGGCCCCAGCGGCGTGGAGGCGCTCCTGGGCGAGACGAACCTCCTCCTCGGTGGCGGCGGGATCCTCTTTCACCACGCTGAGGTTGCGGATGGCCTCGTAGACCGCCTGATCCTCCACAGAGGCGATGGCGCGGAAGCCCGCTTCGCCGCAGCGCTTCAGGTACGCCGCATAGCGCTGGTCCGCCAGGATGGGCGCGTGGCCCGCGCTCTCGTGGACGATGTCGGGGGCGGGCGTGTACTCGATGTGCTCGTGGCTGCGGATGTCCGCGGCGATGGCCAGCACCCCCAGGGACTGAAGCTCCGTGAACACGGCCGGGGGGATGAAGCCCCGCACGCCCACGGCGGACCAGCCCAGGGCTTCCAGCTTCTCGTTCATCTCGTCCAGGCTGGGGATGCGCTCCAGGCCGATGCCCGTGGCCGCCAGGCCCGAGAGGTAGCTGGCATGGGCCGTGTCCTTCAGCCGACCGGCCAGCCGGTGCAGGATGTGCCGCCACACCGCGTGATCCCGGGGCGTGTATGCCTCGTGGTCCTGGTCCACCACGAAGCGGCGCAGGTGGGTGGGCAGGCGGTCGATGGCGCGCCTGGTCGGGGATGGGACAGGGAGCATGGCGGTGTCGGACATCATTAAAGTCTAATTTGGAAACAATCTGCGCGGGGTTTTCAATTCCGGGTCTTGGGCCAAGCCGGAGGCTACGCTGGTCCCATGAGCTTCGATCCCTGGGACCCCTACCGCGACCTGCGCTTCGCCGGCACGCGGGAGCACCCGGAACACGGCACCTGCTTCATCGCCGAGGGCCGCATCCTGGTGGAGGACCTGCTGGCGGCCGGCCGCGCTGGACGCCTGAAAGTGATATCCGTGGCGGCGACCACGACCGCGGCCCTGGACCTTCAGGAACGCCTGCCGGCGGGCACGGAGCTGCTCACCATGGAACCCGCCGCCCTGTCGGAGCTGGCAGGCTTCCCCTTCCATCGCGGCCTCATGGCCTGCGCCCAGGTGCCGGCGCCGCCGCCCGCCGAGTCCCTGTGCGCTGCCAAGCGCCTGCTGGTGCTGCCGCGTCTCTACGACAGCGAGAATCTGGGCCTCCTCCTGCGCAGCGCCGCCGCCCTGGGCCTGGATGGGGTAATGGCGGGACCTGGGCCGGGCCAGTGGACCCGCCGCACGGTGCGCGTCTCCATGGGTGCGGTGTGGCGCATCCCCGTGTGGCGCGTGGAGGATCCCTGGGAGCGCCTGGCCGACTGGAGGTCCGCAGAGTCGGGCTCGGAGGTCGTCGCCGCGGCCCTCACCGAGGTCGCCGAGGACGCCCGACTCTGGCGGCCCGCAGACCGCTGTGCCCTCGTGATGGGGCCCGAGGATACGGGGCTGGACGCCGAGCAGCTGGCCCGCTGCGACCGCGCCGTGGCCATCGCCATGGCCTCGGGCATGGACAGCCTCAACGTGGCCGCGGCCGGGGCGATCCTCATGTTCCGGATGGCCCATGTACCGCAGTTTGATTGAAGGTGGACCGCCCGAACCGGTCGCACCGGGAATGGGATAGGGTCTGGTCAGTTGTAGTCCACTTCGACGCGGAAGGTGCCCTGATAGGTTCCGCTGGAGGTGTTCGCCGGCAGCGCGAGCGTGGCACCCACGCCAAACTCCAGACCCCCGGCGGGAATGCGCCCAACCCATGGCGCGTCCGTGGTGAAGTCCCTGACATGGAGCTTGTCCGTGCGGCCGAAGAGGAGGATGTCCTCCCGCGGCAGGCGCAGGCTGTAGCCGGAACCTGCCGCCCCGCGCAGCAGAAACCGGGCGGCCACGGGATGCCGGTGGAGAAAGCGGGCCGGGCTGGCCCCCGTCCAGACATACGTGCCATCAGCCTGCACCCGGAGCGCGCCCCCTTCAGCCCCCGAGACGACATCGCCGAAAAACAGCGAGCGCAGGCAAGTCAGGGACATCGGCGCCCTCAGATGGCCCTGGATGGGCAGGAACAAAGGGGCGCTTCTCCCCTCCTCCCGGCCCCGGTCTGTGAACCTGGCCCGGACCAGGACATCCGGGAAGGCGCGGTAGGCCCCGGAGTAGGAACCCGCAGGGATGTCCAGCACGGCCCCGATGCGGACCTCCGCTCGGCCGGTGCCGTCCAGGGTGAGCACGCTGTCCCCCGGGAGCAGGATGAAGCGCTCGATGCGGGGAGCACCGGCCGCGCCCGACAGGGTGGGGCGGGCGGGGTCGAATTCCAGGCGGAACCGTCGTCCCGGCGCCCCTTCGATGGCGATCCTGCCCACCAGGGCCGGGGCTCCCGCCAGCCCGCGGATGCCCGGCGAAGGCTTGAGCAGGCCGTCCGGCGTGAGCTCCACGCTCCCGCCGCTCGGCTCCACCACCAGGGTCCCGAACTGGAGGCCCTGCAGACGGAGGAGCTTCAGGCCTGGACCCTCCTCCGCGAGGGCGGGAGGGAACGACGCCAGGGCCAGGAGTGCTGCGAGCATCCAGTGCTTCATGGGGGGCCTCCGGCGGCTGGTCTGGGATTTGGGCTGTCAGTGGGGCGTGCGGGATGGTCCGGGGAGCCGGCTGCGGGAAGCTCGGGCCTGGGCGGGGCCTGATCCGTCCCCCCCGGGGGGACTGGGGTGCCGGGCCCGGGCTGGTCCCCAGACTCCACCACGAGGTCCTGCCCATCATGGACGGTATGGGTGGGGTCCACGACGAAAGTCCGCCTGGGCACCTTGACCAGGCGGAGGCGCTGGCATTCCTCCGGGGTCACCGTGAGCGTGTAGCTCCCGAGGGGGAGGTTGCGGAGTTCGAAGAAACCGTCGTAGGCCGTCCGGATTCTGCGGACGAGCTTGTGGTCGGCCGAGGTGAGTTCCACTTCCAGGCCACCAAGGTCCTTGGTGGCGGCGCCCACGCGGCGGCGGGTGGTGCCGTTGACTTCCCCCAGGATCTGCACCGGGACATCCAGCCGGATGACCTTGCCGGGTCGGGGCAGGATGAAGGTGGCTGCTTCCGAAGGCTGCAGGCTCAGGTCTTCCAGCGAGGCGCCATCCACGGCCACGGGGACCCACTGGCTCCGCCCCAGCTGGGCATACCAGGCGATGCGGGGATCATGGCTGTGGTTCTCCGACTGGATGCCGTCCCGAACCGTGAAGCGGGTCCCTTCCAGCACCCGCTCGCCGGGGTCCTTCTTCCCGTTGCTGTTCTCGTCGAGGAAGGCCTGGGCGGAGACGCTGCCACTGGAAGCCAGGGACTGGGCGCTCGTGGTCCACTGGCCAGAGCGGGGCTCACGCTGCATGGACAGCTGCAGGCGCAGGGTGACGCCCCAGCCTCCGGCCCGGGACCAGGTTCCGTCCACACCAAAACCGAAGCTGCCCGCCAGGCGCGCTGCCCCAGCCTGCACGAGGATGGCGCTCGAATCCGGTGAAGCCTTCTGGATGGCGGCCCGGTAGCTCATGCCCGTGCTGCCCTGGTAGTCCCCGTTGAGCGTCCAGACAGTGCCGCGGCTTCCCGCGCTCTGGCTCTGGCTCTGGACCTCGCCCTGTAGGCCGAGCCCACCGGCCCGGGCGCTGAGGGTCAGGCCCATCTCACTCTGGTTCTGCGTGGTCCACCGGGAGCGGCCGAGAAAGGCCGTGAAGCTCAGGGACTGCAGGCCGAGTCCTGCCTGGAACCGCGACCGCAGGCGCCGTTCCCCATCCACGAAGGACTGTTCCCACAAGGTCCCCCCCAGGCTGAAGACCCGTCCGCCCGAGGGGAGGGAGGCGTTCAGGTCCCCCTGGGTTTCCTCCTTCAGCAGGTGGGTGCCAGTGGTGCTCACGAGGGAGGGCGTCTGGAAGCCACCCAGATACTGGGCCCGGCGCAAGGACAGGCTGTTGTAGCCGAACCCGGTGCGCAGCAAGCCCTGGTAGGCCTCTCCCGAACTGCCCAGGGGGCTGCGGTCCCGGGCACCGTAGACATCCAGGGCGAGGTAGGGAAGCACGCCACGCAGGCCCGCCACAACGTATTGGTGCGCCCCGTCCTGCAGGACCACGCGGGCTCCTCCGGCCTTCAGGGACAAGGCAGGACTGAGGCCGTACTCCATGCTGCCGAGGACGTTCTTCCCCCGGGGGGTCAGCGTGGTCTCGGGGGCCGTGGCGCTGGCGGCCTGTTGCCGGGGGATGGAGGCCATCACCTGGTAGTAGAAGGAGCCCGGGGGCGGCTGGTCGCCCGCGATGTCTAGGCGGAAGCTCTCCTTGCGCCGTTCGCCGAAGGGGCCGAGGAACAGCAGCTGGAAGTCGTTCATGCCAAAGCGCAGGGGCACTTCCTGGAATTCATAGCGGCCATCCGGCCGGGAGCGCCGGAAGCCCAGGAGCGTTCCATTCTGGTAGAGCTCCACGGTCCAGCCCTCCGGGAGCTGCCCGCGGAAGGCCCGGCTGCCGAAGGCCGTCCGATATTCCAGGGGCAGGTTGTTGAGGCTGAAGCCCTGGCCATTCGGCAGGGAGCCGACGAGTTCCAGGGAACCGGACTGCATGAGGTCGCCCACCTCGAACCTGCGGGCATGCAGGGGCCCCATCAGCCCGCCATCGGGATCCTCGCGGAACAGGGTGCCTCTGGAGTCGCGAAAACCCCTGGCCGAGTCGTGCGTCACAAAGAGCACAGAGCTCATCCACAACAGGTCCCCTGCCAGGTTGGCCGAGACCTGGGGCTTCTGCCCACCCCCGTGGGCACTGGCACTCCAGCCCACACCCAGGTCGAGGGTGGGTACATCCAGGAAGCTGTAGGGGACTCGCTGGCGAGCGCCCTTCGGGGTGCCCTCTCCCTCCTTCCTGCCGGCCTCCTTGAACTGCGCGTACCTCCCTTCCCGTTCCCAGATGTCCAGGATGGGCAGGCGGACCCCTTCCGCGGCCGCGAAGAGGGCCACGGCGTCCTTGAGGTTCACCTCCAGGCTCAAGGGGAACCAGGTCCCCAACAGCCCCGCCTCGACATAGAGGTCGTCCCCCACCGGGTGAACCTGGCCCGGGCGGAGGAAGGACGTCGCGCCGTTGAAGTGGACAGTACCGTCCGCCAGGTTCAGCTGGAAGGAACGACGGGTGGACAGGAACGTGCCCTGGGCCGATGCCGATCCTGGAGCCACGGTGATGTCGAAAGCCAGCAACCGGCAGACCTCGCCCAGGGGCAGGTAGACCTTTCCCTGGGAGGGGATGGCCAGGAGGTCTTCTCCGAGCGGCTTGCGGTCGAGGATGGGGCGCACAAGGATGCCCTCCGACTCCTGGAGGGGTGTCAGCCCCTGGGCTCGAAGGCTGAAGCCCACCAGGAGCAGCAGGGGGCGAAGCCTCGAACTAGCCCGCCACATCGACCAGGGCCGTCACCGGTGACGCAAGCCCGTCGGTGGGGGTGAAGGTGATCCTGAGCTGGGCTCCCCGGAGGGCCCCTCGCCTGGCTGGATCGAGCGGCAGGCGGATCTCCCGGGCCTCCAGCCCCGTGTAGATGCCGATGCCCTTCATCTGGGCCAGCACCAGGCCCCGCTGGAGCTGGCCTCCCTTCTCGACCTGCACCTTCAGGTCTCCCAGGACGCTGGAGTTCCCACGCCGCTCGAGCGAGAAGGCCAGGGTCCAGGGAGCCTCATCCTTCTCGGGCGGCATGGCCTGGGCCTTCGAGATGCCCAACTGGGCCTTCAGGTTCCCGTGCCGCACGATGATGGGAATGGTGATGCCGAAGATGGGGGTCAGCTTGAAGGAAAGAGCATGTTCCCCGGGCGCCGCCTCGGGTTCCGGGACATCGGCAGGAGGGACGGCCTGGAACAGCACATGGGACCGGTACTCCCCTTCGGCCAGTTCCGCCGGTTTGCGCAGCTGGAACCTCACCATCTGTACCTCCCCGGGTTTAAGCTCGACCTGCCGTGGGGTCATCCGCACCAGATCCACCGCGGTGATCTCGCCCGGCGCCTTGGTGCGGTCGTCCAGGCGTCCGCTGGGGAGCATGACCATCTCCTTGATCAGGATCCGGTAGGTGGCGGAGGTGGAGCCATCATTGCGGAGCATGACCTCGGCGGCCCGGTCGCGCCCCTGGAATACCACCCGGTGGGGCACCACCGCCAGGTCGCCGACTCCCTTTACCACCAGCGGGGGCCCCTGGGCGGTGAGACCCAGGGCGGTGAACAGGAGCAGGAAGGACATTCTTCGGAGTGGCATGGTGCCTCCAGACCATGGAAGGGGCCACGGCGCTTGGCCGTGGCCCCTTGGGTGTCAACAACGACCTCTAGGTGGAGATCAGTTGTACTGCACATCCACCGAGAAGGTCCCGCGATAGAGGCCCGGAGCCGAGTTGGCGCCCAGATCAAGCTCCCCACCCACATAGAACTGGGCGGCGCCTGTACTGCCTCCGAGGCTCCCTCCAAAGGGGCTTTGGGTGAAGGTTCCAATGGACCAGTTGTGATCGCCGGCCGGATTGGTGACGGAGCTGCTGTCGCAGACCTGGACTGTGAGGTTGAGGGTGCCGGTGCCTTCCCCGGAGGTGAGGGTGATGGTCTTCGGGGTGGTCACGAGGAAGGCATAGTCTTTCTCGCCAGTGGCGGTGAACCGGGCCGTGTGGGGTTCACCCAGGCCGGATTTGTTGCCCCACTTCTGGACGCCCATGAAGTTGGTGTAGGGGGTCCCATCCGTGTATTCCTCGAGGATGAGTTTCTTGGGGGTCGGCAGGGCCGGATCGACGATGTACTCGCCGAACCACATGCCGCGGGTATTAGCGACCTTCAGCGGGTTCACGATGGTGACCGAAGCCTTCGCTGAGGCTGTGCTGACGGAGCCGTCCTGAGCCACCAGGCCCATACTGCCGAAAGCCACGATGCTGGAGAGGAGAATGAGCTTATTCATGTGGGTTCCCTTTCTTCATCCGGGTTAGTTGTAGTTGACGCTGACGTTGAATTCCTTCTCGAAGGCTCCGGTCTTGCCGGCGTCAGCGACAAGGGTTCCATAGAGCGTCACGGTGCCGGCGGTCGAGGTGGTGCCGTCCCCGGTGATGGAACTCTGGACGGTCCAGTTCACGCCAGTGCCCAGCTCGACGGTGGTCGGGATGGTCCAGGCGACGGTCAGGGTGCTGTCTTTGGTGAAGCCGAACTTGGCAACCTGGGCGGCCTTGGCGTTGGCACCGATGAGGGCGACGCCGTTGGTGTAGGTCACGGTCCCGTCAAGGTTCAACAGCAGGCTCAGCGCATTGGCGGTGTCGTTGACGACCACGGCACCGAAGCTCAGGTCCTGGACCTTGCTGATCTTCACGGGTGCGTAGAGGTTCACGCCTGCGGTGGCCGAGGCGGAGGCGTGGTTGCCGTCGCCTGCGAACATGGGGGACACCGCAGCCACGAGGGCGAGAGCGATGAGTTTGCGCATGGAAACTCCTGTGAGCTAGCGTCAGGCGGTAGGGCCGAAGTCCTTCGCCGGACAATGGTGGGGAGAGGAGGTCGCCTGGTGGCGGCTCCGGGAAGTGCAGGCCGATGGCAGCCGCAGGGGCGGAAAACCTGCGGTGGTCATGACCTTGGGTGTCCTGCTTGGAGCGGCCCTGACGGGCAGACCCTGGCTTGGAGAACGACCTCAGAATGGAGTCGAGGTTGCCTAGGAACAAGCCGGAAATTGGTTAAGATTTGTTAAAAAATCGGCATTTTGAATCAATAAAAAACGATAAATATCAATACTTAAACACCGAGTAGTGGAGCATCATGTCCCACCCTTCCCGCCGCGGGTTGCTGGGTGCCGCCACCCTCACCTAGCGGCCACTACCGGCAAATGAAACCCACACCCCACTCCGTCCTGAAGTGCTTGGGGTGGGCCGGGTCATCCTCGAGCTTCTCTCTCAGTTTGCAGACGAAGACATCCAGGGCCTTGGCGCTGCCGTGGTGGTTTTCGCCCCAGACCTCCCGATGCAGGCGGTCCCGGGTGAGCACTTCGCCGGGGTGCTTGAGGAAGGCACCGAGGAGTGCGAATTCCCGGGGGGTGAGGTCCACTTCCCGGTCCCCCTTGAAGACCTTCAGGCTGTGGACCTCCATGCGGATATCGCCGAGGGTGAGGACATCCGAAGTGAGGAACTGGCGGGAACAGCGGCGCAGCACGGCCTTGGTCCTTGCCACCAGCACGTCGGGAGCGAAGGGCTTCACAAGGTAGTCATCTGCACCAAGGTCCAGTCCCCACACTTTGTCCGAGTCATCACCACGCCCGGTGAGGATGAGGATGGCCACATCCTCGCGCAAGCCGCGCATCATCCGGCAGACTTCAAAACCGTCCATCCCAGGGAGCCCGATGTCCAGCAGCACGAGTCGGGGTGACTGGCTGGTGAAGAGGTCCAGGGCTTCCTCGCCGCAGCCGGCCACCAGCACCTTGAAGCCAGCCTTCCGGAGGATGGAACGGATGTAATTCCGGGCGCCGGGATCATCCTCGACCACCAGCGCTGTACCGAGGGAATTCGCGGCGGAAGTCCAGGGTGCACAGCCAGGATTCCGGGGCAGGGCGGCTGATGCACCCGGTGCACGGACCTCGGGTTCGCAGGGGGTGTGCAGGTCCATTCGGTCACCTGGAGAGGATCCTCGGCAGCACGCTTGGGGCCGGGAGCCAGAGGTGATGACTTTATCATCTATTTTTCGGCTAGAGAGGTCATTTATGCATTTTTTTTCATGGTCGCGGTGAGTGGACGCAGTCGTTCAGAACGGGCAAACACGATGCACATGGGGTTTGATCCCTCTGCGCCGACGCCAGGATGGCCGGGACGACGGCATGGGACTTTTCACTCGAACTCAAAGCAGGGATGCCACCCTGCTGAGGGAGACCGCACCGCCATGGATCTTCAGGACCTCATCAAGGCCGGGGCTGCCAACCGCAAAGCTCGGCAGTTCCGGGCCGCTGTGGACTGCTACCTCCGTGCCCTTGCTCTGGAACCCCATCACCTTCAAGCCCTGAAAGGGCTAGCCGATGCCTACCGCGGCGTGGGCGATGGGAAGCGCTGCCTGGAGACCTGGGACCGGTTCCTTGCCCTCCGACCCCAGGTGGGATCGGTTCAGGCCCGTGTCGGCGATGCCTGCCGCAGGCTGGGGTTGGCCGAGCGCGCCGCGGAGCACTACCACGCCGCCCTTCGCCACGACCCGGGGGATCGCCATGCCTGGACCGGGCTGGGCGACCTTCATCAGAGGGAACGCCGGCCCGAAGCCGCGCTGGCCTGCTGGGAGCGCCTGCTGGAGCTGGATCCTCGCCTCCTGCACATCCGGACCATGGCCGGGAACCTCTGCCGGAAGAAGCTCGATTTCGCCCGGGCCGAGCACCACTTCCGGGAGGCGCTCCGGCAGGAGGCCGACAACGTCCACGCGGTCTTCGGGCTGGCCGACGCCCTGCGCGGGCTGGGCCGCTTCGAGGAGGCGGCGCCCTACTGGGACGAGATGCTCAAGGCCGATGGTGCCAACAAGCAGGTCCTCTGCCGGGCCGGTGACTGTTATGCCCGCCTGGGCAACCTCACTGGGGCTGAGGCCTTGTTCCGCCGCGCCCTCGACCAGGGCTACGACCGCTCCGCGCTGCTGGGCCTTGCCCGGGTGCATGGCCTCCGGGGCGCTTCCGCCGACGCGGTGCGCTGCTACGAGGTCATCCTGGCGAGGAACCCCGGTGATTCCCGGACCAGCCAGCTGCTGGCCCAGGCAAGGGCGGAGGCCATGGCAGGTGGTGTCGAGAGCTAAGGCTCCCGGCTCACCGCGATGTCCACGAGCTGCAGCAGCTCGGCCACCACCTCGCGGCGCAGGGTGTCCTGCTCGTACCGGGCGGAGACCTTCTTCCGGGCCGCGGCCACGTCGCCACAGGCCTTGCCCCGGGCGATGAGCTCGCGGCAGCACTCGGGCATGGGCCCCCAGCTGCCGCACTCCACGAAGCGGTCGCTCAGGAAGATGAACTTGGGGATGGCTTCGCCGCCGTTGGTGAGGAAGCGCAGGAACACCTGCGGGTGCTGCTCGCGGCTGATGTAGCGCACCCTCAGCATGGGTGCGGCTTCGGCCATGCGCTGCAGCACTGGCGCATGGCGCACCACATCGCCGCACCAGTCCTCGGCGATGGCCACGACGTGGACGGGTCGGGGCAGGGCCGCCAGGTAGCCCGCCACAGCAGGCTCGAGCGTCAGCGCCCCATGCTGGGCCTCCAGCTTGTCGCGCTGTTCGGCGGCTTCCGCGGCGGCGAGCCAGGCGTCGTAGTCCAGGCCGGAGTCGAACACGGCCTTCCAGTCGAGGACGGGCAGGGTGGCGGGCCGGGGCATGGGTCCTCCGTGGTTCAGGCAGGGTTGCGGGGCGGCCGTGGGGTGCGCAGGCGGGGCAGCAGAAAACCCGTCCTGGCCTTGTATTCCTGCCACCCGGGATGGCGGGACAGACGCGCCTCCATCACCAGCATGTTCGGCAGGAACAATCCGCCCCAGACCCATGCCAGCACCAGCCAGGGCCCCCAGTGCCGGGCCAGCAGGGCATAGGCCGCGTAGAGCAGCATCTCGCCCAGGTAGTTGGGGTGGCGCACCCGGGCGTAGAGGCCCGTGGTGATGAGTCCCGGCCGCTGGCTCAGCAGGGCGTGCTTCTGGGCGTCGGCGCTCAGCATGAGGGCCAGGCCCAGGGTGTGGATGGCCACCGCCGTGCCGAGGAGCCAGGCCGCGGGCTCGGGCCGCGGCCCCAGCAGGGGTGTCACCACCAGCACCGGTGCGAGCCAGTAGGGGCCCAGCACGGCGGCAAAGGCGAGCAGCCCGCCGCCCCAGGTGGCACGCACGTTCCAGCGCGCGTCCGGAAAGGTGGCGTGCTTGAGCAGCCAGCAGAGGCCGTAGGTGCCATGCAGGGCCAGGTAGGTCCAGGCCACCGGTCCCCAGTTCTGGAAGGCGGCCATGAGCCCCAGCACGAAGAGGAACGTGGCGCCCTTCTGCAGGTTGATCAGGGTGGACAGCCGCCAGGGACGCGGGCCGCCGAAGGCGTCCTCGCTCAGGTAGGTGGCGAGGCGATGCAGGCTCCTGGCCCAGGTCGGCGCGGTCTGGCGATGGGGCAGCCCGGTCATGTTGGCTCCAGGATCCGTCGATAGACCGCCACCGGATCGCCCGGAGTGAAGTCCCTGGTTTCGATATAGCGGAAGTCCAGGGCCTCCAGCAGGCGGATGGACGCCGCGTTGCCCGGTGACACGATGGCCAGCAGCCCGCGCAGCCCCAGCTGGTCGTACCCCCAGGTGACGCAGGCTTCGGCGGCCTCCCGGGCATAGCCCAGACCCCAGAACTCCGGGCAGAGGGCATAGCCGAGATCCACCTCCTCGAGGCTGTCGCGCTTGATGAGGCCGCACATGCCCATGGGGTTGCCGGTGGTCCGGTGCTGCACGAGCCAAAGCCCGTGGCCATGGGTGGCGTAGCTGGCCAGCGGCCCCTGGGCCAGATACTCCGCCGCCTGCTCCAGGGTGCGCACGCCCTTGTCCGTGATGTTCTCGATGAACGAGGGCTCGTTCAGCAGGCGCAGGATGAAGGGCGCATCCTCCAGGTTGAAGGGGCGGAGGATCAGGCGTTCGGTCTGGATGGGGTCCATCTGTCCAGGATTACCCAGGTGCTTTCGGCTGCCAACCACCCACGCACCTGGAGGTAACCTCTGGATCCCTGGTCTAGAGTGAAGGTTCTGCTTCAAGGAGCTGCCATGACCCTCGCCAAAGCCTACGCCGCCACGTCAGCCACCGCGCCCCTGGGGCCCTACCAGTTCGAGCGCCGGGCCGTGGGCCCGCACGACGTCCAGATCGAGATCGCCTTCTGCGGCATCTGCCACTCGGACCTTCACCAGGTGCGGAACGAGTGGGGCAACAGCACCTACCCCATGGTTCCTGGCCACGAGATCGTGGGCAAGGTCACCGCGGTGGGTTCCCACGTGAAGGGCTTCAAGGCAGGCGACCTGGCAGGCGTGGGCTGCCTGGTGGACAGCTGCCGCACCTGCCCCAGCTGCCAGCGCCAGCTCGAGCAGTTCTGCGAGAAGGGCGCCGCCTTCAGCTACAACGGCACCGAGATGGACCGCAAGACCGTCACCCAGGGCGGCTACTCGTCCAGCATCGTGACGGACGAGGCCTTCGTCCTGAGGATCTCGCCCAAGCTCGACCTGGCCGCCGCCGCGCCCCTGCTCTGCGCAGGCATCACCACCTACTCGCCCCTGCGCCACTGGAAGACCAAGAAGGGCGACAAGGTGGGTGTGGTGGGCCTGGGCGGTCTGGGCCACATGGCCGTGAAGCTGGCCGCGGCCATGGGCGCGGACGTCACCATGCTGAGCACCTCGAGGTCGAAGGAGGCCGACGCCCGCAAGCTGGGCGCCCACCACTTCGGGCTCACCTCGGATGACGCCACCTTCAAGAGGCTGGCAGGCCACTTCGACCTCATCATCGACACCATCTCCGCCCCCCACGACTACAACAAGTATCTGGGCCTGCTGCGCGTCGAAGGCACCATGGTGCTGCTGGGTGTGCCGCCCGAGCCCACGCCCGTCTCCGCCTTCCCCCTGATCATGGGCCGCCGCAGCCTCAGCGGCTCGCTCATCGGCGGCATCGCCGAGACCCAGGAGATGCTCGACTTCTGCGCTGAGCACAACATCGTCTCCGACATCGAGCTGATCCCTGTCCAGCAGGTGAACGAGGCCTACGAGCGCATGCTGAAGAACGACGTGCGCTACCGCTTCGTGCTGGACATGAAGACGCTCTAGATCCCCGGCTGGGCTGGCCTATCCTGGGTAAGGTCTCCCCGGAGTTGTTCCATGTCTTCCAGCCAGCCCGCCCGCATCTGGACCTTGCTGCTCCTGGGCGGCCTGATCCTGGGCGGGGCGAGGCCTGTCCCGGCCCAGGAATCGGATACCGCCATCTTCCAGCGCTACCGGTCCCTGGACGCCCCCATCGACCAGGCCGCCCGGGCCGTGGGGGCGGGCCGCTTCGAGGAGGCCCGCAAGCTGCTGCAGCCCTGCCTCCAGAAGGAGCCGGAGCACTTCGACGCCCACTTCCTGCTGGCCCGCATGGCCTACGAAGCCCGGGACTTCGAGGGCGTCCTCGCGCACCTGGAGGTGGCGGAGCGCAGCCTGGCCCTCCTGAACCGCCGCTACCGCGACCTGATCGACTACCTGAAGGCCCGGATCGAGGTCGAGGAGCAGACCGCGCGGTCCAACCTGGAAGCCGTCACCATGCGCGTGTCGGACCCCACCAGCTGTGTTGCACCCTACCTCGCCGCCCTCGAGCGCGAGGTGGAGGCAGTGCAGGCGCGCAAGGGGCCGCTCCATGACCACGAGAACCCCTACGGCGTCCCGGCCAGCCACCGGTTCCTGCGGGGCAACGCGCTGTACCGCCTGGGCCGCCGCGACGAGGCCAGGGCCCAGTTCCGGCAGGCCGTGGCCACAGACCCTGCGCACGCCCACGCCTGGAACAACCTGCTGGCCCTGCACCTCGAGGGAAAGGATTCGGCCTCGGCCCGTGCCGACTTGCAGCGGGCCGAGGCTGTCGGCACCGCCATCCGCCCCGAGCTGAGGCAGGCCATCCTCGCGGCCCCCTGAGGCCTACTCAGCTCCAGGGTCTCGCCTCGATGCGCAGGGTGCCCTTCAGGCCAGGCTTCGTCTTCTGGTCGATGGCGATGTCGAAGGCGAGGCCGCCGTCCAGCGGCCGGGTGACGGCATCCTTGCCGGGCTTGCCGGGATTGTCGCCCTGGAAGCCGTACTTGATGCGCCAGCCCCCCGGCGCGGCGGCATCGGGGAAGGCCTCCACGATCACCAACTCCCGCAGCACGTAGCCGCCCTCGAAGTGGCGCTTCAGGAACAGGATGCCGTCCACCTCGTAGTCGGGCACCAGCACCTTGAGGTCGAAGGCGAAGCTCACGGAGCCCGAGGCCTTCACGCTCTTGGCTGGATCCAGGAACACAGAGAAGAGGTGGGGGCTCTGGGACCGGTCGGGTCGCCGCTGGCTGCCGGGGGCGCCCGGGAACAGGGCCTCGTAGGTACGGAAGATGGCCGAGTGCTCGCGCACCTCGCGGCGGGTCATCTGCCACTGGCAGCCACGCACGCTGGCCGCGACCTCGAACTGGTACGAGGCCCGCACCTGCTTGCCGGCCTTCAGCTCCTTCAGCACCTCGGCGGGGAGGGTGATGTCGTCGATGTCGAGGATGCCGTCCACTCGCAGGGCCCCGAAGAGAAACCGGGTGAGGTTCTGGTAGCCCTCCTCGGAGTTCACCACGCCATAGGGGCCCGAGTGGCTGCGGTGGACGAAGGCGCGTGGCGAGCTGACCTCTCGGCCGTCGGCACCCCGGCCGTGGGTGGTGGCATTCTCGATGCGCACCAACCCGTCGCTCGCCTCGCCGGCCGCCCAGGCCGACAGGCCCCCGGCCACCGAGTAGTCGCGGGGGTTGGTGCCCACCAGGTTGAAGATCCGCTCCGGCGGGAAGTTGGTCACCACGGACACGTCGTCCCCGCTGGGCACAGCCAGGTAGCCCGCCATGCGCTCGCGATTGAAGTTGTTGATGTCGCCGAAGGACAGCCAGCCCGGCACGTTGCGCACGATGCGCATGTCGATGCCGTTGTGCGGGGTCGCGTATGTGTACAGCTTGTCCACGGCAGCCCGGGCCTGGGGGGAGCCAAGCTGCGGGTTCTGCAGGAAGGCGCGGCAGATGAGGCCGCCCATGGAGTGCGCCACCAGGTAGACGCGGAAGTCCTCCGGCGCGATGCCCAGCTTGGGATTGGCGCAGACCTTGTCGCGTAGCCGCAGGATCAGGGCATCCAGCCCCCTGGCGAAGCGCTCGATGGGGGGCGTCTCGCCGGTGCCGAAGTCCTTGCTGGCCTCGTCGTAGTAGCGGTAGATGATGACGCTGCGGTAGGGCACCACGCTGTCCGGGCGGTCCACAGCCACCAGGTCCTCGCCGTCCACGAACACGTCGTTGTAGCCGTGGTCGCTCATGAGCCGAACCAGGGGCGACTCGAAGTAGAAGCGCTTCACGTCACCGGTCCAGGCGGTGCGCGCCTTGGTCGAGCCGATGTTGAAGCCCATGTAGGGATCGGCGACGGTGTCCTCGATCTCGCCCTGGGTGGCGGCGAAGCCGCGCACGTAGATGATGGGGTGGTAGGGGTGCTGGGGATTGGTCAGCATGGCGCATCTCCCGCGGATGGATTGGCTGGATCAATTCAACCCACTTTGTACACCAATTGTAAGATTCCGTTGGAAAGGGCCTCGTGGTGGACCAGCTGCAGGGGGTGGCTGCAGCCCTCCGGAATCAGCCGGATGCCGCCCCCCAGCAGGATGGGGATCACCGAGACCTCCACCCGGTCCACCAGGCCCTGGTCCAGCAGGGCGCGGAAGAGGCTGGCTCCGCCGAACAGCCACAGGTCCTTGCCGGGGCCCGCCTTCAGGGCCTGGAGGCGCTCCGCCAGGCCCGTCCCCACCACCTGGACGCCTGGAAGCTCCGAGTGCGGAAGGGTGTGGGAGGCCACCAAGATGGACCGCCCGCGGGTGGGATCCTGCTCGCCCAGCGCCTGCACCACTTCGAAGGTCCGGCGGCCCATGATGAAGTGGTCGAACTCAGCGAACAACGCCACGAAGTCCACGCCGGGATCGGCGGGAAGCCAGTCGTACGAGCCGTCGGCCCGGGCGATGAACCCGTCCAGGCTCATGGCGACGTTGTAGCGGAGCAAGGGCATTAACGAACCCCGGCGGCCTCCTTTGGGTCCCCTACTGCAGGGAGTGCAGGCCGATCATGTTCCCTTCCGTGTCGACCAGCAGGGAGATGAAGCCGAACTGGCCGATGGACATCTTGGGCCGGTGCACCTGGCCGCCTGCCGCGGCCGCCCGGCCTTCCTCCACGGCGCAGTCCTCGCAGTGGAAATAGACCAGGGTGCCGCCGCCGCCGGAGGGTACGCCCGTCACCTTCACGAGGGCGCCGGAACTGCCGTACTGCTCCATGTCCGAGGGGAAGGCCCACAGCTCCAGTTCGTCCAGCGGGGCGTTCAGCTGCTGAAGCGCCACCTGGAACACAGCCTCGTAGAAGGCCCTGGCCCGGGCCATGTCCTGGACGTAGATCTCGAACCACCCGACCGCATTGCCACTCATGGCAGCCTCCAGAAAAGGGGAAGGGGATCGAAGGTAGCAGGCTTCTCCCGGGTCGTGAACGCCCTCACCGGCTGGCGCGGCACTTCGTGGCGCTGAACCGTGGGCCCATGAACAGGAGGGACGAGACGGCCAGGGTAGGCAGCAGGAGGACCGACAGCGCGGAAGGCGCCCCAACGAGGGCCGAGGCCAAGATGGCCGCCGCCCAGAGGATGGCGTTGGCGATGAGGTGGTTCCGGTTCACGGGGACCTCCAGTGGGTTGTTCCCCGGGGTACGGCCGCGCGGCGGAACGGTTTAGGGCCGGAAGGGCGCGGGCAGCAGGATCGGATTGACCGAGGTGCGCCGCACCAGGCGGCGGCGCTTCAGGTCGTACTTGCAGATCCAGGTGGTCTCCTCCGCCTTGACCTTGGCGGGGGTGAGCGTGCGGGCGAAGAGGTAGCGTCCGCCTGCGTCGATCCTCAGGTCCTCGGGGCGCTCCTGGGTGCTCAGGAGGAGGCCCGCCGGGGCTCCATCGATGGCGATGGCCGGGGGACGCTGGCCGGCCACCACGCGGAGGTCGCCGCCCTGGGGCAGCGCCACCCGCTCGTCCCAGGTCAGCGTGGGACCCTGCGGGTCGGGCCGGACCTGCAGCCGCAGAGGGGTGGCCTCCAGGAAGGCCTGAGTCAGCAGCTGGTCGGCGATCTTGCCGTAGCCCACGTAGGCGCCCAGGGCCGTGAAGGTCAGCACGAACAGGGTGAAGCTGACGAGGTAGGTCATGGGCTTAAAGGTGAAGCGCATTTTGGGATGACCTTTCAGGCGGCCCGGGGTGGCGGGCCGGATGTGTCGGCTGGGCAGGGGCTCAGCGGATGGAATACCAGGGCAGGGCCCCGGAGCCGTCCGGGTTGCCCGGCTCGGGGTAGAGCCGTCCCCCCTGGACCCGGAACCAGGCCGTGGAGCCGGCTCCCTGCGGATGTCCCTCGTCGGGGTACACCTTGTCGCCGCGGACCGAGAACCAGGGGGCCGTCCCCACGCCGTCGGGATGGCCCACGTCGGGATACAGCTTGCCGTCCCGCAGGGAGAAGAAAGCAGAAGGGCTCACCCCGTAGGGATGCCCTGCGTCAGGGAACAACCGCTCCATGTCGATCCTCCAGTGGTGGCTTCAGGAAGCAGTGTACGGGATTGGCCGCCCCGGTCAGCCCGGGATCTCGGCCTCGACCAGGAGCGCCAGCAGGAACAGGGACTCCTGCCAGCCCAGGAGGCAGGCTTCCGGGGGGATCACGGCGGGGATGCCCTCCTGCACGATGTCCACCTCGGTGCCACAGGACACGGGCCGCAGCGAGATCGTGGTCTGCATCTCCCCGGGCAGGCTGGGATCGTCGAAGGCGTCCGTGTGGCGGATGCGCTCGTTCGGGACCAACTCCAGGTACCTTCCGCCGAAGGCATGGCTCTGCCCGTTGGAGAGATTCGTGAACGACATCCGGTAGGTGCCGCCCACCCGGGCCTCCACATGCTCGACCCTGCCCGTGAAGCCGTGGGGCGGCAGCCACTTGACCATGGCATCGGCATCCAGGAAGGCGCGGTAGACCCGTTCAGGCGGGGCCTTGAGCACGCGATGCAGCCGGATGGTGTTCGTGGACATGGCAAGGCCCATTTGTGTTGGATCGGCCGGGGCGGAACAGCTTTCCCGGGGGATCGGGTGCGGGCGCCTCACCCGCTGGGGAAAAGGTAGTCGCCGCGGGCGGGGGCGCCAGAGACAGGTGGTGCTCAGGGCATGGGCGCAGCGGGGGGTTGCCACAGCTCGACCCGGTTTCCTTCAGGATCCATGACCCAGCCGAACGCGCCGAACTCGGATGCCTCCACCTTGGGATCGACGTCGCAGCCTTCCGCGCGCAGCGCCTCCAGCACCGCGTTCAGGTCCTCCACCACGTAGTTCACCATGAAGGGGGCCCGGCTCGGGGCGAAGTATTCCGACGAGTCCGGGAAGATGCTCCAGACCGTCACGCCATCGGGCTTGTTCCAGGGGAAGGCCGTTCCACCCCAGTCCTGCACATCGATGCCCAGGTGCTGCTGGTACCAGGCCCGGAGGGCTTCCGGATCCCTGGCCTTGAGGAAGACGCCGCCGATGCCCACGACCCGTTTCATGGCTGACTCCTTGGTTGGAATGACGAGTGATGACCATACACCAGGTGGGGCGGGGGGAGGAGGCGGCCCCTAGCCGGCACCTGCCTCCGGCTCCGCCAGCAGCAGCCGGTTCTTCGGGGTGATGTCGCCGGGAATCAGCTGGGTGGACACCCGGTAACCCTGGCCACGCAGGTGGGCAACCCGGGCCGCATCCATGGCCAGGGCACCCTCCATCCAGCCCTCCAGGCCGCCGAGGTCGCCCTGCCGCAGGTCGTGACAGCACGGCAGCACCGCCACCCGCGCCCCGGCCGCCATCGCCCGATCCAGGACCAGGTCCGTGAGGCCACCGCAGGCATGGGCGGAGACCACCAGATCCCCCGGGCCGAGGGGCACGGTCTCGAGATCCGCCTCGACATAGCGGACCCGGCCCCCCAGGCGCGGCCACTCGGCGCAGAGCGTGGCCTCAAGGGTGGCCGCGCTCTTGGGGATCCGCCGGTCTACGGCCAGGGCCTCGGGCGAGCTGTCGTCCAGCAGCAGCAGGACCTGCGCCAGCAGGCCGTGGCCGCAGGCCAGGTCCACCACCCGCCCGCCCCGGAACCGGCGCCGCACCCGGCGCGCGACCTCCCAGGCCTCGTACAGCTCCTTGCGCGGAAGGCACCCGGCCCGGCAGACCGCCCGGCCAAGGGCGTCGAAGAGGGTTTCCCCCGCGAACTGGTCGAGGCGCCTGTCGGTCAACCGGTTGCGGGACGAGCGATCCATGGGGACCACGGTTGCCTGGGGGACGGGAAATGTCGATGGCGAATATCCGCCTGCGCCCGCAGGCCGCCATCGATGGGCACTAGGTCCCTGACCAGCCTTTCGGGTTTGGGGCGTCGGAAGGCTTGTGGCTGATCGCAGAGCTGGTCAGGTGAGTGGAAGCTGACGGAACCTGTCCGCGAAGGCAGCCCAGCTCGCAGTGCGAGGGGCGACGAACCACAGCAGCTGCACGAAGACGACCATGCCTGCGAACCAGGCGAAAGCGCGCCGGTCACGCGAGTGCGCTGGCAGCCCGCGGAGCAGGACGAAGAGGATCAGGAACCCGAGGGGGAAGGTGATGAGCTGGTAGTGCCAGAACTTGGGGAGCTGCACCACATGGAACGCCAGGGTGCGAGCCACCACTGGATCCAGGAGAACGATCGCCGTGCAGAGCATGAAGCAGCCGTGCAGCCTGGGCCGATCAAGGTGTACCAGCGCCAGCACGTAGGCGCCCAGAAAGAGCACCGAGACGGAGAGCGGCAGGTAGAGGGTGTAGGCCTCCCTTGCGAAGGTGGCTTCGTCCATCCGGGAGAAGCGAAAGTGGGCGAGGAGCAGGGCGGACAGAAAGAACAGGGGCGCGACCAGGTAGGAGGCTCTCCCGAGCGCCTTGTGCATGTCTCGCCGTCCAGACCGGATCAGGAAAATCTGCCCAAGGAGCATGAAGAGCCAGAGGGCCCCGAGACCTGCGTGGGTGTGCGTATAGCCATCGATCGTCGAGAAGGGCCTGCTGAGGTAGGTCGGCCAGAACGCCAGGAGGGTCAGGCCAATGAGGCCGATCATGGAAAGCGCGGCGGTGGATCGCAAGGAGGTCACGCGTGGTCCTTTAGGAAGTATGGCCCGACCCCACGATGAACCAGCTCAGGGGGCAACGACAACCTGCGAGTTGAATGGATGAGACCAGCAAGCCTTGCCTGCACTGAGGTGCCAGGCCGAACCGTGGAAGGGAAATGAATGGAAAGCACGCATGGGCAGTGCTTGCGGGGGCGGGCCTTGGCGAATGGTTGGGCTGCACGAGTCGAAGGCACTGAGATATAGCGGACAGCAGACATCAGCTTCGTGGCAATTCTCTGATTTCCACGGTGCCTCCCGACTCAATCACAGGGTTTCCCGTCAAAAACCGTCTGGCCCCTTCAAGGCTCTCGGCTTCGACGCGAATATAGCCAGAGAGATGAGATGTGATTGGTTTCGGCTGGCCATTCCTTGACACACATTCCCCGAGGCCAATGGAACTTCCTCCTGAAAACCGCCCGCTTGCTCGGAGCATGGCGAAATAGGAATTCCATGAAGCTTCACTGTTGAAGGGTGAACGCTCATCCGAATCGTCATGCATGAAAAGGATGTAGTCGTTCATCGGTTGGCTCCTCGTTCATGGCCGAAGGGGCGGCATGATGGGTGGGAGGGTAACGGAAGGCAGTGCAGGCAGGGGCCGAGTTGAGCGGAGGGTTGGACCGCCAACCTTTACTCTGGTCCTGTCGGCATGGGGCCAATGGGAGAACCGCAGGTTTCGCAGAACTGCGCCAAGGGCCCGACCGAATGGCCGTTGGGGCAATGCTTCGGTCGGTCTTCATCTCGGGCGTGAGCTTTGGAATAGAGAATCGAGAAGGCAGCACAATAGAAGGCCATCCAGTGACCCGAGAACCCTCGCACCACGGACGGCGGCATTGGACCAGCGGAGGGATGACCAGAGGGCGCGATAATCATGAACAGAACGAAATTGAAGATGGCGTACCCAAAGAAAAAGTAGGTGAGGTACTTCATCCAGGTGGGACTCCAGCGCAGGGCGGCCTTCCATACATTCTTGGAGGGGACGTTCCGGCTCAGCATGTGACTTGAAATGACAGCCGGGATCCAAACAACGAAGATTCCGACGTGGAGAAACCAGGTCTGATCGCCCAACGGCCCATTGAAGCCGAACAGAGCCGAAAGATGTGAGACCAAGCTCGCCGCGAAGCCGATGGCGGCGAGGAAGGCGAATCCGTTCAGAAGTGGCTTCATGAGAGTCCTGGCGGTCTAAGGATGTGACCAACGGGACCCGCCTGCGACAGGGCGCAGAGCGGAGTCGAGGAGGCTGGGACTTGAGACAGAGCGGAGGACACGACAGGTGGTGGCCGGTTGAGCTTAGGGTTAGATGTCAACGTGCGGCGAAACGGCATGAAAGGGCTTCATCAGGGATGGGACGAGCGGCATCTCTGCTCTGGTGTTTGGCGTATGTGACGCGCCTAGAAAGCCGCATGGGATTCCCTGGGCTTCCCATAGATTCGCAGTGTCAGTCACCTGAAAGTGTAGATGAGGCATGGTTGAGTTTCCGGAATTCCCAACTGAGGCAATCCGTTGGCCTGGAATCAAGTGGTCTCCAGGCCGAACGGTGAGACTGCCCCTCTGCAAGTGTGCGTAGAGTGCCACTCCATCCTCGCCCTTGATGAGGACATAATTTCCAAGTAGCGGACGAAGGTCGTCCTTCTTCGGTTTCCGCTGCAGCACATGTGCTCGCAGGACTTCCCAAATCGCATTGATCTGCTTCCGATCGGGCCAGTCGTCTTCTGCTGCGACGACCACCCCTGGGAAGGCTGCGAACACCGGTTCGCCCCAGGCAAAGAAGGCCTGAGCGGGCACTCGCAGGAAGAACTGCCGCCAAAGTGAGTGATGAGAAAAACTCGTTCCCGACTTCGATATGCGAGCGAGGTCATACGCGTAGGTCTGTCCAAGGAAGTGTGTTCCATGGCTTGGTACACGTTCAGCAGGTGTATTGACGGCAACCCAATCGCCAGTGACCGGCGGATTGATAGATAGAGTTGCAGCAGAATCCTTCATTGACGCCTATCGAACAGAGCCAACCGGCCACACATGCGCCGAGGCGGTAAGCGGAGCCGAGGAAGCTAGAAGATGAGAGAGAACCGAAGGCAATGCAGGTGGGGCCCGGGTTGAGCGCAAAGTTAGGTGGCGCCGACACACATTGAAATGATGCCGATGGCAATGAAAACAGGCCAAGCCAGATGTCTGCCCCGAGAAGCAGTGAGCGTGACAAGTCCAGTTGTAAGGAAGGTTGTACCAATAGCAAAGGCCACGACCTGACGTGAGATGGAACCTTGAGCCAGATGCAACAGGATTGCAGCAAAGCCCCACCAAGCAATCGTTGTGATGTGCCATGCGAATCGAAGGGTTCGAGTTGTGAACTGAGTACCACCAAAGAGTTTTGGCAGGTCTTCTCGGCGAAAGAGCCGAATGAGGATGTAGCGCTCACCGAGGTAGGAATGAGCTACACCCACTGAGATGAGCAGAAACGCCGCGATGTAGAGGGCGATGGACATAGCCACCTAACTCTGAATTATGCGACTGGGCTTGAAGTGGGTATGGCCGCATAAGGGGGAGAGCTGAAAAATCAGGTAGAACTAACATAGGAAATAACGGCTCGATTGAGGAATAGGCAAACGTAAAAAAATCCGAATGGATTGGGGGTCTAGCCCCACACCCGCTTGCCGGCGACCCAGGTGCCGAGGATCTGGCCGGGGAGGTTCCAGCCCTTGAAGGGGGTGTTGAAGGACTTGGACTGGATGAAGGCACGGTCGACCTGGACCTTCTGGTTCGGGTCAAAGAGGACGAAATCGGCGGGGGCGCCGGGCTTCAGGCTGCCGAGTCCCTGCTTGTCGAGGTGGAAGGCCTTCGCGGGCTCCCAGGCCAGCAGGCTGATGGCCTTGGCCAGGCTGATGACCTTGCGGTTCACCAGCAATTCCAGCGTCAGGGGCAGGGCGGTCTCCAGGCCGATGACGCCGAAGGCGGCGATGGGCAGTTCGACCTCCTTGTCGTCCCAGCCATGGGGGGCGTGGTCCGTGGCGATGGCGTCCACGGTGCCGTCCGCGATGGCCTCCAGCAGGGCCTGGATGTCGGCCTCGGTGCGCAGGGGCGGGTTCATCTTGTAGTCGCTGTCGAACTTCATGAGCTCCTTGTCCGAGAGAGCGAAGTGGTGGGGCGTCACCTCGCAGGTGACGGCGATGCCCCGGGCCTTGGCCTCGCGCACCATGCGCAGGGAGCCCGCAGTGCTGAGGTGGGCCAGGTGCAGGTGGCCGCCCGTGTGCTCGGCCAGCACGATGTCCCGGGCCACCATGGCTTCTTCGGCCGCGGCAGGAATGCCCAGGCAGCCGAGCGAGGCGCTCACGGCACCCTCGTGCATGTAGCCCTTGCCAGCCAGATCCTTGTCCTCTTCGTGGGCCACCACAGGCACTTCTAGCCAGCGGGTGTATTCCAGCGCCCGCCGCATGAGCGAGGCGTTGGTGATGGGCAGGCCGTCGTCCGAGAAGGCCACGCAGCCCGCGGCCTTGAGGGTGCCCATGTCCGCCAGTTCCTCGCCCTTCATCTCGCGGCTCACGCTGCCAATGGGGAAGTAGCGGCAGAGGTCCGCCTTGGCGGCCCGGGTGAGCATCATCTCCGTGATGGCCACGCTGTCGTTCACGGGCTTGGTGTTGGCCATGGCGCAGACGGAGGTGAAGCCCCCGGCCACCGCCGCCCGGCTGCCGGTCTCGATGCTCTCCTTGCGGGTCTGCCCCGGCTCGCGGAAGTGCACGTGCAAATCCACGAAGCCCGGCGCCAGCACCGCCCCGCCGCCATCGAGCACCTCGAGGCCTTCGCGCTTCGGGATGGCCGCCGCGTCCGCGGCGATGGCCTCCACCTTCCCATCGACCACCAGCAGGACTCCGAGGCCATCGAGGTTCTGGGCCGGATCGACCAGGCGGACATTCTTCACGAGCAGGGACATGGGGGACTCCGGGGCTCTGGAACTCGGGGCAGACCACTAACGCTTCAAGATAAAAGAAGAATACCTCGGTGTTCCGCTTTTGCTTTTTGGCCCTACTCCATCCGGTAGTTCGGGGCTTCCTTGGTGATCATCACGTCGTGGGCGTGGCTCTCCCGCAGGCCGGAGCCGCTGATCTCCACGAAGGTGGCCTTCTCCTGGAAGTCGGCGATGCTCTGGCCGCCGCTGAGGCCCATGCCCGCGCGCAGGCCGCCCATGAGCTGGGTGACCAAGTCGCCCATCTTGCCCTTGTAGGGAACCTGGCCCTCGATGCCCTCGGGCACCAGCTTGGTGTCGTCCTTGCCTTCCTGGAAGTAGCGGTCCTTGCTGCCCTGCTTCATGGCGCCCAGGCTGCCCATGCCGCGGTAGGCCTTGAAGGTGCGGCCGCCGTAGAAGATGGTCTCGCCCGGCGCCTCGTCGGTGCCCGCGAAGAGGCTGCCGATCATCACGGCGTTGGCGCCCGCGGCGATGGCCTTGGCCACGTCGCCGCTGAACTTGATGCCGCCATCAGCGATGCATGGCACGCCCGCTTCGCGGCAGGCCCGGCTGGCCTCGGCCACGGCCGTGATCTGGGGCATGCCGGCGCCGGTGACGATGCGAGTGGTGCAGATCGATCCGGGCCCGATGCCGATCTTCACGGCGTCAGCTCCGGCGTTGCAGAGGTCCTTGGCGCCCTGGTAGGTGGCCACGTTGCCCGCGATGAGCGACACACCGGGGTAGGCCTTCTTCAGGGCCTTCACGGCATCGAGCACGCCCTGGCTGTGGCCGTGGGAGCTGTCCAGGCAGAGCACGTCCACTTGGGCCTCCACCAGGGCTGCGGCGCGGTCCAGCAGGTCCTTGCCCACGCCCACGGCGGCGCCCACCCGCAGGCGGCCGAAGCTGTCCTTGCAGGCGTTGGGGTACTCGATGGACTTCTCGATGTCCTTGACGGTGATGAGGCCCTTGAGCTGACCCTGGCCATCCACCACCAGCAGCTTCTCGATGCGGTGCTTCTGCAGGATGGCGCGGGCCTCCTGCAGGGTGGTGCCCACGGGCACGGTGACCAGGTTGTCCTTGGTCATGGCTTCGCGCACGGGGATGTCCCAGCGGGTCTCGAAGCGCAGGTCGCGGTTGGTGAGGATGCCCACCAGCTTGTGCCCTTCCACCACGGGCACGCCGCTGATGCGGAACTTCGCCATCAAGGCCTCGGCCTCGCGGATGGGCGCGTCGGGCTCGATGGTGATGGGGTCGGTGATCATGCCCGATTCCGAGCGCTTCACCTTGTCCACCTCCTCGGCCTGGCGCTCGGGGCTGAGGTTCTTGTGGACGATGCCGATGCCGCCGAGCTGGGCCAGGGCGATGGCCATGCGGCTCTCGGTCACCGTGTCCATGGCCGCGGAGAGCAGGGGGATGCGGAGGGTGATGTCGCGGGTGAGGCGGGTGCCCAGGTCCACCTGGTTGGGGTGGAGCTCCGAGTAGCCCGGCACCAGCAGGACGTCGTCAAAGGTCAGGGCGCGCGGCAGGGGCAAGGTCAGCATGGGGATTCCAGGATCCGGACCCGCGGCCTGCGGGACCTTGCAGCCCATGGTCGCACGGCCCCGGGGCCGCTTCCACCCTCAGCGGGGCGAAGCAGCGCAAACCATTCTCCGGCGGGCCCTCCTACGCAATCAAATCCGAGCAGTCGGTCTGTGCCCACTCGCAGCGTGGCTGGAAGGGGCAGCCGGTCGGAATGTCCTGGGGGCGGGCAGGAACCCCGCTTCCTCGGAAGCCAGACCCCGGGCGGCCTGCACCAGCCTGGCCGTGAAGGGGTGCCTGGGCGGGGTTAGCAGCCGGGTCACGGGGCCGGCCTCCATGGCCGCGCCGCCGTAGAGGACCAGCAGGCGCTCGCAGACCTGCGAGGCCACGGCCAGGTCGTGGGTGATCCACAGGAAGCCAAGGCCCCGCTCCCGCTTGAGGTCCAGCATCAGGTCCAGGAAGTCCCGCTGCACCAGGGGATCCAGGGCCGTGGAGGGTTCGTCCAGCACCAGCAGCTCAGGGTCGCAGGACAGGGCCATGGCTAGGCAGAGCCGCTGGCGCTGGCCGCCGCTGAGCTGGTGGGGGAAGCAGGCCAGGAAGGGGGCGTCGCCGGGCAGCCGCAGGCGCTCCAGCAGGGGGCCCAGCCGCCGCAGGGTCGCAGCCTGGGGCTCCTTCCGATGGAGACCCGGCAGCAGGGCCAGGTGCTCCCCCAGGTTGAGCAGCGGGTTCAGGGCCCCCAGGGGGTCCTGGGGCACCCACGCCAGCCGGGCACCGCGGAGGGCGTCCCGGGCCGATCCCGCCCCGGTCCAGGCGGATTCCGAAGGCGCTCAGGGTGCCGACAGACTGGAGCACGCCCGGCGGCAGCACGCCGAACAGGGCCCGGGCCAGCAGGCTCTTGCCGGAACCGCTCACCCCGGCTACGCCCAGGCGCTCCCCGGGGGCCAGGGTGAGGCTCAGGGCCCCAGCAGGCGCACCCCATCCGCCCGCTGCAGGACCAGTTCCTCGACGACCAGGGACATGCCCAGAGGATTGCATGGAAGTGGTGGCTGTCAAAGGAGTTCCAAAGTCTCCGCAGATAGGCCTTGACGCCCTCCGGGGCGGTCCTACCCTTGGTCCACCCGATCACCCCGCGGAACCTGAACCGGTCCCGCCATGGCATGGAGGAGTCATGGATTTCCTGCGCCCAGAACTTCAGGAGCGCCTGATGAAAGAACACTTCGAATTCCGCAAGCTCATGGAAGAACACAAGTCTGCGGACTCGCGGCTCGGTGACCTCCAGAAGAAGCCCAGCCTCTCCGCCAAGGAATCCCTGGAAGAGGTGGAGCTTAAGAAGATCAAGCTGCGCGCCAAGGAACGCATCTACCACATTGTGCAGGAGGTCTCCAAGCGAGCCGAACAGTAGGCCGCCGCACTCACAGGAGAAGCCCCGGGAATCGGCCCGGGGCTTCGTTTTGTTCTGAGGTGACGATCACAATTGGGCGGACTGTGATCGACTCGGGGAAAGCCAAGAAGCGGTTTGAACCACCGATGAACACCGTTGAACTCCGCTGAAAAGCTGATCAAGAAAAGGTCTGGGAGAAAGCCAACTGTCACTTTCTCGGCTTTGGCCCTATCTGCATTTTTCGGTGTGCATCGGTGTGCATCGGTGTTCATCGGTGGTTCTTCACTTACTGATTCCATAAACGGCTGAATCGCCGTTCCTTCCCATCCACCAAATATTCCTTTGTGGTCGGTGGTTGAGGTTCATCGGGCCGGAAGGAACCTGGGCCGGTAGGGCTCTCCCACCCAGTAGACCAGCTCCAGCAACTCCTCTACGTCCCACAGCAGCACCTCGGCGCGGGCGCCTGCGTGCAGGTGGCCCAGGTCGGCGTGGCGCAGGCTGCGGGCGGCGTGGAGGGTCATGGCGGTGAAGGCCTCCTCAAACGTCAGGCGCAGCTGCAGGCAGCCCAGGCGCAGGATGGTGAGCGGGTCCACGCAGGGGCAGGACCCGGGGTTGAAGTCCGTGGCGAGCGCCACGCGGCAGCCCGCCTCGATCATCTTCCGCGCCGGCGCCCAGTCGCGCATGCCCAGGAACAGCGTGGTGCCCGGCAGCAGCACGGGGGTGACGTCGGCCGCCGCCATGGCCTTCATGCCGGCCTCGCTGCAGAACATGAGGTGGTCGGCGCTGGCGGCGCCAAGCTCCGCGGCCAGTTCCGCGCCACCGGTCCAGGTGAGCTCGTCGGCGTGCACGCGGGGGATGAGGCCGAGCCGCTTGCCGGCCTCGAAGATGCGGCGGCCCTGGTCGGCGCTGAACACGCCGCTCTCCACGAACACGTCACAGAAGCGCGCCACGCCCGGATGGCGCCGAACCAGCTCCGGCAGCCAGTCCTCAGCCACGGCGCGGGCGTTGGCCTCGGCATCACCGCCGAATTCGGGTGCCAGGTCGTGGGCGGGCAGCAGCGTCACATCGAGGCTCCAGCCCCGCCGCTTCAGCTCGGCATAGGCGGCCGTAAGGCGGGACTCGGCCTCCAGCTCCAGGCCGTACCCGGTTTTGCATTCGAGGTGCACCACGCCGCGCTGACAGAAGGCCCGCAGGCGGGATTCTCCCGAGGCCACCAGCTCCTCCACGGTCGCGCCGCGGGTGGCGCGCACGGTCTCGCGGATGCCGCCGCCCTCGGCGGCGATCTGCTGGTAGGTGACGCCGGCCAGTCGCCGGTTGAACTCGCCCGAGCGGTTGCCGCCGAAGAGCAGGTGCGTGTGGGGATCCACGAAGCCCGGCGTGGCC
>NZ_JBATQW010000012.1:0-26781 GCF_049292215.1 Geothrix sp. | reverse complement strand
CCCTTCGTCGTGGCTTTTCCCCAGGGGTCACACCCGTTCCCATCCCGAACACGGCCGTTAAGACCTGGAGGGCCGATGATACTGCGCATCACATGCGTGGAAAAGTAGGTCGCTGCGACGTTAAAACCCCTCCGGGCCATCACATTTGATGGCCCGGAGTCATTTACTGATAAAATATTCATCTTGTTCTGAGGAACCCATGTCCATCGAGGTCCGCCTTCCAGACGACTCCCTTCGGCAGTTGCCCGAGGGCGCCACTGGAGCCGATCTGGCCGGCGGGATCGGGGCACGGCTGCTTGAGGCGGCACTGGCCATCAAGGTGGATGGCCACCTGGTCGACCTGAAGGCTCCGCTCGTGAACGGGACCAAGGTCGAGATTGTCACCAACAAGGCCCCGGAGAGCCTGGAGCTCATCCGACACTCCACGGCCCACCTGCTGGCCCATGCCGTCAAACGCCTCTATCCGGGCGCCAAGGTTGGCATCGGCCCGGTCATCGAGGATGGCTTTTACTACGACTTCTGGGTGGAGAAGCCCTTCACGCCCGAGGACCTCCCGGTCATCGAGGCAGAGATGGCCAAGATCGTGGCCGAGGGCGTCGAAGTGATCCGGGAGGACCTGGGCCGGGACGCGGCAGTGGCCCGCTTCACCGAAATGGGTGAGCCGCTCAAGGTTGAAGTGGTTGCCGGCATTCCCGCGAGCGACATCATCAGCGGGTATCGCCAGGGGGATTTCTACGACCTCTGCCGCGGCCCCCACGTGCCCAGCACCGCGAAGCTGAAGGCCTTCAAGCTGCTCAGCATTGCCGGCGCCTACTGGAAGGGTGACGAGAAGAACCAGATGCTCAGCCGCATCTACGGCACTGCCTTCCATTCCCAAAAGGAACTGGACGAGCACCTGAAGCGCCTGGAGGAGGCCAAGGCCCGCGACCACCGTAAGCTGGGCAAGGAACTGGGGCTCTACTCCTTCCATCCCGAGGCACCGGCCTCGCCCTTCTTCCATCCCAAGGGCACCCAGGTCTACAACGAACTGGTCACCTACATCCGCGAACTGTATTTCAAGTACGGCTACAGCGAAGTCATCACGCCGCAGATCCTGGACGTGGCCCTCTGGAAGACCAGCGGCCACTACGACAACTACGCGGAGAACATGTACTTCACCACCGCCGAGGAGCGGGAGTACGCGGTGAAGCCCATGAACTGCCCAGGCCACTGCATCATGTTCGGCAGCCAGAAGCACAGCTATCGGGACCTGCCCATCCGCTACGCCGACTTCGGCCGCTTGCACCGGTACGAGCGCAGCGGCGTGACCCACGGCCTGACCCGGGTGCGCACCTTCTGTCAGGACGATGCCCATATCTACTGCACGCCCGAACAGATCAAGGCCGAGATGGCCGACTTCCTCGCCCTGCTGAAGGAGGTCTACGACACCTTCGGCTTTGACGGCATGAGGGTGGCGCTAAGCACCCGGCCCGAGAAGCGGCTGGGCTCGGACGACATCTGGGACGCCGCAGAGACGGCACTGAGCGAAGCCCTCGATGAAGCTGGGATGCCCTTCACCCTGAACCCCGGGGAGGGCGCCTTCTATGGCCCCAAGATCGAGTTCCAGATCCTGGATGCCCTCAAGCGACCCTGGCAACTGGGCACCCTCCAAGTGGACTACATGCTGCCGGAGCGCTTCGACCTGAACTACACCCGCCCCGATGGCGGCGAGGGCCGTCCCATCATGCTGCACCGGGCCATCCTGGGCAGTCTGGAGCGCTTCATGGGGATCCTGGTGGAACACACCGCCGGGGCGTTCCCGGCCTGGCTGGCGCCAGTCCAGGTGGCGATCCTGCCCATCACCGACCGCGCAAATGCGTTCTCCACGGAGGCTGCGGCTCGGGCCAAGGCCCTGGGCCTACGGGCCGAGCTGGATGCCCGCAACGAAAGTCTCAAGGCCAAGATCCGCGAGGCCCAACTGGCCAAGGTGCCTTACATGCTGGTGATCGGGGATCGGGAAGCCGAGGCCGGCACCGTGTCGGTGCGGCACCGCCACCGGGGTGACCTGGGTGTGCAGCCCCTGGACGGATTCCTGCAGACCCTGGCAGCCGAGGTCAAGGATCGCCAACGCTGATTTGGTTTTCCGTGCTTGGCGAAGGCCAGGTCAAGTGTTAGACTTTTTGTCCTTGTGCAACTAGGGGAGGAACCATTCGTCCGAACGAGACCCGCATCAACGACGGCATCCGGGCCCAAGAGGTCCGCGTCATCTCCGAAGATGGCGAACAGCTTGGCGTGATGCCTCCTCACCAGGCCATCCGGATCGCAGAAGAGCGCGGCCTCGACCTGGTGGAAGTCGCCGGAAACGCACAGCCGCCAGTCTGCCGAATCATGGACTACGGCAAATACAAGTTCATGGAAGCCAAGCGGGAACACGCCGCCCGGGCGAAACAGAAAAACATCGTGGTCAAGGAAGTGAAGTTCAGGCCCAAGACCGATGACCACGATTTCGATTTCAAGGTGAAACACATCCTGCGGTTCCTGGAGGAGGAAGACAAAGTCAAAGTGGTGGTCATGTTCCGCGGACGTGAAGTTGTCCACCGTGACATCGGCTACCGGATCATCGAGGAAGTCATCCAGCGCGTCGGCGACAAGGCCATCGTGGAAAAGGGTGCCGGCATTGATGGTCGCGACATGCACGCGATTCTCGCTCCCAAGATCATTGAAGTCCCGAAAGCGCCCAAGAAGCCCAAGCCAGCCAAGACCGAAACACCAGCAACCGAAGCCCCGATCCAGTGAGGAACCTATGAGCGGATACAAGATCAAGACCCACAAGGGCGCCCAGAAGCGCTTCAAGAAGACCGCGGGCGGCAAGTTCAAGCGCGGCTGCTCGCACCAGCGCCACATCCTGACCAAGAAGACCGCCAAGCGGAAGCGCCAGCTGGACATGGGCCGGATGGTCTCCAAGGCTGACCAGAAGGCCGTCGCCGCGATGCTGCCGTACGCGTGAAGTCGATATCGTCAGGAGGTACCGCGCAGCGCGCACACCCCCTGGCCCCCGCGCACCGCGCAGGCCCAGCCTCCTTGGTGCTTGGATTCTCCCTCTGACGGTTTTACAATCGTCAGTTCAACCCGGTGGCTGAGGCCACCCCCGATGAGGCCTTCAAACGCTCTTCTGAGCTGCCTCGAGGAAAGGAAGCAACATGACTCGCGTCAAACGTGGATTTAAGCGCGCCCAGCGCCGCAAGCGCATGATGAAGTTCGCCAAGGGCTTCTATGGCGCCAAGTCTCGCCTGTACCGCTCTGCCAAAGAAGCTGTCGAGAAGGCCCTCGGCTATGCCTACCGCGACCGCAAGGTCAAGAAGCGCGACTTCCGCCGCCTCTGGGTGGTGCGCATCAGCGCCGCCTGCGGCCAGAACGGCACCAGCTACTCCAAGTTCATGGGCGGGCTGAAGAAGGCCTCCGTGGACCTTGACCGCAAGATCCTCGCGGACCTCGCCGTGCGCAACCCTGAAGCGTTTACCAAGCTCGTGGCCGTGGCCAAGGGCTGAACGCGACGCACCATCGCAGACACCCGAAAGGCCGCGCGAGCGGCCTTTCCCTGTTTTGAGACACCTGCCCCGAGGGTTCCATGGACCAGTTGCTTCCCGTCGAGATCGTCGAGGCCGGGCGCGCCTTTCCCCAGGCGCTGTCTGCCTGCGCCGACCTGGATGGACTCCTGCGGCTCAAGGGCGCCTATGTCGGGCGTGAGGGCAGCCATGCGGCGACGCTCATGGATCTGCTCAAGACCGCGCCCAAGGAACAGAAGCGGGAGCTCGGTGCCGCCATCAATGCCTTGAAGCAGCAGTGGGAGGAGGGTCTGAAGACCCGCCAACTGGAGCTTGAGGCCAAGAAGAAGCAGCTCGCTTCCCTGTCTGATCGTTGGGATCCCACCCTGCCACCGCCCGTGCCGGCCCAGGGCGCGCTTCATCCGCTGAACCGCCTCATGGATCGCCTAGTGGATGTGTTCCGTCCGCTCGGTTTCCATGTGGAAGAGGGCCCGGAGGTGGAGACCGAGGCCCACAACTTCGATGGCCTGAACATCCCGGAGGACCATCCGGCGAAAGCTTCGTCGGATACGTTCTACTTGGCGGCCCATCCGGAGCTCCTGCTCCGCACGCACACCAGCCCCGTGCAGGTGCGGACGCTCCTGCGCGTGGCGCCCGACCTCGCCGCACGCGGCGGCATCCGGTTCCTCGCGCCGGGGCGCGTCTACCGAAAGGATGAGATCGATCCCACCCACAGCCCCATGTTCCACCAGGTGGAGGGCATGCTCGTGGGCCATGGCATCGGCATGCAGCACCTGAAGGGGACACTGGAATACGCGCTGAGGGCGCTCTTCGGCCCCCATACCGAGATCCGGCTCCGGCCTTCGTATTTCCCCTTCGTGGAGCCGGGCTGCGAGGTGGACGTGAGCTGCCCGCTCTGCGGCGCCAAGGGCTGCCGCGTGTGCAAGGGCTCAGGCTGGGTGGAGATCCTGGGGGCGGGCCTGATCCACCCCAATGTCCTGAAGTACGCCGGCATCGATCCAACTGAATGGTCCGGCTGGGCCTTCGGCATGGGCGTCGAGCGCATGGCCATGATGCTGAGTCAGACGCCCGACCTGCGCCTGTTCTTTGAGAACGATCAGCGCTTCCTCAGGGCCATGGGAGGGCTGGACTGATGTGGATCGAGCGGAAGGCCCTGGCCCAGGAGATCCCTGCTGCCGCTGCCCTGGAGACCCGTCAGCTCTCGGAGCTGTTGGCCTCCCTGGGTTTCCCCGTAGATGGCGTCGCCTCGCGTGAAGGCGGCGACGTGCTGGATGTGGACATCACCGCCAACCGGGGCGATGCCATGTCGCACCGCGGCATGGCGCGTGAAGTTGCGGCGCGGCTCCAGCAGCCGCTGGTGCCCATCGCCATGCCCACGCTGGCTGAGGGAAAGCCGGTAGTCGAGGTTCGCCTGGAGAGCCCGGCCTGCCCCGTCTACAGCACAGCGGTCCTCGAACTGGGACGGGGCACGACTCCCCTGGAGGTCCAGTCCTTCCTGCTGGCGCTTGAAGCCACGCCCAAGCGGCTTCCGGCCGTGGATGCCTCCAATGAGCTGCTGCACCGGTTTGGCCACCCCACCCACGCCTTCGACGCCGATCGCATCCGCGGCGCCGTGTCGGTGCGCTGGGCTAGGCCCGGTGAAACCCTGGTGACCCTGGACGGGATCGAACGGAAGCTGGTGGAGCAGGATCTCGTCATCGCCGACGAGGCGGGCCCCATCGCGCTCGCCGGCGTCATGGGTGGCGAGAGCACCAAGGTCACTGAGGCCACAACACGCGTATTGCTGGAGAGCGCCTGGTTCGACCCGAAGCCCGTCAAGGCCACGGCGCGGCGCCACAGCCTCCACACCGACGCGTCGCACCGTTTCGGGCGGGGGGCCGATCCGCACATGGCCATGGTGGCGCGCAACCTGCTCGCGGGTCGCCTCCAGGCCTGGTGCCAGGCGACCCTGGTGGGCGCCTGGACCGCTGGCGCGGCGCCTGCCACTGCCAAGCCCGTACCCCTGACGGGAACGCTGCTGGCCCGCATCGCCGGGGAGCCCCTGGCCCTGGCCGAGGCCGCTGAAGCCCTCAGGCGGCTGGGTTGTGCGACCGATCTCGATGTCGGCATCCTCCAGATCACGCCGCCCTCCTGGCGACACGACCTCGCGATCCCCGAGGATCTCGCAGAAGAGGTCTTGCGCCTGCGGGGCTACGAACACATCCCTTCGGTGCTTCCGCCGCTGGAAGGGCCACCCGAGCCCTTGTCCCATGCCTACCTCCAGCGCCAGCGTCTGGCCCGCCGCCTGGCCCACCTGGGCTTCCAGCAGACCGTGACCTACGGCTTCATCAGCCCCGAGGCGGACGCCGCCTTCGCCGCTCACGGGAACGGGGCGGAGGGCCGTACCCTGGTCAACCCTCTCGGCCAGGAGTATTCGGTCATGCGCGGCTCGCTGCTGCCCAGCCTGCAGGCCGTGGCTGACCAGAACCTTCGACAGGGTGCGCGGGAAGTGCGCCTGTTCGAACTGGCTCCGGTTTACAGCAGCAGCCCGGCCGGCCCAGTGGAGCAGTTCCTGCTGGGCGTGGTCTGGGGCGGCACCCTGGGGGGTGAGGACTACCTGAGCCCCGCCCGGGCCGTCCGCGAGGCTGACCTCTCGGGGATCGCGAAGGACCTGGGCTGGGAGGGGCTATCGCCGCTGCGCTCGCTTGGTCAGGGGCTCTTCGGGTTTGAACTTCCGGTGGAGAGCCTACCGCGAATGGGTGCGCGGATCATCCCGGCCTTCAGTCCTTTCAGCCGCTTCCCCTCGGTGGAGCGTGACCTGTCGCTCCTGGTCGACCTGGGCCAGTCCCACGAGGCCCTGACTTCTGCGATGAGGGCCGCGCTTCCCAAGGACGCGCTCATGGACCTGCGCTGCGTGGATGTGTTCCGCCACAAGAGTCTGCCCGAGGGTCGCCAGGCCTGGCTGATGCGGATGCGCTTCCAGGCGGACCGGACCCTCGTGGGCGAGGAGGTCGACGGCTGGGTGGCGGCGGCCCTGGTTGCTGCGGGGTCCCTTGGAGCCACGCTCCGGGCGTAAGATGGGCTTCACGAGGCATCCATGGATCTGTTGAAGCAGCTCGAAGCGAAGATGCAGGCCCTGGTCCACCAGCGGAACCAGCTCAAGGAGGAACTGGACGCCCTTAAGGCCGCCGGAGCCGCAGGCGACCAGGAACTCCAATCGCTCCAGTCCCGACTGGAGGAGGCACTGGCCGAGAAGGCGGTCCTGGAGAAGGACCGCGAGGCCGTGAAGGAGCAGGTAGCGGCCATCCTCCGGGCGCTGGAGGCCTTGGGATGAAGCCCCCGGAACCCTTGCCGGGCACCCGGCCGGTCACGGTGATGGTCCAGGGGCGGTCCCTCCAGATCCAGACGGACCAGCCGGACACCCTGGCCGCGGCCCTCCAAGTCCTGGAGGACACCTTTCAGGACATGGACTCCCAATGCCAGCTAAGATGGGGGAGCGTCCCGAAGGGCCTCGACACTCCGTCCTGGTACCTCCTGGGCGCCCTGAACCTGGCGCACCGTGTGGCGCGTCTGGAACGGGAAGCCAACCAGCACACCCACAACCTGGAACAGACCCTCTCCAAGCTTCTGAGTGATGTTCCGGACGAACCTTCCGCCCCCGTGCCACTCCTTGACGAGGACGGAGACTGATCTCCCTGCGAGGCCCGTGATTATGGCCAAGCGCTTGTTCCGTAAGTCGACTAGGGAGTCCTTCCCCCTGTCCTGTGCGTTCCGCGCGACGGCGCGCCTTAGCCAGGGATCCTGGTCTCCCCCCTATACACTAGGGAACTCGGCACGCCTCCACGACTGAGCGGGGATCTTCATTTCGGGTGCTGGTGGCTCTTTGGATTCTCTTCCCAGGAGTCGCCCATGAACTTGATCAGCTGGATCTTCCTTTTGCTGTTCTTCGCGGCAGCGGGCGTGGGCCTGCTCATGGCCCTGCGGGCCCAGAAGGCCACCGCCGAGGCCTCCCAGGCGAAGGCGAATGCGGAATCGGACATCAAGGCTGAGCGGGAGCGTCTCCTCGCCGAGGCGAACCGGGAAGCCCAGCGGCTCCGGGAGCGTGGCCAGCAGGAGGCCGAGGCCGTCCGGAAGGAGTCCGAGCTCAAGGCCAAGGAACTGGCACTCCAGGCCCGTCAGGAGGCCGAAAAGCTGCTGACCGAGCGGCAGGCCAGCCTGGAGAAACAGGACCAGCGGATCCAGGCGAAGGAGCAGGGCCTCCAGTCCAAGGAGGAGGGCCTCGACAAGAAACTCCAGCAGGTGGAACAGAAGGCCAAGGACCTCGAAGTCCTGTCGGAGAAGCGCAAGGCCGAGCTTGAAAAGCTGGAAGCCAAGCAGGCCGAAGCCAAGCAGCTGGTCGAGGAGCAGGCTCGACGGCTCGAGGAGATCGCCGGCCTCACCCGGGACGACGCCAAGAAGGAGCTGATTTCGCAGCTCGAGTACTCCGCCAAGATGGACGCGGCCAAGATGGTGCGGCGCATCGAGGACGAGGCGGTGGAGGATGCCGCCAAGAAGGCCCGGTGGACCATCGGTGCTGCCATCCAGCGGGTGGCCTCGGACGTGGTGGCCGAGCAGGCCGTGAGCTCTGTCCAGCTCCCCAGCGACGATCTGAAGGGTCGCATCATCGGCCGTGAGGGGCGCAACATCCGGGCCCTGGAAAAGGCCACGGGCTGCGATCTCATCGTGGACGACACGCCGGAGAGCATCGTGGTCTCCAGCTTTGATCCCATCCGCCGTGAGGTGGCCCGCCAGGCCATCCTCAAGCTGCTGGCCGACGGTCGCATCCACCCCGCCCGCATCGAGGAGGTGGTCGAGAAGGTCAAGCTGGACATGGACCAGCACCTGAAGGAGATCGGCGAGGCCGCCTGCATCGAGCTGGGCTTCCCCGACGTCCACCCCAAGCTGCACAAGCTGGTGGGCCGCCTGAACTACCGCACCTCCTACGGCCAGAACGTCCTGGAGCACACCAAGGAAGTGGCCCGCATCGCCGAGTACATGGCCGGGGAGATGGGCTCGGATGCTCGCCTGGCACGCCGGGCAGGGCTCTTCCACGACATCGGCAAGGCCATTGATCGCGAAGTGGAAGGCACCCACATCGAGATCGGCATGCAGCTCATGCAGCGCTATGGCGAGAAAGAGGAAGTCATCCACGCCATGAGCTGCCACCACGGGGACTTCGAGCCCCGCACGGTGGAAGCCATGCTCATCACCGCCGCCGACGCGCTCAGCGCCGCCAGGCCCGGCGCTCGGCGCGAGATGCTGGAGACCTACGTCAAGCGCCTCGAGCAGCTCGAGGGCATCGCCAACAGCTACAAGGGCGTGCAGAAGAGCTTCGCCATGCAGGCAGGCCGCGAGATCCGCATTCTCGTCGATGCGGGCTCGGTGAACGATGACCAGGCCTACTGGATCGCCAAGGATGTCTCCCGTCGCATCGAATCCGAGATGCAATACCCCGGGCAGATCAAGGTCACGGTCATGCGCGAACTGCGCGCCGTGGAGATCGCGCGCTAGCTCTGGAACCCGGCTCGGCGCCTACTGTCCGAGGTGGATCAACCCCCGCTTGAGGGCGATCACCGCGGCTTCAGTCCGGTCCTTGGCCTGGAGCTTCCGCAGCAGGTTGTTGACGTGGATCTTCACCGTGGGCTCGGCCAGTCCCAGGGCATCGGCGATCTCTCGGTTGCGCTGCCCTTCGGCCAGGAGCTTGAGCACGTCGAGCTCCCGGGGGGTCAGCCGCTCGGACTCCATGGCCTCCACCAGTCGGGCGGCTGTGGCCGGGGGCAGGTAACGATGACCGGCATCGACGGCCCGCACGGCCTCGATGAGGATGGCCCGCCGCACGCTCTTGAGGAGGTAGCCGCGGGCGCCGGCCTCCAGGGCCCGCTGGATGTCCGCGTCACCGTCGAAGGTGGTGAGCACGAGGATCTTGGCCTCCGGGTCTTCGCGCCGGATGGCCTTGATGGCCTCCACGCCCGTCTGGCCGGGAAGCTGCAGGTCCATGATCGTCACGGAGGGACGGAGCGTCCTCCATGCATCCACGGCCTCCTTGCCATCGCCAGCCTCCCCCACCACTTCGAGGTCAGGCTCCCCCTCGTGCAGGATGGAGACCAGCCCATCGCGGACGATGGGATGGTCGTCCACGATGAGGAGCCGGATGCGATCTGACGGAATAGAGGTCATGGACGCCACCTTCGGTTGGGTAAGGTAATGGTGATACGGGAGCCGAGGCCCTGACTGCTGTCGATGTCCATGTGCCCTCCTAGTTTGCTGATGCTTTCACGGATGCTGCGCATCCCGTAACCGGCGACCGCGGCCGAGGGGTCAAAACCCCTACCGTCATCTTCGACGTTGATGCGCACCCGCCTCGACTCGTACTCAAGCACGACCCGCACCCAGCGGGCCTTGCCATGGCGGAGTGCGTTGGTCATCAGTTCCTGGGCCATGCGCAGGAGTTCTTCCTCCAGGTTCTCCCTGAGGGCCCGGGGCTTCCCCATCACCGCCAGCTCGACCTGTATGTCCGTTCCCGCCAGCAGCCGGTCTGCAAGCAGGCGGAGGGCGCCGAGGAGATCCGTTCCTTCGGGTTTCCTCGGCCGGAGCACCATCACGGAACGACGAGCCTCCTGGAGGCTGGCCACGGCCAGGTTGCGGGCATGGTCCAGTCGGGTCAGGACCGGCGCCGGGTCCCCCTGCATGCGGCCAAGCTTGGCCTCGGCCGCCTCCAGTTGGAGCAGGACCCCCGTGAAACCCTGGGCAAGGTGGTCGTGGATCTCCCGGGCCATGCGATTGCGTTCCCCGAGGACCGCGGAGCGGGCCTCCACCTGCTGCAGCCGAAGGCGCAGCAGCCACCACCCGAACGTGATGGCCAGGATGACACCCAGGCCCCAGAAGGCTGGCCGCTGGTAGAAGTAGGGTTGCACCTTGACCTCGAGGGTGACCTGCTTCGGTGGCCCCTCCTCGCCAAGGCGCCAGGCCTGCAACACGAAGCGGTAAGACCCGGGGGGGAGGTTGGAATAGGCGGAGAACCGCCGGTCCCCCACCTCGTTCCAGGTGTGTTCCAGGCCTTCAAGCCGGTAGCGGAAGCGGACCTTGTCGGAGCGCGTCAGGGAGGTTGCCGTGTAGTACACCTCGAACCGGTGAGTGCCAGGTGGCACCTGGATCGGCTGAGTGTCCGGAAGGATGATCTCGTCGCCTTCCGCTTTCAGGATGTGGAGGCGCAGCGGCGTTCCTGGTGGGGGTGGGAGTCGCCCGTCGAGCCGGGTCAAGCCGCGGCTGGTGGGGAAGTACAGCTCGCCCTCCCGGGTCAGCCAGGCGGTGGGCTGAGGACCGCCATTGGTTTCCCGTGAGGGCATGCCATCGTGGTGGTCGAAGAGGATCCCGGGAACCGGGCCGGCGATGCTGAGGCTTCGGATGAGGGCCGCACGCTGGACCTGAAGCACGCCTTGGCCGGTGCTGAGCCACATCCGGTGGGCCGAATCCTCCATAATGGCGTGAATGGCCAGGAGCAAGGGGCCGGGCCGCCCGCCGAAGGTCTGGAAGATGCCGTCCTGGTAGCGCCGCAGGCCGTCCATGGTGCCGACCCAGAGGGAGCCCTCGCTGTCCAGGTGCAGGGTGTTGACACCGTTGGAGCCGAGTCCTTCGGACCGGCCCAGCCATCGGACCTGGTTGGAAACAAGCAAGCCAAGCCCTTGCGTGCGGCTCGCCAGATACAGGGGCCCCGAGGCTCCGCCGGTCATGGCCACAACCCCCTGGATGGCGGGGAACCGGACGGGGGCGGCACCAGGAGTCCATTGGATCAGCCCTTGGCGTGAAGTGGCCACCCACAGGCGTTTCTGGGTGTCCTCGAAGAGGGAGATGATGGGATCCGGGTGCGAAGGCTCGGCCCCACGGATGCGGCGGAACAGCCCCTGCTCCATGGCCCACAACTCGCCGTTCCGCGTGCCGATCCACAGGCCGCCGCCGCGCCGGGGCCACAGGCAGCTGATGGGACCGCCCAGGGGGACGTCTGGGTGAACTGGTTCAACCCGGCCTTGCGAGACACGCCCCAGGGCCTGATCGCCGGTGAGGCACCAGACGGTCCCCTGGGTGTCCTGGCAGACCATCCAGGCCGGTTCTTCTGGTTCGGCCCCAAGCACGGGCAGGGGCTGGAAAGGGACCGGGTAGATGACCCGCAGGCCCCGATCCTCGCTCCCGGCCCAGAGCGCGCCAGAACTGTCCTCCAGCAGGGAGAGCGGTGTCCAGCGGGAGCCGAGGGACCTGGGCGATGGTTCTACCTGGCCCGACGGGCTCCGGCGGAAGAGGCCAGCCTGCTCCAGACCGATCCAGAGGCTTCCCTGCCGATCGCGCATCAACGAGCAGATGGGTTTGGGGGGAAGGCGCCTAGCCCAGATGGGAACCTCCAGGCGCCCTTCCCTCAGGGCCATCAGGCCCTGCGCGCGGGTCCCCACCAGCACCTGGCCGTCCGCATCGATCTCAAGGGCGGTGATCTCGCTGGCCGTCAAGGCGGCCAGCACCAGGCGCCCCTCCTGGAGCCGCCAGAGGCCGGACCCAGCCGTGCCGACCCAGAGCCCGCCCTCCTCGTCGAGGGCGAGAACCCGGATGCGCAGCCGGGCTGCATCCGTGGGTACGGGTTGGAACCGGTTCCCATCGAAGCGAAGCAGGGGCCCCTCCAGCGGGGCTGCCCACAGGGTTCCCTTCCGGTCCCGGAGCAGGCGCCGGATGGGTTGATCGGGGAGTCCATCCGCCAGGCCGAGGGCGTGGATCTCCCCTTGGCGGAATCGATAGAGCCCGGGTTCAGAGGTGCCGATCCAGATGGCCCCGTCGCTTCCTTCAGCCAGGCACTGGACATCGTTGTGCTCGAAGCGGGGGAGGCTGAGGCGGGAATAGTGATCGAACGTGGCGCCATCGAATCGGACCAGACCCGCCTCGGTGCCAATCCAGAGGAAGCCATCCTTCGATTCCAGCAGGGCCGAGACGGTGTCCTGGAGCAGGCCATCCTCGCTGCGCCAGATGTGATGGGCATGGGTTGCGAGCGGTCGGGATGGATCGAGGGCGAAGGCCGTGATGGTCGCCCACAACCATGGCAGCACGATGACAAGGCATCGCAAGGCCTTCCCCAGGGAAGATCGGTTTCCTGCCACTCTAGTCCGCATCGAAGCTGAAGGTTAGGCCATCCGTCTGGCTGGATCAACGACAAGCCACTAGGCCGAAGGGACTAACAACAAGGCTCCGATTGGGATATGGGCACAGAGGACCCCAGGGGCGATAGTCATAGAAACCAACGGCTTCGGATTGGCCCTGGCTGGTCCAGGTTTTTCTAGGAGCCCACTTTGCCCTCGCCAGACTCACAGGGCTATCCTATCCATCCCAACCCTCCCGAATCGCCCATCCATGGCAAGTCGATGACAGTGGATCAACCACATGTCATATCAATCCGCACTTCCACACGTCAGTGCCCTCGCGTTCGAGTTGCCTGCATTTCTTCGGTGTCTTCATGAACAGGACTTGGAGCTGGAAACGAACGATGAGCCTGGTGAGTAGCATCTGCCTCACCCTGCTTTCGGCTGCGAACTTTGTGGGTTGCGGCAGTGGCAAGGCTGGCGGTGCCAGTCAGTACTACAGCAACTACCATCCCGCCGGCTGGATGACGGTCCACTCCGGGAAGGCGGTGGCCGGAGTCAATGCCTGTACCCAGTGCCATGAGCTTTCAGTCATCAAGGTGGGGAGCGGCATTCCCACCTGCATGACCACGGGCTGCCACCACCAGACCGTTCCGGGATGGGCCAACTCCGACGTCCATGGGACTCGCGCCAAGGTGGCCTCCGATCCTGTCAGCGGCGGCAGCCTGGTGTCATGCAAGATCTGCCATGGCAATGACTTTGCGGGCGGCGCCTCGGCCAAGACCTGCTTCACCTGCCACGGCGTGAGCGCACCGCACCCCCCGAAGCCCTGGCGCACCTCCGGTGGCACCCTCTGGAGCCACACCTCGACGGATACCGGTAACGCAGCCGTCTGCGCCACCTGCCATTTCCCTGGCTCAGCCAACAATCCCGCCGGGCATCCAGCCACACCGGCCCCCGCTGGCACTCAGCCGGGCTGCTACAACGCGACGATGTGCCACGCCGATGTCGGCGCCCCGCACGCGCTCGGAGCCATCTGGAAGGATCCGACGAGCGCCGCCTACCACGGCATCGAAGCCAAGAAGGACCTGAAGTATTGCCAGAGCTGCCACGGCACTCCGGGCACCACCAAGTTTGATGGCGGCTCCGCCTCCACGGCCTGTTCCTCCTGCCACTCCAAGACCACGGGAGCCGGTGCCCACCCGACGACCTGGTATCCGGCCTCGGTCGGCACCTTCCCGGGTTATGTCCCCTCCCACCGCAATGCCACGGATCCTCTGAATGCCAACGGCTCCTGCGTGATCTGCCATGCCGTGACCAAGGCGGGCACCTCGGCTCTGACGGCTGCCCCAAGCTGCTACAGCGCCAGCTTCGGCAACTCCGAGCATGCCGCCGTCAGCTGCCACGCCAACGGGCCTGGCTTGGCCCCCCATCCCATCGGGGCCACCTGGACGGATCCCAAGACTGCCGGGGCTACGGACGCCACCTTCCATGGCGTGGTGGCCAAAGCGGACCTCCTCTACTGCCAGACCTGCCACGGGGTTCCGGGCACCAACAAATTCGACAGCGGGACCACGACGACCACCTGTTCAAGCTGCCACCTCCAGGCCAAGGCGCACCCGGACAGCTGGTACAAGTCGCCCAGCAGCATTGCCAGTGGCACCTACACGGCCTCCCATCGGAATGCCGCCGCCGCCGTCAATACCGCGCAGAGAGCGGCTGTCTGCGGCCTCTGCCACGGCGTCACGGCCGGTGCAGCGTCTCCGGTTGTCGCCGCCCCCGGCTGCTTCAGTGGGTCCTTCAATGCGAACAGCTGCCATGTGAATGGTCCGGGCGCGGCCGCGCATCCGGCCCCCTTCCTCAGCGGAATGACCACCACGTCCGGGACGGGCAATACCCACCAGACCGCGACGCTCGCCATGTTCAACGGGGAGTGCATCAACTGCCACGATGAGACCGGGCCGGGTGCTGGCAAGGTCGGCCCCAGCTGCACCAAGTGCCACGTCAGTGCCTCGCCGCTGGCGGCTGGCAAGGGCGCAGGCACCTGCCTCTCCTGCCACCCGGATCCCAATTTCAAGACCCTCGGCCCTGCCGGGACGACCTTCCCCAACATTGCCGGCGCCCACGCTAAACACATGGGCTTGCCCACGACGCTCACCTGCGCCACCTGCCACACGGGTTCGCAGCCAGGGGAGGGCGGCGCGAACCAGCCGCACTACAACGGCGCCAATCGCGGCCCCAACGGGACTCCGACCGGAACCGGACCAGCCCCGGTGACCATCAGTGCCACCTTCAAGGCCCAGACCGGGACGCTCGGGACCACCCCCAGCCTGACGGCGTTCACCTGCAATGCGGTGAGCTGCCACGGGGGCCAGACCACACCCGGCTGGCAGACTGGCAAGCTCGCGTTCAATGCCACGACCTACTGCCTCTCCTGCCACAAGATCGCTTCGACCGCGACCCAGTACAACGACGCGACGGGGCGGCACAACAACCCGAATGACCACAACCAGACCTGCAACTACTGCCATGACATGAACTCGGCCACCAACAACAAGCCTGGTGTCGTCAATCACTTCAAATACCTGAATACCACCGCTGTCCGGGTGGCTCCGGACCAGCTCTCCAGCGACACCATCAAGTTCGGGGGTGGTTCCCAGCCAGCCACTGGCGCCCTGACCTATACCGTGAACCCCACCATCGGGCGTGGCGGCTGCGCCCTCTCCTGCCACGGGACGAGCCATACAACCAACAACAACACCTGGAACTGAGTGCTAACCTGCCTTTCCCACCACCCCATAGGAGGACTCATGCGTCGCTTCACCCTTTCCGCCCTGCTCCTGGTCGGAGCATCCCTGGTCGCCGGAGATCCCGCCAAGGACCTGCCCAAGTTCTCAGGCAGCGACTACCAGAAGTACTGGATGGACGCCTGCGCCCGCTGCCACGGCGCCAACGGCAGTGGCCGCGACAACAGTGGCAAGCCCCTTCCAGACAACGGCTTCGACTTCACCGACAGCCGGAAGGCCAACAAGAAGAAGGACAGTGACTGGATCAAGGTCACCATGGATGGCAAGGACAAGATGCCCGCCTTCAAGGACAAGATGACCCAGGCGGATGTCGAGAAGATGATCCCCATCATGCGCAAGTTCGCCGCCAAGTAGTGATTCTGGAGATCCGATGACTAGGAAGACTGCTCCCCTGCTTGCCTGCGCCCTCCTGGCTGGGGGAGCGCTTCGCGCTGAATCATCCGAATATCCGCTGGTGGTGAACCTGCCATCGGCGGAGCGGATGCAGTATTGGGACATCGGCGTTGTGTTCACCCACCGCTTCGTCCAGCCGGTGAAGGACCACGGCAAGGATGTGTACGGGCTTGATGGGTACACCTATGCCGGATTGGGTTTCACCTTCGGCATCAAGCCCATCCCGGGGCTGAACGCCTTCATCTACCGCACGGCGGACAACAAGACCTTCAGCTTCGGGCTGCAAGAGCAGGTGCTGAACGGCGAGCGGGTTCGCATGGCCGTGCGCGCCGAGCGCTTCGACGAGGTGGTGAAGGAGACGGTCACGCCTCTCGGGAAGGTGGGCATTTCCGGGCTGGCCGTGCAGGTGCCAACGGAGATCTTCATCACTGATGACATCATCTTTTCGGTGGTGCCCACCTACATCACCAAGACCACCACCACGGACACGGTGCTGGCCGTGCCGCCGGGCCAGACGCCCAATACCAAGCCCAACACGGGCGGCGTGTTTAATGTGGGACTCGGCCTGCGCATCGGGTTCACCGAGAAATTCTCCTTCGTCAGCGAGTACTACCCACGCCCCTCGAAATTCGCCAAGGCTGCGCCCGGTGGCATCACCGACGGCACCACCTACCAGAACGGGTTCGCCGTGGGTTTTTCCTACAAGACCTTCAAGCACCGCTTCACGCTGACCGGCTCCAATGCCAGCGGAACGACGGCCAACCAGGTGATGAGTGGAGACTACGGCGGGGGCCCCCGGCTGTCGGGCAACTGGTCCCTCGGCTTCAATGTGGCGCGCGTTTTCTAAGTCAGGAGCCCCATGAGCGCATCTCCACTGCTCGAGTTCATCGCGCGGGAACACCCGGCCTTCGTCCATATCCCCATCGGCCTGGTGGCCGTCCTGCCCCTGGCCATGCTGGCCTCCTTCCATCCGAGGCACGGGAAGATCCTCGCCGGGACCTCCTTCTTTCTGGCTGTCATCGGCTGGCTCGGCAGCACCATCGCCCTCTTCAGCGGCCTGGTCTGGGGGCGGCAGATCAACCTGATCAGCCCCTCGGGATTCCTTCCGGTGGTGGCCAACGAGAAGCAGGTGCTGCAGAAGATCCTTCAGATCCACATCCTCGCCGCCATGGCGGGGTTCCTCATCGGGGGCGTCTGCGTCTTCATGCTATGGCGCGTCTGGAAGCGCGATTTCAGCGCCGGCGCCAGCCAACGCACTGGCGGCCGAAGGTTCTGGGAGCGGGGCGTGGGGGCACCCGCCCTGCTGGTCGGCTTCCTCTGGTTGGGCTGTTGGGCCTTCAGTGGGAAGCTGGGTGGCGTCATGGTCTTTGGGAACGAAGAGACCAACAAGGCAGCCGCTGAGGCTGACCGCGCCAAGCGCAACGATGCCGAGGCCGAGCTGCCCATCAGGGCTCTGGACTACGCCAGTCTTGAACCTGCGGAGGCTGCCCCGGTACGCAGCAAGGCCCACGGCGACCGCTGGCGACGGGTCTGGGTCTCGGCCTCGGGCATCGATGCCTACAAGGCGGGCAAACCCCTGCCTCCTGGTGCCTACGCCGTGATGCCCACCTTTACAGACGAGAAGGGCAAGCCCAGCACCGAGCCCGGCCCTCTCTACATGAAGGAGACCAAGGCCGATGGCACCACCGCTTTCGCCTTCTATTGGGCGCGGGTGCCCGCAGAGCTGCAGAAGGACTTCGGCAACCAGGACTTCGCCTACTGGCGGAGCCCGGATGCCAAGTTGGCCACCTGCCTCGGGTGCCATGAAAAGGGCGGATCCGCCGCGAAGTGAGGGCCGCTCAGGCCCTTCGGGGACCCAGCATCTCTTCCATGATGGGCAGGAGCCTGGGCAGTTCGAAGGGCTTGGGGACGAGGCGGACCCGCTTGTCCGCGGAGAGTATGCCCTCAACGCTTTCGAGGCCCTGTCCGCTCACCAGGATGAACGGGACTTCGGAGCCACTCCCCCGGATGAGGGCCATCAGTTCCAGCCCGGTGCAGTCCGGCATGCGCTGATCGCTGATCACGAGGTCGAACCCGCCGGCCTGTTGCCAGGCCCTCCAGGCCAAGGCTCCATCTGGGGCGGTGGTCACCTGCATCCGGGCCAGGGTCAGAGCATCCGCAAGCATCTCCCGCAGGAGCGGTTCGTCCTCCACGACCAGAATGCGGCGCCCCGCCAGATTGGGTGAGGCGGCCCTGAGGCGGTCCGGCCCCTTCGCCAGGGGGACTTCACCGCTGCCTGCTGCGGGCAGGCTCACCCGGAACCGGGCCCCTCCTTCAGGCAAGTTCTCGGCGTGGATCTCCCCGCTGTGGGCCTTCAGGATGGAGAACACCATCGCGAGCCCCAGGCCTGTCCCCTTCCCGTGTTCCTTGGTGGTGACGAAGGGCTCGAAGAGCCGTGGCAGGAGGGCTTCCGGAATGCCCGATCCCGTGTCCTGGATGTCGAGGAGGACACGGCCATCGTCCCCCAGGCGCGTGCTCAGGGTCAGGTGGCCCCCTTCGGGCATGGCGTCCCGGGCGTTCACGCCCAGGTTCATGAGCACCTGCTCCAACTGGACCGCGTCCCCTGAGATCGGGGGAAGGTCCGGCGCCAGCTGGCAGCGAAGGCGGATCCGCCCGCCCAGCAGGGGCTCTAGCACGTCGGTGGTGGTTTCGACTAGGGCGTTGAGATCCAGGGGTTGGAGCTCGGGTCGGGACTGGTGGCTGAAGGAGAGCAGGGCCTTGGTGGTCTGGGCGCAGCGGCGGGTCGCCTCCTCCGCCCGGTGGATCCGGTTGAGGGCGGAATGCCCCTCGGGCAGGGTCTCGCGGCAGAGGTGCAGCTGGCCCAGGATGGCCGCCAGTTGGTTGTTCACGTCATGGGCGATGCCGCCGGCCAGGGTGCCCACGGTCTCCATGCGCTGGCTGTGCTCCAGCTGGCGCTGAAGTTGGGCTTGGTCGCTGAGGCTCTCACTGGCCTGGCGCAGGGCGCGATCGAGGCTGCGGATCTCGAGGATGCGGGAGTGGATGGGCGAGGGGATCTCCCCCTGCCCGAGCGCCTCGGCGGTGGCGCCGAGCTGGGCGATGGGGCCCGCCACGCGGCGCGCGATGTGGATGATGCGCCAGGCCGCCAGGCCCAGGCTGAGGGCGGCCATGCCGAACAGGGCCCAGAGCCGGAGTCGGGCCGGACCGAGCAGGTCCTCTTCCGGGACGGTCAGCAGCAGCCGCCAGTGGATGCCGGGAAGGGTGGCGAAACCCGTGATCAGGCCGATCATCGTATGGCCGCGATGGCGGAAGGCCAGCGACCGGCCCAGCGGGGCCCTGAGCAATCCGGACTGGGCTTCCAGGAAACCGGACCCCACGGGGCTCATGAAGGCCTGCCGTCTGGAGGCAGGAGTCTGGAAGGCCGGATCGTTCGGCAGGATGACCACCCGACCTTCGGGATCCACCACCAGGCAGCGGCTCCGGGGCGTCGGCTGGGCGGACCAGACCCCGGCCGTCAGGTCGTCCAGGAGGAAGTCCAGGGCAGCCACGCCGAGCAGCCCCCTGGCATCACGGATGGGCAGGGTGCAGGTGATGCCCGGATCCTTCGTGGTGTAGAAGGTGTAGGGCTCCGTCCAGGTTGGCTCTGGCGTTGACGCTGCAGCCCCGGCCACGTACCAGGGCCGGGTGCGGGGGTCGTAGTCCATGGGGGTCCAGGCCTCGCTGGACATCCGGTCGCCGGGTTGGCCCAGGCGGTGCCAGCGGATCCGGGCCTGGGATCCCGGCTGGACCAACTCCCGCATGAACCAGACCTCGCTCCGCCGGAGAAAGAGCAGGGAGGGCCCATCCTGGCGGGCGAGGTTGAGGCTGGTGATGCTCCGCTGCGCCGAGAGTAGAGGGAGGAGGAGTCGGGCCGCCTCCTCGGGGCGGGTGGGATCCAAGGCCCCGTCCAGCCACCAACCCCGCACGACCTCGCCCAGGGATTGGGAGGCCTTCAGCTCCAGGTGGAGCAGGGCCTCAAGGTGGTGGAGGGCCGATTCGGTGCGGGCGGTGGCCTGGCGTCTCAGGGCCTGCTGCTGGCTCCACCAGGAGAGGCCCAGGATCAGGGCGGACAGACCGGCCATGAGGACCAAGAGGTCCCGCAGGAGCAGCCGGCGGATGGGAAGCAATGGAGGTCCTCCCTGGAGCATTGAATGGTTTCGGGCGACTGGAGGCCCAGGGTGACTCTGGGCTTACAGGGCCGCCCTGAGGGCGGCTAGGGCTTCGGGCAGGCCGCCCGGGTTGGCGCCGCCGCCCTGGGCGAGGTCCTTCTTGCCGCCACCGCGGCCATTCAGCGCGGGGAGCATGGTCTTGAACAGGACCCCCGCATCGTAGACCAGGTCGGGTGAGACCGAGACCAGCGCCGCCACTTTGTCCTCGGCGGTCTTGGAGGCCAGCACGATGACCGCGCTGGAGTGCCGGGTGCGGACCTGGTCCATGAACTCCCGCAGGGCGTTGCCCTCTAGGCCCTCGATCAGGGCCGTGACGAGGGTGACACCCTTCACTTGCTCCACCTGCTCGGCACTGCCGCCGCCACCGGCGGCCTTCAGCTTGGCTTCCTTCAGGTCGCGCTCGAGCTGGGCGATGCGATGGTCCCGGGCCGCTAGCAGGTCCGGAAGGGCTTCCCGGCCCGCATTGGCCTGGCGAGCGAGGCCCTGGATCATGGCCTCGTCGGCCTGCAGCAACTCCAGGGCCATCTCGCCGGCCACGGCCTCGATGCGCCGGACGCCGGCTGCCACTGCGCCCTCGGAGATGATCTTCACCACGCCGATCTCGCCGGTGTTGGGCACGTGGGTGCCGCCGCAGAGCTCGGTGGAGAAGCCGGGGACCTGTACCACGCGCACTACGTCGCCGTACTTCTCGCCGAAGAGGGCCATGGCCCCGGAAGAGAGGGCCTCCTCAATGTCCATCTCGCGCACCTGGGTATCGATGGACCTCAGGGCCTGGCGGGAGGCGAGCCGCTCGATCTCCGCGATCTGGGCCGGTTCCAGAGGGGCGAAGTGCGTAAAGTCGAAACGCAGGCGCGCCGCATCCACCACGCTGCCGGCCTGCTTGACGTGAGTGCCGAGCACCTCACGCAGGGCCGCGTGCAACAGGTGGGTGGCCGTGTGGTGGGCCCGGACCCGCCGCCGGCGGATCGGGTGCACCAGGGCATTGACGGTCATGTTCTCCAGCAGGGAGCCGGTCACCACGACCTTGTGGAGGTGCCGCTTCTGGGCTGGCGCGGTGCAGTCCAGCACCTCGGCGTGGCCGCCCTCGAAGCGGAGCTGGCCCGTATCGCCCACCTGCCCGCCGGACAGGGCGTAGAAGGGCGTGCGGTCCAGCAGGACGAAGCCTTCCCCGGTGAGGTGCTTCACTCGCCGGTGCCCTGCATCGAACAAGGCCACCACGTGGGCCTGTCCCTCGAGGTGGTCATAGCCGGTGAAGCGGGTGGGCGGCAGGTCCGCCAGGATGGCCAGATCCCCGGCCAGCCGCAGGTCGTGGGCCTTCATGGCGGCTCGGGCTCGGGTGCGCTGGGCGTTCAGCTCCTGCTGGAAGCCGGCCAGATCGGCGGTGATGCCGCGCTCCCGACACCAGTCCTCCACCAGATCCACGGGGAAACCATAGGTGTCGTAGAGACGGAAGATGTCAGAGCCCGCCAGGGTGCCGCTGGCGATGTCGCTGCCTTCGAGCAGCTTCAGGCCCGTGGAGAGGGTCTGGCTGAACTGCTGCTCCTCCCGATGGAGGGACTTCTGGATGCGGCCGAGCTCTCCGAGCAGCTCAGGGTACTGATCGCCCATGGCCTGGAACACGGCGGGGGCCAGGTCCGCGAAGAAGAGCCCCTCGATGCCGAGCTTCCGGCCGAAGCGCAATGCCCGGCGGATGATCTTGCGGAGCACGTAGCCCCTGCCCTCGTTGCTGGGCACCACGCCGTCGAAGCACATGAACGTGGCAGCACGGATGTGGTCGGCGACGACCTGGGAGGCGGTGCGGTTCGCGTGGTCGCGGCGGTCCTCGGGGTTGACCTTCGCCGCCTTCCAGATGGCTTCGAAGATCGGTGCGAACAGGTCGATCTCGTAGTTGGTATCCACGCCCTGGAGGATGCTGGCAGTCCGTTCCAGGCCCATGCCCGTGTCAATGCTGGGCTTTGGCAGGGGGGTCAGGAGGCCCTTGGCGTCCCGCTCGTATTGCATGAAGACCAGATTCCAGATCTCCATGACACGGTCACCATCGCCATTGGGCGTGGCATCGCCGGGGACCTGTTCCCCACGATCGAAGTGCAGTTCGGAGCAGGGGCCGCAGGGGCCGGTATCGCCCATCTGCCAGAAGTTGTCCTTCTTGCCGAACCGCATGATGCGATCCGGGCGCACCCCAGCGGCCTTCCACATTTCCTCGGCCTCGGTATCGGCCGGCACGCCCTCCGCGCCTTCGAACACGGTGACCCAGAGCCTGGAGGCATCCAGGTTCAGGCAGCCCTTTTCCACCGGGCCTGTGAGGAACTCCCAGGCGAAGCGGATGGCATCGGCCTTGAAGTAATCGCCGAAGCTGAAGTTGCCGAGCATCTCGAAGAAGGTGTGGTGCCGGGCGGTGAACCCCACCTGATCCAGGTCGTTGTGCTTGCCGCCGGCCCGCAGGCACTTCTGGCTGGTGGTGGCGCGGCTGTAGTCGCGGTTCTCCTTGCCCAGGAACACATCCTTGAACTGGATCATCCCGGAGTTCGTCCACATGACCGTGGGGTCGTCCGCCGGGCCGATCACGGCGCTGGAAGCCACCCGGCGGTGCCCCTGCCGCTCGAAGTACTGGAGGAAGCGCTGGCGCAGATCAGAAGTTTTCATCAATAGGCCCCGGGCGAAGATGAGTAGGTGGCTTCCTTTTTATCTCCAGTCGGGCATGGCCCGATTGGAACCGGGCTCAATGTCGGAAGTGGCGCATTCCTGTGAAGAAGAGCCAGACACCCAGTTTCTGGGCGGCTTCGATGACCTCCTTGTCGCGCAGGCTGCCGCCCGGTTCGACAAAGGCGGAAACCCCGAACCCGGCCGCCACTTCCAGGCCATCGGCGAAGGGGAAGAAGGCGTCGCTGCCCAGCACGGCGCCGCGGGCGCGGTCCCCGGCCTTGCGGCAGGCGATCTCCACGGAATCCACCCGGCTCATCTGGCCCGCGCCGATGCCCACGGTGGCGCCATCCTTCACCAGCACGATGGCGTTGGACTTCACGGCCTTGGCCACGCGCTGGGCCAGCACGAGATCCTCCGTGCGCGGTTTGGCGCCGGCGCCGCTGGCCTTCACTTCCCACGCTTCGAATGGCGCGAAGGCGTCATCCGCCCGCTGTACCAAGTAGCCACCGCCGATGGAGCGGGTGTCCAGGCCCTCGGCGCTCTGGGGCCACTGGTCAGGCGTCTGCAGGATACGCAGCTGCTTCTTCGCGGCGAACACCTCCAGAGCCTCGCCCGTGAAGGCCGGTGCCAAGATGACCTCCCAGAAGTTCTGGGCCATGATCTTGGCCACTTCGACGCCCACCGGACGGTTGAAGGCCACGATGCCCCCAAAGGCGCTGACGGGATCGCCGGCCTGGGCCCGCATGAAGGCTTCCAGGGCATGGGGACCCTGGCCCACGCCGCAGGGGTTGTTGTGCTTGACGATGACGCAGGCCGGAGCCGGGAACTGCCAGACCAGGCGGGCGCAGGCATCGGCGTCCAGGAGGTTGTTAAAGCTCAGCTCCTTGCCCTGGTGCTGGTGGCAGGCCGCCATGCCCTCGGCCTTGCGGCCGGGTTCCACGTAGAAGGCGGCCGCCTGATGCGGGTTCTCTCCGTAGCGCAAGCCCTGTTGCTGGACCAGGTTGAGGCAGAGGTGGTGGGACAGCTCGGTGGAGGGCTTGGCGGTGAGCTCCCGCTCCATCCAGCCGGAGATGGCTGCATCGTAGGCGGCCGTGCGGCGGAAGGCCTCCAGGGCGCAGCGACGGCGGTCCTCCAGGCTCCAGGCGCCTGCCAGGAGCTTCTCGAGGAAGGGCCCGTACTGGCCTGGGTCGGTCAGAACCGTCACCGAGGCGTGGTTCTTGGAGGCGCTGCGGATCATGCTGGGTCCGCCGATGTCGATCTGCTCGATGGCCTCGGCGGGCGTGACGCCCTCCCTGGCGATAGTGGCCTCGAAGGGGTAGAGGTTGATCACCACGAGGTCGATGGGCTCGATGCCCTGGGCCTTGGCATCTGCGACGTGATCCGAGAGGTCGCGCCGGTAGAGCAGGCCGCCGTGGATGCGGGGGTGGAGCGTCTTCACCCGCCCGTCGAAGCACTCCGGGGCGCCCGTGTAGGCGGCGACCTCGACGGCTTCGAGCTTGGCCTCCTGGAGGGTGCGCAGGGTGCCGCCCGTCGCCAGGAGCCGCCAGCCCTGGGCCAACAGGCCCTCCGCCAGGGGCAGGAGCCCCGACTTGTCGTACACCGAGATCAATGCCGTCGGCATGTCTGCCCCCTGAACCCTTGATTTTTCCATGTATCTGACGCTTCCGGAAGGGATGGATGTCAGGGCTTGGGTTCTGGCGGATACGGCCGAAAAGGGTGGCATCAGGAGGCCGGGATGGATGTCCAGGTTGAAGTGCAGTTCACGGTCCAGCACACCCTGGAGCAGCTGAGGGCGGAATTCGTCAAGCGGAGCCACATCCCCGAGTGGAAGACGCCGGAGGACGGCGGGGCGCCGGACCTGTTCTTCGAGACTAAGGTGGTGAGCCTCACGCTGTCTTCGGAGAAGGACCGGCTCGCCTGGTTCGTGTTCTCCCTCGAGGCCACGGGCGAACTCCGCAAGCGGGTGGTGATCCCGAATGTGATCCCCGCCACAGTGAATGTGGATATCCCGGATCTGGAGGATTTCCTCGACTTCTGCCGACGTTGCATGGTGGGTGCCATCGGAAGGGGCTGACGCCTCCACCTTTACCTTCCCGGCCCTAAGCCCCATCCTTGAAGGCCTGGAGTGGGCCCATGCCGACGATCAAGATCAACGACGTTGAACTGAGCGTGACCCCCGGCACCCTGGTGCTGGATGCTTGCCGCACCGTCGGCATCGACATTCCCCACTACTGCTACCACCCCGCGCTGTCCCCCGTGGCCACCTGCCGCATGTGCCTGGTGGAGATCAAGGGCCAGCCCAAGCTGGCCACCAGCTGCACTACCACCGTGCCGCCCGCGCCCAAGGACAATCCCGAGGCCGTGGTGATGGAGGTCTTCACCAACACGCCCGCCGTGGCTGATGCCCGGGCCGGCGTGATGGAGTTCCTGCTCATCAACCACCCGCTGGACTGCCCCATCTGCGACCAGGCCGGGGAGTGCAAGCTGCAGGACTACTCGTACCACTACGGCAGCGGCGACTCGCGCATGGGCGAGGTGAAGCGGCGATACCGCTACGAGGACCTGGGCGCCAAGATCGTCATCGACAAGAACCGCTGCATCCACTGCACCCGCTGCGTGCGTTTCACCCGGGAGATCAGCGGCGGCGGTGAGCTGACCGTGGCCTCCCGAGGCTCGCACCTGGAAGTTACCACCTTCACGGGCAAGAGCATGGATCAGAACCCCTTCGCCGGGAACGTGGTGGACCTCTGTCCCGTGGGCGCCTTGACGAGCCGTGACTTTCGCTTCAAGAAGCGCGTCTGGTACCTCAAGAGCGTGCCCTCCATCAGCCGCCACTCGGCCCTGGGCAACCCCATCTGGATCGATCACGAGGGCAACCAGATCCACCGCTTCCGTCCCCGGCCCCTGGAGGGCAAGGAGACGACCCACTTCATCAGTGATGAGGAGCGCTACGCCTACGCGCAGTTCAACCGCTCGGGAGCGGCGCCCCTCCCTTCCCTGAAAGGCGCACCCGCGTCCCCGGAGGCCATTCGCGAGGCCCTGCAGGCTGCCGGGCCGGTGGCCGTCATCGGCCAGGGCACCTTCGGCTGTGATGCGGCCCAGCGCCTGGGCGAGTTGGCCGCCTCGGCCGACCTGCGCTACGGCAGCGGTGACAAGACCATCTCCGTGGTGCTGCCCAAGTACCAGACCAGCGCGGACGGCATCCTAAACCGCCGCGGCTTCACGGAGCGCGGGTTCCGGTTCGGGGCCCTCGACGAGCTGCTTGGCAAAGTGCAGTGCGGGGAGGTCAAGGCCTTGGTGCTCCTGCACGACGCTGCCTTCACCAGCAGCAAGGAGGCGGAGCTGCTGGGCCAGATCCTGAAGGCCGCCACCTTCAGCCTGGCGCTCGAGTCGGAGGCATCGAGCCTCGGCCGCGCGGCCACTGCCTGGTTGCCCATCACGAACATGGCTGAAGAGAGCGATTTCATCGTCAACCACGATGGCGAGCTGCGGCGCTACCAGAAGGCCCTGCAGGCACCCAAGGGGGTCCGCACTGTGCCTGCCTGGGCGAAGGAGCTGGCGGCCGTGCCGGCCACGGTCTAGCTCGGAATTCCCCCGGAATGAAAGCGGGCGCCGAAGGGCGCCCGCTTCCGTCTAGATGGAACTCAAGCCTACTTCTTCACCACCTTGGCATCCTCGACGATCAGCGGGTAGACGTAGCCCGCGCCGAAGTCCTTGTCCAGGCGGACGACGCCCTTCACGGTGACCACGTCGCCCTTGGTGGCGGCGTCCTGGCTGGTGATGGTGATGTCGTGGTTGCCCTTGCTGGCTTCGCCGGTGCCGTCCTGGATGTGGATCCAGTTCTTGCCCATGACGCCAGGGTTGTACTTGACCACCTGGCCGCGGATGGTGACGGCCTTTTCCTTCAGGCCGCCCTTCTGGGCCCAGACCTCGGCCACGGTGCGGGCATCGGCACCGGAGGCCTTGTCTACCTTCACCGCCTCCTTCGCGACCACGGGGGCGCCGGACTGGGCGGGTGCGCCGCCCGCCTGGGGGGCCGCGGGCATGGCCGTGGCAG
>NZ_JBATQW010000011.1:0-86009 GCF_049292215.1 Geothrix sp. | reverse complement strand
GCCGAAGGCCTGGCAGAGTTGATGGGGCGCTTCAAAACCTAACCGTCATACAGAGATTGGTCTTGGTGCGCCCGGCCGGATTCGAACCGGCACGCCCTTGCGGGCAGCGGATTTTAAGTCCGCGGCGTCTGCCATTCCGCCACGGGCGCGTGGGTCCAGCCTAACGAGAGACCGCGCGACATGGTAGGTTCGACCAATGGTTTCCCGTATCGCCGTGCTGCTGCTGGCGCTCTCCACGTTGTCCCTGTCCGCGGAGGTCAGGGACCTGAAGGCCTTCTTCCTGGAGCGCTGTGCGGTCTGCCACGGTCCTGATGGCACGGGCCGGAGTGCGAACGGCACCCGGCTGGGCGGACGCAACCTAGTGGAGTCCCGCTGGTTGGCCAAGCAGGAGGCGTCGGGGCTTGAGGCCTCGATTTTGAAGGGGCGCGGCGCCATGCCTGGATTTCGGCGGCAGTTGACCGAAGCCGAAGCCCGCCGCCTGGTGACGGAGGTCATTCGGCCCCTGGCGACGAGGAAGCGCTCCTGATTTTACCTTCCCATCATGGGAACGGCCCCATAGTGGTTGATTCAGCGAACAATGAGGAGACCATGCGGCGGACCATCCTGATCCTGTACCTGGTCGTGCACCCGCACCCGTTTTTGTGCGCCGGGGCCCCGCCCAGGTCCGTGAAGGAACTGAAGGGCTTCTATGTCGCCAACTGCGCGAAGTGCCACGGTGCCGACGGTTCGGCGCGGAGCCCCGAGGGGAAGCGCCTGCCTGGCACGGACTTCACTGACACCCTGAATATGGCCAAGAAAAGCGATGCGATGATGGTGAAGACCATCCGCAAGGGCATCTTCTTCGGGGTGGTGATGCACCCCTTCAAGAAGCGGATCACTGAAGCGGAGGCCCTGGTCCTGGTCCGGGAGGTCCTGCGCAAGGCCGAGAGGGGCAAGGTCATCGCGCCCGGGGAGTAACGGCCCTGTAGCATAGGTGGATGCCCGGCCCCGCCACCGAACCGAACGACCATCCCCTCCTTCGAAACCTGAACGCCCCCCAGCGGGAGGCGGTGCGCCATGCTCACGGTCCTCTGCTGATCCTGGCCGGTGCCGGCTCCGGCAAGACCACGGTGATCACCCGGCGCATCGCCTGGCTCATCGAGGAAGAGGGCGTGCACCCTGGCTCGATCCTGGCCATGACCTTCACCAACAAGGCGGCGGAGGAGATGCGGGAGCGGGTCCAGCGGCTGGTGTCCGTGCCCGCGGCACAGCTGTGGGTGAGCACTTTCCACAGCTTCTGCACGCGCATCCTCCGCCGCGAGGGCGAGCGCACGCCGGTGGGCCGGGATTTTGTCATCTTCGACCCCGCAGACCAGAAGAGCCTCGTCAAGCAGGTGCTGGCGGAACTGAAGCTTCCGGAGAAACAGTTCCACCCGAAGAAGGTGCTGGAGCTCATCAGCGACTTCAAGAACCGCTGCCTGCTGCCCGACGAGGCCCGCGAAGAGGCCCTGGACCCCTGGACCCGCAAGGTGCTGGATGCCTACGACCTCTACCAAAAGGGTCTGAAGAACCACCGGGCCTGCGACTTCGACGACCTGCTCCTCTGGACCGAGCGCCTCTTCCGCGAACCGGTCATGCAGGCCCAGTATGGCGAGCGCTTCCGGTACATCCTGGTGGACGAGTACCAGGACACGAACCGCGCCCAGTACCTGCTGGTGCAGCACCTGGCGCGGCGGCACCACAACCTATGCGTGGTGGGCGATGAAGACCAGTCGATCTATGGGTGGAGAGGAGCGGACATCCGCAACATCCTCGACTTCCAGCAGGACTTCCCCGAAGCCGTGCGCATCGAACTGCTGCAGAACTACCGCTCCACGGAGAAGATCCTCGACGCGGCCTCGCAGGTGATCGCCAACAATTCCCAGCGCGTGGAGGGCAAGGGCGCCCTCAAGACGGACCTGGGCGTGGGTGAGTCCATCCAGTTCAAGCTCTCGGACGAGGGGCGGCTGGAGTCCGAGTGGGTGGTGCAGCGCATCCAGGAGCTGCGCTACCTCGAGCACGAGGCCAAGGTCGCCGTGCTCTACCGCGCCAACTGGCAGTCCCGGCAGATGGAAGAGGCGCTGCGCGCCCAGAACCTCGCCTACCGCCTGGTGGGCGGCGTGAAGTTCTACGAGCGCCAGGAAGTGAAGGACCTCATCTCGTACCTGCGGCTCATCTCGAACCCCTTCGACCTAGTGAGCTTCCGCCGCTGCGTGAACGCGCCCAGCCGGGGCGTGGGTCCCACCACCCTGGGCAAGATCGAGGGCGCCATTCCCGAGGGCGGCACCCCCCTGGAGGGGTTGTCGCTGCTGCTGCACTCCGGCGAGCTCAAGGGCCGCGCTCAGCGCGAGCTGGGCAGGTTCCTGGACCTGTTCCACCGGGCGGGGCCGGAGCGCGAGGCCCTGGGGCTGGCGGGTCTGGTGAAGTGGGTGCTCCAGGAGAGCGGCTACCTCCAGAGCCTGGAGGACGAGGCCACGCTCGAAGCCGAGGGCCGCATCCGCAACCTGGAGGAGTTTCTCAGCGCGGCTGCCGAGTCGGAATCGCTTGGCCTCCGCCTCTCGGAGTTCCTGGACCGCATCACCCTGGCTGCGGACACCGACCAGCTGGAGGAGGCCTCGCAGCTCAGCCTCATGACCATCCACTGCGCCAAGGGCCTGGAGTTCCCCTATGTCTTCGTGATCGGCATGGAGGAGGACGTCTTCCCCAACCGCAATGCCCGCGAGACGTCCGATGGCCTGGAGGAGGAACGGCGCCTCTTCTACGTGGCCATCACCCGGGCCCAGCGGCGGCTGACGCTGAGCGCCGCGCGGCGGCGGCGCATCATGGGCACGGAGATGCTCTCCATGCCCAGCCGCTTCCTCCGCGAGATCCCGGCCGATGCTCTTACCGCCCCCATCCGTTGGGGCACGGAGCTCTACCAGGCCGGCGAGGGCGTGCGGCCCGGCAGCTCCTTCACCCGGGGCGCCGGGGGGGCCTCCGTGGCCACGGAGCTGCAGCGCATCCGCACCTTTTTCGACCGAGTGCGGGAGGTGCCGCCCTCACCGTCCGGGACGGAGAGCGACAGACCCTCCGCGCCCCCCGAGAAGGTGGATGCCAGCGCCTTCCCTGCCGGCACCCGCGTGAGGAGCCCCCGCTTTGGGGCCGGCACCATCCTCGCTGCATCCGGACGGGGCGATGGCCTGACCTACACCGTGCGCTTCGACCAGGGCGGCGACCGGCGCATCATGGCTCGATTCGGGGGGCTGGAGCTGGTCTGAATCGCTCCGCCAGCACCTGCTTCCGGTACTCGAAGATCCGCTGGACATCCCGTCGGACCCAAAAGGCGGTGACGATCCGGCCGATGATGCCCCAGCCCACCCGGTAGCGCACCTGATCGGTCATGCGGGTGCCGCCGTCCGGCAGATCCTCGAAGCGATGCGTGTGGTGCCAAAGCGCATAGGGACCTGAAATCTGCCGGTCTACAAACTTCTCTCCGGGGACGAAGGTCTCGATTAGGGTGCGCCACCGAAGCGTCAGCCCCCGCACCTTGATCCGGTAGTCGAAGAGGGCGCCCTCGCCCTGGGGCAGGGGCTTCGGCGTCAGCACCTCGAAGTTCAGCCAGGGCGGGGTGAGGGCCTCGAGGTTGGCCGGATCGGAGAAGAACCTGAAGACCGCGCTCCTGGGCGAGGGCAGGTCCTGTACGGCGATGAAGACTTCCTCCCTCATAGCAGGTCCTCCAGCGCCGCCTCGGCCGTGGGAAAGCGGAACTGGAAACCGAGGGCCTCGGCGCGGGCGGGCAGAACGAAGGCGCCCTGCAGCAGCAGGGCCTCGGCCAGCTCACCCAGCACCAGCCGCGTGGCGAAGCGGGTGAGGAAGCCCGGCACGGGCAGCATCGGGCGCCCAAGCCGCCGGGCGATGAGGCGCGTGAAGGCCTCGTTGCCCAGGGGCTCGGGTGCCGTGCCGTTGAAGGCGCCCGACCAGGCGGGATTGCCGGCGGCTTCGATAAGCATGGCAACCAGATCGTCCACGTGGATCCAGCTGAGGCCCTGGCGACCCGAGCCCAGCTTGCAGCCTTGGAACCAGCGCACGGGCAAGGCCATCTTGGGCAGTGCGCCTCCTTTCCGATCCAGGACGACCCCGATGCGGATCAGGGCCACCCGAACACCGAGGGCTTCAGCGGCGGCAGCCTCGGCTTCCCAGCCCTGGCAGACCTCGGCGAGGAAGCCCGTGCCCGGCCCGGCATCTTCATTGACGGGATGCTCGTCCCGGGGGATGTAGTAGCCGATGGCCGAGGCGTTGATGAGGGTAAGGGGTGGCCGGGCGCAGGCCCGCATGCCTGCCACCAGCTGGGCGGTGGCCCTGATCCGGCTGTCCCGGATGGCAGCCTTCCGGGAGGCGGTCCAGCGCCGGTCGGCGATGCCTTCACCGGCCAGGTTGATGACGGCGTCCGCGCCCTCCAGCAAGGTGGCCAGTTCATCCCAGCTGTGGGCTGAGGCGCCGGAGGGACATGCCAGCGCCTGCGGGTTCCTGGTGAGCACCGCCACCCGGGCGCCCAGGCCCAGCAGGGCCCTCACCAGGGGCTGGCCGACCAGTCCCGTGCCGCCGGCCACCACCACCCGCTGCAAGCTCGATTCGACCAAGATCCCCCCTTATCAGCTGAGCAGCAGCCGGAACCGCAGGGAATCGGGGCGGGCCCTGCGGGGATCCTCGACGGGTTCAGACCCGCGGTGCCGAGACAGCCCCCTAGTAGTACCACGGTGTGATCGCCGGGGCGGCCACAACCGGGGGCTGGATTCTGGGCCACCTTCGCTCGTCCGGGATCTTTCCAGTGTAGAAGCGGACCAGCCGGGAATTCGTGTTGCAGTCCCGGAGCATGGCTTCGGCCAGATCCAGGGCATCGTGGAAGACGAGGCCCTGGTACTCCCACTCCCAGATATCGGTGCAGTAGCGAACAGTGAAAGCACGGTCCCCAATGGTGCAAGTGCCGCCACTCGGCGTTCTGGAGGTCAGTTCCAGGATGGTTTCATCCAAGGTCATGGGCCACCTCCTCGGAGAACACTCAGGCCCAAGATAGGTTTCGGCTAAATATAAGCCACCCTTAAATCGGCTATTCAGGCCGGTTCTTCCCGGTCAGCCCAAGCCCTCCCGCACATCCCTGAAGGCTTGTCCCCGTTCCTGGATTAACCTGTCCCCTGGCCTTGAGTCCCGTGGACTCCTTCCGCCGAGGCGACCATGCGCTACCTGCTCTCCAACCTGCCCCTGAACCTGGGAGAGGAGTTGCTGGACCTGGCCAAGCCGCTGGCCCATGCCCTGGGCGGCCAGCCCACGGACTACCGCGCGGTCGCCCTGGAGCGCCGCAGCCTGGATGCCCGCCACAAGGGGGCCATCCGCTTCCTCACGGCCCTCAGCTTCGAGTCGGATCGGGCCTTGACTCTGGGCCCGCTGCCCGGCGGCCTGAAACTCGAACCTGCGCCGGTCACGGCACCCTACGCGGTGGCGCAGCCCCCACGCAGGCCACGCGTGGTCATCGTGGGCAGCGGCCCCGCCGGCACCTTCTGCGCCCTGCGCCTGCTTGACTACGGCCTCGAGCCCATCGTCCTGGAGCGCGGCCCCGCCATGGGGGCCCGGGTGAAGGCCATCTCCGGCCTATGGAAGGACGCGGTGCTGGATCCTGAGGCCAACGCGCAGTTCGGCGAGGGAGGGGCGGGCACCTTCAGCGATGGCAAGCTCACCACCCGCATCGGCCACCCGGCCACGCGCTACGTGCTGGAGGCCTTCGTGCGCTTCGGAGCGAACCCCCGCATCCTCTACCTGGCCAAGCCCCACGTCGGCACGGATGTCATCCGACGCTGCGCGGTGCTGATCCGAAAATCGGCGGAGGCGCGTGGCGCCCAGTACCGCTTCAACGCCCGGCTGGAGGACGTGCGCTTCGACCCGCAGGGCCGGGTGCGGGCGGCCGTGCTCGCCAACGGCGAAGAGCTCCCCTGTGAGGCCCTGGTGATGGCACCTGGCCACAGCGCCCGGGACACCTTCGAGATGCTTCACCGCCACGGGGTGGCCATGCGGCAGAAGCCCTTCGCCATGGGCGTGCGGGTGGAGCACCCCCAGGACCTCATCGACCGCTCCCAGTACGGCCCCAGCGCGGGCCATCCCTCCCTGCCCGCCGCCGACTACAAGCTGGTCTGCAACTTCGGCCTGAACCGGGCCGCCTACAGCTTCTGCATGTGCCCCGGCGGGGAAGTCACCCAGTGCAGCAGCGAGCCCGGCGGCGTGGTGGTGAACGGCATGAGCAACGAGAAGCGCGACTCAGGCTTCGCCAACTCGGGGCTCGTGGCCAAGGTGAACACGGCGGACTTCGGCAGCGACCACCTGCTGGGCGGCATGTACTTCCAGCGCACGTGGGAGCAGGCCGCCTTCCGGGCCGCGGGGGAGACCTACGGGGCCCCCGCCGTGGCCGTCCAGGACTTCCTGAAGGGCCGGGCCACGGGCAAGCTTCCGCGCACCAGCTTCCGCCCCTTCGCCGTGGCGGCGGATCTGCGGACCTGCCTGCCGGGCTTCGTGCAGGAACAGCTCCTCGGGGCCCTGCCCGCCTTCGACAAGAAGATCCACGGCTTCGCCAGCCGCGAGGCGATCCTGCTGGCCATCGAGAGCCGCACCAGCAGCCCCATCCAGCTGCTGCGGGGCGAGGACGGGCAGTCCGTCAGCCACCCCGGGTTCTATCCCTGCGGCGAGGGGGCGGGCTTTGCCGGGGGCATCACCTCGGCCGCGGTGGATGGCATCCGGGTAGCCGAGTGGATCGCCCAGGCCGCCGGGGCACCGGCGTTCCAGCCCTTCGAGAAGCAGGTCAGGGCCGGAGACCTGGCGAACGAGTACTAGGACTCGACGAGGGGTTCCGGCACCTGGATGATGCGCCACCCATCGCCGAACTGGGCGAGGAACTCCAGGGCGTAGCAGCGGAAGAAGACGAAGATCGGCAGGAAGACCACGGAGCTGATGTAAGGGAGGATGGCGATGCAGCAGGTGAGGCAGCAGCCGAGGAGCATGAGCAGGGTCGCACCGATCCACAGCAGGATGTACATCAGGTAGAACCCCGCGAACTGCCAGCCGTGGCCGGGCAGCAGCTCGCGGCGCAGCACCTGCCAGGCGGCCGCTACACTCAGCTCGCGGTGGTACATGATCGGCACCACGAAATCGTGGAGCAGCGCCCCGATGAGGCTGAGGACGAGGATCCCGAGGATCAGGAGTCCGCAGCCCACCAGCACGCCGGCGAAGGCGGCGCCTCCGAACGTGCGCGCATGGATGTCGGGCAGGGCAATGAGGGCCCCCAGGCCCCCGCAGACGAGGAACAGGGCCAGGGTCGCCAGCAGGAGCATGATCCGGAACCGGAAGAGGTCATTGCCCAGGTGCCTCAGGCGGGTCCAGGGTTCCACGATGTCGGCCTGGTTCCTTACCACGCCATCCAGGAACATGAGCTGGCCGCGGCTGCTCAGCCACTGGAACACCACGGCCAGGGCGAGCATGAGGATGAAGAACACCACGGCGAGGGCGATGACCAGGGGCAGGTGCTCGGAGATCCAGGTGGTGACGGGGCTGAAGTCCGGCGTGGCACCTGAGGAGGAGCGGTCGAAGGGATTGCCGTTGTAGTTGAAGGAGCCTCCGCCACCGCCCAGGTGGGCCAGGAAGGCGGAGAAGCCCAGCACGAACCACTTCCGGGCGCTGAAGGGCTCGAAGAGGATGCGCCTCGCGTGGGCGATGGCGGGCTGGATGGACTCGGTGATGGAAACCATGGCTTCCATCATTCCACGGAGCCTGGACGCGGAAATCAGCTATCGTGGCTAGCGCGTCGAAAAGCAGCAGATCCGCCCCGGAGGAATCATGTTCGAATCCGCGGAACTCGGCCACAAGGTCCCCAAGGAGGTCTGGGAGAAGGAGGTCCCGGGACTGCGCGAAGCGCTGCTGGATGCCCAGTACGACCTCACCGCCGCGAAATTTCCCGTGATCATCCTGGTGGCAGGGGTGGACGGCGCAGGCAAGAGCGAGACGGTGAACACCCTGAACGAGTGGATGGATCCCCGCCACATCCAGACCCACGGCCTGGACGAGCCCTCGGACGAGGAGCGGGAGCGGCCCCACATGTGGCGCTACTGGCGCATGCTGCCCCCCAAGGGGAAGATCGGCATCTTTGACGGCTCCTGGTACACCTGGCCCATCCTCGAGCGCGCCCACGGCCGCATCAAGACCTCGGACCTGGACCAGGACATGGCCCGGGTGGTGCGCTTCGAGCAGATGCTCATCCACGAGGGTGCTCTGGTCTTGAAGTTCTGGATGCACCTCGGCAAGGACACCCAGAAGAAGCGGCTGAAGAGCCTGGAGAAGGATCCCAAGACCCGCTGGCGGGTGACGCCCCGGGACTGGAAGCACTTCGAGATGTACGACACCTTCCGCCAGGTTGCCGAGCGGGCGCTGCGCTCCACCAGCACGGCGGATTCGCCCTGGATCGTGGTGGAGGCCACCGATCCCCGCTACCAGAAGCTCTCGGTCGGCAAGATCATCCTGGAGAAGCTGCGGGCACGCCTCGACAACCCGGCACCCAAGGCGCCGCCGGTCCAACCTCCAGTACCGGCCGCCCTCGACGGACTCAACATCCTCCGGGCCCTGGATCTCAGCAAGCGCATGGAGAAGAAGGCCTACGAAGAGGAACTGCTCACCCTCCAGGGGCGCCTCAACCTGCTCACCCGCCATCGGAACTTCAAGAAACACTCGGTGGTGCTGGTCTTCGAAGGCGTGGATGCGGCAGGGAAGGGCGGTGGCATCCGCCGCATCACTCAGGCGTTGGACGCGCGCACCTATCGGATCCAGCCTGTGGCTGCGCCCACCGAGGAGGAGCGGGCCCAGCCCTATCTATGGCGCTTCTGGCGCAACCTGCCGCGGCGCGGAAAGGTCCAGATCTTCGATCGCAGCTGGTATGGCCGCGTGCTGGTGGAGCGGGTGGAGGGCTTCTGCACGGAGGCCGACTGGCAGCGGGCCTACAGTGAGATCAATGACTTCGAGTACCAACTCGCCCGCAATGGCACCATCCTGCAGAAGTTCTGGGTGTCCATAAGCCCGGAGGAGCAGCTGCGGCGCTTCGAACAGCGCCAGGCCACACCCTTCAAGCGCTTCAAGATCACCGAGGAGGACTGGCGCAACCGGGAGAAGTGGCCCGCCTACGAGAGTGCCATCTGCGACATGCTCGACCGCACCAGCACTGAGATCGCCCCCTGGACCCTGGTTGAGAGCGAGAACAAGTACTACGGCCGGATCAAGATTCTGAAGACCCTCGTGCAGCGGCTGGAGGATGAACTGTAGGCTCGGCCTGCGCCGAAAGCATCGCCATCGCGTCCTTCTCCACCTGAGATTTCTCCGCATGCCGCTCCAAAGCCCGCTCCCTCCGGTCCAGATCACCCAGGCCCAAGCCGAGCTGCCCCTGCTCCCCGGCTCGGATCCGGTGGTCCTGGCGGTCTTTCATTGGGCACTGGCGCATTCACCCAGCCTCCGCGAGGTGGTCAGGCAGCTGCCCGCAGCGGACCGGAAGGCCCGTTACCGGCTAGTGCCCGACCTGGATGCGAACTACGGAAACCTCCGCATCCAGGCCACCGGAGACCTCTATCACATTGACATCGGCGTATCGTTCCTCGGCTGGTCCCGCTGTGGGGATGCCCTGGAGGCCTGGGTGGCCACTGCCCTCTTCCTGGCCCTGGAAACGGCGCGGCACGGGAAGGTGCGCGAGACCGGCAACCCTCAGGCCCTGCACTTCGTCTGGGAGACCAAGGCCGCGGCCTTCGCCTTCCAGGCCAAAGTCCGGGAAGAACTGGCCGCCGCTGACCCTGTGCGGATGAAGGATCTCCCCGATGGCGAGCTGCTCTACAAGCACGCATTCAGGCCCGGGCTCTATCCGCCTGCGGCATCCAAGGACACGCCCCGGTTCTCTAAAACGCCGAAGCGCCGCCCTCTTCCCGACGGCGTGCATTGAGGTGCCCAAAGGCGCCCCATCCGGCCCAGTGGTTCAGACCGCTCGCTCTTTGCCGAAGACGCGATCCAGCACCAGGCCCGCGGTCTCCTCGATGCTGCGGCCTGTGACGTCCAGCACAGGCCAGCGGCGGTGCAGCTTGAAGACATCGTCGGCGTAGGCGAGCTCATCCAGGATGCGCCCCATGTCGCTGTAGCTGTCCGCGCTGCCCGTAGCGCCCAGGCGCTTCAGGCGGTAGGCGCGGATCTCCTGGAGCCGGTCGGCCTGGATGGTGAGGCCCACGATGCGGCCCTGAGGGATGCCCGCCAGCTCGGGAGGCAGGGGCACGCCCGGCACCAGGGGCACGTTCATCACCTTGAACCCCTCCATGGCGAGGTACATGGACAGGGGCGTCTTGCTGGTGCGGCTGATGCCCACCAGCACGATGTCTGCATCCACCAGGCCTCCCATGTCGATGCCGTCATCGAACTTCAGGGCGAACTCGATGGCCTCGATGCGGCGGAAGTACTTGTCGCCCACCGCATGGAAGCTGCCGGGCCGTTCTTCTGGCCGCTCCCGGAGGTAGAGCGCCAGGGTGTCCAGCAGGTTGCCGAAGAGGTCCACCTGGGTGAGGCGAAGCTCGGCGCAGCGCTTGTCGAGGTAGTCCCGCATCTCGCGGGACACGGTGGTGTGGATGATGACGGCCCGCTTGTCCGTGGCCAGCTGCAGCACCCGGTCCAGGTCCTCCTGGGAGCGGACGTTCTGGAAGCGGCGCACCAGGGCCGAGCTCTCCCCCTTGGCGAACTGGGTCAGGGCTGCCTGAACCATGCGGTGGGCGGTCTCGCCGGATCCCCCGGAGACGATGTAGATCGGCTGTCTGTCCATGGGATCCAGATTAACCTGGGAGGATGCAACCTCACGTGATTGCCTGGCTGGTCCTGGCCCTCCCCCTTGGCGTGGTCCTGGGGGGGCTGGTGGTGGTCCTGGTCCGCTGGGCGCGGCTCAGGCGGCGCACGTCCGGGGATCCCGAAGCCCTGCTCCTCACGGCAGTGTCAGGTAGCCTTCGGGAGCGGGGCGAGCTGGCGGCCTCCCTGGGTGAGCTCCGGACGGTGCATGAGCGGCTGCTGGATGCCCTGCCCATGGGCCTGCTCTGGGTCGACCAGAGACAGCGGTTGGCCGCCCTGAACCGCCGGGGGCGTGAGCTCCTGGGGGTCACCTCGGGGGTCCTCGGTCTGGAGGCGGCCTTCGTGCTGGAGCCCTTCGCCTGGCTGCGGGAGGTGCTGCAGGCCGAGCCCGGCCCGGCCCATCGCCTGGAAGCCGACGGACGCCGCTGGCGGGTCCAGCGCATCGAGGCACCGGACCGGATCGGCGCCCTGGTGCAGTTCGAGGATGTCACCGAGGCGGAGCTGGAGGCGCGCCGGCGCCAGCTCCGCGAGCGCTTCGCCGAGCTGGGGGAGATGACTGCGGGCGTGGCCCACCAGCTGAAGAACGGCCTGGCGGTGCTCAAGGGCCAGGGCCAGTTGCTGCAGCGGGTTGGCCACGGCGAGGCCGCCTTGGCTGTGCTCGAGGAGACCGAGGAACTCGAGCGTCTGGTCCAGCGGTTCCTCCAGTGGGCCAAGCCGCTCGACCCGATCGCCGAAGACCTGCGACTCGAGGATGTGGCGGCCCAGGCCCTGAGGGAGCTGAAGCGACGCCCCGTGAGCCAGGGGCGGGCCCTGCTCTGCGAAGGGCGGGGGGGCGTGCGGGGGGATCCGGTACTGCTGCATCAGGCCCTGGTGAACCTCCTGGAGAACGCCTGCCAGGCCACGCCCCTCGGGGGGCGGGTGGTGGTGAGGATCGCCGATGGCCATCTGGAGGTGCTGGACGAAGGCCCCGGGCTGTCGGAGGACACGGCCCTGCGCATGCTCCGGCCCTTCGAGAGCGGCCGCCCTGACGGCACGGGGCTGGGTCTGCCCCTGGCGTTGAAGTGGCTGAACGCCCAGGGAGCGGACCTCCGGCTGACGGTACGGCCCGAGGGCGGCACCTGCGCGGAGATCCGCTGGTAAGTTGGTGGACGATAGGAACTCCCACATGCGAATCGCGCTACTCCAGCTCAACGCCCACCTCGGGGATCCCGAGGGCAATGGCCGCAAACTGGAAGAGGCCTATGGCGAGGCGATCGCCGCGGGCGCACAGCTGGTGCTGGCACCGGAACTGACGATCCCCGGCTACCTGCTGGAGGACCGACTCTGGGAGTCGGGCCTGCGGCGGCGCGTGGAGGAGGAGTCCCTGCGGCTGGCGGCGCTGTCGGGGGCGGTTCCCCTGGTCTTCGGGACGGCCCGACCTGCGCCTACCGGCCGCCTCTGGAACGAGCTCTGGTGGTGCGCGGACGGTGGCCTGCGCCACTGCGCCCGCAAGCGCGTGCTGCCCAGCTACGACGTGTTCGACGAGCACCGCTACTTCGAGCCGGATGCCTCGGCCCAGCCGCTGGTGTCGTATCAGGGGCAGCGCATCGGGTTGTCCATCTGCGAGGACCTCTGGGCGGATCCACAGCTGGGCAATGCGCCCGTGGGCTACGGCCTGGATCCCATCGCCGACCTGGCGGCCGCCGGGGCCACGCTGATCCTCAATGCCAGCGCCAGTCCCAGCGCCCTGGGCAGCTGGCTGCCGCCGGGCCACACCGCGCCTTGGGCGATTCCCTCGAAGGAGGCCCAGCGCCGCCGCCTGCTTCCCGGTCTGGCCGAGAAGCACGGTGTGCCCATCGCCTATGCCAGCCGCGTCGGTGCCGAGAGCTGGCTGCTTTTCGACGGGGGCTCCGGTCTGGCCCTGCCAGACGGCCGCTGGCAGGGCTGCGAGTCCTTCCACGAGGGCCCGCTCATGGTCGATCCCGCCGCACCGGGCCAGGCCTGGCGGGCCGTGGACGAAGGCCCCTGGCTGCGCCAGGCCCTAGTGACCGGCATTCGTGACAACCTGGCGAAGCAGGGCCTTCAGGCCGTGGTGCTGGGCCTCTCCGGTGGCATCGACAGCGCGGTGGCCGCGGCCCTGGCGGTGGAGGCCCTCGGTCCGGAGCGCGTCCTGGGTGCCGCCCTGCCCACCCGCTACAGCAGCGGGGTCAGCGCCGACCTCGCTGAGGAGCAGGCACGGCACCTGGGCATGGGCTTCCTGCGCCTGGATGCGGACGCGCCCTTCGCGGGCTTCGGCGCGGCGCTGGAACGGGCGCTGCCGGGTCGCGCCTTCGGCCTGACGGACGAGAACCTGCAAAGTCGCTGTCGCGGTAGCCTGCTGATGGCCCTCACCTCCGAGCCGGAGATCCACCGGCGGCTGGGGACGGACCGCGTGGCCGTCCTGAACACGGGCAACAAGAGCGAGGCCGCCACGGGCTACTTCACTCTGTACGGCGATGGCATCGGCGCCTTCGCGCCCCTCGGAGACTGCCTCAAGGCGCGCGTCTACGCCATGGCCCGGGACCTGGGCGAAGCCGTGCCGAGCGGCGTGATCGAGCGTCCGCCCACCGCCGAGCTGAGGCCGGGCCAGACCGACGAGACCAGCCTGCTGCCCTACGCGCAGCTGGATGCCATCCTCGGCGCAGCCCTGGAAGCGCAGCGCCCTGAGGAAGCCCTCGCCGAGGACCTGGCCCTGCTCCTGGACGGCGCCGCCCTCGCGCAGGCCAGGGCCGCGCTGCCGCGTATCCTGGGCCTTCTCCGCCGCACCGAGTTCAAGCGCCGCCAGCTGCCCTTCGCCTTCAAGGTGAGCCCCAAGGCCTTCGGCGCGGGACGCCGCATCCCCCTGACGGCGCTTTGATTCTCTCAGGGGATTCCGCGCTGCGCGCACATCCCCGGCCCCCTGCGCAGCAACCCGGCAAAGCCAGGTTGCTGCTTTGAAAACCCGCGCCACCGCGCTATCCTGGCCCTTCTGGCCGGTGTGGCGAAATGGCAGACGCGACGGACTCAAAATCCGTTTCCCCCTAAAGGAGTGTCGGTTCGAGTCCGACCACCGGTACCAAAATGTCGGGCCCCGCAGGAGCCTTCCCATGTGGTGGGCGGACTCAAAGCCGCGACGGGAGGCCAGGCTGACTCGGGACGCCATCGGCTTCTCTGATGCGTCACCATTCGCCTCCGGCGAATGGTGACGGCGCCTTGGGCGATGCTCGTCGGGCAAGCCCCGGCCGAGCTTAAGCGCATTAATCGCAATGACTAATTGATGTCGTGAAATGAATTTCACTTGATCGGCTGGTCCTGAAAAACTACAGTCGACTGGCAGCATTCGCCTGCCGGACGGATTGACCCGATGACGTCCCCGGCTCCGGGCGACCTCCGAGACTGGGGAGCACCAAAGCCATGGAAGCGGTCTGGAACACGCGCTACGACACGGGCATCAGGCTCATCGATGAACAGCATCAGGAGCTGTTCCGGATCGTCGATCGCCTGCGGCGGATGGTCCAGGAGGGGGCGGACAGGGCCGCTGTGGAAGCCCTGCTCCAGGATCTGGTGGCCTGTTCGGAGCGGCACTTCGCCACCGAGGAGACCTACATGGGGCGGTTCGCCTACCCCGATCTCGCACAGCACGTGTCCGAGCACGCCACGATGCTGACCAGCCTCCATGAGCTGCTGACCAAGTTCCAGGAGAGCCACCACGCCATGGCCCTGATGGTGCCGACCTTCATGGAAGGCTGGCTCAGGCACCACATCAGCGATGGGGACTTCGGGTTCGTGACCTTCCTGAAGGCGCGGAACCTAGCCTGAGTCCTCCGATCTCTCAAAAGAAGGCCCCGCGGTGGCGGGGCCTTCTTTTGGCTGCAGGCCTGACCAGGATCAGATCCGGAATCGCGCCACCAGGGAGTTGAGCTGCTCGGCCAGGTGGCTGAGCTCGTCTACGGTGCGGGTGGACTCCTTGATGGTGGCGGCCATCTCCTCCATGGCCGCGGCGTTCTGCTCGGCGATGGCGGTGAGGTTGCCCATGGCGGCCACCACGGACTGGCTGTCGCGGCTCTGGGTCTCGCTCTGGGCGCCGATGGTCTTCATGCGTTCGGCGGAGTCCGTGATGGCGCTTTGAATGCTGCTGAGGGCCTCACCCGCGGTGTTCACCATCTTGGTGCCGTCGCCGATGGCGCGGTTGGAGGTGGTGATCAGGGCCGTGATCTCCTTGGCGGCCGTGGCGCTGCGCTCGGCCAGCTTGCGGACCTCCTCGGCGACCACCGCGAAGCCCTTGCCGTGCTCGCCAGCCTTCGCGGCTTCGATGGCGGCGTTGAGGGAGAGCAGGTTGGTCTGGTTGGCGATCTCGGTGATCACCGTGAGGATGTTGCCGATCTGTTTCGAGTTCTGGTTGATGGCCTGCATGCCGGAGACGGCGCTGCCCACGGCCGTGCCGCCCTTGCCGGCCGCCTGCTGGGCCTGCTCGAACACCTGCAGGGCGTCCGACACATTGGAGTTGACCACCTGGGAGGAACCGGCGATGCCGTTGACGCTGTCGGTGGTGGTGGAGACGCTGGCCTTCTGGCTCTCCGCCGCGTGGGCGATGCTCTGGGCGGTGCTGTGCATCTCGGACATGCCCGCGGACATCTGCAGCGATCCGGACGCGATGTTGGTCGAGATGGCCATCACCTGCTGGACGATCTGGTGGATGTTGTCCACGAAGCGGTTGAAGTGCCCGGCCAGGGCGGCGATCTCGTCGTTGCCGTGAACTTCCAGGCGGGCGGTGAGATCCCCCTCGCCTTCGGAGATGTCGCGCATGCGGCCCTGAATGTGTTCCAGGGGCGAGACAATGGCGTTCCCCAGAAGGAAGGCGGCTGCCCAGCCAGCACCAATCATCAGCAGGCCGAGCAGGCCCATGCCGAGGAGGGCGCCCGTCTGGCTTGAGCGGAGGCGGTCCCGGTTGAACACCAGCATGAGGTAGGACTTCACCGGTGCGCCCTCGATCTTCACCAGGCCGCTGACCAAGACATAGCCGTCCTTCTCTAGGAAGACGTGCTCCTTGGCGGGGTCCTTGGCGACCTCCTTCAGGAGGGCGTCGGCCAGGGGGGCGAGGTCGCCCTGGTAGGCCTTGGCCTTGGACTTGGTCACGACCTTGGTGGCCTTGGTGGCCGGATCCTGGGAGATGAGGGCGGCCTGGGTGATGTCGGCGTCGTCCTTCATGCCGTCGAGCCCTCGCTCGACCAGGCCCATGTCCTCGAACTGCACGCCGGACTGGATGCCGTCGGCCACCAGGCCCGAGAGGCTCTCGGCCTTCAGCCTCAGCCCGTCATTCAGGGCCGAGTTCAGACGCCAGAGCGAGAAGACAGTGGACGCGAGGCCCAGCACGACCGCGAGGGCCAGGATCGAATACATCAGTTTCTTGCGGATGTTGAGGTTCTTCCAGAATTCCATGGTCCGCCCCTGAACAAGGTGTTCCCCTGCATCGGAAGCCCCAGGAATGGAGTTGAATTTTCGGAGGTTACCGGAGCGTCACGACGGTGGCCCCGGCCCCGCCCTGGGCCTGGGGGGCGTCCTCCACCCGGGCGATGCCAGGGTGCCCGCGCAGGGCCTCTCTGACCGCAGCTTTCAATTTTCCGGTGCCGTGGCCATGGACGATGCGGATGAACCTGCGTCCCGCGGCCAGGGCCTCCTCCACGAAGCGGTAGACCTCGCTGTCCACATCATCGCTGGCCCGGCCGATGAGGTTGATCTCGGACTCCAGCTCCTGGACCTCGGCCCGGACCCGGACCTTGCCGGTCGCTCTCGGAGCCATCTCTCGGGCCCCGATGGGTTCCAGCTCGCCCAGCCGGCACTCGAGACGGCGGCCCTGGGGGGTCTCCAGGGTGACCCGGTCGCCCTTCAGGGTCGTGACCCGGCCTTCGACGCCGAGGCCCCGGTGCCGGGCGAAGCCGCCCTCACGGATGTCCTGGGGGACTGACTTCCGGTGCTCCGCCCCGCCGGGCTTCAGCTCGGTCTCGGCCAGCCGCGTCAGCAGCCGGACCCGCTCATGGGCCTCGGTGCCCAGTCGGTCCGCGTTCACGGACTCGGCCTTCTGCTGTTCCTTCAGATCCCTGACCAGGCGCTTGCCCTCATGGTCCAGGAACTCCAGCACCCGGGCCACTTTTGCCTTCGATTCCGCCTGAAACGCCTCTCGTTCCATGCGCAGGCGCTCCTCCCGCTGGCGCAGGATCTCCCGGTCCTTCTCGGCGGCGGCCTTGGCCTGCCGCAGGGTCTCGCCTTCCTCCAGCAGACGCGTGCGTTCCGCCTCCAGTTCCCGGAGGAAGTCCCGCCAGTCCTGCTCGCGCTGGCCCAGCACCTTGTCGGCGTGGTCCAGGACGGGGCGGGGCAAACCCAGGCGGGCCGCGATGGTGAGGGCGCGGCTCTGTCCGGGCTGGCCCACCAGCAGGCGGTAGGTGGGGGCTAGGCGCGCCTCGTCGAACTGGACCGAGGCGTTCTGGAAGCGCGTGTGGCGGAGGGCCCACTGGCTGATCTCGCCCAGATGGGTGGAACAGAGGATCCAGCAGTGCCGCCGGGAGAGGGTCTGCAGCAGGGCGATGCCCAGGGCGGCACCCTCTTTTGGATCGGTGCCGGTGCCGAGCTCGTCCAGGAGGACCAGGCCGCCGTCATGAACCGTTTCGAGGATCTCTTTCAGATGCAGAATATGGCTGCTGAAGGTCGAGAGGCTTCCGGTGATGGTCTGGTGGTCGCCGATGTCCGCATGGAGGCTGGGCAGGGCCGGGAAGGCCGACCCCTCCCGGGCGGGCACGGCACAGCCGCAGGTGGCCAGGGTGGCGAGCAGGCCCACGGTCTTGAGAACGACGGTCTTCCCGCCGGTGTTGGAGCCCGAGATCACCAGACCGGGTCTGCCAGGTTCCATCACCAGGTTGAGGGGCACCACCGGGTGGGGCAGGGGCTCCAGGCCCATGGCGTCGCGGACGGCGGGCAGCAGCAGCGGGTGGCGGGCGTCCAGGAGGCAGAGGCGGCCCTGCTTCGGGTCGGAGGCCAACTCGGGGAGGTGGCCATCACAGAGGGCGGCCCAGCGCAGGAGCGCCAGCCCCTGGTCGGCCTGGGCCTGAAGGTCGCGCCAGCGGGTGAAGTCCTCCAGGCGGGTGCGGAGGTCGGCCAGTAGGTCGCGGAGAAAGGCCTGGACCGCCTGGACATAGTCGCGGTCGGCCTCGACGAAGGCGTTGTTGAGGGGCACCGCCTCCATGGGCTCGATGAACACCGTGGCGCCGCTGCCGCTGCGATCCAGCACCAGTCCCGGCACGAGCCCGCGCCGCTCCTGCCGGACCGGCAGGCAGAAGCGGCCATTCCGCTCGACCACCATGGCCTCATTGAAGGCGTCCGGGGAGCTTCGCAGCAACTTCTGGAGCTTGGCCTGCACGGCCTGGAAGGCCTCCTGGCGCACTTTGTACAGGCTGGCCAGCGCCGGGATGCGCAGGGGATCCAGCTGGCCATCGGCATTGAAGCTCTTCGCCAGGCGCTCGGCCAGCGGTGCCGGATCCGGCAGCAGGGCGGCGGTGACCTGCAGGCGGTCGATGCCGAGGTGCGTGCCGGGCGGCGCCGGCTGGGTCTCGGGCCAGTCCAGGGAGGCGAGGCCTCGCAGCAGCACGGACATGGCCTTCAGGCCATCCCGCAATTGCCGCCAGTGCTCCGGCAGCAGCCAGCCCGCCGGATTCAGCAGTTCCTCCAGGGACTCGTCCATGGGGAAGGTGGGCAGGCGGTCCGGCGAGGCCGCCCAGAGCTCCTGGAGCTCTAGCTGGTGCAGGCGGCGCAGCCCCGCGAGGCCATCTCCCGGGCGCATGGCGCCGAGTGCCTTCCGTGCCTGAGCCGTCCGCGCGCCCGACTGAATCAGCCGGATGGCTTCGGGAAATTCGAGGGCTTCGAGTTCGGGGTTCATGGCTGGATCTTCATTCCTGAGCCTTCAGTAAATCAAAAGGCCCGCTTTCGCGGGCCTTTTGTTAACGCGGCGTGCAGCGCCGCGTCAGGATCAACCGATCATCCGACGCTCTTGCGAGAGGCGCTTCAGGGTCTTCTTACGGGCGGCAAGCATCTTCCGCTTGCGTTTGGCGCTGGGCTTCTCGTAGTGCTGGCGCTTCTTCAGCTCGCTGAGGATGCCGGACTTCTCGCACTTCCGCTTGAAGCGGCGAAGGGCGAACTCGAACGTCTCGTCTTCTTTGACCTTGACCAAAGGCATGTGGATGCACCTCCTTTCCCGTGGATTTCGGCCGGGCTGCCAGGCAGGTCCGGGCCGAACGAGAAGTGTATCCCAACTTTCGAGTTATGGCGAGGTTGAATGCCTCCCGCTACCCTGAATGCTCCCTGCCGCCCGGAGCCCCATGTCGAATCCCCTGCTTCTGATCGTGGACGGCGAGTCCCTCAGGACGCCGGGACTGGTCTCGGCCATGGAGGGGGACGGCTGGGAGGTGTGCTGGCTCCGTTCGGCCGATGCCCAGGCCTTCCTCGAGCAGGGGAGGAACCCGGACCTTCTCCTGGTGGAGCCCTCTGCCTCGGGTGGGGGGGGCTATGCCCTCGCCCAGCGGCTCCAGGAGCGGCGACCCGGGTTGCCGGTCCTGGTGCTTTCGGAGACTTCCGCCCCTGGCTCCATCCCGCAGGGACAAGGGATGGCCGTCGAGGCTTACCTAGAGCGCACCCAGCCCGGGAATGCCCTCGCCCTGGCCCTGAGGAAGTATCGGCCGGAGGCGGCGAAGCTGAGCCGGGACGACATCTTTGGGGACCTGCTGCAGGATCTGGAACAGGAGGCCGACCCCGCCCCGACCGATCCCTTCAGGCTGTTCCACCAGGCTTCGGCCCAGGCGGCGCCCCCACCGCCACAGGCTCCCCTGAGTGCGGAGGATATCTTCGGCCCCGTCCTCCAGGAGGTCGAGGCCCTCTCCTTCTCCACCCCGGAGCGCGCGAACCTGGCCGTACCCACTGTCACCGTGGCTCCGACCCGGATGGCCGAGTCCAGGTTGCCGACCCCCGCTGCCCAGGTGGAGGCTCTGGGGCCTTCCGACTTCACCTTGAGCGGCATCTCGGGCGTCAACGACCCCTTCGAATGGGTGGCCGCCCAGGTGCCGCCGGTTGGTGAGCCCGCGCCGTCCACGCTGGTGCGGCCCGAGAGTCCCGGTGCCTCCGCGGCCATCGAGGAATACGGAAACTACTTCCTGCTGGAGAAGATCGCCGTGGGCGGCATGGCGGAGCTGTTCAAGGCCCAGCAGCGGGGCGTGCAGGGCTTCCAGAAGATCGTGGCCATCAAGCGCATCCTCCCGCACTTCAGCGACAACGAGGACTTCGTCACCATGTTCATCGACGAGGCCAAGCTGGCGGCCCAGCTGACCCACCCGAACATCGTGCAGATCTTTGACCTGGGGAAGGCCGGGAGCTCCTACTACATCGCCATGGAGTACGTGAACGGCCGGGACCTGCGCACCCTCCTGCGGAAGGTACGCGAGTACGGGGCGCCCTTCCCGGAGCAGGTGGCCGCCTTCGTGGTGATGAAGGTCGCCGCCGCCCTCGACTACGCCCACCGCAAGCGGGGCTTCGACGACCGGGAGCTGAAGCTGGTCCACCGGGACATCAGCCCCCAGAACGTGATCCTCTCCACGGAAGGCGCCGTGAAGCTGGTGGACTTCGGCATCGCCAAGGCCGCCAGCAAGGCCAGCCACACCGTGGCCGGCGCCCTCAAGGGGAAGCTGCTCTACATGAGCCCCGAGCAGGCCACGGGGCAGCCTCTGGACAACCGCTCGGACCTCTATTCCCTGGGGCTGGTGCTCTTCGAGCTGCTCACCGGCGAACGCTGCTTCCAGGCCGATTCGGAATTGGGGGTTCTGGAGAAGGTGCGCCTGGGCCGCATCTCCGACTTGTCGATGCTGAACCCGAATGTGTCCCGCGAGATGGCGGGCATCGTCAGCCGTGCGCTCCAGAAGGGCGTGGATCACCGCTACCCCTCGGCCCGGTTCATGGAACGCGACCTGCGGGATTACCTACAGCGCCAGGGTACGCCCATCACCGAGCACGATGTGGCCGAGTACATGAACGCCCTGCTGAGGGGTTCCCGGGAGCACCTGGAGACCCTTGTCTCGGCCCGCTTCCCTGCGCCGAGCAGCCTCACCAGCGGCACTCACCGAGTGCTGAGCGAACGGACCAGCGTGGAGACCGCCTCCCAGCACCATGGCTCCATGTCCGGGCTTGAAACCGCCCCGGAAGCCCCTGGCCAGATGGTTTCCGGGCCGGCTGTCCCTGCCAGGCCGCGCTGGCTGCTTCCCGTGATCCTGACTCTGGCTGTGATCCTGGTCATCATGCTGGTCATGGCCGGTTGGTCCTGAAACGGTATAAACTCGATTTTTACATTCTGTACGCCACCCCGGGAGCACCCCATGGATCTGAGCCAGGACCAGAAAGCCTTCTACGAGACCACTCGGGAGCGCTGCCGCTCCGAGGTTTCCCAGATCAACAACACCATCGCCTCGGAGGTCCAGCGCGTGAAGGACCTGCTCACGAGCCTCAGCAACCGCAAGACCGCGGTTCTGCAGATGTACGGGGCCGCCTGTGAAGTCCTGGGCGAGGAGAATGACCTCGCGGAAGAGTCCATCGAGATCGAGTTTTAACGATCGGCTGACCTGCTAATCCACCCTCATCAGGGGCGCTGCGCACTTCATGCAGTTGCTCTGGTGCGGGGGATTCTTTTTGCCGCAGTGGCTGCAGATCTGTGTCCTGGCCTGCTTGCGCCGCCAGATGCGCAGGTAGAGGATGCCGAGGACGACGACGAGCAGGATGCCCTTCTGCCAGGGCTGCAGGAAAAACCCCGTGGGGCTCTCCACCTTGGGCTGGGCCGGCTGGCCTTCGAGGCTGATCTGGTTCATGCCGGGTGGTCCTCATCGGGGGCGGCCGGTTCCACCTCGACCAGCAGCTCCTGGTCGTCCTCCAGCTCCGGCTCCGTGATCATGGCGTTTCCCCCGAACAGGCCGTCCTCGGGCAGGGGCGGTTCCAGGGCGGCCAGGGCTTCGGCCTCCAGACGGCCCTCGCCGAAGTCCTCGAGGCGGGGCAGGTCGTGGAGGCTCTTGAGGCCGAAGTGCAGGAGGAAGGCCTGGGTGGTGGCATAGGTCATGGGCCGGCCCACCACGGGCTTACGGCCCGCAGGGGTGATGAGCTGCCGTTCCATGAGGCTCTTCACCTGGTTGGCGCTGCTGGTGACGCCACGGATGGCGTTCAGCTCGGTGATGGTGACGGGCTGGCGGTAGGCGATGATGGCCAGGGCCTCGATCTGGGCGGGCGTGAGCCGGCCACTGCGGGTGGTGGTGACAAGCCGCGAGACCATCTCCCGGTAGACGGGGCTGGTGGCCATGCGCCAGCCGCCGCCGACTTCCAGCAGGCGCAGGCCGGAGGCCCTCTGGAGCCGCTCCTGGAGCTTCTCGATGCCCAGCTGGAGGGCGCCGTCGGCCAGCCCGGTCAGCTCGCGGAGGCGCGCCAGATCAAGCACTTCGCCAGCGGCGGTGAAGAGCGCCTCCAGCGCGCCGGGCAGGTCGCCACCTTCATCCCAGAGGGGCTCTTGATGAAAAAGGTCGACGTCGTTCACCGGTAGGCCCCCAGCCGCTGTCCCATCTTCACATCGCCCGAGGTGCGGGCCGCCACCCAGTCCGCGGCCCTGGGTCCGCCCACCAGCAGCACCACGGTGGAGCCGAACTCAAAGGTGCCGAGGTCGTCGCCCGGGGCGCAGGGCAGGTGGTCCACCTGCCAGCCGCCATCCTTCGGCAGGACGCGCCCCTCGAGCCAGCGGGCATCGATGACCACCCCGCCCACGTGCGTTGCGCCCACCAGGACGGCGGCGACCTCCAGGCCCTCGCAGGCGCCCGCGCCGAGGGCCGTCCAGCTGGCCCGGCGGTTGCGCTCATAGAGGCGTGGAACATGGCCGGTACTGGCGTCGTTCACGGGCCAGAGTTCCCCCTCGACGCGGCACACGGCCTTGACCCGGCCTTCCAGCGGCACGTGGATGCGGTGGTAGTCCTTGGGCGACAGGTAGAGGGTGAGGAAGTGCCCGCCCTCGAACCGGGCAGCTTCCGGATCATGCTTGAGCAGCTCGCAGATGCGGTAGGGCAGGCCTTTCGCCTGGATGGCCAGGCCGGCTTCGATGCGGCCGCTGGCGATGATGCGGCCGTCCACGGGACTGTTTACGAAGCCCGGCAGCGCCGGTTCCTGAGGCCGGAGACCGGGCTTCAGGCGCCGGGTGAACAGGGCCTGGAGGCTGGCGTATTCCTCCAGGGGGAACTCCGCCTCGGCCAAGTTGATGCCGTAGTGGCCCGCGAAGCGCCCCAGCAGGGGCATCCGCCATGCGGCGGGCAGGGTGCGGGTGGCGGCCCAGCCCACGACCCGGGAGCCCAGGCGCTTCGGATAGAGGCCCAAGGCCCGCAGGGAGAGAGGTCCCGGGGTCCAGAGCATTACATAGGCCACCCAGAGCAGGGCGAGGACGAGCGCGAGGCGCGCGGGCGGGAGCCAGGAGAGATGCATGCCTCCAGGATAACCGGCTGGGTTGTGGTAGCGTGGTGCCCACCCCAATCCATCCATCCCCCCCCAGGAGGCCCCCGTGAGCAAGAGGATCTTGTCGTCGCTGTTGGCATTCGGCTTCGCCTTGCAGGCCCAGACGCCGCTGAAGATCGGCGTCATCAACTGCGTCACCGGCACCCAGGCGCCGATCGGCGAATACATGACCAACGGCTACAAGCTGGCCATGGAGGATCTCCAGAAGAAGGGCATCAAGGTGGAGCTGGTCATCGAGGACGACACGGGCAAGCCCCAGGTGTCCATGTCAGCCATGGAGAAGCTGGTCACCCGCGACCGCGTGGCGGGCGTGGTGGGGCCCTACAGCTCCGCATGCGCCAACGCCGTGTCCAAGCTGGCCGAGAAGTACAAGGTGCCCCTGCTGGTGCCGGTGGCCTCCAAGGAGGACATCACCCGCCAGAACCAGAAGTTCGTGTACCGCCTCAGCGCCACCACAGAGGACTACGCCTCCATCCTCATCTCCATGGCCCAGAAGCTGGGCAAGCCCAAGACCATGGCGATCCTGAATGAGAACACGGACTTCGGCACCTCCGGGGCGAAGTCCGCCAAGGCATTCGCCGCCCAGGTGGGCATCCAGGTGGTGATGGAGGAGGCCTATGCCTCGGGGTCTCCCGACTACCGCTCGACCCTGGCCAAGATCAAGGGCGTGAAGCCGGATCTTGTGTTCATGGTGTCCTATGTGGCGGACGGCATCCTGCTCATGCGGCAGGCCCGGGAAGTGGGGCTGACGCCCCAGGCCTTCCTCGGCGCCGGCGCGGGCTTCGCCTCCTCGGAGTTCGCCCGGGAGCAGGCCATCTCCAACAATGTGTTCTCCAGCACTCAGTGGACGACCGACGTGAACTGGCCCGGCGCCAAGGACTTCGGCAAGCGCTACAAGGCCAAGTTCGGCAAGGAGGAGGTGCCCTACCACGCCGCCAACGCCTATGCCTCCATGATGGTGATGGCCGAAAGCGCCGCGAAGGTGGGCGGGGATCGCGAGAAGCTGCGTGTCGCCCTGAACGACGGCAAGTGGAACGGCATCATGGGCGAGGTCCAGTTTGTGGACTACAACGGCTACACGAACCAGAACAAGCACCAGATGCTGGTGGAGCAGATCCAGAACGGCAAGCACGAGACTGTGTGGCCGCCGGAGTACGCCTCGAAAAAGCCGGTCTTCCCCTTCAAGTGGAAGTAACGCACTACTGAGGCGCGGTGCCTCCTGTCATCGTGGATGACATGAGCATCGTGTCGATCATCACCGTCATGGCCGCGGCCTTCACCGCCGGGGCGATCAATTCCATCGCGGGGGGCGGCACGCTGGTGTCGTTCCCCGCACTGCTGGGGATCGGCCTCACGGGCCAGCAGGCCAATGTCACCAGCACCCTCGCGCTCTGGCCCGGCAGCATCGGCGGGTTCTGGGGCCACCGGGAGGATCTCGCCGGCATCAAGGCCTTCGCGTTGCGCCTGATGCCCCCCTCGCTCATCGGTGGCGCGCTTGGCGCCTGGCTCATGCTGGTCACTCCGCAGAAGGTCTTCGACCAACTGGTGCCCTGGCTGATACTCGCCGCCACGGTGCTCCTGGCGGCCAACGATCCTGTCAGCAAGCTGCTGAAGAAGGTGCACGGCCACGAGCGGACGCCAGGCTGGTGGCTCGCCGCCATAGGCTTCCAGTTCATCGTCGGCATCTATGGCGGCTACTTCGGCGCCGGCATCGGCATCCTCATGCTGGCGGCCCTGAGCCTGCTGGGGCTGACCGACATCCACCAGATGAACGGCCTGAAGAACCTGCTGGCCCTCTGCATCAACGGCATCGCCATCTTCGCCTTCATGGCCATGGAGTTCCTGCGCCATCCCGGCAACGCGAAGTGGATGCTGGTGCTCCCCATGGCCGTGGCCGCCGGGCTGGGCGGGCTCTTCGGCTCCCATATGGCGCACCGGGTGGGGCGCACCACCGTGCGGGGTGGCGTGGTGGCCATCGGGTTCATCCTGTCGGCCTGGTACTTCTACAAGACCTACGCGGCCTGAAGGCGTTCAATCCCGGCTCAGGAGGCCCCATGTCCGAGACTGCCATCACCTTCGATGATGTCCTGCTGATCCCGGCCTACAACCACCATGAGTCCCGCCGGGTGGTGGACATCGGCATGACCGACAAGTCCGGCAAGCTCACGCTGGGCCTGCCGATCCTGACGGCCAACATGGACACGGTGACCGAGGACGCCATGGCCAACTTCGTGGGCGAGCGGGGCGGCATCGGCGTGCTCCACCGCTTCGTGTCCGTCGAGGAGAACGTGGCGATGTTCAAGCGCTGCCGCTTTCCCGCCTTCGTGTCAGTGGGCACCTCAGAGGCGGAGCTGGAGCGCATTGAGGCCCTGAGGGATGTGGGGGCCGACTACCTCTGTGTGGATGTGGCCCATGGTCATGCCAAGTACGTGGGAAAGATGGTCAAGCGCATCCGCCAGATGGCGCCCAATGCCTGCATCATGGCGGGCAATGTAGCCACCTACGCGGGCGCGGACTACCTGGCCTCAGTGCACGCCGACATCATCAAGGTGGGCATCGGCCCGGGTAGCGTCTGCACCACCCGCATCAAGACGGGCTTCGGCGTGCCCCAGCTCACTGCCATCCAGGAGTGCGCCCGGGCCGACCGGTCCATCGTGGCGGATGGCGGCATCCGCACCCCTGGCGACATCGTGAAGGCCCTGGCCTTCGGCGCTGATTTCGTGATGATCGGCGGCATGCTCGCCGGTACCCGTCCCACGCCCGGCGAGCCGATCCGGGACGGCACCGGGAACCCCTCCCACAAGGTGTATCGGGGCATGGCCAGCAAGGAGGTCGCGGACGACCACCTGGGCGGCCTCACCGGCTGGAAGACGTCCGAGGGCGTGGCCACCAAGGTCCCCTACCGCGAGGACGAGGAAGAGATCCTCGCCGACATCGTCGGCGGGCTCCGCTCGGGCCTCACCTACGCCGGGGCCAACACCATCCGCGAACTCCAGCGGAAACTGAACTACGTGCTGGTCTCCCCCGCGGGGCGGGTCGAGAGCCTGCCGCACAAGACCCTGGGCTGAGCCGCCAACCCGCGGGAGCATCGTCTAGATCTTTCGGATCTGTTCGGATCCCGGACGAAGGCCTACCCTGGAGTCCCACCCTTTGCCCTGGAGACGCCATGCGACTGCTGCTTGCGGGATGTTTCGCCCTGGGACTCGCCGCCGCGCCCCCTCCCGATCCCACCGAGTGCGTGGCCTGCCACGACACCATCGACCTCGCCAAGTTCAGGACCAGGACCCATGGCAAGCTGGGCTGCGTGACCTGCCATACGGCCATCACCACCCTGCCCCATCCCGAGAAGATGCCGCCCCCGCAGTGCGTGCGCTGTCACGACCACGAGGGCCAGGACTATGGCAACAGTGTGCATGGGGTCGCCCGCAAGCAGGGCAAGGACCATGCCCCCTCCTGTATGACCTGCCACGGCCATGCCCACGACGTGGTGCCCAAGAATCACCCGGACTCGAAGGTGGCGAAGAAGAACATGGATGCCACCTGCGGGAAGTGCCACGACCAGGAGCACCTGAAGAAGCTCTCCACCCGCCTGCCCAAGCGCGCCTCGCGGATGGATCTCAAGAAGATGCCCGGCAAATAGCCCTGAGTCCCCGGGTCCACCTGATCGGTCGGTCTCGTATGGCCGGCCGGAAAGGGGTTGTTATCTTTGACGCGATACGTAAAATTGCGGCAAGATCACTTGGATCCAATGGAGAATTTCATGGTGGTCAAGAACCTCAATGGCCATTCGATTCCAGCCTGCCGATGCGGAAGCTGGTTGAGCCACTGGCGCTGCTATGGGAAGCCAAGTGAGGCGTTCACGCACCGGCAGTCCTGCGCCGTCGTGATGTGCCGGAACCCCATCGAGGAGGGTGGTCGGGTGCAGAAGGAGGTCCTGGAGGGCATGAAGGCCCTGGGCATGGTGGGCGACGCATCCTGGTACATCCTGCCCCTCTGCCGGGAGTGCAACCGCAAGCAGGGGGCAACCCTGACCGTGGATGACGGGTGCGGATTGGCTTCAGTCCGGGCGGAAGAGACCTGTGGTCTGCGTCTGGGCGAAGCAGAACCCTCCCGCTCCGCCTAGGCAGTCCATTCGTCATCCAGAAGCGACCATTGCTGGTTTTTACCTTCCGAATCTTGGACGCCGATGGGGATAGGCAGATCCATGCTGTTACCATGTCCCTTATCAACCCCCATTCGATCCGGAGGACCCATGCCGCCCGGAAATGCGCGCACCAAGCTGCCTGTGAAGGTCATTGAGAAGACCACGGCGGAGGCCTGCCTGGCGATCGCCCAGAAAGTCCAGCGCGCTCGGGAACTGGCCGGGGATGACGCAGGATCCGAGGCCGCCAGACAGGTGGCACAGGTCATCGAGGAGGAAGTGCTCAGGGTCGGCTGAGGGGAGCAGGCCGAGCCGCATGCCAACGGGTTGAGGCCCCAGAGGGACTTCGCCAGTCGGGCCTTCGAGCCTGGAATCCGGAAATTCCGGAACCAGATAAATGGTTTCCCCATGGAAACCCCAAACGGCGTATTGTGACGATCAATTATCGCAAACAGCCACATATCGTCCCGGAGGCCGCATGGCTACCCAGGAATCCGACAAGAGCAGGTATTTGATCTGGGCCTACCTCGGTGGAGTCGTCGTTGTCTCCTACTTTCTGCTGAAGGTGATCATGTGGATGGACGGGGTCAAGTAACGCCTTCTCCCCGAGACCCTGAACGCCCGCCTATCTGCCAACGCCAGGCGGGGCGTCCCTGTCACTGCCACCCCCCCACCTTGCCCCACCAATTGAAACTCCTCCTTGCGAGGTGACGGAGGAACCATCAGCGGGATTCCCTCCAGGGCCACCGCTACGCGGCGTCCATTCCGGCCGCACGAAATGCTGGCACGGCGCTCCACGGTTCCAGCAGTCCACCGGATTGCCACTACCTGCACCTACCTGCCAGCATTCAAGCGACTTCGATTCCCCCACGCTTCGCAGCCAGATGAAAGAAGCCGCCTTGCGGTCACAGGGCCCAGTGTTTCCAGGCGACGAAGGCAAGGATCGATACAAAGGTTTCGTGGATGCATACTATCGATGTCTGCGTAACGACCCAGCTTCCACTGCCACTTCATTGAAGACAGCCCCAGAAATAGGTTCTTGGTTTGCCGGATTAGGGAGCCTTCAAAGGGACAAAAGGCCCCGTGGCGGTCACATACCCCTTGGACATCCATTCCTGAATGCCCCCCTTCAGGTCGGTCACATCGGTGAATCCATGCTTATGAAGCAGCTTCGCCGCCTGTTGGGTTCGGTTACCCGAACGGCAATAGAGCAGGATGGGTTTGCCCTTCCACTGCTCCAACTCGTGGATTCGCCGGGAAAGCTCCTGAAGCGGGATGAGTGCATCGGTACCTGGAATGTGCCGGTCTGTGTGTTCAGCCTCGGTACGCACATCCAGCAGGAAGGGTTTTTGCCCGTCAATGATCACTTTGGCTTGCTCAGGCGAGACGCGTTTCAGATCCGCGTCCGAGGCGGAAATCCCGCAGGCCTGAACCGCCACCATAAGTGTTGTGGGAATAGTCCACCGAAACCGACCGTACACGTCTACCTCCTGTCCATTGGATGCCCCAGATATAAAAATCTTTCACCAACACCAGTGAATTACACGCGCTCTCCCACCGGATGCCATGCCTCGTCGAGGACATGGTCAGATCCCGCGAGGGCCAGGAGGTCGCCTTCTCGCAATTCTGGGGAGAGACGAAGCGGCAGGGGCGCAGAGCCCTCCCGCAGTAGGGCCACTATCCACCTGCAAGTAAGCGCCAAAAACTGTCCAATCCCTCGGCCCATACTCTCGAGGATGACATGGTGCTCTTTGCTGCGATCTTCATCGATCTGCACCGGGTTGGGGGAAGGTTTGGTGTGGGTAATGCCATGGTCCCGAAGAACCTCAAGGCCACGGCTGAGAAGCCGTCATGAGCCCGGGAGCAGGCTCCTTCTCGTCTTGAGGACCTCCGCAAGACTCCTCTTTCATCCCCTGTTCCTGTCCCAGGTTGTCAATGCAATTGAGAACTGGACTATCGGTGAACCCATCGCACTTCACCCAAGGCCTTACGATGTCCACCGTAGCGGGCCTCCCCCGGGTCATTCTCCAAGTTATGGAGACAGGCCAGCGCCTTCCTTTGGCGCAGGTCCCGTATCCACGATTCCCCAGACAGTGGGGACATCAGTCTGAAGAACCCTTTCGAGTTGAGCGCCGCCCTCAAGTTTGCTGCGTTTTCCCGCTGGGTCTGTGAGGGCCAAGGCCGCAGTCACGTACTTTGGGACCGGCGACACCTACTTGACCGGCATCCTGGCGGGGACCACGGATGTGGACGCCAGCACTCACTCCAGGGCTCGTTTGGCGCAGACCGGAAGCATTGCCGTTCTGGTGGCCGTGACAACCATTCTGCTAGGGGTTGCCTCAAACACTGTGCTGATGGCTGGAACGAGTCGCTCGCCGGAGACTGGAGTTTTGGGCGCCGCATTGCCATGCTTTTTGGAACTCAGTTGGTGCTGGGGGCATTGGCCTGCTCGTCATTTGGTGGTTTTGAGTTTGGAGTAGCGGCATGGCAAAACAATTACTTCAGAAACTTGCCGGAACCTGGCTAGCGGGCCTCCTTGCTTTGCTTCCACTCGTCTTGACGCTCTCCCTGCTTGCCTGGGTCGTCAATGTGATCCATGTGTATCTGGGGCCAACCAGCCCTGCGGGGCGCCTTTTTTCGCTGTTTGGTCAGCCGTTCACCAATCACCCAGTGCTTGAGTACCTGGCCGGTTCGGCCCTGTTGGTCCTCGTGATCTATCCCTTGGGCCTTGCGGTCCGGTCGCGTCTGACGAAGCCACTGACGGATTTCGTGGATCGCACGGTTCGGCGAATCCCGGTGGTTGGCAGTCTGTACAGTCTTGTTGACCGTTTCGTCGGGCTAGTGGACCAGAAGCAGGATGTGGACATTGCGGCCATGAGTCCAGTCTGGTGCTTTTTCGGGGGAGATGGCGTGGCCGTGCTTGCCCTGCTGCCCAACCCTGTCCCGGTCCTCCTGGAGGGCAGGGCCTATTTTGCAATTCTCGTCCCAACGGCACCAGTGCCCATCGGCGGCGGCCTGCTCTATGTCCCCGCCGAGTGGGTGCGTCCGGCCCATATTGGGGTCGACACCCTCACCAGTGTCTATATCTCCATGGGGATCGTGGCCCCGCCCACCCTCTTGAAAGACGAGCGACCCGCCTCATCGCTGGGGTAAGAAAGCCAGGGCCCCTGTCCCTGCCCACTCCTGACTTGCCGCAACCCGCCTAGCGCCTCGCGCCCCGCGTCTCGCGCTACACCCACCAGTTAGGCCCAATCAGCAATGGGCCATGGACTAGGTTTCCGATGCCCTGGCCGAAGGCAGGACCATTAGGGCCCTGTATGTGGTGGACCTCATCACTTGGATCGGCCCTCTTACCGCTGGAAGGCGAAATTCGGGGGCCTGGAGGTCTCGGGGGCTCAGGGTCAAGCCAGGGGAGACAAGCGTCCGCCCACGGGGGAATTTAGATACGAGTGAGATACGCGCCATTTATAGGGGTAGGTTGGAAGTTCGATTCCTAAAAAAAACGAAACCCCCGAAACCTTTCGGTATCAGGGGTTTGTTGGCGGAGAGTGGGGGATTCGAACCCCCGGTAAGCTTTTGACCTACACACACTTTCCAGGCGTGCTCCTTAAACCACTCGGACAACTCTCCCTGGCTTCCACGGAAATGCGGAAGCAACAAGGTTATCACGGCCCCCAGCCTTGACCAAGGGCCGTGATCGGAAGGGCTACACGGTCTCGAGGACGGCCACCAGGAGCTTCCAGAAGTTGCCCACGGAGGGCACGCTGACGTGCTCGTCGGGGGTGTGGACGTCCCACATGCTGGGGCCGAAGGAGACCATTTCCATGCTGGTGTATTTCTCCCCGATGAGGCCGCATTCCAGGCCCGCATGGATGGCCATGATCTTGAGGGGCTGGCCGAAGACCTTCTGGTTGGCATCCTGGACGACCTGCACCAGGGATGCCTTGGGCTCGGGCTTCCAGCCGGGGTAGCCGCCGGTGACGTGGGACTCGAAGCCGCCCAGGGCGCAGGTGGCGGCGATGCGCTCGGAGAGGGCCGTCTTGGATGCATTGATGGAGCTGCGGGTGAGCATGTTCACCTCGACCTCCTCCTCGCGGGTGCTGATGACGCCGAGGTTGGTGGAGGTCTGAACAAGGCCGGGGATGTCGGGGCTCATGGCCTCGACGCCATGGGGCAGGGCCAGCAGCAGGCGGAGGAGCGCCTCGGCATCGGTGCCGGCCATGATCTGGGTGGCTTCGCCGGCTTCCAGGGCCAGGTGCAGGCCGGGATCATGGGCGCCGAGGGCGGCCCGCCAGTGGGCCTCGTGAGTGGCCAGCGCCGTGCGGAAGGCCTGCTCCTGGGCGGGATCCAGCAGGATCATGGCCGAAGCCTCGCGGGGGATGGCGTTGCGCTTGTTGCCGCCCTTGATGGCTGCCAGGCCGAACCCGAAAGCGGGCTTCATCGCGCCCAGGACCTGGGCGAGGATGCGGATGGCGTTGCCCCGGCCGGCGTTGATGTCGATGCCGGAGTGACCGCCCTTGAGGCCGAAGACCTTCAGGCGGAAGGCACGCGTGCCGGCGGGCAGGGGCTCGCGGGTCAGCTTGCGGGTGACGATGGTGTCCTCGCCGCCGGCACAGCCGATGGTGAGGAAGCCCTCCTCCTCACTATCCAGGTTGAGGAGGAACTTGGCCTTGAGGCGGCCGGGCTGGAGACCGTCGGCGCCGGTGAGGCCCGTCTCCTCGTCGATGGTGATCAGCACCTCGATAGGGCCGTGGCTGATGTCCTTGCTGGCCAGGACGGCCAGGGCGCCGGCGACGCCGATGCCGTTGTCCGCCCCCAGCGTGGTGCCCTTGGCGCGGAGCAGGTCGCCATCGCGCCAGACCTGGATGGGATCCTTGAGGAAGTCGTGGTTGGTGCCTTCGTTCTGCTCGCAGACCATGTCCACATGGGCCTGGAGGCAGGTGGTGGGACGGCCCTCCTTGCCGGGCGTGGCGGCCTTGCGGATGATCACGTTGCCCACGGCATCGCGCTCGACATCACAGCCCAGGGCCTTGGCCTGCTCGGCCACCCAGTCCGCGGCGGCGGCCTCGTTTTTGGAGCCGCGGGGGATCCTGGACAATTCGAGGAAGTAGGACCAGAAGGTCTTGGGTTCGAGGGTTTCGAGCAGGGCGTTCACAGGGTCTCCCATGGTCATTGGCCCTCAGGTCGATCTGGGCCAGGAATCCAGGGTACCGGGGGGCCACGGATGCAGGCGTGACGCGCATCACGATGCGAGGGTATTCAAGTGGATTAACCTTCTTGAATCTCAGCCGATAGCCCTGACGCACCGATGCAGTTCGAACCGTGTGAAGTTCCCCGAAATCGCCGTCCCATCTCAGGGTCTCCGTGCGACGCCTCCTACCAGCCAGTCGGCGATTCCTCGCGGGGGTGCTGGCGCTCGTCTTGGCGGGGCCCCTGCGGTCCGAGCCTCCCCGCAAGGTCACCCTGCAGCTGAAGTGGGCCCATGCCTTCCAGTTCGCAGGCTACTACGCGGCCCAGGCCAAGGGTTATTACGCCGCCGAGGGCCTGGACGTGACCTTCCGCGAGGCCGGGCCCAAGCGCCTGCCGTTGGCAACCGTGGAACGGGGCGAGGCGGAGTTCGGCGTCAGCGACATGGAGGTCTTCCAGGCCTATCAGGAGGGGCGTCCCCTGGTGACGCTGGGCGTGGTGTTCCAGCACTCCCCCTATGTGATCATCGCCCTGCGCAAAAACAAGATCGTGCGAGCTTCGGATCTCGTGGGTCGGCGGGTGATGTTCGCTGGCAACCAGGGGCAGATGGAGATCTTCGCCATGCTCCAGTCCGAGGGGATCCTGCCGGAGAAGATCCGGGCGGTGCCGCACAGCTGGAACCTCGATGACCTGATCAGCGGGAAGGTGGATGCCATCTCGGCCTACCTCACCGACGAACCCTTCGGGCTGGAAGCCAAGGGTGCCGAGCTGAGCCTGATCCGCCCCGCCGACTACGGGATCGACTTCTACGGGGACCTGCTCTTCACGACCCGGGCCTTTGCCAAGAACAACCCCGAACTCACTGAGCGATTCCGCCGGGCCTCCTTTCGCGGCTGGGATTACGCCATGGAGCACCCGGCGGAGCTCATCGACCTGATCCTCGCCATGCCCGAGGTCAAGGCCCGCGGCGTGACCCGGGAGCACCTCGAGTACGAGGCCCAGAGCATGAAGGGGCTCCTGCTGCCCGGACTGGTGGACGCCGGGCACATGAACCCGGGCCGGTTCGAGCGGATCGCCCAGGCGGCCGTGAACCTGGGGGTGCTCAAGGCCGTCCGCGATCCCAGGCCGTTCCTGTTCGAACCTCCCAGCCCGGTGGGTGCCGCCCTGCTGAAGTGGACGGGCCTGGGCCTGGTGGCCGTGCTGGTGGTCGGGCTCATCGGAACACTCTGGATCCTCCAGCTGCGTCGGCAGGTGGACTCGCGGACGAAGGCCCTGCTGGAGGAGGTCGAACACCGACGCGAGGCCGAGACGAGCCTGGCCGAGCGGGAGCAGCGATTCCGCCTGCTGGTGGAGAACCTTCCTGCAGGGGCCGTCTACATCGACGACACAGGGTTCTATCCCAACGCCGCGGTCGAGCACTTGACGGGCTATGACCGGTCCGAGCTGTGCGATTTCGAGGGCTGGCTGCGCATCCTCGATCCCCAGGGCGGCCAGCGGGTGCAGCGGGCCTACCTCTCCAAGCGTGACACACACCCGGTGACCCCCCTGGCCGCCCAAGTGGTGCGTCGCGATGGGGGCCGCCGCAGCGTCGAGATCAGCATGCGCATGCTCGCCGCCTGCGAGGTCTGGCTGGTCATGGACGTCACGGCGCGGGTGGAAGCCGAAGCTGCCCGGCGGGCCAGCGAGGATCGCTACCGCGGCATCTACCTGAACTCCCCCGACCTGATCAAGGTCCTGCGGGTGACGCCGGACGGCGCCTTCGTGTTCGAGGGTGTGAACCCGAGCTTTGCGGCCACCTTCGGCGTCACCCAGGACCAGGTGTTCGGCAAAACCCCTCAGGCCTGTCTGCCCAGGGTGTTGGCCGACTTCATCATGGGCAACCTCCAGCGCTGTGTGGCTGCGGGCCGCAACCTCACCTACGAAGAGGTGCTGGACCTGCCGACGGGTAAGCGGGTTCTGCTCACCCAGATGGTGCCCATCCGGAACCCGGAAGGCACCATCTACCTGGTTGCCGGCATCAGCCGGGACGTGACCGACGAACGGCGCTCCCACGAGGCGCTGCGACAGGCACAGAAGCTGGAGAGCCTCGGCGTTCTGGCCGGCGGCATCGCCCACGACTTCAACAACCTCCTCAGTGCCGTGCTCGGGAACCTGAACCTGGCCCAGATCAAGCTGCCGCCGAACGCTCCCTCGGAGCCTTATCTGAAGAACATGGAGAGCACCATCCTGCGGGCGGCCGACCTCACTCGGCAGATGCTGGCCTACTCCGGCAAGGGCCGGTTCGTCGTCGAACCCCTCGACCTCAGCCGCCAGGTCGAGGAGATCACGCACCTGCTGTCCGTCTCCATCTCGAAGAAGGTGGTCCTGCGCTACGACCTCCTCCCGGGCCTCCCCGCCATCGAGGCGGACGCCACCCAGGTCCAGCAGGTGATCATGAACCTCGTCACCAACGCCTCGGAGGCCATCGGGGACAAGGAGGGCATCATCACCATCGCCACGGGTGTCCGAGACCTGGACCAGAAGGCCATGGACTTCCTCTTTGCCGGGCAGGAGCTGGCGCCGGGCCGGTTCGTGACCCTCCAGGTGGCCGATACGGGCTGTGGCATGTCGTCGGAGACCCTCGCGCGCATCTTCGATCCCTTCTTCTCCACCAAGACCTCAGGCCGGGGGCTGGGGCTTTCCGCCATGCTGGGGATCCTCCGGGGCCACCAGGCGGGCATCAAGATCTACTCCGAACCCGGCCAGGGCAGCACCTTCCAGGTCTACTTTCGGGCCGCGGGGACCGCGCTACCCGCGACCGAAGATCCGGTGGCATCCGCGACCATGCCCTTTCAGGGGAGGGTGCTCCTGGTCGATGACGAGGAGGACCTCCGTGCGAGCATCGCGGCCATGCTGGAGCATCTGGGCTTCCAGGTGGACACGGCGCGGGATGGCCTGGAGGCCGTCGAGCGCTTCACGCCCGGCGTCTACACCCTCGTGTTGATGGACCTCACCATGCCCCGCCTGGACGGGAAGGAGGCCTTCCGCCGGATGAAGGAGGCGGATCCCACGGTGCGGGTGGTCCTCTCCAGTGGCTACAACGAGCAGGAGGCCATCCAGCAGTTCCTGGGCCGGGGTCTCGCGGGATTCATCCAGAAGCCCTACCAGCTGAAGACCCTGGTGGAGACGCTGGAAAAGGCCCTGAGGGGGAGGGGCTGAGGTGAGCATCAATCTGAAAGGCCTGTCGACATGGTGGAGTCCGGACGCAGGCTCGACCATCGAGCGGCGCCTGTTTCGCGGGCTCGCCCTGGTCGGCGGCCTGCTCTCGATCCTGGTCGTCGTCCCCCTGAACTTTCCCCAGAGCCTGCCGGGCTTCGTGAACGGGTCGGTCCTCACGTTCGGCCTGCTCTGCCTGGGCCTCTTTGGGGCCACCTTCCGCGGGCACTACGGGATGAAGCTCCTGTTCTTCCTCCACCTGGCGAACCTGGATGTCATCTGGTTCGGCAACGCGGGCTCCCAGGGCAGCATCGGCATGTTCCTGATCACCGCCGCCATGTACCTGGTGATCTTCTTCAAGGGCCGGACCCGGTGGCTCATGCTCGGGCTCTACCTGGTCAATGGCCTTGGCCTCCTATGGATCGAGCGGCTGCGTCCCGGGCTCGTCTGGCCCTTCCCGCATCCCGAGGGGCGGTTCCTGGACCTGGTCACGGGGTTCACGCTGTCCAGCCTGGTCTGCGTAATCATCCTCTGGACGGTCCTGAAGGAGTACCACCAGGAGCGGGAGCGCCTCGGCGCCTCGTTGGCGGCCCAGCAGGAAAGCGAATTCCGGTTCCGGTCCCTGGTGGCGAACGCGCCGATTCCCATCTGCCTGGCGAACGCCCAGGGGGAGATCGGCTTCGTGAACCAGCGGTTCGAGCAGGTGCTCGGCTACACCCGCGAGGACCTGCCCGACCTCGAGGCCTGGTGGGAGAAGGCCTACCCCAATCCCCACCTGCGGAAGGGGGCCGCGACGCACTGGGCCGAGGCCTGTGCCAAGGCCGTGGCCACCGGCACGACGGTGCCGCCCGCCGAGTACCCCGTGGTCTGCAAGGACGGCCGGACCGCCCACCTGGAGATCCAGGCGGCCAGCATCGGCGACCAGTGGCTCGTGATGTTCACGGACGTCTCTGAGCGGCGGCGGGGCGAGGAATCGCTGCGCCAGACGCAGAAGCTGGAGAGCCTCGGCGTGCTTGCCGGGGGCATCGCCCACGACTTCAACAACCTGCTGAGCGCCATGCTCGGCAACCTGAACCTGGCCCAGATGAAGTTGACCCCCGGCAGCGCCTCGGGGCCCTACCTCGAGAACATGGAGGGTACCATCCGCAAGGCGGCGGAGCTCACGCGCCAGATGCTGGCCTACTCGGGCAGGGGGCACTTCGTGGTGGAGCCCATGGACCTGAATCGGCTGGTCACGGAGATCACGCACCTGCTGACCGTGTCCATCTCGAAGCGCGTCCGCCTGGAGTATGACCTCGCACCTGGGCTCCCCGCCATTGAGGCAGACTCGGCCCAGCTCCAGCAGGTGGTGATGAACCTGGTCACCAATGCCTCCGAAGCCATCGGCGAGACCGAGGGCGTCATCCAGATTGCGACCAGCCTCAGCGACTTCGGCGAGCAGGAGATCGAGACGGTCCTGCCCGGACAGGGGCTCGAGCCCGGACCCTACGTCACCTTGCGGGTCACCGATACCGGGTGCGGCATGGAGCCTGAAGTCCAGGCCCGCATCTTCGATCCCTTCTTCAGCACCAAGGGCTCCGGTCGTGGCCTCGGCCTCTCGGCCATGCTGGGCATCGTCCGGGGGCACCGGGCGGGCCTAGAGATCCACTCGGATGCCGATCTCGGCAGCGTCTTCCAGATCCACTTCCGGGCCAGCCAGGCGAAGGTCGTTAGCTCCGCCGGCCCCGAGGCCGGGGCCCGGAAAGGCGGCTACCACGGCAAGGTGCTGCTCGTGGATGACGAGGCCGACCTCCGGTTCAGCTTCGGCAGCATGCTCCAGCACCTCGGCTTCCAGGTGGTGGCCGCCCGGGATGGGGTGGAGGCGCTGGAGCGCTTCCAGAAGGGCGAGTTCACCCTCGTCTTCATGGACCTGACCATGCCCCGCATGGACGGCAAGGAGGCCTTCCTGCAGATGAAGGCCCGCGACTCCGAGGTGAAGGTGATCCTGGCCAGCGGCTACAGCGAGGGCGAGGCCATCGAGACGCTGCACGGCCTCCGTCCGACAGGGTTCATCCAGAAGCCCTTCGACCTGCAGGCCCTGACTGGTGCGGTGGACCGGGCGCTGGGGTAGGGCTTGAGGCCAGCGATTCAGTGATTTCGAAGCCCGCTGGACGTTTTCCACCAAAACGAGCCCATCCGGGGCCCGTTTTGGCGGAGAGAGAGGGATTCGAACCCCCGAACAGGTTTCCCCGTCTCCGCATTTCGAGTGCGGTGCCATCAACCACTCGGCCATCTCTCCGGAACGCTCATTCTAGCAAACCGCCCGGTAGAATCCAGCCTTCGGAGGTTGCCATGGGATGGATGGGGCGCGCGGTCCTCGGCATGACGGTCCTCACGGCGGCCCAGGCACAGGAAGTGGAGCTGGCCCTCACCGATGCAGCCGCGGACCGCTTCGCGGCCCTGGCGCTGCGGTGCGTCCGGCAGGAATACCCCAACAAGCTGGATCACGTGATGAACGGGGCCGGGGAGGTGCAGGCTCCGAAGGCCCTGCACCCGGCCTTCTACGGCTGTTTCGACTGGCACTCGTCGGTGCATGGGCACTGGATGCTCGTGAAGCTGCTGCGGGATCACCCGGGCATGGCCCGGGCGGCTGACATCCGCGCGGTGCTGGACGAGAACCTGAGCCCCGAGCGCATCACTGCGGAGGTCGCCTACCTCGACCAGCCCAACCGGCGCAGCTTCGAGCGGACCTACGGCTGGGCCTGGCTGCTGAAGCTCGCGGCGGAGCTGCGGGAATGGGAGGACCCCTCGGCCCAGCGCTGGGCGGCTGCCTTGCGGCCCCTGGCCGATGCACTGACGACCCGGTTCATGGCCTTCCTGCCGAAGCAGACCTACCCCACCCGCACGGGCGTCCACCCCAACACGGCCTTCAGCCTGGAGCTGGCGCTGGACTACGCCCAGGCCACCGGCGATGCCCGCTTCGAGGCCCTCATCCGCGAGCGCGCCCGGGACTGGTTCGGACGGGACCGGAACGGGCCCCTGGCCTGGGAGCCGGGCGGGGAGGACTTCCTGTCCCCCTGTCTCGAGGAGGCCGCCCTCATGTCGAGGGTGCTGGCACTCCCGGCCTACCGGCGCTGGCTGCAGGGCTTCCTGCCCGGAATGGCTGCCGGGCTGGTGCCGGCGGTGGTCTCGGACCGCACGGATCCCAAGATTGTGCACCTGGATGGCCTGAACCTCAGCCGGGGGCGAGCCCTCCGCCGGATCGCCGCGGCGCTGGGGAACCGGGACGCGCGCTCCGCCGGGCTGCTCAGGCTCGCGGACCGGCACGCGCGGGCCTCACTGCCGCACCTCGCATCCGGCAGCTACGAAGGGGAGCACTGGCTGGCCACCTTTGCTGTGCGGATGCTGGCGGGGAGCTGAGTCCCTAGGCTCCTGCCGGTGGTGCGCTGTCAGGGCCGATGGCGCTGAGCAGGTGGGAGAAGTAGGCCCGGTCCTCCGTGAGGATGTGCCCCTTCACCAGGTCCAGGGCGAGGAAGCTGACCAGTCGGCCGAAGTCCAGCTCGCCTGCCTTGACCTCCGCCTGGAGCTTCCAGGCCTTGGACAGGAGGGACGCATGGACGGCTGCGTGCTCGGTCAGGTCGGGGTAGCGGGCCTGACGCAGGAGGGCCTCCTCGTCGTGGAAGTGCTGGGCCGTGTGGGCGAGCAGGGTCTCCAGGCGCAGCGACACCTCGGTGAGGGGGCGGTTCTCGGTCAGGGTGGACATCAGGGTGCTGGCCAGACGGAACAGCCGCTGGTGCTGGGCATCGACCAGGGCATGGCCGCTCGCGTAGGTGTCCTCCCAGATGACTTCGAGCAGCGATCGCTCGGAGGAGGGCTCCACGTCGGCCCTTTCCGGTGCCGGGGCAGCGATGGCACGGTTCCGGCCCTCGGATTTCGCCTGGTAGAGCGCCTTGTCCGTCCGCTCGATCCATTCCTCGAGCCCCTCCCCGACGGCGTATTCCGAGACGCCCAGGCTCATGGTCACGTGGCCCACGTCCGGGAAGTCGATGGCCTCCACGGCCGCGCGGAGCTTCTCCGCCAGGCCCAGGGCCCCTTCCAGGCGGGTGGCCGGGGTCATCACGAGGAATTCTTCGCCGCCCCACCGGACAAGCGAGTCCGAGGCCCGGAGGTGCAGGCGAACGGTCTGGGCCGTGCCGGCCAGGACGGCATCTCCGGCCCCGTGGCCGTAGGTGTCGTTGACGCGCTTGAAGTGGTCCAGGTCGAACATGAGCAGGGAAAGGGGGTCGCGACGGCGGTGGGCCAGGGCGATCTCGGGCAGCACCGCTTCCTCGAAGCGGCGGCGGTTCCAGGCGCCGGTCAGGCGGTCTGTGGAGGCGGCCTGCTCCAGCTGATCCAGGGCCCGCTGGAGGCTCTGGTTGGCCAGCTCGGAGGACTGCCGCGCCTCGCTGAGTTCCCTCAGGCGGGCCGACAGCTCGGCGTTCCGCTGGGCCACCATGCCCTCCAGCGTGTAGGCCTGATTCGCCACGATGGCGAGCTGGGCGCCTTGGGCGGCCTCGGTTTCCTTCCGGAGTTCCATCATGCGGCTGAGCATGGCCCAGCCCAGGGCCATGGCGAGCGCGACCAGCGCGAGCTGGAGGATGGTAAGGCAGAGGACGGTGCCCAGCCACCCGGCGGAAAGGGCCCACAGGGCTGCGCAGCACACCAGCAGGGCCAGGGTGGCCGCCACGAGGGCACCGGCGATCCGGAGCCCCTCTCTCCGGGCCCGCAGGCCAGCCGCGAGGGTCAGCCCGGCCAGCAGGGGCGCCAGAAGACCCAGGACGATCTCCGAGAGTCGGTGGAACCGGTCCGAGGGCAGGAGCGCGGCCAGGGCGATGACGAGGGTGGCCAGGGCGGTGAAGCGCCGGATGTGGGCAAGACGGCGGGCCCCGGGCGATCCCGCCAGGAGCCCGGCCGTGACCCGTTCCCAGATGGCGAGGCAGAGGCCGCCCAGGATCAGGGAGGCGGGATGGATCCAGGGCGCCAGGCCGGTCGGAAGGAGGAGGCCTGCGAGGCCGCTGTAGGCGATCCAGGCCGCGGCCGCCAGCAGGCCGAACAGACCCGCCTGGCTGAGCACTCGATCGCGCAGGGGGCGGTAGGCGAGCATCGACAGCAACGCCAAGGCCACCAGGATGCCCCCCAGGAAGGCCTGGAGGACGAGGGGCAGGGGCGAGGGCAGCGCCGAAGCGGGGGCAGGCGGGAGGGTCAGCATGACGACCCTCTCATCGGCGCCGCTTGAAGAAAGCTTGGATCTGGGCACGGCACTCCGGCTCCAGGAGGCCCCCCTCCAGGGTGAAGCGGTGGTTCAGGGCGGCCTGATCCAGCGTGTCCAGCCAGCGGCTGACGCCCACCTTGGGATCCGAGGCGCCGAACACCACGCGGCTCACCCGGGCGTGGATGAGGGCCCCGAAGCACATGAGGCAGGGCTCCAGCGTCACGTAGAGCGTCGCGCCCGTCATGCGGTAGTTCTTGGTCCAGGCGCCGGCGCTGCGCAGGGCCAGCACCTCGGCGTGGGCCGTGGGGTCGTTCAGCTTCACCGGGTGGTTGTGGCCACGGCCCAGGAGGCAGCCTTCGTTCACGATGACCGCGCCCACCGGGACTTCATCCAGGCTGTCCGCCTTCTCGGCCTCCTCGAGGGCGAGCTTCATGAAGTAGATGTCGTCGCCGCTCCACATGGATCCAGTGTGGCTCAAACAGCGGTCTGTACATCAGGAACAAAGGAGCAGTATGGCCGAATTCCCCTTGAAGAAAAAGGCTGATCCTCGCATTTCGGGGTCGCTACACTCACCTTGGTCCTGCATGGACCGAGTCATTCTCACGACCCCGCGGCGGCCTGGCCTTCGCGGGGTTTTTGCCAAGCACGGGCGGAGGCTTCATGCGCGCGCACCTGATCCTGAAGGACGGCACCATCTTCCGGGGACGGGCGCCGTTGGGCTTCGGTGGCGGGGGCGAGGCCGTCTTCACCACGGCCATGGCCGGTTACCAGGAGATCCTCACGGATCCCAGCTTCGCCGGGCAGATGGTCTGCATGACCTTCCCCGAGCAGGGCATCTATGGCATCCACGCCGATCTGAACGAGGGCACGCGCCCCTGGGCCACGGGCCTGCTCTGCCGACGCCTCACCTTTGCGCCGGATCACCACCGCTGCGAGGGTGACCTCCCGGCCTGGCTGAAGCGCCACCACATCCCCGTGATGAGCGACCTGGACACCCGCGCCCTCACCCAGCACCTGCGCGACCAGGGCTCCCAGCCCTCCCTCATCTGGACGGAAGTGGACGGCAGCCTCGACGCCGGCGTGGCCAAGGCCAAGGCCCTGCCGGACATGACGGGCCAGGCCCTCTGCGGTGCTGTCAGCTGCAAGGACCGCTACGAGCTGAACCCCGGCGGCTCCTTCCGCGTGGCCGTGCTCGACGGTGGCATCAAGCTCAGCATCCTGCACCAGCTGGTGGGCGCAGGTTTGCATCTGGAAGTCTTCCCCTGGGACACGCCGGCCTCGGAGCTGACGGACAAGCGCTTCCACGGCCTCTTCCTCAGCAACGGCCCCGGCGACCCCGCCGCGCTGCCCGGCATGCAACGGGAAGTGGAGGCCTGCATCGGTCAGCTGCCCATCTTCGGCATCTGCCTGGGCCACCAGCTGCTGGGCCAGGCCTTCGGTGGCCGCACCTTCAAGCTGAAGTTCGGCCACCGCGGCGCCAACCAGCCCGTGCATGACCTGATGACCGGCCGCATCGAGATCACCGCCCAGAACCACGGCTTCGCCGTGGACGAGGCCAGCCTGCCCAAGGATGTGGAGGTCACGCACCGCCACCTCAGCGACGGAACCGTCGAGGGCCTTCGCCACACTCGGCTCCCCATCTTCTCGCTGCAGCATCATCCCGAGGCCTCACCCGGACCCCACGACGCCCACCCCGCCTTCAATCGGTTCGTCGCCATGCTGCAGGAGGTCCACCATGCCTAAGCGGACCGACCTGAAGAGCGTGCTGGTGCTGGGCTCGGGGCCCATCCAGATCGGGCAGGCCTGCGAGTTCGACTACTCGGGCACCCAGGCCCTGAAGGCCCTGCGGGAGGAGGGCATCCGCACCATCCTGCTGAACTCGAACCCGGCCTCGATCATGACGGACGCCAGCCGCGCCGACGCCACCTACATCGAGCCCCTCACGCTGGCCGTGCTGGAGAAGGTCATCGAGGCCGAAAAGCCCGACGCCATCCTCCCCACCGTGGGCGGCCAGACGGCCCTGAACCTCGCCATGGAGGCCCACGAGACCGGTCTCCTGGAGCGCAGTGGCGTGAAGCTCATCGGCGCGCAGCCCGAGGCCATCAAGCGGGGCGAGGATCGCCAGCTCTTCAAGGCCCTCATGGATGGTCTTGGCCTGGAGACCTGCCGCGGCGGCTTCGCCCACAACATGGCCGAGGCCCGGGACCTGCTCAAGCTCACGGGCTTCCCCTCCATCATTCGCCCCAGCTTCACCCTGGGCGGCAGCGGGGGCGGCATCGCCTACAACGTGGACGAGTTCGAGACCATCGTGGCCCGGGGCCTGGACCTGAGCCCCACCAAGCAGGTGCTCATCGAAGAGAGCATCCTGGGCTGGAAGGAGTTCGAGCTGGAGGTGGTGCGTGACCTGGACGACAACGTCGAGGTGATCTGCTCCATCGAGAACTTCGATCCCATGGGCGTGCACACGGGCGACAGCATCACCGTGGCCCCTGCGCTGACCCTGACGGATCCCGAGTACCAGAAGATGCGCGACGCCGCGCTGGCGGTCATCCGCGCCGTGGGCGTGGAGACCGGCGGCTCCAACATCCAGTTCGCCCTGGAGCCCGAGACCAGCCGCATCATCGTCATCGAGATGAATCCCCGCGTGAGCCGCAGCTCCGCGCTGGCCTCCAAGGCCACGGGCTTCCCCATCGCCTGGGTGGCCACCAAGCTGGCCCTGGGCTACCGCCTGTGGGAGCTGCCCAACGCCATCACCCGCATGACCAAGGCGGCCTTTGAGCCGGTGCTGGACTACGTGGTGGTGAAGATGCCCCGCTTCACCTTCGAGAAGTTCCCCCTGGCCGACAAGGTGCTGGGCACCCAGATGAAGAGCGTGGGCGAGGTCATGAGCATAGGCCGCAGCTTCCAGGAGGCCCTGCAGAAGGCGGTGCGCTCCCTGGAGGAGGGCCACAAGGGCATCTCCGGCGCCCTCGAAGGCAAGCTCGACCTGGGCCGCCTCAAGGAACACCTCATCATCCCCGGCGCCCAGCGCATCTTCTGGATCTACCACGCGCTCAAGGCTGGGCACAGCGTCGAAGAACTCCACCGCCTGACCAAGATCACGCCCTGGTTCCTGCGCGAGATCGAGGAGATCGTCGTGCTGGAGGGCCGCCTGCGCAGCTTCCCCGTTGATCGTCTCCCCGAAGAGCTACTGGAAAAGGCCAAGCGGGCTGGCTTCGCCGACAACCAGATCTCCGTGTTCTGCTCGGGCACCGAGGCCGAAGTCGCCGCGCGGCGCGAATCCCTGGGCCTGCGCCCCGCCTACAAGCGGGTGGACACCTGCTCGGGCGAGTTCAAGGCGGAGACACCGTACCTATACGGCACTTGGGAAGAGCACAGCGAAGCCGAACCCACGGACCGCCCCAAGGCCATCGTGCTGGGCAGCGGGCCCAATCGCATCGGGCAGGGCGTGGAGTTCGACTGCTGCTGCGTGCAGGCGGTGGAGGCCATCCGCGCCAGCGGGGTGGAGGCCATCCTCATCAACTGCAACCCGGAAACCGTCAGCACGGACTTCGACACCAGCGACCGCCTCTACTTTGAGCCCCTCACCTATGAGCACGTGAAGGCCGTGGTGGACCGGGAGGGGAAGGGGGGCAAGCTGCTGGGCGTCTTCGCGCAGTTCGGCGGCCAGACGCCGCTGAAGCTGGCGGAACCGCTCCACCAGGCGGGTGTGACGCTGCTGGGCACACCGCTCAACACCATCCTGGATGCCGAGGACCGCGAGCGCTTCGGCCAGGCCCTCAGGCGGCTCAGCATCCCCGCGCCCCAGTGGGGCATGGCCACCAGCTTCGAGCAGGCCAAGGAGGTGGCCCACCGTCTGGACTACCCGGTGATGGTGCGCCCCAGCTTCGTGCTGGGCGGCCGCGCCATGGCCGTGGTCTTCGATGACGCGGGCCTGGAAAAGTACATGCGCGAGGCCGTGGCCGTGAGCAACGACCAGCCCGTGCTGCTGGACCGGTTCCTGGATGGCGCGCAGGAGCTGGACATCGACGTGGTCTGCGACGGCGAGGACGTGGCCATCGCGGGCCTGTTGGCCCACATCGAGGAGGCGGGCATCCACAGCGGCGACAGCTACGCGGTGATTCCGGCCTTGGGCGTTTCTGAGGAGATCCTCGAGACCGTCGCGGGCTACGCCCGGAAGCTGGCGCTGGACCTGGGCGTGCGCGGCCTCATGAACCTGCAGTTCGCCGTGAAGGATGGCATCGCCTACTGCCTGGAGGCCAACCCCCGGGCCAGCCGCACGGTGCCCTTCGTGAGCAAGGCCACTGGCGTGGACTGGGCGGGCGTGGCCGCGCGCATCGGCCTGGGCCAGAGCCTGAAGCAGCAGGGCATCACGGATGGCGTGCCGCGGCTCGTGTCCATGAAGGGCGTGGTCTTCCCCTTCGCCAAGTTCCCGGGGGTGGATCCCATCCTGGGCCCCGAGATGAAGAGTACGGGCGAGGTCATGGGCATCGGCGCCACCTTCGGCGAGGCCTACGCCAAGTCCCTGCTGGCCGCGGGCATCCCACTGCCGCTCTCGGGCACGGTCTTCCTCACGGTGAACGACAAGGACAAGGCCCGTCTGCCGGAGCTGGCCCAGAAGCTGGTGGCCCTGGGCTTCGGTCTCTGCGCCACGGAGGGCACGGCCCGCACCCTGGAGGCCGTGGGCCTGAAGGTCCGCCGGATCTTCAAGGTGAACGAGGGGCGCCCCAACGCTGTGGATCTGCTCAAGAACGGCGAGGTGCAGTGGGTCATCAACACCCCCCTGGGCCGCGACGCCTTCTTCGACGAGGGCTCCATCCGCAAGGAGGCCCTGCGCCTGAAGATCCCCTGCCTCACCAACCTCAGTGCGGCCCTGGCCGCCTGCGAGGCCGTGGAGACCCTGCGGGGCGACATGACGGTGCGGGCCCTGCAGTCCTTGGGGTGATATTCTTGAGAGAGAATATAGATATCCACTATTTTTAACTCATGGGTCATATTACCCTCGGCCTGGGGTCTGTCTGATCCCTTTCCGTGTGCTCTGTGGCTCCTCCTGCCCCCCTTGCTGCGACCGCCTCCGTGCGGCCCCTCAGGTCTCCGTGGCCTTGGGCGGGGCTGTGCCTGAGCCTCCTCATCACCACCGCCGTCTGGCTGTCGGTGCGTCAGGTGGAGCGTAACCGCCTGACGGCGCTCCAGCAGACCCAGGCTTCCGCTCTGGCTCACCATGTGGAGCGGAGGATGGCGGACCTGGAGCATGCGCTGCGCGTGGCCGCCGGCTACCTCGGGCGCGGCCCGTTGCCGACCCGAGCAGAGTGGCATGACTATGTGGTGAGCCTGGGCCTACCGACCGCCTACCCGGGCGTGCAGGGCTTCAGCTTTGTCGAGTGGATTCCCCGAGCTGACCTGCCTGCCCACGTCCGGCGGGTACGTCAGGAGGGTTCCCCGGACAACGCTGTGGTGCCGGGTGGCTCGTCGGGACCTCTGACGGACGGGGCCAGCGCGATCCTCTACCTGGAGCCGATGAACGCCGAGAACCAGCATGCCTTCGGCAAGGACATGCTGGAGGACGCCACCCACCGACAGGCCATGCTGCAGGCCCGGGATACGGGGCAGGTGGTGACCAGCGGCCCGCTGCTCCTCTACCAGGATGCCAACGGAAAGGACCAGCCCGGTGTCGTCCTCTACGGCCCGGTCTTCCGGGAGGGGCAGCCGGTGGCGACGGTGGCGGAGCGGCGCGCGGCGCTCCGGGGCTGGGTCACCATCCCCCTGCGCGTGAGGACCTTCATCCAGGCCACCCTCACCAAGTATCAGCAGCAGGCGGAATTGAGCCTTGGGGAGCGCGAGCGCGGCCACTGGACCCCACTCTATGAGTCCGGCGTCTCGCGCGCAGTGACGGAAGCGGAGACGACCTGGACCCTCCACATCCCAGGGCGTACCTGGGTCGCTCGGATCGTGCCGAGCGCAGCGTTCTACCGTCAGGTGGGTCATGCCCACCACTGGCAGTTCCTGCTCGGGGGCGCGGTCATCAGCCTGCTGATCTTCACGGTTCTGGTCCTCCAGACGGGCGCCGAAGCCCGCGCCCGGCGGTTGGCACGGCTCCGGGGCGAGGAGCTGCTGGCCAGTGAGGCCCAGTTTCGGGCTCTCTTCGAAAAGGCCCCTTTCGGCATGGCCATCGTGGATTCAGGATCGGGTCGCTTCCTGTCCGTGAATGCCCACCTGGGCAAGATCCTCGGCTACACCCCGGAGGAGCTCCTGACGCGCAACTTCCAGAGCCTCACCCATCCCGAGCACTTGGAGGCGGATCTGGCCTCGGTGCGGGACCTGGCCTCGGGTGCCGTGCCGATCATCCACAAGGAGAAGCGGTATCTCCATCGGGACGGCCATGTGGTCTGGGCCCGCCTGAGCATGGTCAAGCTCCCGGTGACCGTGGGGGACCCCGCCAGGCACCTGTCCATGGTGGAGGACATCACCGAGGCTCGTGCACGGGATTCGCAACTCCGGGCCAGCGAGGAGCGCTTCCGGGAGACCTTCAACCTCTCGCCCGATCCCATGACCCTGACCCGGCTCTCGGACGGCCTGCTGGTGGAAGTGAACCAGAGTTGGTGCGAGCTGACCGGGATTCCCCGAGAGGAGTGCCTGGGGCGCTCCACCACCGAGTTGGGCCTTTGGACCCGCCCCGACGAGCGGGAAGTCTTCGTCGCAGGCATTCAAGAGGCCGGGGCCTATGGTCCGGCGGAGATCACCCTCAAGGGCAGGGATGGCCGGGAGCACAGGCTCCTGGTGACGGCCAAGACCATGGCGTTGGCCGGCGACCCCTGCTTCCTGAGCCTCGGGAAGGATGTGACCCGGCGCTACCAGCTGGAAGAGGCCATGAGGCGCAGCGAAGCTGACCTGGCCCACGCCCAGGAGATCGGCGAGTTCGGGAGCTGGCGGGTGGTCTTTGACGGCGAAGGAGAAGTCTGGTCCGGGTCGGAGGGGCTGCGCCGCCTTTATGGCTTTGGTCCCGATCAGTCCATCACCATGCAGACCGGGCTGGACATGATGCACCCCGAGGACCGGGCTTTCGCCCAGGCGGCCTGGGATGCGGCCCTGGCCGGGAGGGGCCCCAGCGAGTGGGAGCACCGGATCGTCGTCGGTGGAGAGGTCCGCTGGGTGGCCGTGCGGGTGCAGTTCCAGTTCTCTCCTGATGGCCAATTGCAGGAAGCCTCCGGCATCAACCAGGACATCACCCGGAGAAGGGCCGCGGAGCAGGCTCTCCGGAACAGCGAAGCACGTCTCCGCATCCTGGGAGATCAGCTGCCGGACAGCTTCCTGTACCAATACCTGTCCAGGCCAGGAGAGGTCCCCCGTTTCGTCTACCTCAGCGCCGGCGTGGAGCGGCTGTGCGGGGTCAGCCCCGAGGCGGTTCTTGAGGATGCCATGGTGCTGCTGGGGCAAATGGATCCGGCCATGCTGCCCGCCTACTTCGAGGCGGAAGCCACCAGCGCCAGGGAACTCACGCCCTTCGTCATGGACCTCCGCCAGCGCCACACCGACGGGAACTGGCGCTGGTTCCGGGTGCGCTCGATGCCCCGGCCCCAGCCGGACGGCTCGGTCATCTGGGAGGGGATCTCCACGGATGTCACGGACCGCCATCAGAGCCAGCTGCGCCTGGAGGAGAGCGAAGCGCGCTTCCGGGCTGTCATCGAGGACGGGCCCGCACCCCTGTTCCTCCACCGGGATGGGCGGTTCATCTATCTGAACCCGGCCGCGCTCAGGCTCCTGAAGGCCGAGTCCGCGGAGGACCTGCTCGGGCAGCCGGTCCTGGACCGCGTCCACCCCGAGGACCGGGCCCAGGTGGTCGAGCGGATCAGAGTGGCTCTCGCCACCGGAGCAGAAGCCCCCTTGCTGGAGGAGCGCTTCATCGCCATGGATGGCAGTGTCCTTGATGTGGAGGCGGTGGGTCGGGCCGTGACGGTGGACGGCCAGCCCACCATCCTGGTCTTCGCCCAGGACGTGTCGGACCGGAAGCAGGCGGAGGCGGCAGTCGTCCGGGCGCAGAAGGCCGAGAGCCTGGTCCTCATGGCCGGCAGCATCGCCCACGACTTCAACAACATCTTCCAGGGGGTCCTGGGTTTCATCGAGGTCGCCAAGATCAGAGCCGGCCAGAACCTGGAGGTCAGCCAGATGCTCGGCAAGGCCGAGGGCTCGCTGCGCAAGGCCATCGGCCTGTCCTGGAAGATGCTGGACTTCTCCGGTCGGGCCCTGGTGAAGCAGGAGCCGCTGGACCTGGAGGCCTGGCTGCCCGCCTTCGCGGCGACCCTGCAGCTGGAGCTGCCGGCCACCCTCCTCCTGGATGTCTCCTGCGCGCCCGTGCCGTTCATCCTGGGCGACCGGGTCCGCCTCGAAGAGGTGATGCAGGCCCTCCTGGCCAATGCCCGCGAGGCGGCCGAACCCCTGGCGGGCCGGGTGCGGGTGCGGCTCTTCACGGATTTCGGGACAGACCGGCCCGGTCCTGCCTCGCCCGGTACATGGCCCCTGGCGCGGCCCGAGCTGCCCGCCACGGTGTGCCTGGAGGTGGCGGACGCTGGGCCCGGGGTTGCTGCGGCGATCCTGGAACGGATCTGCGATCCCTTCTTCACGACCCACGCCATGGGCCGGGGGCTGGGCCTGGCCTCGGTCGCCGGCATCCTCCAGGGCCATCGTGCCGGGCTGCACCTCTTCAATGGCGAGCAGGGGGGCCTGGTCGTCCGCATGCACTTTCCGCCGAGCGGAGCCTGACGTCACGGTGGTTCCGCCCCGGGCATCCCATGTTCTGGAGCAGCCATGACCCAGACAGTCCAGCAGACGATCACCGCCTTTCTCGAGGCCGGCCCCTTCGCGGTGGTGGGCGCCAGTGTGGATCGCTCGAAGTACGGCAACAAGGTGCTGCGCTGCTACCAGCAGCATGGGCGCGAGGTCTTCCCCATCAACGCGCGGGCCGACGAAGTGGAAGGCCTGAAGGCCTATCCGTCCCTGGCGGTCCTGCCCGTGCCCGTGAAGGCGATCTCCGTCATCACACCGCCCGCCATCACCGAGCAGGTGGTCCGCGATGCCGCGGCCGCGGGCGTGACGCACATCTGGATGCAGCCCGGCGCCGAGAGCAACGCGGCCATCCGGGAGGCCGCAGCCGCTGGCATGACCGTGATCGCAGGGGGGCCCTGCCTGCTGGTGGTGCTCGGTTATCACGAGTGAGGCCGCTTCCGCGGCCTCAGATCAGGGAGCTGGGAAACGTGCGCGGCTAGGCGAGGCCCAGGTTGCGCCGGACTTCCAGCCGGTGCTCCTCATGCGCCTGCACCACCTTCGGGACCTCGCTCCGCCACAGCTTCGAAAAATCGGCGAAGGAGATGATCGGCTTCGCTTCTTCGCCAGGGATCGAGCGTTCGGTTGAGTCCTGCGAGGACATCTCGCGGGAAGTAGGCTTGGCGGTCATGGTTGGGATTCCTCAGAAGAGAAAGGTAAGCGCTTTGCAGCTGGTAGGCAACCACAGAATCAGCAGGTTTTGCCCGTGCCCTGACACTGGCCAGGGCATCCTGGCCCTCGGTCATGCGGCCCGGGCCCTCCTCGTCCACCCGCACGTGGTAGAGCTGAAGGCTGCGGCCCACGCGCGGAGCCAGGCCCAGGAAGGTGAACGGGGCCCAGGCGTGGGCGCGGGCCATCCGGTCCAGGGGCACATAGCGGCCCTCCCGCTCGGAGCGGGCCAGCATGGCCCGGAGCGAGCCCCCGGGCTCCCGGTCGGTGTAGGCCAGGTGGACCTCGCTGCAGCCGGCGCGCCGGATGCGGCCCAGCAGGAAGGCCACGCCCTCGGGCTCGGTGTGGGGCGCGTCGAAGACGGCCCCGAAGGCTGGCCCAAGCGCCAGGGCGCCGGTAGTCTTCCCCGTGGCCTGGCCGCCCATGAAGATGATCACCGGCTCCTGCCGCGCGACGACCAGGGCGCGGTCCCGCAGCCGCTTGCCCAGGGCGTTCAGGTGCACAGAGGCCCGGCCTGCGGGATCCTCCAGGGCCTCGTAGCCCTGGGTGGGGTTGCGCCGCAGGCTGGGCAGTAGGGTCGCCAGCACGTCCCCGTTCACGAGCTGACCCTCCAGGGTGCCGGAGAGGGCGGCGTAGTCATCCAGCGCCCGGTCCGCGTGGCGCGCGAGGTCGGCGGCCTCGTGCTCCAGGGCTGAGCGCAGCTCCCGGCGCTCGTCCTCCGCCAGCTCCCAGTAGGAGCGACGCTGGTGCCAGGCCACCTGCTGCCAGGACGTATCTGAGGTCATCGGGACACAGTAGCCGATTTATGCTGTCAGACATGATGTTCACGACCCCCTCCGTCCTCCTCTTTCCCGGCCAGGGCACCGAGGCGGTGGGCATGTCCTCCGGCTGGGAGGCCCAGCCTGCCTGGGTCACGACCCTTGCCGCTGCCGAGGCGCACACGGGCTATCCGCTGCGGCGGCTCATGACCGAAGGCCCCATCGAGGCGCTGCGCTTCCAGCGCCATGCCCCCTGCGCGGTGCTGGCGCATTCCGTGGGGCTCTACCGATCCTGGCGGATCGCTGGGTTGCCGGTGCCTCGGGCGGCCACGGGGCACAGCATGGGCTTCTACTCTGCGTTGGTGGCGGCGGGCGTCGTTCCGCTCGAAGCCGCGCTCGACCTGCTGGACACCGTGGAGGGGCTGAGTGAGGCCGCCTTCGCCGGTCGCGCCATGGGCATGGCCTTCGTCATCGGCGTGCCGGAACTGGAGCTGCGGCAGGCGCTCCTGGCCCAGCCCGCCTTGGCGTTGTCGAACCGCAACGGCCAGGCGCAGTTCACCGTCTCGGGGCCGGTGGAGGCCCTGGAAGTGCTGGTGGCGGCCCTCCAGCCCAGCGCCTTCAAGGTCGGCCTGCTGCCGGTCCGGCATCCCCTGCACGGCCCCCACATGGCGGCCCTCCTGCCCGCCCTGGCCCGTCGCATGGCCGGCGTGACGCCCTCGGCCCCGGCCTTCCCGCTGCTCTCGCACTTCGATGGACGGCTGCTCACAACGGGCGAGGAAGCCTGGGATGATGGCCTGGCCTCGATCGCGCTGCCCGTGGACTGGCTGGCCGTGGTGGCGCGGCTGGGCGCGCTGGCTTCGCCGCTGGCCGAGTGCGGGCATGGGAGCCAGCTGGCCGGGCTCACCCGCTGGGCCGACCGCGCCCTCCGGGTGGAGAGCCTGCAGCGCCTCCCGCCCCAGGCTTGACCTCCTTTGAGGACCTGTCGGTAAAAGTCGCGAGGCGGATCGGCCTATTCGCTGGATCGTCCCCCTTGGCCTCTGCCATGATTGGGGTTCCCCCGCCACCCCGACCAGGATTCCCCATCCCATGGCCATGCCCACCTTGATCCTCGGAGAGGCCCTCGCCAACCGGTGTTCCCAGGTCCTCTACCGGTGTCTGGAGGAGGTGGGCAGCACCAAGGGTGCGCTCTACCTGCGGATGCCCGAGTCCGGATCCTTCGAGGTGGTGAGCTTCTATGGCTGGCCCCGGGGGACGCGCCCGCCGGTCTCCATCCCGGAGGGCCACCCACTGCTGGTGCACACCCAGCGCGTGCGCCGCGCCTTCGTTGTGAACGATGCCTCCGAGTCCCCAGAGCTGGCCGCCTTCGGCCAGGGCGGCGAGTGGCCCCGGTACCTCATCACGCCCGTCTACCTGGCGGGGGACTGGGTGGGGCTGCTGATCCAGCGCGACCGCATCAAGGGGGGCACCTTTGATGTGGAGCGGGACGAGCCGCCGACTCTGGCCATCTGCGGAGACCTGGTGGAGGCCCTGCGGGAGTTCCGGCTCTACGGCACCACCCCGCGGCCGGACCACGTGCCGCTCTCGGTCCACGTGCCTGATCCCCCGGCCCCGGTCGCCGTGGGTCCGGCGCCGGTGCCGGAAGGCCTGCCCACGGCCTCGGCCATCATCGATGAGGTGGCCCCCGTTGCCGAGCGGCTGCTGCCCTCGGTGGGCGCACCGGCCCCTCCCATGAGGGCACCCGGCGTCTTTGTCGCCTCCTCCGGGCCCCCGGCCCAGGAGCGCATGTACGGCTTCGCCGGCGGGCAGGATGGCTACGCGGCCCTGCCCTGGGAGGCGGACCGCACGCTCAGCGGCTGGGTCGCCCCGCCGCCGCCGAACCCGGAGCGCAAACGTGGCATGGTGCCACCCGAACAGCGGGCCTTCTTCTGGGAGATCGCCGGGTTGCTCAGCCAGATCCTCTCCGCCACGGCGGTGGCGCTCTGGATCGAGGACCCCGAGGAGATCCGGCCGATCCTCGCCTATAGCACGCTGCCCCTGTCCCCGAACCTGCAGCAGCAGATCCTCGCCCACGCCACCTTCCACCTCCCCTCTGTGCAGGAGCAGGACCTCCGGCTCATCACGCGGGTGGACATGATCGAGTCCCCGCAGGTTGACGGTGCCTTCGCCACCTACATGCCCCTGCTGCTGAACGAGACGCTGCAGGGCCACGACCTGATGCTGGTCTTCCGGCAGGAGGACCAGTCCTTCTCCATCTCGGAGCTCGAGGCCATCCAGAAGCTCGGCCGCATCCTGGGCCTGCACATGCAGGAGGCGCGGCTCCACGAGCGCTACCACCATGCCTTCATCTCCGTGAGCCACCGAATCCTGCAGTCCAGCGAGAGCCGGATCCCGACCCTGCGGCCCCACAGCCTGGCTACCGCCCGCCTGGCCCGGGACCTGGCCCTGAAGCTCGAGCTCACCACCGAGGAGGTGGAGGCGGTCAGCATCGGGGCGATCCTCCATGACGTGGGCCTGCTGATGCTGGATCCGCAGATGCTCGCCAAGCCCGAGCTGAACAGTGAGGAGCTGAAGAAGGTCCGCAGCCACCCTGAGATGGCCGCGGTCTTCCTGAAGGACCTGCGCTTCCCCTTCGATGTGGTGAAGATGATCCGGCACCACCACGAGCGCTGGGACGGCCTCGGCTACCCCGAGGGTCTGCGCGAGACCAGCATCCCCATCGGCAGCCGCATCATCGGCCTGATCGAAGCTTACGAGGTGATGACCAGCGGCAAGGGCTACCGGCGCCCCAAGGGCCACCGGCAGGTGCTGGAGGAACTCGACAACGAGGCCGGGGCCCAGTTCGACCCCAAGGTGGTGGCAGCCTTCCGCGAGCTCATCACCCGGAAAGGGGACCGGGGGTAGTACCCTGGTCCTCTGGAGTGCCATCCATGACCCCTCACCGATCCCAGCGCGGCTTCACCATGGCCCTGGCCCTGGCCCTGGCGGTGGTGATGGGGATCATGCTCATGAAGGCAGGGCCCCTGGTGAGCGCCGAGGTCCAGCGCGAGAACGAGGCGGAGCTCATCTTCCGGGGCGAGGCCATCGCCGCGGCGTTCAGGCTCTACGCGACCAAGAATGGGCGCTACCCCATGGACCTCGACGAAGTGATGAAGCTGCGCCCCCGCATCCTCCGCCAGAATTACAAGGATCCGATGACGGCCAGCGGCGAGTGGGAGTACATCACCCAGGTGCGGCCCGGGGCCTCGGGCAACACGGATGGGCTGCCCATCGTCGGCGTCCGCAGCAAGAGCCCCCTGAACAGCATCCGCATGTACCAGAACAAGACCCTGGTGCGGGAGTGGCAGTTCACGGCCGAGCAGAACCTGCTGGGGATCACGGATGACATGGGCCGGTCCAGGGGGCTGCCCAAGGCCGGCAACGCCGCCGTCAAGCCCGAGGCAACCAAGGAATGAGGCTGGGCTGGAGGTCCATGACCCTGCTCCTGGCCTCGGCCCTGGCCCTGGGCGCCCAGGACCTCCGGAGCTGGGCACGGCAGCTGGAAGTGCGGGGCGTGCGGGTCTCGGCCGGACTCTGGGACGCGAACACCGGCAAGGCCATCGAGCGCCACCAGGATGAGCTGGCCCTGGTGCCCGCCAGCACCACCAAGGTGATCTCAACCTATGCGCTGCTCAAGACCCTGAAACCGGACTTCACGGTGGTGACGGAAGTCTGGGGCGACCTGCAGGACGGCGTGGTGCGGGGCGACCTCACCTTCAAGGGGGATGGCGATCCCCTGCTCACCAGCGAGCGCGTGTGGCTGCTGGTCCAATCCCTGAAGAAGCTCGGCGTCCAGCGGATCACGGGTAGCATCCGCTTGGACCAGAGTGCCTTCGACGCCCAGCGGGAACCCCAGGGTTGGGAGAACACCACGGCGGACACCCTGCCCCAGGTGCTGGCCCTGTCCGTGAACTTCAACCGGGAAGAGGCGGGCAAGCTGGTACAGGATCCCGAGCGTCAGTCCCGGGAGATCATCCAGCGGCTCCTCCAGGAGAGCGGCATCCCGGTGGAGGGTCGGCAACCGGTCCCCGGGAACCCGCGCAAGCTGTTGGGCTGGGCGTCCCCCCCGCTGCGGTCGATGGTGATGGACATCAACAAGTGGTCGAACAACTTCATGATCGAGATGCTGGTGCGCAAGTACGGCGCGGGCTCCTGGCCGCGGGGTGTAAAGCGCATCCAGGAGTTCTACCGCACGTCGTTCGGCCTCGGGGCGGAGGCCATCCAGATCACGGACGGCTCGGGCCTGAGCAAGGAGAACCGCCTGTCCGCCCGTACCCTCGCCATCATCCTGCGAGGTGCCTACCACGACTTCGAGGCGGGGCCGGAGTTCGTCTCGTCGTTGAAGATCATCGGGGGCGAGCCCTGGAAGCTGAAGAAGCCGGCCCCCAACCTCATGCGCCAGCTCACCCGGCGTGTGCGCGTGAAGACAGGCCACCTGGACCGTGTCACCAGCCTGGCGGGCTACCTGCAGACCCTGGATGGCCAGGTCCGCGTCTTCGCCATCGTCCTCAATGGCCCCTGCGGCGACGAGGATGTGTGGGATCAGGTCTCAAGATGGGCCAATTGATTCCGGGCCATTGTTGAGCCGTGGGTTGTGCGGGACCATGGGAGTTGAGGAGTCGCCATGCCCCGCATTGCCATCGTGGATGACAGCCGGCTGGTCCGGGCCTTCGCGGCCGGGGCCCTGCGGGCCAAGGGCCACGAGACGGTGGAGGTGGAGCCAACCTCCCTGTTCGAGGTACTGAAGGTGCTCCGGGAGACGCCGGTGGACCTGCTCCTGGCGGACTTCCTCATGCCCGAGTGCCCAGGTGAGAGCCTGGTGCGGGCCTGCCGGGAGGACGTGACCCTCCGGGAATTGCCGATCCTGGTCGTCTCCGCCCATCGCGATGACATCAGCCTGCAGCGCATGCAGCAGATGGGCATCTCCGGGTTCCTGCTGAAGCCCGTGGACGCGCTGACCCTGGTGGCCAAGGTGGCCGAGGCGCTCGAGGGCTGAGCCCGGTTCGGAAGGCTGGTCCCATGGGCATGAAACCGACGCCGGATCCGCGGGGCCTCGCCGCCCTGATCTTCGGCGCCTCCCTGCTGGGCTTCGCGGCCATGCTGGTGCGCTGGGCGGTGCCGGCGGGGCCGCTCGCCGTGGGCTTCTATCGCATGGCCATCGCCCTGCCGTTCGTTGCCTGGCTGGCCCGGGGCACGGCACGGCCCGTCACCGGGCGGGCGCGACTCTGGGCGGTGGCCGCGGGCGTGTGCTTCGTGCTGGATCTCTGGATGTGGCACTCGGCCCTGCACCTCACCAGCGCCGCCAACGCCACCCTGCTGGTGACCCTGGCTCCCATCTGGGTGGCCGTGGTCTCCGTGCTGTGGATGGGCGCCCGGCTGCGCAAGCGCTTCTGGCTGGGTGTGCTGCTGGCCCTGGCCGGGGCCCTGGTGCTGGGCCTGGCCAAGGGGGCCCGCTGGGGCACCGGGCTGGGGGAGCTGCTGGGCGCCCTGGCCTCCCTCGCCTACGGGGCCTTCACCCTGGCCCTGGGCCGCGCCCGGCGGGAGCTCAGCGCCCCCGAGGCCCTGTTCTGGGTGGTGCTCTGCTGCACCATCCTCTTCGGAGTCCTCGGCTGGGCGCAGGGAGAGACCTTCACGGGCTACCCGGCCCGTGCCTGGTGGGCCCTGCTGGCCCTGGGCACGCTGGTCCAGGTGGTGGCCTGGTGGTTCATCACCTGGGGCCTGGGCCACGTCCCCACCAATCTGGGCGCCATGGGCCTGATGACCCAGCCCGTGGCCACCATCATCCTGGGCTGGGTGCTGCTGGCCGAGTCGGTGCGGCCCCTGCAGGGGCTCGGTGCGCTGCTGGTGCTGGCGGGCATCGCCCTCTGCGCCTTTGCGCCACCGGCGGCCGTGAAGGAGGTCACTCCGGCGTGAGGACGCCCTATTCCGGAGTCAGGACGCCCTGCTCCTCGCGGTAGGCGAAGAGCTCCCCGAAGCGGCCCCACGCCACGATGGTCTCGAACGTGGCCTCGGGATCCTCCATAGGCAGGCGCGTGGAGATCTCCTGGAGCAGGGCCTCCTTGGACAGCTCGCCCTCCTCCAGATGCATCATCTCCTGGACGACGCGGAAGAGGCGCAGCTCGAGGAGCTGGGCCCGCCAGAGGTCCTTGCGGTCATCCATGTTGGCGTTCACGAAGCGCTTGCCCAGGGGCGTGAGCAGCACGCTCCGCTTGGGCGTATCCACCAGGTCCAGCATCTCTGCCGCCTTCACGGTGGTGAGCACGCGCTCGAAGGGCACTTGCGTGTGGGAGGCCACATGGAACAGGTCGCTGGCGCCGCCCTGGGCTTCCACGAATTCGAGGAGGCCGAGGATATCCGCGCTCTGCACCATGGGCAGGGGCTCCACCAGATCCTCCTCGGAGGCGCTGAGGACGGGGGCGGTCACCTGCACATCGGGCAGTTCGGCGCTGGTGATGATGTCGTGGAGGTGATCCACCAGCTTCATGAACTCGGGGGAACGGCTGTCCCGCGGGCGGGGCAGGGTCACATCCACGATGGTCCGCAGGGTGCCGGGACTGCCGGACAGGACGGCCACGCGGTCGGCCATGAGCAGGGCTTCGCGGATGGACTGGCTCACCATGACGATGGCCGAGGGATTGCGTTCCTTGTCGGCCCAGATGTCCATGATCTCCGCGCGCAGCGCTTCGGCCGTGAGGGCGTCCACTTGGCTGAAGGGCTCGTCCATGACGAGGACTTCCGGATCCACGGCCAGGGCCCGGGCCACACCCACGCGCTGCTTGGTGCCCCGGGACAGCTCGCGGGGGAAGGCCTCCTCGAAGCCCTCGAGGCCGACCTTGCGGATGGCCTGGTGGGCCCGTTCTCGCACCTCGCCCTCGGGCAGGTTGCGGGCCCGGAGCACCACACGCACGTTCTCCTCGACGGTCATCCAGGGATAGAGGGCGAAGCTCTGGAAGACCATGGCCACGCCCTGGTTGAGCCCGTCGAGCTTCTCGCCGTGATGCCGGACCTCGCCCTGGGTGGGCGGCATTAGGCCCGCGAGTAGGCGGAGCAGGGTGGACTTGCCGGAGCCGTTATGGCCGATGAGGCAGAGGATCTCCTCCGGCCTCACGTCCAGGCGGATGTCCTCCAGGACACGCTGGACCTTGCCTTTGGGACCAGGGAAGCGCATCTGGATGCCGCGGAGTTCACAGATGGGGGAGGTGCGGGCCTGCTGCATGTCCACCTCAGCGATTGAGTGCGTAGCGGGTCTCGGCCAGGCGGTAGAGCGGCACCCAGACGAGACGGTTGAAGAGGACGACCAGGGCGGCCATGAGCAGGGCGCTGGCGGCGAGGTGGGGCATGGAGCCCTGCTCCGTGGCGAGCACCACCTCGGCACCCAGCCCGAAGGTGCGAAGGGTCTGCTGCTTGGCGGTGACGATCTCGGTGACGATGCTGGCGTTCCAGGCGCCGCCGGTGGCCGTGACCCAGCCCGTGACCAGGAAGGGGAATACCGCCGGGAAGTAGAGGGTCCAGCAACGTTTCCACAGGGACAGGCGGTAGGCCGTGGCAGCCTCGCGCAGGTCGCTGGGGATGGCCTGGGCGCCCGCGATGATGTTGAAGAGAAGGTACCACTGCGTGGACAGCACCATGAGCAGCACGCAGCTCACCCCAAGACCGATGCCCACGGACTGGAAGAGCAGGATCAGGGTGGCGAAGATCAGGGAGGACGGGAACGAGGCGGCCACCTGCACGATGGACTGGAGCCGCCGGGACCACTTCGGGGACATGCCGATCCACAGCCCCACAGGCAGGGTCCACAGGGTGGCCAGGAAGGTGGAGAGTAGCACCCGGGACAGGGAGGCGCCGCCCGCCTTGAGCAGCTGCAGCCACTTTGCCCCGCTGACTTCCGCCAACAGGCGCACGACGGAGAGCCCACCCAGGGCCAGCAGCACCAGAATCCCCACCATGGCCGACGTGGCCACCCAGGAGCCGAGCTTGCCCGGCCGCTGGAGCTCCTCGCGGGCCTTGCGGATGAGGGCGGGGCGGGGGGCACGGCGATGGAGGCGCTGGTTGCGGCGCTGTTCCAGCCACTTCAGCAGACGGGAACGGCGGAAGAGCCGCAGCAGCCAGTTGTCGCCGGGCTCCACCTCGGCGCCGTCGTCCACCTGGAAGCGCTGGGACCAGGCGACCACCGGTCGCCAGACCAGCTGGTCCAGGGCGATCACCAGCGCCAGCATGGTGAGGATGGCGTAGACCTGGGCGCGGGTGTTTCCCTGCTCCACGGCCGTGTTCATGTAGGAGCCGATGCCCGGGAGCTGGAAGTTCTTGTTGCCGGCGTGGAAGGCCTCAGCGGACATGAGGAAGAACCAGCTGTTGGCCACGCTCACCATGGAGTTCCACACCAGGCCCGGGGTGGCGAAGGGCAGTTCCACCCAGCGGAGCTTCTGCAGCCAGGTGAAGCCGTAGAGGCTGGAGGTCTCCTCCAGCTCTTTGGGCAGGGTCTTCAGCGACTGGTAGAAGCTGAAGGCCATGTTCCAGGCCTGGCAGGTGACGATGAGCAGCACCGCCGACAGCTCCAGCCCGATGTTGCTGCGGGGGAAGAGCGTCAGCATGAGCAGCAGCACTGGCGGGAGGAAGGCCAGCAGGGGTACGCTCTGGAGGATGTCCAGGATGGGCACGAGGATGCGCTCGGCCACGGGGTCCTTGGCGGCCCAGTAGGCCACCAGCAGGGTGAAGGTGAGGGAGATGGCGTAGGCCGCGACGGCCCGGATGAGCGACAGCAGCAGATACTTGGGCAGGGCCCAGGCGCTGAGGGCGATCTCCACCGTGGGCCGCTGGACGGCGGTCCATTCCTTCCCCACCAGCCAGAGCGCCGCCAGCGTGCCCGCCAGGGCCGCCAGCACGAGGAGGTCGATCCAGCGACGGTGCCGCACAGGCGCCGTCAGCAGGTTCATCGCCTGGCCCCAGACGGTGTCGAGGAAGCGGTGGATCATGGCCGTTCCGTTCGGTGTGAGGCGGCGCGCGGGACGGCGCCGCGTTCCCGTTCAGGGTGCGGAATCAGGGGAGCCGGAAGAGCGGATGGCTGCCGCCTCAGCGGGCGGCGCGTCTCGACGGAGGTTCGGAGAGGTCGGCGTGTCGTCCCATCGAACCTCCTTTCCGGCGCCAGGGCCAGCGGCCAGTCTGACCGCCCCCAAAGGAGGGGGTCAACCCCGCAGATGTGACATTCCTGTGGCCTGGGCCAGGCCCGGGCTCAGGGCCGGGGTACGGCCTGGAGGAGCTGGGTGATGGCCTGGTCCGTGGTGGCCCCGTCGGCCTCGCTCTCGAAGGTGAGCAGGAGCCGGTGGCGCAGCACGTCGGGCGCGAGGTCCACCACGTCCTGCGGCAGCACGTGGTCGCGGCCCTGCAGGTAGGCCAGGGCGCGCGAGGATGACTGCAGGGCCAGGGAGGCCCGGGGGCTGGCGCCACAGCGGAGCTGCTCCTTGCCCTTCCAGGGCTTGCCGTGGCCGGGGCGCGTGGCCTGCACGAGGCGCACGATGTAGGTGCGGATGGCCTCGTCGAGGCGCACCTGCTGGGCCTCACGGCCGGCCTTCAGCAGGCTGGGGCCGTCCACCACGGGATTCACCTCGTCGCCAGTCAGGTGGGCGCGGCGGAGGACCTCGACCTCGTCATCCTGCTTCGGATAGTCCACCCGGAGCTTGAAGAGGAAGCGGTCCATCTGCGCCTCGGGCAGGGGGAAGGTGCCCTCCTGCTCCAGCGGGTTCTGGGTGGCCAGCACCAGGAAGGGATCGGGCAGGGCGAAGCTCTCCTCGCCCAGGGTCACCTGGCGCTCCTCCATGGCCTCCAGCAGGGCGGCCTGCACCTTGGAGGGGGCACGGTTGATCTCGTCGGCCAGCACCAGGTTCGCGAAGATGGGGCCGCGCTTGGGCGTGAAGGTGAGCTGCTTGGGATCGAAGATGAGCGTGCCGACCACGTCGCTGGGCAGCAGGTCCGGCGTGAACTGGATGCGGCGGAAGCTGGTATGGCTTGCGGATGCCAGCGTCTTGATGGTGCGCGTCTTCGCCAGGCCCGGCAGGCCCTCCAGCAGCACGTGACCCCGGCAGAGCAGGGCCACCAGCAGCCGGTTGAGGAGCTGGGGCTGCCCCACGATCACCTTCCGGCACTCGGCGAGGAGGGGTTCCAGGGTGTGGACGAACGGAGTGGCCATGGGGGGTCCGGGGAATGCTCTCATCTTGCCTGGAATGCGCGTCCACCGGAACGGCGCGTTGACCTGTGGTAGGTGATTCATGACCCACGGTAGGTGCTTCCGCCCCTCTCAGCGGATGCTAGGCTCCTCGGAAACCCAGACATCCACTTTCCTATGGAGGACCCATGCGATCTGCAGTCATCGTCGAAGCCAAGCGCACGCCCATTGGCCGGGGCATCAAGGGCAGCTATGCGGCCACCCGTCCGGAGCAGCTGGGTGCGGCGGTCATCGAGGCCATGAAGCCCCTGCTGAAGGACTGGTCGGGGCTCGAGGACGTGCTGGTGGGCTGTGCCATGCCCGAGGGCGAGCAGGGCATGAACATGGCGCGCCTCATCAGCTTCCGGGCCGGCCTGCCCATCACGGCGGGCGCCGCCACCATCAACCGCTTCTGCGGCAGCAGCCAGGAGACCATGCTCATGGCGGCACGGGCCATCATGGCGAACCAGGGCGACCTCTTCCTCGCGGGCGGTGTGGAGAGCATGTCCAAGGTGCCCATGATGGGCTTCAACCCCAGCGTGGACCCCTTCATCGCCGAGACCTATCCCGCGGCCTACTGCTCCATGGGCATCACGGCCGAGAACCTGGCCAAGGAGTACAAGCTCACCCGCCGCGAGTGTGACGAGTTTGCCTTCAACAGCCACCAGAAGGCCGCCGCCGCCTGGAAGGGCGGAAAGTTCGAGAAGGAGGTCGTGCGCTTCGAAACCAAGGGCCTGGATGGCAAGCCCGTCACGCTCCAGCAGGACGAGTGCGTCCGCGCCGAGACCAGCCTGGAGAAGCTGGCGGAGCTGAAGCCCGCCTTCCTGGTGGACGGCCTGACCACCGCCGGCAACAGCTCCCCCATCACCGATGGCGCCGCCTTCCTGCTGGTCATGGAGGAGGGGCTGGCCAAGTCCCTGGGCCTGAAGGCCCGGGCCCGCATCCTGGGCGGCGCCGTGGCTGGCGTGGAGCCCGACCGCATGGGCATCGGCCCCGTGCCCGCTGTGAAGAAGGTGCTGGACCGCTTCGGTCTCAGCCTCGACCAGATCGACGCCATGGAGCTGAACGAGGCCTTCGCCGCCCAGAGCCTGGCGGTGATCCGCGAGGGGGGCTACGACCCGGCCAAGGTGAACGCCTGGGGCGGCGCCATCGCCGTGGGCCATCCCCTGGGTGCCAGCGGCGCGCGCATCCTCACGACCCTGCTGAACCGGCTGGAGACCGATGGCGGAAAGTACGGCATCGCCACCATGTGCATCGGCGGCGGCCAGGGCATCGCGTCCATCATCGAAAAGCTCTGATCCAACCACACGACATCGAGACACGGAGGTTGGTCATGAACATCAAGAAGATTGGCGTACTCGGATCGGGTGTCATGGGCTCGGGCATTGCGGCGCACGTCGCGTCGGCGGGCTGCTCGGTGGAGCTGCTGGACATCGTCATCGACGAGGCGGCACCCGACAAACTGGCCGAAGGGGCCCTGGCGGCCTTGGCGAAATCCAAGCCTGCGCTGGCCATGCACGGCTCCTTCCTGAAGAAGATCCGGCCCGGCAACCTGCGGGATCACCTGGACCGCCTGTCGGACTGCGACTGGGTGGTGGAGGTGGTGAAGGAGGACCTGGCCATCAAGCGTGAGCTCTACACGCGCCTGGAGCCGAAGCTCAAGCCCGGCGCCTGGATCAGCTCGAACACCTCGGGCATCCCCCTGAAGCTGCTGGTCGAAGGCCGCACAGACGCCTTCCGCAAGCACTTCGTCATCACCCACTTCTTCAACCCCGTGCGCTACCTGCGCCTGCTGGAGTTCGTGAAGGGGCCCGAGGTCGATGAGGCCGAGGCCCAGGCCTTCCGCACTTGGCTGGAGGAGAGCCTCGGCAAGGAGGTGGTGCCGGCCTACGACAGCCCCACCTTCATCGGCAACCGCATCGGCATCCACGGCATCATGGCCACCCTGCACATGGCCCTGGCCGAAAAGATCCCCTTCGAGGTGCTGGACACGGTGCTGGGCGATGCGGCAGCCCGCGCCAAGAGCGCCGCCTTCCGCACGGCGGACCTGGCCGGCGTGGACATCCTCGCGGCCACGGCGAAAAACGTCTACGACCTCTGCCCCAACGACGAGGTCCGCGACACCTTCAAGTTCCCCGAGTTCCTGCAGTGGATGCTGGACAACAAGCTCTTCGGCAACAAGGTGAAGCAGGGCTTCTTCAAGAAGGGTCCCAAGGACGCCAAGGGCAAGAAGACCTTCCTGGCCATCGATCCCGCCACCCGCGAGTACATCCCCCAGGTGAAGAAGGACTGGCCCATCCTGAAGGAGCTGAAGGGCATTGATGATCCTTCGGAGAAGGTGAAGACCCTGCTCACCAGTGACACGGAAGCCGGGCGCTTGGCTTGGCGCTGCATCTCTCCGAACCTCACCTACGCCGTGAACCGCCTGGGCGAGGTGACCGACGGCCCCCTGAACGTGGACCGCGCCATCAAGAACGGCTTCGCCTTCGAGGTGGGCCCCTTCGAGCTGTGGGACATCCTCGGCGTGGAGCGTGTGGTCGCTCGCATGAAGTTCGAGGATCAGCCCATTGCGCCCCTCGTCGAACAGATGCTCGCCAAGGGCATCACCAGCTTTTACCGCTGGGAGCATGGCGTTCCCGTATCCCAGCTGAATCCCAAGACCCTGGCCTTCGATCCCATCCTCGAAGACCGGCGCGTGATCATCCTCAAGCGCGAGGAGGGCAAGGGCAGGGTGGTGGCCGAGAACGGCAGCTGCCAGCTGTTGGACCTTGGCGACGACGTGGCCTGCCTCAGCTTCCGCAGCAAGATGAACGCCCTGGACGACGGCATCATCATGCTCATGGAGGACACGCTCCAGAAGCACGTGCCCGGCCGCTTCAAGGGCCTGGTGGTGGGCAACCAGGGCCAGCACTTCAGCGCCGGGGCCAACCTCGTCTTCGTGCTGAACGCTGCCAAGGACAAGCAGTTCGACGTCATCGAGGAGGCGGCCCGCCGCCTCCAGTACGCGGCCCGCCTGCTCACCTACGCACCCTTCCCCACGGTGGGCGCGCCCTTCAACCTGGCCCTTGGCGGCGGCTGCGAGCTCACCATGGCCTGCCAGCGCGTGGTGGGTCATGCCGAGCTCTACATCGGCCTGGTGGAAGTGGGCGTGGGCGTCATCCCGGCCGGAGGCGGCTGCCTCCAGATGCTGCTGCGCATGGAAGACGCCATGGCCGCCAAGGGTGAGCTGGGTCCCATGCCCAAGGTGAAGGCCAGCTTCCAGGGCATCGGCACCGCCACGGTCCACACCAGCTTCGATGAGGCCCAGCGCAACGGCTACCTGCGCCGCACGGACCGCCGCGTCATGAACAAGGCTTTCCTGCTCCACGAGGCCAAGCAGGAGGTCATGAAGATGGCCGCTGACTTCCAGCCCGTGAAGGAGCGCACCCTGCGCCTGCCGGGCCGGGGCGGCAGCGAGGCACTCAAGATGGCCGTGCGCGACTTCCAGCTGCAGGGCCTGGCCAGCGAGCACGACGGCATCATCATGGGCGAGCTGGCCAACATCCTCTGTGGCGGCGACGTGAGCCTGGTCCAGGAGGTCAGCGAGGAGCGGATTCTCGAACTGGAACGCCAGGCCTTCGCCCGCCTCTGCGGCTACGAGAAGACCCAGGCCCGCATGGACGCCATCCTGAAGACGGGAAGGCCCCTGAGAAACTAATCAGAACCCCCGCCATTTTGTGACTTAAGCCGCCTTTTCCCGGGCGGCTTTTTTTCGGTGTTGCCAGCCTGTGACAAGCTCGGAACACTTGGAGCGATCTTAAGTTGGATCAAACAATCAGGAGGCACTGTGAGCGGGAATTCCCAGTCAACTCCACGCGTAGCGGCCATCGTGGGTCCCTACCTCTCCGGAAAGACCTCCTTGATGGAGAGTCTTCTCTTCGTGGCAGGCGCCCTGCCGCGCAAGGGCTCCGTCAAGGAGGGGAACACGGTCGGCGATGCCTCCATGGAAGCCAAGGCCCGCCAGATGTCCGTCGAGGCGAGCCTGGCTGCCTGCACCTTCCAGGGCGAGGCCTGGACCCTCATCGACTGCCCCGGCTCCGTGGAGTTCAGCCAGGAGGCTGCCCACGCCCTGATGGTGGCCGACATCGCCGTGGTGGTCTGTGATCCCGATCCCGGCCGGGCCCTCATGGTGGCGCCCACCTTGAAGTTCCTGGACGACCACAAGGTGCCTCACGCGGTCTTCATCAACAAGATGGAGGCGCCGGGCAGCGCCGGCAAGCTCAAGGACGTGCTCAACGCCCTGCAGGTGGTATCGGAGCGGCCCCTGGTGCTGGTGGAAGTGCCCATCCGCGAAGGTGACCAGATCACCGGCTACGTGGACCTCATCAGCGAGCACGCCTACCGGTACGAGGCCGGCAAGGATGCGGACCTGGTGCAGCTGCCGGACTCGGTCCTGCCCGAGGAGCAGGAGGCCCGCCAGCTCCTGCTGGAAAAGCTGGCCGACTTCGATGACCACTTGATGGAAGAGCTGCTCAGTGACATGGTGCCGCCCCAGGAGGAGGTCTCCGAGGACCTGGCCAAGGACGTTCGCGAGGACCTGCTGGTCCCGGTCTACTTCGGCTCGGCGGACAAGGACACGGGCGTGCGCCGCCTCTTCCAGGCCCTCTGCGACGAGGCCCCCCGGGTGGACGCCACGGCCGCGCGCCTGGGCATCCCTGAAGGGAAGGATTCCCTGGTGCAGGTCTTCAAGACCGTCCATGCCCAGCATGTGGGCAAGCTGAGCATCTCCCGCGTGTGGCGCGGCGAGGTGGCCGACGGTAGCTCCCTGGCCGGCAACCGCGTCAGCGGCATCAACAAGCTATTCGGCGCACAGCAGATCAAGCAGCAGAAGGCCACGGTGGGCGAAGTGATCGCCCTGGGCCGGATGGACGAGGTGCACACGGCCGAGGGCCTCACACCCACCGCCAAGGTCGAGCTCACCTGGCCCGAGCCCCTCCAGCCCATGCTGGCCCTCAGCCTGCACACTACCAAGAGCGGCGATGACGTGAAGCTCTCCTTGGCCTTGCAGCGGCTCTGCGAGGAGGACGCCTCCCTCAAGGTGGAACAGAACGCCGAGACCCAGGAGCGCATCCTCTGGGGCCAGGGCGAGGTCCATCTCAAGTGCGCCCTCGACCGCCTCAAGAGCCGCTTCGGCCTGGACGTGTCGCACCATCCGCCCATGGTCCCCTACCGCGAGACCTTCACCAAGGCCGCCAAGGTGCACGGCCGGCACAAGCACCAGACCGGCGGTCACGGCCAGTTCGGCGATGTGTGGCTGGAGGTGAAGCCGAGGCAGCGCGGCGAGGGCTTCCAGTTCGAGGAGAAGATCGTGGGCGGTGTGGTGCCCAAGAACTTCTTCGGCGCCGTCGAGCATGGCGTGGTGGACTGGATGAAGCGCGGCCCACTGGGCTTCCCCGTCGTGGACATCTACGTGGCCCTGGTGGACGGCAGCTACCACACCGTGGACAGCTCCGACATGGCCTTCAAGACCGCCGCCCGCATCGGCATGAATGAGGCGGCGCCGGTCTGCCACCCGGTGCTGCTGGAGCCCATCTGCGAGGTGCACATCGCCGTGCCTAGCGAGTTCACGCCCAAGGCCCAGCGCCTCGTCACCGGCCGCCGCGGCGGCCAGGTGCTCGGCTTCGATGCCCGGCCCGGCTGGAACGGCTGGGACATCGTCTCGGCCTACATCCCCCAGGCCGAGATGAGCGATGTGGTGGTGGAGCTCCGTAGCCTCACCATGGGCGTCGGCTCCTTCACCTGGGCCTTCCACCACCTGCAGGAGCTTGTGGGCCGCGATGCCGACAAGGTGGTCGAGGCGAGGAAGCAGACCAAGGCGCCTGCCTGACAATCCTGACTTGCCCGGTCAACCAAATCCCCCCAGACTGAACGGTCCGGGGGGATTTTCGTTGGCACAGAAGGGCGTTCAGATCATCACAGTGGAGCACGGCAGCCTGGCCGATGAGGCGGGGATCCGCCCGGGCGACACGCTCCTGATGATCCACGGCGAGGCGGTGCTGGACCAGCTGAGCTACCAGTACCTCATCACCCGGGAGGACCAGGCGGAGCTCATGCTCCAGCGCCCGGATGGCAGCACCTTCAAGGCCTTCGTGGAGAACGGCGGCGAGGGCATCGGGGTAGACCTGGCCCAGGACGAGGTGAAGGTCTGCAAGCAGAACTGCGTCTTCTGCTTCGTCCACCAGATGCCGAAGGGCTTCCGGAAGTCGCTCTACCTCAAGGACGAGGACGTGCGGCTCTCCTTCCTCTACGGCCACTTCACCACTCTGTCGAGCAGCGACGATGCCGAACTGGACCGCATCGTCCGCGAGCGCCTGAGCCCCATCCACGTCTCGGTCCATGCCACGGACTCCCTGGCCCGGGTGAAGGTGGTGGGCAATCCCCGCGAGGGCGACATCCTCCGCAAGATCGACCGCCTGCTGGTAGGGGGCATCGATGTCCACACCCAGGCCGTGGTGGCGCCGGGGCTCAACGATGGTGCCATCTGGCAGCAGACCCTGGACGACCTCTGGGCCCGCCGACGGGAGGGGAGGGGCAGCGTGCTGAGCCTCTCCTGCGTGCCCGTGGGCCTCACGGCGCACCGCGAGAACCTGCCCACCGTGCAGGACGTGAGCCAGGACTTTGCCCGGGATTGGGTCGCGCGCTGGACACCGGCCGTGCGGACCTACGCCAAGGCAAACGATGGTGAGCCCTGGATGCTGCTGGCGGACGAGTGGTTCACCCGGGCGGGAATCGAGGTGCCTGGGCGTGGCTTCTACTCGCGCTCCTGGGCCCAGCTGGAGAACGGCGTGGGCCTGGTGCGCCGCTTCTTGGAGCACAGTCGCCGCTTCATCAAGAGCCCCAAGGCCCAAGGCTTCGCGGGCCGCCGGGTGCTGTTGCTCACCGGCTCGAGCTTCGCGCCGACCCTCAGCCGTGTCGCTGCGGAGCTGAACCGCGCCGTGGGCAGCCACCTGCGCGTGGTGGCCGCGACGAATTTCAGCTTCGGCGAGACGGTCACGGTCGCAGGGCTGCTCTGCGGCGAGGACCTGAAGTACGCCGCCCACGCCGACCGGGACGCCAAGGGCGGCAAGGCGGACTGGGTGGATGCGGTGGTGGTGCCCTCCTCCAGCCTGCGGACCGTGACGGGGCCTACGGACCAGTACACGTTGCGGGGCGCCGTGGTCAGGGAGGAAGGCACCTTCCTCGATGACCTGACCCTGCCCCAGCTGGCCGCCGATCTGGGCGTGCCCACGGTGCCCAGCGGCGCCAACCTCTCCCATCTGCTGGACCACCTGGAGGCCGCCGATCGCGGCGCCTTCCGGGGCGGGGCCCTCCAGTCGGCTTTCCATGCTGCGGGCCTGAACCTGCCCCAGGGGGCCTACAACCCCTGACCCGGATCTCCGGGTTTCCAGGCAGGATGGAGGGCATGCCCGCCTACACCGCTGCCCAGTCCCGCCGCCGCATGGCGGCCCGGGCGCAGCTGGCGGGCTCGGCCCTGTGCTTCGGCCTCATGGCCATCCTGGCGCGCAAGCTGACCCAGCCGGACATGAGCTTCACGCCGGGGCACCTGGCCGTGCTCCGCTTCGTGGTGGGGGCCCTGTTCAGTCTGGTGGCCTTCGGTCTGATCCCTGGCCTGTACCGTCCCAGCAACCACCGCCTGCTGGTGATGCGTGGGCTCTCGGGCGGCGCCGTGGTGGTGCTCTACTTCTACGCCCTGGCCCACATCCCGGCCGGCGAGGCGGGCATCCTCTACAACGTGTTCCCGGTGATTGCCGTGGCCATGTCCCTGGTGCTCTTCAAGGAGCGGCCCACCGTCCACCTGTGGCTGGCCATTCTGGCCGCCTCCCTGGGCGTGGCGCTGGTGCTGAGCCAGGGCCACCTGGGGCTCGGGTTTGGTCGCGGCCAGCTGGCGGCCCTGGGCGCAGCAGTCTTCGCGGCCACCAGCGCCAACGCCATCCGGGCCGTGCGCCACACGGACAACGCCGCCACGATCTTCTTCTTCTTCTGCCTCGCCGGTCTGCCCGTGGTGCTGCCCTTCGCGCTCACACCCTGGCCGGGCGGGGCGGGCCCCTGGTCGCTGGCGGTCCTCATGAGCCTGCTGGCCTTCGCCGGCCAGCTCCTGATGTCGGAAGCCTACGGGACGCTCTCCGTCCCTGAGGCGGCCATCTGGCTCCAGCTGCTGCCCATCGTCCAGTACGTCCTGGCGGTGCCGCTGCTGGGGGAGCGGCTGACACTCCCGGGGCTCGCCGGTGTGCTCATCACCGTGGCCGGCGTGACCTACGGCACGGTGCTCGGGCATCGGAAGCGGGCATGAAAAAGGGCCCCGGTCGGGGCCCTTTCAGGTCAAGCGGGAATGCCTAGCTCACGGGAGCGGTGGCACTCGCAGGACGCTTCTTGAGGGAGACAGCAACCTTCACGTCACCGCCATCCTGGCCCAGGAACTTGTCCTGGTTTTCCAGGGACTTCTTCTTGGCGGTGTTCGAGGCGACGCGGATCGTGTCGAGCACGTCCACCATGGCCTGGAATCTCACATCCTCGTCCACCTTCAGGAAGACCTTCCGGTAGCCGAGGGGCTGGAGCATGACCGCTTCGGGGAGCCGATCCTTCAGGCCCTGGGCGTCGATCTTGTCCTGCTGGAGCAGCATCGTCCCGTCCTGTTCGATCTGAATCAGGATGTTGTTGGGATCAGGCTTGGGAGGCGTGGTGGTCGTGACGACCTGGGGAACCACGACCTTGGTGGCCTTGTCGAGGCCGGGCACCATCACGATGAAGACGATGAGAAGCACCAGCACGATGTCAATCAGAGGCGTGACGTTGATGTCTGACTTCTGTTTTCCTTTAGCGCCACCGGCATCCATTATTTGCCTCCTGCGGGCTTGTCTTCGGCCTTGTCTTCGCTGGTCACGATGGACGCCTCGTCGGCGCCCCCCTTCCGGCAGACCTGGAACAGCTCGTTCACGTACTTGAAGGGGAGATCGGCGTCAGCCTTCACGAACACGACCTTCTGGCTCAGCTGGGAGACATTGCGGTTGATGTAGTCTTCCAGCTTCTGCTTCTGGGCGTCGTTGCTGATGAAGAAGACCTCGTCCTTCGCGTCCTTGTCGTCGATGAGGATGGCGCCGGGACCGACGACTTCCCACTTGTCGTTGCGCTTGGACGTGAGCATCAGGGTGAGGTATTTCTCGTCCTTGTTCTTCTCTGCCTTCGGACTGTGCTTGGCGGTCGGCAGCTTGACGCTGCTGTTCACCGCGGGCGTGATCACGATGAAGATGATCAGCAGCACCAGCACAATGTCCACGAGCGGGGTGACGTTGATGTCGGACTTGACGCCACCCGCCTTACCACCACCTGCATCCATGGTGTGTTCTCCTTGAACGGCCCGGGGACTCGCGCCCCCGGACGGGGATGGATGGTCGGATTAGCCCTGGCTCTCGCGACGGATGAACTCGTCGATCATCTGGGAAGCGGCATTGTTGATGTTGGTGACGACCACGTCCTGCTTGTTGGTCAGCAGGTTGTAGATCCACACGGCGGGGATGGCGACGATGAGGCCGAGGGCGGTGGTGGCGAGCGCCTCACCGATGGAGCCGGCCAGGGCGTTGATGTCGCCGGCGCCCTTGGTCTTCAGGTCGGAGAAGACCTTGATGATGCCGATGACGGTGCCGAGCAGGCCGATGAAGGGGGCCAGGGCGCCGATGGTGGCCAGGCCGCTCATGCCCTTCTTGAGGAGCTCGACGACTTCGGCGGTGCCGCGCTGGATGGCGCGCTCCACGGGCTGGATGGCGTCGTGGTTGGGGTTCATGGTCTTGAGCTGCTTCTCGTACTGGAAGATGTCGAGGCCGTGCTTCAGCACGAGGGCGACGTGGCTCTTGTTGTGGGTGGTGGCGGCGCGCTTGGCGGCCTCGAAGTCACCGCGGCGCAGGGTGTCCATGAACAGCTTCAGGAACTTGTCGGAGGCCTGGTTGCTCTGGGCGTAGGTGACGAAGCGCTCGACGGTCACGTAGATCTGGTACCCGAGGAGGATGAAGAGGATGATGATGATCCCCTTGTTCGCGGGGGAGGCCGCCTTGAAGAGCTCCATGGGGGAGAAGCTGTCGTGGGCGCCTTCGGCGAGGGCGAGCAGGAGGGGGGAGGAAAGCAGGTTCATGAGGTTTCCTTATGGGAGAAAAGGTGGATGACTCGGTTAGGGGCTGCGGCTAGCGGAGGCGGTAGGGCATCGTCAGCTTGAAGCGGGCGTACTGGGCCTGCCCGTTCAGCATGGCTGGCTCGAACTTCCACATCATGGCGTAGGCCTCAGCGGAAGGGCGGAGCTGGGGAGGACCCTCCTTGGCTGAAGCCGAGGTGGGGATGCCATCCGGACCGACAACGATCTCCACGACCACCGTGCCCTGGATCTTCGCGATCTTGGCCAGGGGGGGGTAGGGGGGTGCCGGGGGCTGGTACTTGATCTTGATCTGGCTGAAGTCGAAGTCGACTACCTTGCCCTGACCGCCGACCACACCGCCAACCACGCCGCCGACCACGCCGCCGATCACGCCGCCGGGCACGCCACCGGGAACGCCACCGGGAACGCCGCCCAGGGAGTGATCCTGCTTGGGCAGCTCCTTGGGGGCCTGCTCAGGTACCACTTCCTGCCGGGGATCGATGGGCGTCGTATCCGCCTTGGAAGTCGCAGCCATCGGTGGCGGCGGCGGCGGGGGAGGGGGCGGCGGAGGCGGCGGAGGCGGGGGCGGAGCATCGTCCGGCTTCTGCTCGGAGATGTCGATGCCCACGGTCTTCAGCTTCTCCTTGACCACTGACGACTGCTTGGCCAACTGGAAGCCCACGAAGGCGAAGAGCCCGTACATGAGTACGGTCGTGGGGACCGTCACCATGGGGTTGCCCCGCTTGATGGCGTCGTTCCCGGCAGAGAGGGAGGACCGGTAGACGGCATCCTCCAGGGTCTCCGCGGGAGCGGCCGACTTGGCGGGAATGGGTTTCTGGGGATCTTTGCTCATGCGGCTCCCTTGAAAGATCCAGGGGGGAAAAAATAGCTAGCCGAAACGGCGGGAACACCGATTCGGCCACGACGACTGGGGTAAAGAACTGGGGCAAGCCCAGCGGCTAAGATGGCAAAGGGTCGGCGGTTGGTCAAGCGTTGAAACTGAACGCAACCCCTCGTGAATACGGCATTCCACTGTTTTTTCATGGATACCGCAACATCCTTTAAGCTGGGAAAAGGGTGGGGTTGTTAATTTTTGTTAAGAAAGTCAGGTAAGCGTCATGTCAAAAATCACAAGTCCTGACTTCACATTCAGGAACGAAACGGAAAACCATGTCTCGGCGGCCCGGGCGGGCCGCTTTAGCACTGTGCATGGGGAGGTCCTGACCCCGGCCTTCATGCCCGTGGGGACCCAGGGCACGGTGAAGGGCATCACGCCGGTCCAGCTCCGGGAGATCGGACCGCAGGTCATCCTGGGCAACACCTACCACCTGGGGTTGCGGCCGGGCGACGAATTGGTCGCCAGGCTGGGTGGGCTGCACCGCCTCATGGGCTGGGAAGGACCCATCCTCACGGATTCCGGAGGGTTCCAGGTGTTTTCCCTGGCTTCCCTCCGCAAGATGACGGAGGAGGGCGTCACCTTCCAGAGCCACATCGACGGCAGTCCGCAGTTCCTGTCGCCGGAGCGCAGCCTGGAGATCCAGCGCAACCTGGGATCGGACATCTGCATGGCCCTGGACGAGTGCCCGCCGGGCCAGCTGGAGCGGACCAAGCTGGAGCTCAGCATGGCCCGCACCACCCGCTGGCTGGCCCGCAGCCGGGCCGTGGCGCTGCAGCCACACCAGGGCCTCTTTGCCATCAACCAGGGGGGCACCCACCTGGACCTGCGGCGGCGGCACCTGGCAGAGGCCCTGGAGCTGGACGCGAAGACACCCTTCCAGGGCTTCGCGGTGGGTGGCCTCAGCGTCGGCGAGCCCAAGCCGGACATGAACGCCGTGCTGGCCGAGTTCGTGGCGGAGCTGCCGGCCGATCGGCCCCGCTACCTCATGGGCGTGGGCACGCCGGAGGACCTGCTCTTCGGCGTCGAGCACGGGGTGGACCTCTTCGACTGCGTCCTGCCCAGCCGGGAGGCTCGCCACGGCCGCATCCTCACCAGCCGGGGCCGGCTGAACCTCAAGAACGCCCGGCACCGGGAGGCGGACCTGCCCCTCGACCCGGATTGCCCCTGCTACACCTGCCGGACCTTCTCCCGGGCCTACCTGCACCACCTGCTCCGCTGCGGGGAGCTGCTGGGCTTCACGCTGAACACGATCCACAACCTGAGCTACACTGTGGAGCTCACCCGCGCCGCGCGGCAGGCCCTGCTGGAAAACCGCTTTCCGGCCTTCGCCCAGTCCACGCGTGCCGGATGGTTGACAGAGGAGCCCTGAATGACCTTCGCCCTGTTGCAACAAGCCGCTGCCGGCGGTGCCCCCGGCTGGACCCAGTTCGTGTTCATCGGCGGCATGGCCCTGATGTTCTACTTCCTGCTCATCCGACCCCAGAGCAAGGCCCGCAAGGAGATGGAAGCCCGCCTGGCCAAGCTGAAGGCCGGCGACGAGGTGGTGCTCAGCTCCGGCCTCTACGCCACCATCGACCGCGTCGAGGACAAGGACCTCTACGTCAAGCTCGGCAACACCGTGGTGAAGGCGCGCCGCACGGCCGTCGCAGCCCTGGCCTCCGAAGCGGAACCCAAGCAGAACTGATCTTCCCCATTCTTCCGGACCGGCACCAATGCCCGATCATTGGGCCGTCCCGCTTCCTGTAAGGAGCGCCCCGTGACCAAACGGAGCCTCTGGCGCCTCACCATCGTCCTCGCCGTGCTGTTCGGCTGCGGATACTTCTTCACACCCCTCTCCAAGGTGAAGCTCGGTCTCGACCTTCGCGGCGGCGTCCACTTCGAGCTGGAGGTCCAGGGCCAGGAGGCCCTGGCCGCCGATCTGCGCGACAGCAAGGACCGGATGGTCTCCCGCCTGCGGGAGAAGGGCCTGCCCGGCGCCATGGTGCGCGTGGACGGCCCGGCCCTCAAGGTGGAGGGCGTGGGGGCTGACCAGAAGGCCACGGTGGAGAAGGTCGCGAAGGACTTCTTTCCCGGCTACGGGGTCGCCTCCGAAGGCAATGACTTCCGGCTCACCCAGAAGGACACCTACCAGAAGCAGCTGAAGGACGATGCCAACAAGCGGGCCCTTGAGGTCATCGAGAAGCGCATCCGTGACATCGACCCGGCCAACGTCCTCGAGCCGGAGATCACGGCCAGCGGTGCCGAGGGCAACCGCATCGTGGTCGAGATTCCCGGGATCGAGGAAGGTGACCGCGAGCGCATCAAGAAACTGCTGGCCACCCCCGGTCGCCTGGAGCAGCGCCTGCTGGCTAAGGCTCCCCAGATCTACTTCACCAGCAAGGACGAGGCCCTGGCCTTCTTCAAGGGCCAGATCCCCCAGGAATTCGAGCTGCTGCCCGAGATCGAGAGCGAGCGGCAGGCCCGCCGGGGCGGCCAGCCAGTCGTCAAGGCCAAGCCCGGCGAGGAGAAGATCAGCCGCTGGGTCCTGCTGGAAAGCCGCATCGCGGTGGACGGGGCCGACATCATCGACTCGCACCGTGCCTCCAATTCCCAGACCGAGGCCAACGAGGTCAACTTCACCCTGAACAAGAAGGGGGATGACGACTTCGCCCGCCTCACGGGCACGGCCTCGGAGGAGAACCGCCTCATCGCCATCGTGCTGGACCACAAGATCGTCACCGAGCTCAGCGCCAAGGAGAAGATCATAGGCGGCGCGGTCCGCATCAGCGGCAGCTTCTCCGCCCAGGAGGCCGACGACCTCGCCAGCCAGCTGCGCAGCGGCGCCCTGCGCGCGCCCATGAAGTTCCTGGAAGAAGGTGTGGTGGGTCCGGGCCTCGGCAAGGACTCCATCCGGGCAGGCGTGACCTCGGCCCTGGTGGGCTTCCTCGTCATCATCGTCTTCATGGTGTTCTTCTACCGCTGGTCGGGCATGAACGCCATCATCGCCCTCACCGTGAACATCATCGTGATGATGGGGCTGCTGGGTTCCTTCCGCGCCACCCTTACCTTGCCGGGCATTGCGGGCTTTGTGCTGACCCTGGGCATGGCGGTGGACGCCAACATCCTCATCTTCGAGCGCATCAAGGAGGAACTGGGGCTGGGCAAGAGTGTCCCCGGGGCCATCGATGCTGGCTTCGACCGGGTGTTCTGGACCATCGTGGACAGCCACGTGACCCAGCTCTTTGCAGCCCTCCTGCTCTTCATCTTCGGCACTGGTCCCGTGAAGGGATTTGCGGTGACCCTCACAGTTGGCGTCGTGGCCTCGCTGTTCACCAGCATCTACATCAGCCGCTTCATCTACGACTGGATCCTCGAGCAGCACCCCGGCACCAAGACCCTGTCCATTGGCGTCCACACGATGTTCAAGGGTTCCACCTTCGACTTCATGAAGTACAAGGGCACGGCGTTGGCCATTAGCTGGGGCATCATCGTGCTCTGCTTCTTCTTCGTGCGCCCCTGGAATCTCACGAACAACAACCGCATCCACTTGGGCATGCAGTTCGTGGGCGGTAACGACATGACCGTGCGCTTCCGCGGCGCCATGGAGCCTGAGACCATACGGGCCGCCCTGGCGAAGAACGGCTTCACCGACACCACCGTGGTGGCCTATGAGAACTCGGACAAGTCCGTCCGCGACTTTGCCGTCAAGGTCAAGGCCAAGAAGGATGGGGACCAGAAGGACAGCACCATCCAGGCCAATGCCCTGCGTGTCATCTTCAAGCAGCTGGACCCCGAGGCCGTCGGCAGTACTCTGCCGGCCCTGAACCTCGAAGGCTCGAAGACCCTGGCTGATTCCCTGGCCAGGGTGAACCCCCTCCGAGTCGCCAACGACGAGTCGATTCTCACCACGACCTACGTGCCCCTGGCGGAAAGAATCATTGCTGGTCGGGACCGTCTGACTTCCGGTCTTTACCACAGCTTCAGCGAGCTGCCCCAGGACCTGCCCCAGGCCGTCAAGGACACGGTGCAGACCACCTACCGGCTCGGTGCGGTGGGCATCCGCAAGAACGAAAGCTTCTCCCCCAGCATCTCCGGTGAATGGACGAGCAAGACCCTCACCGCCGTGGGCCTCGCCATGCTGGCCATCCTGGTCTATGTGATCTTCCGCTTCACCGCGAGCTTCGCGGTGGGCGGCATCGTGGCCCTCATCCACGATCTGCTCATGGCGCTGGGACTCTTCGCGGCCTTCGGCTACGAATTCAACGTGCCCGTGGTAGCTAGCTTCCTCACGCTGATGGGCTACTCCATGGCCGATACCATCGTGGTATTCGACCGGATCCGCGAGAACAGCCACCGCCAGGACTACCGACGCGTCTCCATCACCAAGCTGGTGAACGACTCCATCAATCAGACCCTGGGCCGGACGATCCTCACCTCGCTGTCCGTGCTCTTCGTCTCCGTCTGCCTCTGGCTGTTCGGCGGTCCGGCGCTGCGGGACCTCGCGTTCCCTCTGGTGATCGGCGTCATCACCGGCACCTACTCGTCCATCTACATCGCCGCCCCGGTGGTGGTGTACTGGGATCAGTGGTTCGGTGGGAAGGACAAGCTCAAGCAGCACGCGTAGCGGTACTACTTTGCGAAAATCGCGGCCCTTCAGGGCCGCGATTTTCGTATGGAACTACTTCAGGTGCTTCTCCAGGAACGCGTAGATTTCCTTCCGGGACTCCTGGGCAAGGGTGGTGTCGATGCGATTGAAGCTGTGGCCGCCGGGGGCGTCCTGGTAGATCTTGTGCTCGAAGGTCTTGCCTGCGGCCTTGAGGGCGGTGAGGAGCGCTTCCACCTCGACCACGCTCACGTCCCGGTCGTTGGTGCTGGTGTGAATGAGGAGCGGCGTCCGGAGCTTGTGGGCGTTCCAGACTGGGCTCCGGCGGCGGACCAGGTCCACATCCTCGCTGGGGGTCCTGCCTGCGAACATGGTTCGGACCACAGCGTCGTCCCGGTATTCCTCGCCGGCATAGCCCACCCGCATGAGAAGGTCGGAGACGGGCACGCCGGCATAGCAGGCGGCGAACTTCTCCGGGTGGTCGAATACGGCCATGAGGGCGATGAGACCGCCGTGGCTCCAGCCCACCATGGCGCAGCGCTTGGGATCGACGGGGAGGTGCTCCACGGCCCAGTCGCGGCCTGCCACCACATCATCCACCTCTAGGCCGCCGTAGTCGATGGCCTCGTAGAACCCCTTGCCGTAGCCCGTGGAACCCCGGTAGTCCGGCGCCACCACGACGAAGCCGCACTCCACCATCTCGCGGACGATGTGGGCGTGGTAGGTGGTGAAGTCGGCATGGACGCCGCCGTGAGGCAGCACGATGAGGGGCAGCTTTCGGCCCTTCTCGGCTTTGCGGGGCACGAAGACATACTGCTGGATCTTGAGCGGGTGGCGCTCGTTCTTGATCCCGTAGCTCTCCTCAGCGCGGGGATTGGCAGGGCCCGTGAAGGTGACCTTGTCCACCACGGCCACGTCCGAGAGCCGTAGGAACCAGAGTTGGTCGTCGGTAGCCTTCCGCAGGGCATCCTGGCTCCAGCGGAGTCCATCCACCTGCTTTTCCACCTTCTTCAGTCGGCCTTCGTCCCGAGATTCCTGAGCCAGGAGTGGCAGGGAGCCCGCCAGGAGGCCGGCACAAAGGAGCGAGCAGGGGGATCGACGCATGGCAGCCTCCTGAAAGGGTTCGCCTTGAGCGTAATGCAAGGGGCTATGGGGAAGTGGGACGAAGGTTCTGGGTCGTCAGCCCTTTCTCTCCGGAGCTGAGAATCCCGGACGGAAACCATGGTCGAGTGGAATGGCTGGGTTGGGCCAGGGCCGAAATTGCAAGACCCATTCCAACGCTCAACGACATGGGAACCACCGATCAACACCGATATAAAGAAGGGCACTGACACAAGCCACAACTGGCCGACCCATGGGGCTGTAGCTGTCTTCATCTTCATCAGCATTTCATCGGAGTTTATCGGTGGCTGAATTCAGTTTCCTACTCTGAGATCTCGGTGGCGACACGCCTTTGCATCAGCCCTCCCAGCTCACCCAGCCGGCCCGGCCGGGGATCTCCCTGCGGGTGATCTCCTTGGCCGGTGGACCGGCAGCCAGCAGCTCCGGCAGCCATTCGGCGTGGGTGCGGGCCACCACGCTCCGCTCGTTGAGCCCGCCCAGGAAGGCGTCGAAGGTCTCGACGAGGGCGCCGCCCTCGACCTCGGTATGCAGGGCGTAGACGTTCAGGGCATTCTCGCGCACCAGGTCCCAGACCTCGCGGTTCACCTGGTCGGGTGTGCGGCCATCCAGGCCGAGCAACTCGTCCAGGGTGGGCAGGGTGGTGGGGATCTGGAGTGTCCTCAGCGCCTTCCCCTTCACGATGGGATAGAAGGGGGCAACCCCACGGCAGTCCCCGGCGTAGGCCAGGTCGTAGGCCTCCTGCAACTCCAGCGTCGTGTCGTTGCAGCGCCAGGCGGGGCTCACGGCGCCCAGGGGCTTCTCGCCGAACACCGTGCCAAAGGCCTCGTGGGCATTCGCGTACCAGTCGGCCAGCCACTTTCGGGACTTCCGGTCCAGCAGGTCGTGGTACTGCACGTGGTCCCAGGCGTGGATGCCCACCTCATGGCCGGCCCCCTTGGCCGCCTGCATCTGGGCGGCCGCGCGCTTCCAGATGATGGGCGCCGGGATCAGGACGCCGTACATCATCGTCTTGAAACCGTAGAGCTTCGTGGCGTTGGTGCGGCGCATCTTGGCCAGGAAACCCTTGCGGAAGATGCGGCGGATGGCCTTGCCGCTGTTGTCGGGACCGAAGCTGAAGTAGAAGCTGGCGCGCATCTGGTGCTTGTCCAGCAGGCGCAGCAGGGTGGGAATGCCCGTGAGCGAGCCTTCCAGGGTGTCGACATCCACGCGGAGGGAAATGGCCTTCATGGAACTCCTTGCTGGTTCCATTGCACCCGCGATCGCTGGAGCCAGCAAGCCGTGGGCCTTCGCAGGCCGTGGCCGGTCAGCCCAGGCGCAGCGCCCGGAGGCGCCGCCAGAGCAGGATTCCGCCACCGGCCAGGGCCGCCAGGACCAGGGCTGGGACGAGCCCAGGTGGGAGCAGGGGCTGCAGGAGAGCGGCCATGGGGAGGGCGACCATGGCGCCCAGGGCCGCCTCCAGGCAGAGCCGGGTGGCGTCTTCCACGCCTTCGGTGGTGTCGCCCGAGGCTTGAAGGGCCCGGGCCGCGAGGCTGTGGGCGATGCGGCGCACCTGGCCCAGGAGGCCCGTCGACAGCCGCAGGATGAGACCCAGGATGCCGGTCCAGACCAGTAGCGCCGCGAGGCGATGGGGCAGACCCCGGGCCTCGAGGGCCGGGATGGCGGTGCGCTGGATGAGGGCGCCTAGGGCGACCAGCAGGGTGATGGCCAGGCCATCCAGGAGGAGCAGGGTGAAGGGACGGCGGAGGTGGCTCCAGTCTGCCTTACGCAGGGGCATGGCCCGAAGGTGTCCCATGGCCACCCGATGGTGGGTGAGGAAATGCCGCAGGACCCGGGGCAGGCGCTGTTCGATGCGGTCCGCCAGGTGCTCCGAGTTACGGATGAGCAGGGGAGTCGTGAGGGTGGTCCAGGCGCAGGTGGCCACCAGGACCGGGAAGAGGGCGGGGCCCACCACTCCGAGTTGCTGGCCCAGGGCGGCGATGATGAAGCTGAACTCCCCGATCTGGGCCAGCCCGGCCCCGGCGCGGATCGAGTTCCTCAGGCTGTTGCCGCCCAGGAGGCCGCCCAGCGCCCCGGAAACGATCTTTCCGATGAGCACCAGGGCGCCGAAGAGCAGCAGGGCCCGCCAGTTGGGCAGCAGCTGGGCCGGGTCGATCTGCATGCCGATGGACACGAAGAAGACCGCCACGAACATGTCCCTGAGGGGATGGACTAGGTGCTCGACCACCCGCTCGCGGCCGGATTCGGCTACCACCATGCCCGCCAGAAAGGCGCCCAGGGCCACGGAATAGCCCGCCTTGGCCGCCAACAGGGAGAAGGTGAAGCAGAGTCCAACCACCGTGACCAGGAGGGTCTCGGCGTTGCCCGCATCCGCCACCCATCGGACGAAGGGCGGGAGGATCCAGCGGCCCAGGGCCAGCACCACCACCAGGAAACCCGCCAGACGGCCGATGGTCAGCAGGAGGGCGGGGAGGCTGAGCCCCGCTCCGGAACCCACGGCGGTGAGCAGTGCGAGCAGGAGGATGGCCAGGAGGTCCTGCACGATCAAGGTGGATAGCACCAGCTCCGCCAAGGGCCCGGTGGTCTTCAAGGTGGCGAAGACCCGCGCGATGATCATCGTGGAACTGATGGCCAGAGCCGCCCCGGCGAAGACGCTTTCCAGGCTGCTCCAGCCCAAGAAGCGGCCTGCGAGGTAGCCGGACCAGGCCATGAAGCCGCCCTGAATGAGGGCCACCAGGGCCGCCGACGGTCCCGTCCGCAGCAGCTTCTTGAGGCTGAACTCCAGCCCCAGGGAGAACATCAGGAGGATGACGCCCAGTTCCGAAAGGGTGTGGACGTTCCCCTGATCGGCCACCAGCGGCACTGGCACGTGGGGACCGATGATGAGGCCCGCCAGCAAGTAGCCCACCACCACCGGGAGCCGCAGCCGCTGGCACGCCACCGTGGTGATGGCGGCCACACCCAGGACCATGGCGAGGTCGACGAGGATCGAAGGTGGGGTCGGGGTGATGGTCATGGGCCGGAATCTCGTGGCTGGGGTGGCGGTGGGCACCCGTGGCGCTCCCTCCACGATGCCACGGGCCCCGCCGAGATGCCTCCAGCCGAAACCGACCCGCTGTCCAGGACCAGGCAGCCGGGGCCTCGCGGCGAACTCCAGGCCATGGAGGACCGGTCTGTTCCGTATAATCGGCGGATGTCGACACCACGCCCCTCCGGAATCCTCCGCACCTTCCCGCCTGTCTTCTGGCTGGCCAACGTCATGGAGCTCTTTGAGCGGGCCGCCTACTACGGCCTCAACTCGGTGCTCGCGGTCTACCTCACCAACAAGGTCTCCGAAGGCGGCCTGGGCTTCACGGAACAGTCCGTGGGCTTCCTCCAGAGCCTCATCTACGCCTTCACCTACGTCATCCCCATCGCAGGCGGCGCCCTGGCGGACCGCTATGGCTACCGCCGGATGCTGCTGTTCTCGTTCTCCATCCTGTCGGCGGGCTACTTCATCGCGGGCAACGTCACGGCCTACGGCGCGGTCTTCGCCGCCCTCCTGCTGATGGCCACGGGCGCAGGCCTGTTCAAGCCCATCATCTCGGGAACCCTTGCCCGCACCACCACCGAGGAAAACTCGGGGTTCGGCTTCGGCATCTACTACTGGATGATCAACATCGGGGCCTTCCTGGCGCCCCTCGTGGTGAGCGTGCTGAAGGGCTTCTCCTGGCGCTACGTGTTCATCGCCTCGGCCCTCTACTGCGCCGCCATGCTGGTGCCGACGGTGTTCCTCTTCAAGGATCCGCCGAAGCCCGAGAATACCAAGAGCCTGCGTGAAGTGGCCCACAGTGCGGCCATGGTGCTGGGGGACGCGCGCTTCATGCTGATGATCGTGGTCTACTCCGGCTTCTGGATCCTCTACTTCCAGAACTTCGGGTCGGTGCTGTGGTACCTCCGGGATTTCGTGGACGCCACCCCGGTGAACCGGTTCTTCGCCTCCATTGGCATCCCGCTCAAGTTCGACGCGGAGCACGTCACCGTGGTCAACGGCGGGACGATCATCCTGCTGCAGGTCATCGTGAGCCGCATCGTCAAGAACATCCGCCCCCTGCCGACCATGGTGTCGGGCATCGTCATCGGCACCCTGGGCTTCCTGTGCCTCGCCGCGTCCACCAACGTGTGGATCTTCATCCTGGGCATCTCGGTCTTCTCCATCGGTGAGATGACCGCCCACCCGAAGTACTACAGCTACGTGGGCCTGGTCGCCCCGGCCGATAAGAAGGCCGTCTACATGGGCTATGCCTTCCTCTACGGTGTTATCGGCAGCCTCATTGGCTCCAGCCTGGGTGGCATGCTCTACGGCTCCATGCTGAAGCCCCTGGTGGGCCAGCCTGGCGCGGCGGCAGCCGCCCGTACCTTCTGGCTGCTCTTCGTCGTGCTGAACGTGGTGGCCGCCATCGGGCTCATCTTCTACGACCGGGTCTTCGCGGAAGACACCCCGGCGACCAACGAGAAGGCCCGGAAGATCATGCTCGGCATCTACACGCTGCTGCTCGTGGCGGGCCTGCTCTTCGTCCGGTCAGCGCTCTTTGGCGGGGCCGAGATCTCCTACAAGACCATGGTCCAGGCCGTGATCATGCTGCTCCTGGGTGCGGGCGGCGCGGCGGTGAGCCTGCGCCGGCGCTGAGTGGGATGCGTCGGGTAAAGATACCAAATAGTTAAAGAATGTCTTAAATTTCTTATCCCCATGCAGGCCTAAAGGGGCATGATGGGTTCCCATGAACCCCGGTCAGCCCTCTCCCATCCAGACTGCCGATTGGCCCGAGCGGGACCTGGTCCGGGTCCAGGACTCGGTCATCCACGGTACCGGGGCCTTCGCCAAGGGTGCCCTGGCCCGCGGCACCAGGATCATCGAGTACAAGGGGCAGAGGTGCCGCAAGGCCGACCTGCTGGCGGCGGCAGAGCGGGGCGAGCGGAAGCTCACCTACGTGCTGAACGTGGATGATGAGTTCGCCATCGACGGGGCCCTGGAAGGCAACGAGGCCCGGTTCCTGAACCACAGCTGCGCCCCCAACTGCGAAGTGCTCATCTTTGGCGGCGTGCCCTACCTCTACGCCCTGGAGGACATCGCCGCCGGGGCCGAGCTGACCTTTGACTATCAGTTGCAGTCACCCAATGGCCATCGGCTCTCAGCCGCCCTGTGCCGCGAGTTGTACCCCTGCCATTGCGGGGCCAGGACCTGCCGGCGAACCCTGGTGGCACTTCCCGTCCGGCGCACCAAGACCCCCCTCGGGGGTCAGACACCACCCTTCCAGCCGCAGCCATGATGCGGTTTACCCCTCTCCAGGAGGCGCCATGACGCGCAAACGAAGCACAGCCACCCTGTTCTCGGCCGGGATGCTCCTTGCCACGGGCGCATCCGCCCAGGCTCCCAAGGCCGCCGCTCCGGCTTCCAAAATGCCCGCCCCGCCTGCGGCCGCCCCCATGCCTGGTAGCCCGGCCGCAGCCGGCCGCAGCACGGACACCCACATCAAGTTCGCCAACAGCTTCATCAAGTGGCACGCCAGCCTCGCCGTGGCCGGCATGATGAACGGCAGCCCGGTGTTCAAGACCCCGCAGGGGGAGTACTTCCAGGTGGAGCCGAACACCGGTGACCTGAAGTGGATGAGCCCCGAGTCCCTGGGCTACATCAAGGTGACCGAGGGCCGCGTATCCATGACTGGGGCCAGGTCCACCACCTTCATCAAATTCGACGGCATCAAGGGCGAGAGCAAGGTCTCCGTGCTCGGCGTGGATGCACAGGGCCATGTCCTCCAGCAGAACAGCCGGGGTGAAAAATTCTACCTCTCCCAGGCTGGAGACATGGTGTTCGTGAAGTAGCCATCCACCCGGGAACCCGGCGTTGCCAGGACCTTCCGCTGCTTCAGGACTGTCTGAAGCTCTGGGAGCGGTCGGTCCGCCGGGCCTGGATGAACCGGTGGATGGGTTCGAGATCCGTGTCCGGTTCCGGGTGGAGCACCACGCCCAGCCGCGTCGGGTAGTCCTGGCCCTCGAGGTAGGTGAGGTGCAGGACTTCGCCGGGACAGCGCAGGACGGCGCCGTCCGGCAGTTCGGCGTCGATGTCCACCCGGGCGTGCAGGTCCACCATCAGGGGCTCGTGCAGTGCGAGTCCCACGCCGGTTTCCGTGAGGTTGACCAGCAGGGCCTCCAGCTGCCGTCCACCCAGGCTGACTCGGACCTTGAGGGGTGTCTGGTTGGGCCCCGCCACCCGGACATCCCGGCGGTGGTGGAGGCGCGCCGATTCGTGTGGCCAGTCGAGCCGCAGCAGCGTGGCGCCGGAATCATCGTGGGCCGGGCTCAGCAGGAACGATTCGAGCGTGAGCACCTCTTCGCCCAGCAGCAAGGTCAGGGTCACGGCAGTGCCATCGGCGGGAACCGAATCGCGGGCGTGGAGGCCGACCAGTTCCAGGGCCGAGCCGGCGATGAAGCGATGGATCCGCAGGTCTCCGAGCAGTCGGGAGTTGGCGTCCTGGATCCGCAGACTCGCCACGGCCTTGGTCAGGCGTGCCTGGTGGAGGAACTGCTCCAGGACAGGTGGGGACAGAAGCGATGCGTGGCCCATGGGGTCCTGCCTTTCAAATGCCTTGGCCCAGCCGGTCCGCCAGGTTGCGGTGCAGCCCCGCGGCCAGGATGGCCTTGGCTGCCCCTTTCACGTCGTAGTCGAGGCGGTGCAGCCTCAGGCAGTGGCGCTTGGGGTTGTAGGTCATGAAGGAGACTCGGGGGTCCCGGTCCCGGGGCTGGCCCACGGACCCAGGGTTCACGAGATAGCGGCAGTGCGGCTGCAGTTGGAACCACTCGCCAGGCTGGAGGCAGATCCAGTTGAGCTGTCCCCGGGTCTCATCCAGCTCGAAACAGCCGGGCAGGTGGGTGTGGCCGAAGAAGCAGAGCTGGCCCTGGAAGGCGTCGAAGGCCTGGCTGATCTCCCGCATGTGGAGGAGGTAGGCGTCCTCGTCCACGGGGGAGCCATGCGAGATCTGGTAGTCCTCACCCACCCAGAGGGGCCCCACGGGCAGGTCGGCCAGGAAGCGCCAGTTGTCCTGGCGGAGCCGGTCCCGGGTCCAGTCCGCCGCCTGCTTGGCGGGCAGGCTGAACGAGCCGTCCGGTTCCAGGCCTGCGCAGACCTTGTCATGGTTGCCGCGCACCATGTACCGGGGCCGCCACTCCTTCACTTTGTCGAGGAGCTGATTGGGGTGGGCCCCGTAGCCCACCAGGTCGCCCAGCAGGACGAAGCGGTGGATGGCCCGCCGCCGGGCGAACCTCAGCACGGCGCGCAGGGCGTGCAGGTTCGAATGCAGATCGGAGAGGATCAGGTCCAAGGGATGTCCAGGGGAGGCATCTCAGTCTAGCAAGGCTGACGCGAGGTCCCGCGAACTGTGACCAAAGGCGAGGAGCATGTCCTCTTGGGACCAGGCGGGCATTCGGCTTCGCCAGCGGGCCATGAAGGCGGCCGGATCCTGGGCCAGGGGGCGTCGGGGGTCCCGTCCCGCCCGCGCCCAGGCCCGGGAAGGGGTCTCCGCCAGCCAGAGC
>NZ_JBATQW010000010.1:0-38448 GCF_049292215.1 Geothrix sp. | reverse complement strand
GCGCGGAACTTCGGCGGCCAGGGCGCAGAGCTGTGGTGTGAGGGCGGCGAGGCAGGCTTCATCCGCCGCATGATCGAGGAGAGCGTGGCGCTGGGCCCGCAGGTGGGCTGGTTCACCACCCTGGTGTCCAGCTCGGCCGCCCTGCCCAGCCTGCACCGCCTGCTGCGCCAGGTGGAGGCCCGGGACATCCGCACCGTGGCCATGGCCCAGGGTCAGAAGCAGAGCCGCTTCGTGGCCTGGTCCTTCCTCGGCGCCGAATCCCGGCGCCCCTTCCCGGCCGCCCCCTGAGCGAGGTCCCATGAAGCCCCTCCTGTTCGCCTTCGCCCTGGCCATCCTGGGTTCTGTCATCTACCACACCGGCCAGAAGCTGGTGCCCCCCAGCGTCCAGCCCCTGGCCCTGCTCATGGGGGCCTATGCCGTGGCCTTCGCCCTCGCCGCCCTGGCCCTGCCCTGGGTCCAGCCCACCGGCAGCGCGGGCATCTGGCGCGAAGCCTTCGCGGGCCTGGCCACGGGCTCCAGCCTGCGCGCGGCCCTGGTGCTGGGTGTGGGCGTGCTGCTCATCGAGGTGGGCTTCCTCCTGGCCTACCGCTGGGGCGGCTCCCTGCAGTGGTCCGCCGTGGTCGTGAACGGCGCCGCGGCCCTAATCCTCGTGCCCATCGCGGTGGGCGCCTTCCGGGAGTCCTTCTCGCCCGTGAAGGGGCTGGGCATGGCGCTGGTGCTGGGGGGCCTGGCCCTGCTGGCCCGGCGCTAGAACACCGACCAGCCGGTCCGGGTGGTGAAGCGGTCCAGGGCTTCGACTCCCGCCACGCTGTTGCCGTGGGCGTCCAGCGCCGGGCTCCACACGCAGAGCACGCCGCGCTCGGGCAGCACCGCCAGGATGCCGCCGCCCACGCCGCTCTTGCCCGGCAGACCCACGCGGTAGGCGAAGTCGCCGGCGGCGTCGTAGGTGCCGCAGGTGAGCATGATCGCGTTGATGCGCTTGGCCTCGCTGCGGCTGAGCAGGCGTGAACCATCGGCGCGCAGGCCATGGTTGGCCAGGAAGAGCCCCGCCTTGGCCAGGTCCGCGCAGCTCATGGTGAGGGCGCACTGGCGGAAGTAGTGGTGGAGCACCGACTCCACCGGATTCTCCAGATTCCCGCAGCTGGCCATGAAGTGCGCCAGCGCGGCGTTGCGGTGGCCGTGGCCCGCCTCGGAGGCGGCGACTTCCGCGTCGATGTCCAGGGCCGCATTGCCGCTCTCGGCGCGGAGGAAGTCCCGCAGGGTGCCCAGGGAGTCGCCCGTGAGCGAGAGCAGTCGGTCGATGAGGATGAGGGCCCCGGCGTTGATGAAGGGATTGCGCGGAATGCCCTTCTCGTACTCCAGCTGCACCAGCGAGTTGAAGGGGTTGCCCGAGGGCTCGCGGCCCACGCGCCGCCACAGGGCCTCGCCATCCCGGGCCAGCACCAGGGCCAGGGAGAAGGCCTTGGACACGCTCTGGATGGAGAAGGGCACCCGCCAGTCACCGCTCCCCAGCAGCTGACCGTCCACGGTGCCCAGGGCGATGCCGAAGCGCGCCGGGTCCACCGCCGCCAGGGCCGGGATGTAGTCCGCCACCTTCCCCTGCGCCGCAAAGGGCGCGGCTTCGCGGGCCAGGTCGTCGAGGAGGGCTTGGAGGTCCATGACGCCAGGATCCCACAACCGGGTCTAGGATGATCGCCATGACGCCCCTCGCCGCCGACCTCCTCATCCTCCTGCGCCGCGACCTTGGCTGCTTCATCCGCGAGGTGGAGGCCTTCCCCGATGACGCGACGCTCTGGCGCACGCTGCCGGGCGTCCGCAACAGCGCCGGCAACCTGGCCCTGCACGTGGCGGGGAACCTGCGTCACTTCGTGGGTGCGGTGTTGGGCGCCACGGGCTACGTGCGCGACCGCGACCGGGAGTTCGCTCAGCGCGAGGGCGGCCGCGCAGAGGTGACCGCCATGCTGAAGGCAGCGGTCCGCGAGGTGGAGGTGGGCCTGCAAGGCCTGACGGAAGCCGCCCTGGCCGAGCCCTATCCCCTGGCCGTGATGGGCCACCAGCCCCCTGCGCGACGGTTCCTGCTGCACCTGTCCACGCACCTGGCCTTCCACCTGGGCCAGGCAGGGTACCTGCGCCGCGCCCTCACAGGCGAGGCCGGCGCCACCGGTGGCATGGGCATCGCCGACCTGATGGGCTAACCTCGACGGATCAGCACCCGCTCATCCTGGAGGTTCCATGTCGCTCGAGGGTCAGGTCGCACTCGTCACCGGAGCCAGTCGCGGCATCGGCGCCGCCATCGCCCTCTCCCTGGCGGCCCAGGGGGCTGCGGTGGCCGTGAACTACTTCGGCTCCGAGGCCGCGGCCCAGGCCGTGGTGCAGGCCATCCGCGCCGCCGGGGGAACGGCCCTGGCCGTGAAGGCCGATGCCCGGGACCCGCACCAGCTGGAGGCCATGGCCGCCACCGTGAAGGCCGAGCTGGGCCCCATCAGCATCCTCGTGCTGAATGCCTCCATCTCCTTCCCCATGACCGGATTCCTGGACTACCCCTGGGAGTCCTTCGAGGCGAAGCTGCTGGGCGAGCTTGGCGCGGCCTTCCACGGCTGCCGGGCCGTGGTGCCCCAGATGCTGGAACGAAAGGGCGGCACCATCGTGGCCATCACCAGCGGCCTGGCCCGCAACCCGGGCTGGGGGTTCTGCGCCCACAGCGTCGCCAAGGCCGGCCTGGAGGGCTTCGTGCGGGCCCTGGCCTGCGAGCTGGGGCCCATGGGCATCCGGGTGAATGCCGTGGCCCCGGGCCTCACCCTGACAGATGCCACCGCCCAGCTCCCCGAGAAGCATAAAGACGCGGCGGCGGCCCACACGCCCCTGCGTCGCAATGGCCTGGCCGCCGATGTGGCCGAGGCCGTCACCGGCCTAGTCCAATCGGGCTTCGTCACCGGCGTCACCCTGCCTGTCAACGGCGGCAGCTACATCTTCTGAGCCCTGGAGGCCCCATGCACCCCACCCTGCGCTACGGCGTCCTCCTCGGTCTCGGCGTGGCCACCTGGACCTTCGTCATGGGCTTCACCGGCTGGTACAAAAGCCCCTCCCTGCTCTACCTCTTCTGGCTGGTGATCCCCTATCAGATCGGCCTGCTGGTCTGGGCGCTGCGCGAGTCAGGGCGGGACTTGGGCTATGGGCGGCAGGTCTGGACCGGCGTGAGCATCTCCCTGCTGGGCTCGCTGATCATCTTCGCGGCCAGCATCCTCTTCACCACCCTGGTCTTCCCGAAGTACTTCCATGAGCTGGAGGCCCTCGGCCGCCAGGTGATGGCGAAGCAGGGCCTGAGCCCCGAGCAGATCGAGGCGGCCGTGAAGGCCCAGGCCCCCATGCAGACGCCCCGGGCCAGCGCCATGGCCGGCGCCATCGGCACGGTGCTGACGGGCTTTTTCACCTCGGTGATCGCGGCGGTGTGGTTCCGCAGGAAATAACCCCTACCGCTCCACCCGGATGTCGGCCACGAGATCCAGCGGGAAGCGCTTTCCCGCCAGGACATCGTCCAGGCAGCGCAGCACCCACCCGGAGCGCAGCGGGGCCAGGGCCAGTTCCTCCCGGCTGAGCCAGTGGCAGCAGAGGATGTCTGCGTCTTCCGGCACGGCCTCGACACCATCGGGCACGGTGCCCGTGTAGCAGATGCGGAAGTAGTCGCTCCCGTTGGCCGCCTTCAGGGGGTAGAGACCCACGATGGCCACCGCTGTGAAGGCGAGGCCGGTCTCCTCGTGCACCTCGCGGTGTACGGCGTCGAGCGGGGACTCGCCGGGTTCCACATGGCCCGCGGGCTGGTTGATCACCGGCAGGCCCGTCACCTTGTCCGGTTCCTCCACGAACAGGAACCGGCCCTCGCGCTCGATGACCGCCGCGACCGTCAGCCGCCACATCAGACGGGGAAGAAGAGGAAGAACCCGTCGGCGAAGTAGACGATGCCGACGAGGCCCACGGCGAGGCCCGCCCAGTAGACCGGCTTCTGTTTCAGCAGGGCCGCGATGGACGAGAGCAGGATGCCGATCTGCAGGTAGATCACCGCCAGCCCGAAGGGGGCGCCGTGCCTCTGGGCGTCGGCCTTGGCCTCCTCGAAGGCCGTCGCCTTCTTGAAGATCTCGGCCTTCTCCCCGTCGTAATTGGCGACCTTCTTCTCCACATCGGCCAGGCTCTTCTCCAGCAGCGGCAGCGAGGTCCTGGGCGCCAGTTCCTGTTCCCGCTTGAGGCGCATGGCCTCCACCTCGTAGAGGTTCCCCTTGATGCCCTTGGCCTGGAAGTAGGCCCACTGGTCCGAGGCCATGGCCTGGTTCAGCACGGTCTTGGTGGAGTAGCCGCCGCCCTTGAAGGTTGCCAGCGTCGCGCACACCGCCAGGATCACCGTGGTGAGGGCCAGCAGGTTCAGCCAGGGTTCCTTCTTGTCATCGGCCACGGTGGGGCTCCTTCGAAATCACGATCATAACCAGGGCCCCGGCCCCTCAGTGGCTGGCGTGGGGCCAGACCCAGTCGCCCCGGTCGGGGTCGACCTTGCGGTCCTTACCCTCACCTGTCCAGGCCACCGTCCCGTCGTTGTCCTGCCCGTTCCATCCCACCTGGTACAGCGTGAAGCCCTCGCCCTTGCGGGCGTATTGCAGGGGCCCCCCCGTCACCAGGTCGTGGGGCAGGGCCTGGAGGTAGGCCGGGACCAGGGCGTCCAGACGCTCGGGGTACTGCCCCTTCTCCAGGCGGTGCCGCTCGAGGGCGCAGACCACCACGCCCTCCTCGATGAGGGCCTGGGTCCGGGCGAACCGCTGGACCTGGCCCAAGAGCGCGGGGACGCCGAGCCGGGCGAGCCTAAGGTCGTATCGGTACCGGAGGGACTGTTCCCAGGCTTTGCCGTTGATGATCCAGTCGGGGTGGACGCGGTGGGCCTGTGGGTCCTGGGCCTCCACCAGCGTCGTCATGAAGCGGCAGTACGCCAGCAGGTTGCGGTAGACCCAGCCGCGTCCGAGGGGGCCTGGCCAGACCTTGGCGCTCCGACCCTCGATCTCGAAGGTAGGCGTCGACCGGTTCTCGGCCAGAGCCGTGAGCGCCGTGATGCCGAACTCGCGCTCAGCCTGCCAGGCCAGCTTCAGGCTGGGCAGCAGGTCGATGCGGGCCAGGTCCGCCTGCAACCGGGACAAGTGCGCTGCGGTCCAGCGGCGGTCCTCCAGCCCCTCCCAGGCCACCTGCAGGGTGATGTTCAGGACGGCCACCCGCAGGAGGGCGCTGATCAGGTGGGGTTCGGCCTTCAAGTGCTCGGCCAGGCGCAGCCCGGTCTCCAGGTCCGCCAGGGCCAGGTCGGTGCGACCCGCGCGCAGGTGGGCGTTGGCCCGCACCCGCAGGGTGCGCATGGCCGCACGGAAGCCCAGGAGCGCGGGGATGCCGCCGTCCTCGTACTCCATGGGAATGCGGCAACCGCTCCGAAGGGTCGCCTGATCCAGGTCGCGGAAGATCGGCTCCATGGGCTTGAACACGGTCTGGAGGTCTGCCGTTCCAAAGGCCCGACCCACAGCGTCCAGATCATCCGGCCGACCCTCCATCCAGTTACCGAGGTGGTTCAGGGCCCCGCTGGGCAGGGAGAGCGCGGCAAACCGGGCATCGGCCGGGCCCCGACCCATGGCTCCTTTGACCAGTGGGGCCTCGGCGAAATTCTGCTCTGCGGGCACCGGCGACGGCGCGAGCTCCTTCCAGCCGAAGCGGTCGCCCGTGGCGATGCGCTGGGCCTGCCAGCGCTGAAAGGCCCACTTCCCGCTGAGGTGGTAGCCCAGCAGCCAGAGCCCGAGGACCAGGACCAGCCCGCCGATGACCAAGAGGATGCCCAGCAGCCAGGTCCGCATGCATACCCCCTTTGATCCGATCATCCTGATCAGGAGATCACCAATAAACAAGCACGGCGCCTCTCGGCGCCGTTCGGGCTAGCTCGTTCAGCGAGAGGGGCCTAGTACCGGTAGTGGTCGGTCTTGTAGGGCCCTTCCAGCGGCACGCCGATGTAATTGGCCTGATCGGGACGAAGGGTGGTGAGCTTCGCGTTCAGGGTCTGCAACTGGAGCCGTGCCACCTGCTCGTCCAGGTGCTTGGGCAGGGTGTAGACGCCGACCGGGTAGTCGCCCTTCTTCGTCCACAGCTCGATCTGGGCCAGGGTCTGGTTGGCGAAGGAGGAGGACATCACGTAGCTGGGATGGCCCGTGCCGCAGCCCAGGTTCACTAGGCGGCCCTTGGCCAGCAGGATGATGCGGTGGCCATCAGGGAAGATGACGTGGTCCACCTGGGGCTTGATCTCCTCCCAGGTATATTTCTCCAGACTGGCGACGTCGATCTCGCTGTCGAAGTGGCCGATGTTGCACACGATGGCGTTATGCTTCATCCGCTTCATGTGGTCGTGGGTGATGACGCGCAGGTTGCCGGTGCAGGTGACGAAGATGTCTGCCTGGCTGCAGGCCTCGTCCATGGTGACCACGCGGTAGCCCTCCATGGCCGCTTGCAGGGCGCAGATGGGATCGATCTCCGTGACCCACACTTGGGCGCTCAGGGCACGCAGGGCCTGGGCGCTGCCCTTGCCCACGTCGCCATAGCCGCAGACCACGGCGATCTTGCCGGCGACCATCACGTCGGTGGCGCGCTTGATGGCGTCCACCAGCGACTCGCGGCAGCCGTAGAGGTTGTCGAACTTGCTCTTGGTGACGCTGTCGTTGACGTTGATGGCGGGGAAGCGCAGCTCGCCCTTCTTCGCCATCTCGTACAGCCGGTGCACGCCGGTGGTGGTCTCCTCGGTGACGCCCAGGACCTTGGCCAGCTGGGCGGAGTACCACCCCGGCTTCTCGGCGATGCGCCTGCGGATGGCGGCGAAGAGCACCGTGGCCTCCTCGCTGTCCGGGTGGTCGAGGACGCTGGCGTCCAGCTCGGCCCGAGCGCCCAGGTGCAGCAGCAGGGTGGCGTCGCCGCCATCGTCCAGGATCATGTTGGCGCCGCCCTCGAAGTCGAAGATGCGGTGCGTGTAATCCCAGTAGGCCGGCAGGGTCTCGCCCTTGATGGCGAAGACCGGCGTGCCGCCCGCGGCGATGGCGGCGGCGGCGTGGTCCTGGGTGCTGAAGATGTTGCAGCTGGCCCAGCGCACGTCGGCGCCTAGGGCCTTCAGGGTCTCGATGAGCACGGCGGTCTGGATGGTCATGTGCAGGGAACCGGCGATGCGGGCGCCCTTGAGGGGTTGCTGCACCGAGTACTGCTCACGGATGGCCATGAGGGCGGGCATCTCGCCCTCGGCGATGGCGATCTCCCGGCGGCCCCAGGGGGCCAGGGAGAGATCGGCGACTATGAAATCGGTGGTGGCGACGGTCATGGGACCTCCTCGAAGGGCGGGCGACGGGCGGGGAGCCACCTCATCGACCCGGGTCTGGGTTGAGGTGAGCGCCGTTCCTGAGGGAAGCATCCGAGCCTGAGATCCCGCGCAGCCGAGCTGCCGGGTCCTGCAGCGCTCCTCGGACTGTTCCAGAATAATCGGTCCTGACAGGAATCGGGATCGGGGATTTCTGTGATCCGCATTTAATGTCACGTTGCCAAATTCATTCAAAATTTTGTTACAAAATATAATTATTTAAATAAATGTGTTTATTAAATATTTTAAAAATTTTGTCATTTTAAAATAACCAAATTTTCGAATAGAAAAAATTTAGTAAAGCAAATAAGAGGCTTACAGTTTGGCACAAACCTCGATTGGTACGGCTTGCCTGAAAGGAGGCAACCAGCTTCTTGGCGGCGTCCATGAGTTTGTCGACCCCAGCCGCTTTGGCACCTCCCATCGCCCAGCGGACCCACCGGATCTGAAGGTGCTTCCGATCGAAATGATCGGTCCAGGCTTGAATCCAGGCCCTTTGCAATATATTCAAAAATTGTTAATTAAGATGTTTATCAATTGGATACGTTCTTGCTCCCAGATGGACATTCCCAACGGTCGGCCACCTGCTGCCCGTCCTGCCCCACCGAGTGGGTGGTCCACGGAGTCCCATGAAGTGCCTCGCGCTCCTTCCACTGCTTCTCGTCCTTCCCCTGGTCGCCCAGGATCGGCATCGGCCCACCTACGGACTGTCGGTCCAGTTCAACGCACCCCTGGGCGACCTGAAGGAGGACACGGACCAGAGCCTGGGGGTCGGTGCAAGCGTGCTGGCCCAGTGGAATCTGGCCCAAGGCCACGCCCTCCGTTCCCGCATGGACGTGAACGTGTTCCAGGTGTCCCGCTATGAGCCGAGCAACAGCAACTATCGGGAATCCCGCAGCCTGAGCGCCGTGGGCTTCGGCGTGGACTACCTCTACCACCTGAGCGGCAGGCCCGTGGGCCTCTACCTCACGGGAGGTGCCGGGATCACGCGCTGGGACCTCACCACCACCACCAGTGACAAGGTGGGCAGCTCCTACGCCTCCAGCTACGAGCGCAACAGGAACACCACCAGCCTGAGCCTGGCAGCCGGCCTGGGGTGGCAGTTCACCCGCATCATCGGCCTGGAGACCCGGTTCATCCATTCACCTTACAAGACCTTCGACCTAGGCAATCCCACCTCCACGACCCGCACGGATGTGAACCGGGATGGCAACTTCCTGCAGGTCGCCGGGACCTTCCGCTGGTAGAGGGTGGGGCGCGGGAACGCCGCGTATTCTGCGCGTTCAAACCCGTGCGCCCCGCATTCGCGGGGCGCTGGTGTGGCGGAGAGTGAGGGATTCGAACCCCCGAACGCTTGCACGTCTTCAGTTTTCAAGACTGACGCCATCAACCACTCGGCCAACTCTCCGTGCCTCCATCTTGAAGGCTGGGCGCGGCTCCGGGCAAGAAGGCTTGTGCCAGCCCGGTCGGAACGGTAATCTGGGAGGCCTTGGAGAGATGCCGGAGTGGCCGATCGGGCTCGCCTGCTAAGCGAGTGTATTGGGTAAACCAGTACCGGGGGTTCGAATCCCCCTCTCTCCGCCAGATGCGCTACTAAGCCCCTGAAACCAGGGGCTTTATTTTTTGGTGCCTCCAGGTTCCCATATGTATTTCCATGACATGAAAGGGGGCAAGAGGAGTCCAAAAGGGGGTCTGGTAGCCTGTTCTCCCCTTCCAGGGTGCCACAGAGGCATGGAGGGGCCATGGCAACGATCAGGGATCAACGGCTGAAGCTCAGGGGCAGGCTGTTCCTGCTGGGCCAGCGGAAGCCCCTGGACGAGCACCAAGTGGTCGCTCTGAATGCCCTGGATGACCTCGACACCGTGGTCGAGATGATGAAGCGCATCCTGCGGACGCAGGGTTGACGTCCTCCCGGAAAATCAGACCAGGGATCATGTGAATTTCGGATCAAGTTGACCCACCCCGGTTTTCTGTCGCAGGCACTGAGTGAGGATTCGAGCCTTTGAAGGGCCCCTTAGCCAGTGTTTCCGGCCTTGGGAGCGGGTTGTTTGAATCAGGACACGCCCTCACGCAACGGAGCTGAATCAGGCAGCAGAAGGCCCGCCATCGGCGGGCCTTCTGCTGCGGTGCAACCGCCTTCTAGCCGACGATCTTCTTCATCCAGCCATGGGTGTCAGGGACTCGGCCGTGCTGGAGGTCCAGCAGGACTTCGCGGAGCTTGGCGGCCACGGGGCCGGTCTGGCCGTGGTTGATGTCCCAGTTGCCGCGGCGGGACTTCACGTGGCCCACGGGGGTGATGACGGCGGCGGTGCCGCAGGCGAAGGCCTCGGTCATGCGGCCATCGGCGATGGCGTTCTTCCACTCGTCCACCGTGATCTTGCGCTCCTCGGCGCGGAAGCCCTGCTCGCGGGCCAGCTGCAGCAGGCTGTCGCGGGTGATGCCGGGCAGCAGGGTGCCGGTGAGCTCGGGAGTGACGACCACAGTCTCGCCGTTCTCCTGATAGACGAAGAAGATGTTCATGCCGCCCATCTCCTCGATGTTGTTGCGCTCGATGGCATCGAGCCACACCACCTGGTCGCAGCCCTCCTCCTTGGCCTGGCGCTGGGCCACGAGGCTGGCGGCATAGTTGCCGGCGCACTTGGCGAAGCCGGTGCCACCGGGCGCGGCACGGACATAATCATCCGAGATCCAAACGGTCACGGGCTTCACGCCGGCCGGGAAGTAGGCGCCGCTGGGGCTGGCCAGCAGGACGAAGAGGTACTCGTTGCTGGGACGCACGCCCAGGGCGGCTTCCGTGGCGATCATGAGGGGGCGCATGTAGAGGCTCTCGCCCACGGCCCCGGGCACCCAGGCTTGGTCCTGCGTGATGAGGGCCTTGGCGGCGCCGAGGAAGATCGCTTCCGGCAGTTCCGGCATGGCGAGGCGGGCGGCGGAGGCATTGAAGCGCCGCGAATTGGCCTCGGGGCGGAAGGAGGCGATGCTGCCATCGGGCTGCTTGTAGGCCTTGAATCCCTCGAAGATGGCCTGGCCGTAGTGCAGAACGGAGGCGGCGGGGTCCATCTCAAGAGGCCCATAGGCCTTCAGCACGCCCTTACCCCAGCCCTCGCCCTCCTTGTAAGGGACCACCACCATGTGGTCGGTGAAGACGCGGCCGAAGCCGGGGTTGGTCATGCGCACGGCCCGCTCCTCGGCGGTGGCGGGGTGGGCGGAAGGTCGGATCTCGATCGTGGCGTCGGTCATGGCGTGGCTCACTGGAACTCCTTGGTGGGAGGGGGGATCGGATCAGGCCCGGTGGACCAGGTGGCCCAGGCGCGCGATGGCCTCCCGGGTGGTCGCAGGGTCGTGGGTGGAGAAGTTCAGGCGGAGGCAGTTGGTGCCGCGGCCGTCGGCGAAGAAGAGGGGGCCCGGTGCAAACCCGAGGCCGTGCTGCAGGGCATCGCGGTGCAGATCCAGCGCGGAGAACTCCTCGGGCATCACCACCCAGAGGTGCATGCCGCCCTTGGGCTCGGAGACCTGCGTGCCTGGCGGGAAGTGCTCGGCGAGGGCCTCAACCATGGCGTCCCGGCGCTCCTTGAGGGCGCGGCGGAGGCGGGCCAGGTGCCGCCGGAAGCCGCCGTTGTCGAGGAAGCGCGCCACCACCGCCTGCATGAGGGGTGGCTGGGCGATGGTCTGCACCTCCTGGATGGGCGCCATGCGCCGCAGCAGGTCATGCCGGGCGATGAGGTAGCCCATGCGCAGGCCCGCCGCCAAGGACTTGGAGAAGCTGCCCAGGTGGATGACGTGGTCGGCGCCGTCTAGGCGCCGGAAGGGTGGCAGGGAGTTGCCGGAGAAGCGCAGGTCGCCGTAGGCCGAGTCGGTCACGAGGATCACGCCGTGGGCGCGGGTCAGGGCCAGCACGCGCTCGCGGCGGGCCTTGGACTGGGTCATGCCCGTGGGGTTGTGGAAGCTGGGCACCGTGAAGAGCATCTTGGCTTCGCTGCGCTGAAGGGCCGAAGCCAGGCGCTCGGGATCGAGGCCCTGGCGATCCACGGGCACGGGGACAGCCTCGCGGCCCAGGGCGCGGATGAGGGCCAGGATGCCCACGTAGCAGGGGCTCTCCACCAGCACCCGGTCGCCAGGCACGGTGAAGGACTCCAGGGCCAGGGCCAGGCCCGACTGGGCGCCGGGAATGGAGCGGATGCCCCAGCCCTCGTCGATGGGCTCGCCCTCCGAATCCAGCCAGCGTGCCACGGCCTCCAGGTAGGGGGCATAGCCCGCGGGCGCCGAGTAGACCCAGGCCTCCGAGCCGAGATCCTTAAGCACCTGGGCCGTGAGGCGGCGCAGCTGCTCGCCGGGCAGCAGGTCCGAGGGGATGAAGCCCGCTGAGAAGCTGATGAGGTGGCTGTCCTGGGCGCGCTCCAGGGTCTCGCCCAGCCAGGATCCCAGCTCGCCGTCATGCACCAGCAGGGGCGAGCCCTCGAAGGGGAACTCGCTGCTGGCCCGCAGGCCCGGGGCCTCCGGCAGGCGGGGCGCCACGAAGCTGCCCCGGCCCTGCACGGTCTGGATCCAGCCGGTGCGCTTCAGCCCGGCGATGGCCTTCAGCACCGTGAGGCGGTGGACACCCCAGCGCTGCGCCAGCTCGGGCACCGCCGGCAGGCGCGAACCCGGGCGCCACTCGCCCTGCTGGATCAGGCCGCGGAGCTTCCTCTGCAGTTGCAGATAGAGGGGGCTGGACGCGCCAGGGTCGAGGGTGGGATCAAGGACCATCCCCACCAGGATCGGGTGAAACCCCCCGTAGTTCAAAGAAACGAATTGAAAATCACAGCCCAGAACAGACCATCCCGGCCTCGGGGGCTGGAAGCGGTAAATACTCAGACCACCCTAGACCGCCCTGATTCAACCTTCCCCTGGATTCCGGCATCCATACTGGTGTCTGGAGGTCCCCATGCGCACCCCTGCCCTGCCTGCCGCCCTGCTTTCCCTGCTTCTGCTCTCGGCCTGCAGCAGCTACCACGTGACCTACGACTACGATGTGACCGCCTCGTACAGCCGCTACAAGACCTTCGACTACTACACCTCCAAGAAGGGCACCGGCGGCACCACGAGCCTCATGGACAAGCGGGTGCGCGCCTCCGTCGAGAAGGAGCTGCAGGCCAAGGGCTTCAGCATGGAGACCAAGGCCGATCCGGACTTCCTCGTGACCTACTACCCCATCGTGCAGGAGCGGAAGGTCCGCAGCACGGTCCACATGGGCTGGGGCTGGGGCTACCGGCCCTTCCGTGGCGGCATCGGCACCAGTTCCACCCAGGTGCGGAAGTACAAGGAAGGCACCATCGTCATCGAGATCGTGGACTTCAAGAGCAACCAGATGGTCTGGCAGGGCGCAGCCGCCGGCGCGCTTACCGGGCTGGAGAACCCCGAAGACGCCAACGAGGTGGTGGCCAGCGCCGTGCGCGACATCCTGGCCAAGTTCCCACCGAAGTAGCACAAGCGGCAGCCGCAGCGACTGCTCAACGCCGGACAGGCTTGAGGGATTCCGGGGGCTTGGGTGGTTCCGGGAGCTTCGGTCCGGTCAGGAACCCTGGCAGGATGGCGCGGGAGAGGCCATTCCCGATGAGCTTGCGGATGATCTCCCACTCGCTGGTCTGAGGGTCATGGGTGGAGCCGGAGATGCGGATCACCGTGGCCACCGCCTTGGAGTCGTGGTTCTTGAAGAGGCCCGCGAAGAACTGCAGCACATGCATCTTCACGCGCTTTCCGAAGGGTTTCCCCTGGTCCTTCTGCCGGTCGTAGATCCTCAGGTTCTTGATGAGGGGCTTGATATAGCCTTCCACGCGGCCGTTCTTCACCGTCATCTCGGTGTAGACGGAGAACAGGCCAGCCGCCACATCCACATCGGCGTGGGTTCTCAGCATCCCGTTGAGGTCCACGAGGCGGGCATCGTCGAGCTTGAGCTGAACCGTCGCATCTGCGGGCGTCGCGGTGGACCGGAAGGCCCCGGAAAGGACCGTGGTGCCGCTCCCCATGAAGGTCCCCTGCGCCCGGAATTCGGTCTTCCCCGGCTCCCTCTGGTTGCTCAGGTTCTTCAGGGTCAGGTTCATGTCCGCCATGAACAGTCGATACGACGGCGAGACCCCTTCGTTGACGAAGCCGAGCTGACTGTGGGTCAGGTTCAGGGTATCCACCTTGAGCAGGAGCTGCGGTGCATTGCGGACCTGCTTCGCCAGCTTGATGGCCTGCTTGCCGTGAATCCGCTCCACAGCCTTGGTGGCCTTGCTGGTGACGTAATCCACCTTGAGCTGGTCCAGGAGGACCTCCTCGAGATGGGCCATCTGGGCCTCCGGGGTGTATTCCAGCGCCCCGTGCAAGGATAGGAATCCTCCCGTGGTCTTCAGTTGATATTCCTGGGCCAGGGGGTTCAGCCGGTCCAACGGGATCTTGTCTAGGCGCAGGTCTCCCCGGGCCCCCACATAGGGTTCCCGGAGAAAATCAGCCGCCCCCTTGAAGGAGATCGTGCCCGTTTCGAACAGGACACCATCCAGGCTCACTGGCGAGGGGTAGGTGCCCTTGGCCGCGGCGATGTTGCGCACATTCTTGGCGAGCATGGAGACCTTCGTGAGCCGAAGGGGCTTGGTGGCGGTGCCGCTGGAGAGGTACAGCAGGGAACCGTCCACGACCTTCACTTGGTCCAGCTTGATGGGAAAGATTGACTCCACGGCCTTCTGCCAGCCCCGGTCCTTGAGGCTCACATGGCTCTGAGCCTCCTCCTCGATCTGGTCCAGGTTGATGTGCAGGGCCGGACGCTGGATGGTCAGAGTCCCGGCCACCTTGAAGCGGAGCAACTCAGACCAGACCAGGGAGAATTCGAGGGCGCCGAAGTCCGCCACGGGGGGCTCCGGGTGTGTGTTCTGCACCAGGACCAGGTTGTCCAGGTCGAAGGCCAGTCGCCACAGGTGCGGCCGGACCTTGGCGATGCGCACGGTGTAGCCGTTCAGGTTGGCATTCATGGTCCGTTCGGCCCAGGCACGCATGGGGCCAGCGAGCAAGGCATCCACGAAGACGAGAGCCACCAGCAGCACGCCGGCAAGCATGGCCAGGATGCTTTTGCCTCGGTGGGGCCGGAAGGCCTTCAACAGTCGCTGCCAACCCGGGTGCGGCGTGGCTGAGGGGGAACCGGGAGGCGAACCTCCGGGGGGCGTTTTAGGGTTCGTATCCATGGCAGGTGGGGTGGGTCCGTTCCATTGGGCATGGGCGCTTCGACTGCCCGACGCAGCCTGGGGGCCGCAGCTGATTTCCCTTCCTGCCTGTGCTGGAGTGGGCCTAGGTAGTGAGGAGGGACGGCCCCTCCTGGGCACGTTCGGAAGGGGGCGCTCCCGAGAGCAGGTCCATCAGCGCGGCGAGGGAGCCATCACGGGCCGGGTCGGGGCGCATGGAATTCCAGATGGTCCAGTTGATGCCGTTCATGCGCTCCCCGGGCTCACTGCCCGGGGCACCGCGAAGTTCCACCAGGGTGCAGAGGGGGCGGCGCACGTGCTGGGCAACGGGGCTCACGGGGCCAGCCTCAGGTTCTGCTCAGCGGTGAAGGCAGGAACCACCGGCAGGCTGACGGAACAGGTGACACATCGTTCGGGCGGACATGGCGGTCTCAAGGTGGGCTCCGGCAATGTCCTTGAAGATGCAGATTTGGGGCCAACGGACAAATCAAGCCATTGATGCGAATAGGACATGGAATCGTCCCGTCATGGGCACCGCGACCAGTCAAAATGATGGGGGCTTGCGATCAGTTTGAAGGCCCGGAATCACGGCCCTCGACACCTCGGACCGGGATGCCGGTCGGAGGTCCAGCGCCTCAGGCATCCTTAACGAAGGGGCTGAAGTCCGTGCCTTCGTCGTAGACGTCCACGCCCTCGGTGCGCTTGAGGAAGCCCACGACGGCATAGGTCAGGGGCGTCGCCAGGGCTTCGTAGAGTACCTTGAAGACATAGCCGCTTGCCGCCATCACCAGGATGGTCTTCACCGGGAGAGTGAAGGCGAAGAGGCCGAAGGTCACCACCAGACTGTCGACAGCCTGGCCCGCCACAGTGCTGCCCACGGTGCGGGCCCAGAGCCAACGCCCCCCGGTCATGACCTTCATCTTGGCCATGACGAAGCTGTTGACGAATTCCCCGATCCAGAAGGCCGCGAGGCTGGCCACGATGCCCCGGGCCGTATTGCCGAAGACGAGTTCGAAGGCCCGCTGGTTTTCCTTCGGCCAGTCCGGCGCCGCGGGCAGCCACACCATGAACAGCGCGAAGAAGCCCATGAGCACGTTGGCCATGAAGGCGATCCAGATGGCCCGCCGCGAGCCGCCGTAGCCGTACACCTCCGTGAAGATGTCGCTGAAGATGTAGGTGATGGGGAAGAGCAGCTGGGCGCCGCTGAAGATGAAGGGGCCGATCTGGGTGGGCTTGGGTCCCAGCAGGTTGCTGATGAGCAGCACCACCACGTAGACATGGACCAGCAGCTCGTAGTGCCGGAAGCCGGCCAGGCGGTGGTCCCGGGCAGTGATCTTCTGCAGCAGGGTGGGCATGGGTCTCCGTCACGGGAATGTCCAAGACTACCTCAGGTACAGGCGATGTCTGCGCACCCCGCAGGGCGCTAAACTGGACATTCATCCTCAGGAGCTCCCATGGCCCAGATCACCCTCAAAGGCAATCCCATCCACACCGCCGGCGACCTGCCGAAGGTGGGCGCCCATGCCCCCAGCTTCACGCTGGTGCGCACCGACCTGTCCGAGGTCTCCGGCAAGGACCTTGCCGGCCAGCGCGTGGTGCTGAACATCTTCCCCAGCATCGACACGCCCACCTGCGCGGCCAGTGTCCGCAAGTTCAACGCCCGCGCCAACGAGAAGCCCAACACGACCGTGCTCTGCATCAGCGCCGACCTGCCCTTCGCCCAGAAGCGCTTCTGCGGCGCCGAGGGCCTGGACAATGTGGTGCCCGCCTCGACCTTCCGCAGTGCGGAGTTCGGCCAGGCCTACGGCGTGGCCCTGGTGGACGGCCCCCTCAAGGGCCTCCTGGCCCGTGCCGTCGTGGTGGTGGATGAGAAGGGCACGGTGGTGCACACCGAGCTGGTGCCCGAGATCGCCCAGGAGCCCGACTACAACGCCGCGCTTGCCGTGTTGTAGCGATAACTGAACGAGAATAATCACCACGAAGACAGGAAGACCACGAAGGTGAAGGGCGACCTTGCCTCGTGGTCTTTCCGTCTTCGTGGTTGTTTTTTGAACCCAGCCTTCCCTACCCGATGCGATCCATCTTCCGGAGCTCGGGCACTCTCCAGGTGGTGAAGGCCACCACCAGCAGGGTCATGCAGCCGCCGAAGACCACGGAGGGGACCAGGCCCATCAGCCGTGCGGCCAGGCCGCTCTCGAAGGCCCCGATCTCGTTGCTGGAGCCGATGAAGACCTGGTTCACCGAGGACACGCGGCCCAGCATGTGCTCCGGCGTGAGGGTCTGCAGCAGGGTGGCGCGCAGCACCACGCTGACGTTGTCCACGGCGCCGCTGGCCGCGAGCAGCAGGCAGCTCAGCAGAAAACTCCGGCTGATGGCGAAGGCGATGGTGAACATGCCGAAGGCTGCCACGCAGATCAGGAGCGTGCGTCCCGCCCGGCGCAGAGGCGGCAGGTGGGCCAGGGTGAGGCCCATGAGCACCGAGCCGACGGCAGGGGCGGCGCGCAGTAGACCAAGGCCATGGGGGCCGGTGTTCAGCACCTCCTTGGCGAAGACGGGCAGCACCGCCACGGCGCCACCGAACAGCACCGCGAAGAGGTCGAGGCTGATAGTGCTGAGCAGCAGGCGCTGCGAGAACACGAAGCGGAGGCCCTCCCCGAGGCTGGCGAAGATGGAGCCCTCCAGGGGGCGCACCGCCTTCGGCGTGTAACGCAACGGCAGCAGCCCCGCGAAGCCGGCCAGCAGGAGCAGTCCCACGAGGAGATGGGCGGCGATGGGTCCCTTCCAGGCATAGACCAGGCCCCCGATGGCGGGACCGATCACCATGCCCGAGTGGAAGACCGACACGCGCCATGTGGAGCCCGCCGCGTAGAGCTCCTTCGGCAGCAGATCCGTGCCGAGGGCCACATTGGCCGGGCGGTAGAAGGCGCGGACGATGCCCGTGAGGAAGATGATCCCGTAGATGGGCGCCACTTGACTCGCCAGGGGCCCCGTCAGGGAGCGCCAAGTGAAGAGCAGGAGGAGAACAGAGCACAGGGCGAGGCTCAGGGTGGAGGTCATGCAGAGCCTCAGCCGGTTCAGCCGGTCCGCCGCATGGCCGCCGAAGAGCGCGACCCCCAGGAAGGGCAGCGCTTCGGAGAGGCCCACCAGGCCCAGGGCCAGGGGGTCGCCGGTTCGCTCATAGACCTGCCAGCCCACCACCACGCCCTGCATCTGCAGCCCGAGGGTGACCAGCCACATGGACGCGATGAACCAGCGGTAGTCCGGGTTCCGCAGGACCGCATAGGGATCGAGCCTGGGACTGCCCGCCTCCTCTGCCACAGGCTACTCGTACCTCAGCGCGTCGATGACCTTCAGCTTCGCCGCCTTCAAGGCAGGAAGGAAGCCGGCGAGTACGCCCACGCCGCAGCTGAAGCCAATGCCGAGCAAGACCGCCCAGGGCTCCACCACAGCTGGCACTTGGACCTTCTGAAGGATGGCGATGGTCACCAGGGCCAGCGCCGCACCGAGCAATCCGCCCAGGGTGGCCAGGACGACGGCTTCGGTGAGGAACTGCCAGAGGATGCTTCGCTGCGTGGCCCCCAGGGCTCGCCGGATGCCGATCTCCCGGGTCCGCTCGGTGACACTCACCAGCATGATGTTGGAAATCCCGATGCCGCCCACCACCAGGGAGATGCTCGCGGCCACAGCGAGGAGGGCTGTGAGGATGCCAGCCTGCTCGGACTGGAGTTTCATCACGTCATCCTGCTTGCGGATCTGGAAGGGTTCCGGATCCTGGGTCGCCACCTTCAGGTGCTGGCGCAATAAGGAGATGATCTCGGCTTCAGCCAAGGCTGCCTCACCTTCATGGGCGCTCACGAGAATCCGCTGGATGGTGTCCCGGCCCATGACCTTTCGCATGACGGTGGTGTAGGGGCTGACCAGCAGGTCGTCCTGGTCCCCCCACATCCCCGCACCCTTGGGCTCGAGCACGCCCACGATCCGGAAGGGCAGGTCCCCGATGCGGATGGTGAGGTCCACAGGATCCTCGCCATCGGGGAAGAGGTTGGCCTGGACGGTCTTGCCGATAACGCACACCTTCGCCAGACCACGCACCTCGCGCTCGGTGAAGAACCGGCCCTGCTCCAACTCCCAGCCGCGGATCAGGAGGAATTCCGGTCCCGTACCCTGAATCTGGCTGATATAGCTGCGGTTCTGGTACACCACCGGCCGTGTGGTCGAAACCTGGGGTGTCGCGGCATGGATGCTGGAGTCAGCCAACTCCTCATGGATGAGCTGGGCGTCGTCATCCTTGAGAATCGCGGCACTGCCCATGGCCTGAGGTCCGTGGTGGGAATGGGTTCCCGGTGACCCCGGGAAGATGGTCAGCATGTTCGAGCCCATGTTCTGGATGAGGGCGAGGGTGGCTCGCTTGGAACCCTCGCCGATGCCGATCATGGCGATTACCGCGCCCACGCCCACGATGATGCCGAGCATGGTAAGCGAGGCTCGCATTTTGTTCAGGGTGATGGCTGAGAGCGCCATCTTGAGAAATGCCATCAGAGCCATCCGTCACCCCCTACCGGCCCCACGCCTTTGCCGTGGCCGTCGGCCAAAGGCACCGTGTGAACACCGGGCCCTGAATTCCCCACCAGGACCATGGCCCCTCCAGGACGCGAGGAAACCATTGTCCTACAGACCTCCAGGGCTCCCTCAGGAACCCCGGGATCACTCATAGCGCAACGCGTCGATCACATCCAACCGCGCGGCCTTCAGGGCCGGCAGGAAGCCTGCCACCACGCCCACCAGGCCACTGAATCCCAGACCCAGGACAACGGCCCAGCTCTCGGTGACGGCGGGCACTTGGAACTTCTGGAGGATGCCGATGGCACCCATGGCGAAGCCCACACCGATGAGCCCGCCCAGGATGGAGAGCACGATGGCCTCGACCAGGAACTGCCAGAGGATGTTGCGCTGGGTGGCACCCAGCGCCCGGCGCACACCGATCTCTCGGGTGCGCTCGGTCACGCTGACCAGCATGATGTTCGAGATGCCGATGCCGCCCACCACCAGGGAGATGCTGGCGGCCACTGCGAGCAGGGCTGTGAGGATGCCGGCCTGCTGGGTCTGCATCTGCACGATGTCGTCCTGCTTGCGGATCATGAAGGGGTTGTCATCCTTGGGCGGCGTCTTCATCCGCTGCCGGAGCAGGGCGGTGACTTCGGCCTCGGCCAGTTCGGCCTTCCCTTCCTGGGCGCTCAGCATGATCTGCTGGATCTTGTCGCGACCCATGATCTTCCGCATCACGGTCGTATAGGGCGCCACGATGAGGTCGTCCTGGTCGCCCCACATGCCGGCGCCCTTCTTATCAAGGACACCCACCACCTGGAAGGGCAAGGCCCCAATGCGCACGGTCTGACCCACGGGGTCGTCCCCGTTGGGGAAGAGGTTGTCCTTCACGGTCGTCCCCAGCACGCACACCTTGGCCATGCCCCGGACTTCCGCGTCCGTGAAGAAGCGCCCGCCCTCCATGTCCCAGCCCCGGATCTGGAGGAAGTTGGGATTCGAGCCCTGGATGGAGGTCACGTAGTTGCTGTTCTGGAAGATGACCGGGCGGGTGGTCCGCACCAGCTGGCTGGCCGCCACCACGCTGCTTCCGGCGAGTTCCTGCTCGATCAGGGGCACATCGCTCTCCAGGAGGATGTCGGAACTGCCCATGGCCGAGGGGCCGAAGCGGTTGCTGCCCTGGCCGGGGAAGATCTGGAGCATGTTGGAGCCCATGTTCTGGATCAGGGCGATGGAGGCCCGCTTGGAGCCCTCGCCGATGCCGATCATGGCGATGACCGCGCCCACACCCACGATGATGCCGAGCATAGTGAGGAAGGCCCGCATCTTGTTGCGGGTGATGGCAAACAACGCAAGCTTCAGGAACTCCATGGGAGACATGGTTGACCTCCGGCTAGCGCCGTCCGCCACCGGGCGCGCCGCCCAGCGGCGCCGGTGAAGCGCCGGCCTGCTTCGCGGTATCGACCCCCACGAGGACCTGCAGACCCTCCGTGAGCCCTTCGCCCGACACTTCGGTGAACTGGCCGTCCGAGATGCCCGCCTTCACCACGATGCCCTTGGGCTTGCCGTTCTCCAGGACCCAGATGCGGTCCTCGCGACGGGCCACCATGCCCCCGCGGCTGCCCGTGCCGGCCTGGGCGCCGGCGGGTCGCTGCCCCCCTCCCATCATGGCGGGCTGGCCCAGGCGCGGGCCTTCCGTCTTCTTCTCGTCCTTGATGAAAGCGGCCGGGTTGAAGCGCAGGGCCGCGTTGGGCACGCGGAGGACGTCCCGGCGCTGGTTGGTGCTGATGGTGACGTTGGCGGTCATGCCGGAGCGCAGGGCCAGGCTCCCCGTGAACTTCGGTCCCCCCAGCTGGCTGGCGCCGCCGGGGACGCGGGCCAAGGCCTTGGGATCGCCGGCTGGCGCAGAGGACGCGGCCGGCATCGCCTGCATGGCGCCGGCTGCCTGCCGCTCTTTGAAGCGCTTCAGAAACTGGTCCTTGGTCACACCCTGGGCAGTCATGCGGTCCTTCATGCGGTCCCAGGCCTTCTCGGGGTCTGGCGCGCCTTCACCCGCGGGGGCCCCGCCTCGACCAGGATCGCCGCCCCTGCCCTTCTGGGCCATCGGCGCGGAGGGCGTGCCCTTGGCATCCTCCTCCGAGCCCGGCAGGGTCTCATTCGGGACGATCATCTCAACGACATAGTTCACGACGTTCTGGGTGGTGACGGGTTCCTGACGGACCAAGCTCACCGTAGCCGTGAACTGCTTGTCCGGCAGGCTGTCCACCGTGAACATGGCCCGCTGGCCCACCTTCACCTCGTCGATGTCGGATTCCCCGATGTTCACCTGGACCTTCATCTTCGACAGGTCCTGGGCGATCTGGAAGAGGTTCGGCGTGCTGAAGCTGGCGGCCACGGTCTGGCCCACATCGGCTAGGCGGGAGATGACCACGCCGTCCACCGGGGCCGTGATGTTGCAGTAGTCCAGATTGGCCCTGGCGCGGTCCAGGGAGGCCTTGGCGTTCTCCATGTTGGCGGACGCGGTCTGGTAGGCCACCTGCTTGGCTTCCAGGTCCTGGTCGGCCAGCAGCTTCTCCGCCGCGAGACGCTTGGCCCGCTCGTACTGGCGCTTGGCATCGTCCATGTTGGTCTTGGCCCGCTCCAGCCCCGCCTTGGCATCCGCCAGTTGGGTCTCCCAGATGGTGGGATCGATCTGGGCGATGAGCTGGCCCTTCTTCACGATGCTGTTGTAGTCCACGTAGAGGGCCGAGATCACCCCGGAGACCTGGGTGCCCACGGCCACCTGCACCACTGGGCTCACCGCCCCCGTGGCATTGATCCGCTGGGTGATGTTGCCCCGTTCGACCTTCCCCGACCGCCACTTGATCTCGTCCTTGGGCCGGGTCCACACATAGGCGGTTCCGCCTGCCACCAACGCCACGCCGATTCCGAGTCCGATCCAAGTGTTCCGCTTCATGGTGCCAAACTCCAGGTGTCAACAGGATCAGCGCAACCCCAACCTTAACCTTCGCATAACGAGGTATGGACCACCAGCCTGTGTTCCGAGGGGAGACCGAATGGCCTTTTGCGGGGGTCGAACGGTGGAATGGGCGGATCGGGCTGCAGGACTCAGCGGATGAGCCCGAGGCCATCCACCAGGGCGCGGCGGGCGAACCCATCCGCCAGGAAGGTCTGCAGGAAGCCGCCCAGTAGGACGATCACCGCGCAGACCAGCACCGTGGCGCCGGCCAGGGGCGCATGGACCTCCGGGCGGTCGGAGGCCAGACGCTCGGCTTCGGCACTGGGCGCCTGCAGGAAGAGGGCCACCAGGAAGCGCAGGTAGTAATACGCAGACACCAGGCTGGCCAGCACGCCGAGAATGGCCATGCCCACATGGCCGGTGCCCACCAGTTCGCGGAAGATCATGTACTTGCCGTAGAAGCCGCCCATCGGGGGGATCCCGGCGAGGCTGAGCATGAAGATCACGGCGGCCACGCCCATGGCCGGTCGCTTCCAGCCCAGGCCCCGCAGGTCATCAAAGGTGGTGTTTTCGCCCACGAGCCCGAAGGCCGTCAGCAGGCCGAACGCGCCCATGTTCATGGCCAGGTAGATGACGAGGTAGTACAGCATGCCGGTGTAGGCGGCCGGTGTGCCCGCCACGAAGCCCAGCAGCAGGTAGCCCGCATGGCTGATGCTGGAGTAGGCCAGCATGCGCTTCACGTTGGTCTGCACCAGGGCCGTGAGGTTGCCCAGCACCAGGGTGGCCACGGCCAGCACGGCCACCACGGCCTGCATCTTCACGCCCACCGCGCCCAGGGGGGCGAAGCTGCCGGGGAAGATGCGGAGCAGGGCGATCAACGCCACGCCCTTGGTGGCCACGGACATGAAGCCCGCGATGGGGTGGGGCGAGGCCTCGTAGGCATCAGGCGTCCACTGGTGGAAGGGTACGGCCGACACCTTGAAGAGGAACCCCATGAGCATGAGGGCCGCTCCGGCCAGGACCAGGGGATCCAGGGCCAGCCCCCGGGCCTTGAGGGTGAAGGCCGCGGCCGTCAGGTCCAGCGTGCCACTCAGGCCGTAGATCAGTACGCCGCCCATGAGGAAGCAACTGGAGGCCACGGCGCCCGTGAGGAAGTACTTCATGCCGCCTTCCGCACTCTCCGTGCGGGCCCGGACCGTGCCCACCAGGGCGTAGAGGGGGATGCTGAAGAGCTCGAGGCCCAGGAAGAGGACCACGAAGTGCGAGGTGGAGGCGAAGAGCAGCATGCCTGTCACAGAGAAGAGCAGCAGGGAGAGGGTCTCCCCTTTCACCCAGCCCTCCTGGTGGAAGTGGTCCCAGCTCTGGAGGATGGCGAGGGCCGCGGCCACCAGCACGAAGATGCTGGTGAACTGGGCCAAGCGGTCCATGCGCAGCTGGAAGAAGCTTGGCTGGGCTCCGGTGTTCCAGAGGCTGGTCAGATACCAGAAGCTGGCACCGACGGCCAGGAGGGCGGTGCAGTACATGGCCGCCCGGATCCACTTCGCCGTGCCCTGGTCCTTGTCGAGGGCCATCAACGGAATCAGGCAGGCGCCCAGGGCCGGGATGATCAGCGGCAGGAGGGCCGCCCACTGGCTGGGAGTGAGGTTCATCGGTGCACCTCGTGGGCGGCGGGTTCGGCATGCCCCTCGTGCGCAGCCGGAGCATGGGTGGCCGGTGCCTCATGCACGGCAGGCTTCAGCACGAAGGTGCGGATCTCCGGCGCCTTGGCGTCCTTCAGCAGGGCCGTCACAGGCGCCTCGCTGATGGCCACGAAGGTCTTGGGATGCACGCCCATCCATATGATCAGCACCACCAGGGGCAGCAGCACCGCGATCTCGCGGGCGTTCAGGTCGCTGTGGAGGTGGTGGGTGCCGCTGTCCTCATCCTTGTTCTCGAGGCCCCAGAAGACCCGCTTGAACATCCAGAGCATGTAGACCGCGCCCAGCAGTACGCCGGAGGTGGCCAAGCAGGCGTAGAGGCGGCCCCAGCTGAACCCGGAGAGGAAGGTGCCGTTCAGGATCCAGAACTCGCCCACGAACCCGTTGGTGAGGGGGAGGCCGATGGAACTGAGGGTGACGATGAGGAAGAAGGTGGTGAACACGGGCATCTTCGTCACCACGCCGCCGAAGTCGGCGATCATGCGGGTGTGGGCCCGATCGTAGAGCATGCCCACCAGGAGGAAGAGCGCGCCGGTGCTGATGCCGTGGTTGAGCATCTGCAGCATGGCGCCCTGGGTGCCGATCACCGTGAACGAGGCCAGGCCCAGCATCACGAAGCCCATGTGGCTCACGGACGAGTAGGCCACCAGCTTCTTGATGTCCCGTTGCACCATGGCGACCAGCGCACCGTAGACGATGGCGATGACGCTGAGCAGGGCCAGGGGCTTGGCGTAGTGCATGGCCGCCTGGGGGAACATGGGGATCGCGAAGCGGATGAAGCCGTAGCCACCCAGCTTCAGGAGCACGCCTGCCAGGATGACCGAACCCGCCGTGGGCGCCTGCACGTGGGCATCCGGCAGCCACGTGTGCAGCGGGAACAGCGGCACCTTGATGGCGAAGGCCACGGCGAAGGCGAGGAAGAGCCAGCACTGGACGCTGAAGGGCAGCAGCGTGGCCGCCTGGCCCATGAGCGTGGGGTTGAAGCCGCCAGCCTTGTTGGCCAGGTAGAGCAGCGCCACCAGCCAGAGCAGGGAGCCGCCCAGGGTGTAGAGGAAGAACTTGTTGGCGGCGTAGCGCCGCTCGTCGCCGCCCCAGACACCGATCATGAAGTACATCGGGATGAGCATGGCTTCCCAGAACAGGTAGAAGAAGAACAGGTCCTGGGCCATGAGGGCGCCCAGCATGCCGGTCTCCAGCATGAGGAACAAGGCCGCGAAGGTCCCGATGCGGTCCTTCAGGCTGTTCCAGGTGCCCATCATGGTGAGGGGCACCAGGAAGGTGGTGAGGAGCACCAGCCAGAGGTTCAGGCCGTCCACGGTGAGGGCATAGTCCACAGGCAGACCCACCAGGGTGAACCAGGGGGCGCGCTCAGTGACGACCGCCCCGCCGTGCCCCAGGAGCCAGGCGAGGCTGAGGGCGAAGACGGCCAGGGCGCCCATGAAGCCCAGCATCCGGGAGAGGCGGCCCAGGGCGTGGGGCAGCGCCAGGATCACGAAGCCGAGCAGCGCCGGCGCGAAGACCAGGAAGGAGAGGGGATGGGAGGTCAGCCAGGTCATCGCCCCACCTACTTCAGGAAGACATAGAGGAGGACCGCGGTGCCCAGCGCCATGCTGAGCGCGTAGTTGCGCACCCGGCCGGTCTGCAGGAGGGCGGTGAAGTCGCCGAAAACCCGCGTGAGGGCGCCCGGCAGGTTCACGCCCACGCCGTCGATGAGGATGACGTCGAAGAGCTTCCACAACAGGTTGCCGAACCAGCGGGTGGGCCGCAGCAGGTAGAGCTCCACACCCTCGTCCACGTAGTACTTGTTCAGCAGCAGGTTGTGGACGAAGGGGAACTTCGCGGCAAAGGCCAACTCGGGGGCGGGGCCGTTCTTGAAGGTCTTCCAGCCCAGGAAGCCGAAGCCGAGACCCAGGCCCGTGGAGATGACCGCCAGCAGCACGGCCGGCCCCGCGTGGTGGCCATGGGCCGCATGGGTCTGGCCATAGGTGAGGGCCGGCTTCAGCCACTCGCCCACGGCGAAGTGCCCGCCGAAGGCCTCGGGCACGCCCCAGAAGCCCCAGAACAGGGAGCCCAGGGCCAGGACCATCAGGGGCAGGGTCATGGTCAGGGGGCTCTCGTGGGCGTGGTCATGGGCGTGATGGTCCCGCGGCTCGCCCCAGAAGGTGAGGGCCATGAGGCGCCACATGTAGAAGCTGGTACAGCAGGCGCCGAGGACACCGATCACCCAGAGGGCCGGGGATTTCAGGAAGGCCAGGTAGAGGATCTCGTCCTTGCTGAAGAAGCCCGAGGTGCCGGGGAAGCCCATGATGGCGACGGTGCCGGCGACCATCGTGATGAAGGTGATCTTCGTCTTCGATTTGAGGCCACCCATCTTGAACAGGTCCTGTTCGTGGTGCAGGGCGTGGATCACGCTGCCGGCGCCGAGGAAGAGGAGGGCCTTGAACCAGGCGTGGGTGAAGACATGGAAGAAGCCAGCCGCGAAGCCCGAGGCGCCCAGGCCCAGGAACATGTAGCCCAGCTGCGAGACCGTGGAGTAGGCCAGCACCTTCTTGATGTCGCGCTGCACCAAGCCGATGGTGGCGGCGAAGAGCGCCGTGGCACCGCCCACCCAGGCCACCACGTCCATGGTGATGGGGGCCAGCGTGAACACGGGCGCCAGACGGCAGATCATGTAGATGCCGCTGGTGACCATGGTGGCCGCGTGGATGAGGGCGCTGACGGGCGTGGGGCCCGCCATGGCGTCCGGCAGCCAGAGGTAGAGGGGAAGCTGGGCGCTCTTGCCCGTGGCGCCGAAGAACAGCATCAGCGTGGCAAAGGTGAGGACGCCGAAGCCCACTTCGGGGGCCAGGTGGCCCGCCTGGGTGAGGATATCGGACACCGTCAGGGTGCCGAAGGCGGCGAAGAGGACCAGCATGCCGATGGACACGCCCAGGTCGCCCACGCGGTTGGTGAGGAAGGCCTTGAGCCCGGCATCCGGCGCGAAGTCCGTCTCGTAGAAGTAGCCGATGAGCAGGTAGGAGCAGAGGCCGACGCCCTCCCAGCCCACGAACATAAGCACCAGGCTGGAGCCCAGCACCAGCGTGAGCATGAAGAACACGAAGAGGTTCAGGTAGCAGAAGAACCGGTAGTAGCCCTCGTCCTCGTGCATGTAGCCCACGGAGTAGAGGTGGATGAGGAAGCCGATGCCCGTGATGACCAGCATCATGGTGCCACTGAGGGGATCGATGGTCAGGCCGAAGGGGACGCTCAGGGAACCCGTGGCCATCCACTCGCCGTAGTTGAGCACCAGGCGGTGGTCCGGCATGCCCTTCATGGCGAAGAAGGCCGAAGCGGCCAGGAGCAGGGAGCCGAGGACCACACCCAGGCCGACGACCGTGACGGCACCCTTGCCGGCGCGCTTGCCCAGCAGGCCATTGAAGGCCGAGCCCAGCAGGGGGAGGATCGGAATGAGCCAGTAGTACTTGTTCATCGCATCCTCACTGCTTCAGGCTGGCGGCCCGGTCCGAGTCGGTGGTGTCCCGGTGACGGTAGAGGCCGATGACCAGCGCCAGACCGACGGCCGCCTCGCAGGCGGCCACGGCGATGATGAAGAGGTAGAACACCGTGGCCTGGCTGTCTCCCCCGCGGAAGCGGGCGAAGGCCAGCAGTGCGACGTTGGCCGCGTTGAGCATGAGCTCCACGCCCATGAACTGCATGAGCAGGGTGCGCCGGAGCAGCACCGCCGCCAGGCCGATGGCGAAGAGGAGGAGGGCCACAAGTAGGTACCCCTGGAGGCCGCCCTGGAGGATCGCGTCCATGCCGGTCATCACAGATTCCTTTTCGTCAGGGCGACCGCGCCGATCATGGCCGCCAGCAGCAGCAGGCCCGCCACTTCGAAGCCCAGCAGGTGGTCGGCGAAGAGGGTCACGCCCACCTTCTGCAGGGTCATGGCCTCGGGCATGGCGGCGCCACTCTGGGCCAAGGTCTTCAGGCCGGGCGAGGCCAGCACGAGCTTCACGGCACCGACGGCCAGGGCGGCGACCAGGGCCACAGAGACCCAGCGCTGCACGGGCCGGGAGGACTGTGCCTTCTCCTCCTCGTGGCTGTTTAGCATCATGATCACGAAGAGCACCAGCACCATGATGGCGCCCGTGTAGACGATGATCTGGAGGGCGGCGGCCACGGGGTTGGCCAGCAGCACGAAGAGGCCCGCCACGCCGAAGAAGGCGGCCACCATGAACAGGCCCGCCACGATGACGTTCTTCTGGAGCAGCATCCCGAGGGCGCCGAGGAGGGTGATGAGGGCGAAGGTGATGAACATGGCCGCTCCTACATCACGATCGTGCGGCGGGGCACGGTGGGGGTGGGGTCCTGGCTGATGCGGTCCTTGCCGTCGGTCTCGGCGTAGGTGTTCATCAGGTCCCACTTGCCGTACTGCATGGAAAGGCGGTCGTAGGCGGCCACCTCGTAGTCCTTGCGCAGCCAGATGGCGTCCTTGGGGCAGGCCTCCTCGCACATGCCGCAGTAGATGCAGCGCAGCATGTCGATCTTGAACTGGGCCGGCCGCTTCTCCTCGAAGCCCTGGGTGATGTTCAGGTCGCTGAACTCCTCGGCCTCGATGCTGATGCAGCGGGCCGGGCAGGCCTCCTGGCACATGAAGCAGGCGACGCACTTGATGGCGCCGTCCTCGAACCGCTTGAGCTCATGGAGGCCCCGGTAGCCGTCGGGCATCTCCTTCTTCATCTCGGGGTACTGGATGGTGTAGCGCTTCGAGGTCGGGGTGAAGAGCTGCTTGATGAAGTGCTCGAAGGTGATGGCCATGCCCTTCATCACCGGCCAGACGTAGGTGCGGTCCAGCCAGCTCAGTTCGGCTTTCTTGACGACGACGCCCATCGCCCCCCCCCCTCAGTGGCCCTGGCTCATGCGCCAGGCGTGGAAGACCAGGTTGACCATGGACAGCGGCAGCATCCGCTTCCAGCCGAGGTTCATGAGCTGGTCGTAGCGGAAGCGGGGCACCGTCCAGCGGATCCAGACGAAGACCCAGGCGAAGAAGACCAGCTTCGCCACGAAGCAGGCCACGGACAGCAGGACCGAGGGATCCTTCACGAAGGGCACCTGCCAGCCGCCGAAGTAGAGCGTGGCGATGAGGGCCGAGGCCGTCATCATGTGCGAATACTCGGCCAGGGCCAGGAGGCTGTACTTCATGCTGCCGAACTCGGTGTTGAAGCCCGCCACGATCTCGCTCTCGCCCTCGGCGAAGTCGAAGGGCAGGCGGTTGGTCTCGGCGAACATGCAGGTGAAGAACACGATGAAGCCCAGGGGCTGACGCACGATGTTCCAGGTCCAGGGCTGGTGGCCCTGGGCCCGGATGATCTCCGAGGGGTCATAGCCGCCGGTGGTCATGAAGATGCTGACCACGGCCAGGCTCATGCCGATCTCATAGCTGACCATGGCCGCAGAGGACCGCATGCCGCCGAGGATGGACCACTTGTTGTTGCTGGACCAGGCGGCCACCAGGACGCCGTAGACCGCCATGCCCCCGATGGCCAGGGGGTAGAGCATGCCCATGCCATTGCCGGGATCCAGCACCGAGAGGTGGTAGGTGGTGCCACCGCTCACGAAGCTCTTGCCGAAGGGGATGACCGCGAAGCCGAGCAGCGCAGGCACGAAGGCCAGGAAGGGCGCCAGGAAGAACAGCCCGCGGTTGGCGGCCGTCGGGATGAGATCCTCCTTGAAGAACATCTTGATGCCGTCGGCCAGGATCTGGGCGAGGCCGATGATCCGGATCTTCCCGAACAGCGCGGCTCGATTGGGCCCGATGCGGTCCTGGATCATGGCCGAACCCCGGCGCTCGACCCAGGTGAAGATCGCCGCCAGCGACATGACGCCGGCGAAGACGATGACGACCTTCAGAACCATCCAGGCGATGGCAGGCGTCGTATGCAGCAGGCTCGCAAGCTTGTCCATGGGCGGCTTCCCGGCAGGGCCGCCCGCGGGGAGGCCCAACCCATCGAGACTAGCAGAGCCGCGGGCTTGCGGACACGCAGGGAAACAACCCCCGGGGCCCCGATGCGACCTGGGTCACAGCCCCTGGCCGCCTTGGCCAGGGAACCCCCTCAACCCCTTGCCTCGATCTTGCTCCAGGAATCCTTCAACCCCACCGTCCGGTTGAACACCGGGACGCCCGGCTGGCTGTCGGGGTCCACGGTGAAATACCCGGTCCGCTCGAACTGGAAGCGCTCACCGGGCAGGGCGTCGGCCAGGCAGGGCTCGAGGCGGGCTTCGGTGAGAATCTCCAGGCTGGCCGGGTTCAGGAGGGCCTTCCAGTCCTGGCCCTCGGGCACGTCCATGGGGTCTTCCTGGGTGAAGAGCGGCTCATAGAGCCGCACCTCGGCCGGCACGGCATGGGCGGCACTCACCCAGTGGAGGGTGCCCTTCACCTTGCGGCCATCCGGGGCGTTGCCGCCCTTGGTGGCGGGATCCCACTCGCAGTGCAGTTCCACCACCTTCCCGGCGGTGTCCTTGACCACCTCACGGCAGGTCACGAGGCAGGCGCCCCGCAGGCGCACCTCGGCGCCCGGCGCCAGCCGGAACCACTTCTTGGGGGCCTCCTCGCGGAAGTCGTCCTGGTCGATGAAGAGCTCCCGGGTGAAGGGCAGCTTGCGGGTGCCCATGGCCTGGTCCTCGGGGTGGTTCGCCACCTCCACCTCGAAGGCCTCGGCTTCCGTCATGTTGGTGATGACGACCTTGAGGGGGCGCAGCACGGCCATGCGGCGGAGGGCGCGCTTCTCCAGGTCTTCCCGGATGCAGAACTCCAGCAGGCCCACGTCGGCCACCATGTCGCGCTTGGCCACGCCCACCCGCTCGGCGAAGGCGCGCACGGATTCCGGCGTGTAGCCCCGCCGGCGCAGGCCGCAGATGGTGGGCATGCGGGGATCGTCCCAGCCGCTCACGATGCCCTCCTGCACCAGTTGCAACAAGCGACGCTTGCTCATCACGGTGTAGGTCAGGTTCAGGCGGGCGAACTCGATCTGGCGTGGCAGGGGGCGCGGGAAGAACCTGCCGTCCACATCCTGCTCCAGGAACCACTCGTAGAGCGGTCGGTGGTCCTCGAACTCCAGGGTGCAGATGGAGTGGGTGATGGTCTCGATGGCGTCCGAGACGCCATGGGCGTAGTCGTACATGGGATAGATGCACCAGGCATCGCCCGTGCGGTGGTGGTGGGCCCGGCGGATGCGGTACATGAGGGGGTCCCGCAGGTTCATGTTGCCGGCCTGCATGTCGATCTTGGCCCGCAGCACCTTTGAACCGTCCGGGAACTCGCCGGCCTTCATGCGGCGTAAGAGGTCGAGATTCTCCTCGGGGCTGCGATCCCGGAAGGGGCTAGCCTTGCCCGGCACGTGGAAGTTGCCCCGGTACTCGCGGATCTCGGCTTCGCTCAGGTCGCAGATATAGGCCTTGCCCTGCCCGATGAGATATTCCGCATAGTCGTACATGAACTGGAAGTAATCCGAGGCGTAGAACTCGCCCTTCCACTGGAAGCCCAGCCACTGGACGTCCTCGCGGATGGAGTCCACGTACTCCACGTCCTCCTTCACCGGGTTGGTGTCGTCGAAACGCAGGTTCGTGGCCCCGCCGTAGGCCTTCGCCAGGCCGAAGTTCAGGCAGATGCTCTTGGCGTGGCCGATGTGCAGGTAACCGTTGGGTTCCGGCGGAAAGCGCGTGAGCACCCGCCCCCCGTGCTTGCCCGAGGCACGGTCAGCCTCGACGATCTCCTCGATGAAGTGGAGGTTCCGGGGTTCCTGCACAGTTCCGTCATTTGCCATGGGTTGTCTTCCAGTTCGTAAGCAGGTTGTCCGAGCAGGGAGCGCGCCGCCTCCAGTTTCCGTGGCCGGTTCCGATCCAGGCTGATCGAGCATTCTAGCGGGTTCCCGGCCTCAGGGCATGGTGGAAGCGCGGACTGGGCAGGGACTTGAATTTGAAGCACGAAAAGACGATCATTCGATCTTCTTCATTTGCTCGTTTTTTCCATCGACTCACTGCCCCCTGAGAGAGCATCTATGCGAATGAAATTCGGTTTGGCAGCAGCCCTGTCCATCCTGATCTGTGCCTGCGGCGGGGGAGGCGGCGGCAACTCGAGTCCCAGCCAGGGAACCGCCCCCACTCTGTCCAACCTGCACCTGTCGCCGGACGCGGCCGTGGTGGGCGACGGTGGCGGGTCCATCTACGCCACCCTCTCCATGAGCTTCTCGGATCCAGATGGAGATATCACGACCATCCGGATCAGCTCCGGCGGACAGTCCCAGGACTCCACCCTCTCCGGCACCACCGGCCTGAAGTCGGGGTCCGTCCAGGGCACCCTGGCCCTAAATACCACCACTGTGGGCAATTTCAGCTTCCAGGTGGCGCTACTCGATGCCAAGGGGCATTTGTCCAACCTCATGACCACCACCTTTGCAGTCACCCCGCAACCCGCCCCACCACCGACCATCAGCTTCCTCAACCCAAGGGCCGTGGTTACCGCCGGTCCCTCGTTCACGATGACGGTCACGGGCAGCGGTTTCTTCCCGGATTCTCAGATCTTCTGGAACGGTAGCCCCCGGACCACCACGTACCTGGCCCCGGACACCCTGAAAGCTGAGATCTCTGCACCGGACATCGCGACCGCCGGGACGGTCCAGGTCAAGGTCGTGAACCCGACCAGCGAAGGCGGGTCGTCCAGCCAGGTGCCGATCACCATCGGGTCCCTCAGCACCTTGATCGTTCCAGAGGTAGCCAATGACGTGGCCTGGGATGCCGCGCATGGCCTCCTCTACGCCTCCATCCCTAGCACCAGCGCGAAATACGGCAATCGGGTCGTGGCCGTCAATCCCGCCACTGGCGCCATCACGGCCTCGGTCTTCGCCGGAAGCGAACCCAACCGCCTGGCGGTCTCGGGAGATGGCCAGTTCCTCTATGTGGGCCTCGACGGAAGCAGTTCCATCCAGCGTTTCGCCCTCCCCGCCCTGACCCTGGATCTCTCCATACCCCTTCCGATGGACGGGTATTTCGGCCCCTACTACACCCTGGACCTGCAGGTGGCCCCGCTCTCACCCCGCACGGTTGCCGTCAGCTTGGCGAACAAGGGCGTCAGCCCGTCGGCCCAGGGGGGGATCGTCATCTTCGACGACGCCACCCCACGGCCCGTGCGGGCGAACGGCTGGTCCGGTGGCGGAAATCTCTACACCTCTCTCCAGTGGGGCCTCGATGACAAGGTTCTCTATGCGGCCAACAACCAGACCACGGGTTACAACTACTACATCCTCGCCGTGGACGCCGCCGGCGTGACGCTCACGAAGGACCTGATGTGGACCTTCTCCAGTTTCCAGAACGCCATCCACTTCGAGCCCACCACCAATCGCATCTATGCCGGCTCCGGACAGGTGCTGACGCCCTCGAGCGGCCAACTGGTGGGCTCATTCGCGGCCCAGGGCTCGATGATCCCCGTCGCCTCCCTGGCCTCTGCCTTCTACCTGACCTGGGACCCGCTCCTGTCCTACAGCTACAAGCTCCAGCGGTTCCACCTCACAGAGTTCACGCTGAAGGACACCCTGACCCTGCCCCTGCCTTCCGGAGTCTATTACCCACCATCCCGGCTGGTGGGCTGGTCTGGCCCCGGCCTTGCCTCCTGCGGCAATGGGCACCCCCTCAGCATCCACAGTGGGCCCTTCGTGGCCGGCACCACCGGTGGTGCCACCGTGCAGAAGACTTCGGTCATCCCTGCCACGCCGAACCACCCCAGTCAGGCATCCGCCCCACCCGTGGCGGGGCGCTTCATCCTTGAGGATTTCCGGATCCAGGAATAGGCCGGCGATTCGGGAGTAGCGCCCAGGACTCCGGGCTCGCGCCCAGGGCCCTGGGACTCAACCCAGCCCCGCCGCCACCTGGGTGGCGCGTTCGATGCCCCGGGCCACGACGGAGCGGATGCGGCCGTCCTCGAGGACCATCAGACCGGCGATGGTGCAGCCGGCGGGCGTGGTCACCTCATCCTTCAAGGCAGCGGGATGACGGCCCGTCTCCAGCACCATGGAGGCGGCGCCCAGGGTCATCTGGGCGGCCAGCTCCACGGCCACGGCCCGGGGCAGGCCGCACTGGACGCCGCCCTCAGCCAGGGACTCGAGGATGACGAACATGAAGGCCGGGCCGCTGGCGCTGAGGCCGGTGACCGCGTCCATGTGCTTCTCGTCCAGGTCCATGACCCGGCCCAGGGGCTCGAAGAGGGCCCGGGCCGCGGCCAACTGGGCCTCGGTCACGCCCGGCCCTGGCGCCAGGACCGTCATGCCCTTCCGGATGGAGCAGGGCGTGTTGGGCATGGCCCGCACGAGGGGGGTGCCTCCAGGCGTGTGGGCCGTGAGGAACTCCAGGGTGGTGCCCGCCGCGATGGACACCACCAGGGGGCGGTGGTCCAGGGCTCCGGCCGCCGTCAGGCCGTCAAGCAGGCCTTTCAGTTCCTTTGGCTTCACGCAGAGCAGCACGACCTCGGCGCCCTTGGCCGCAGCCTCCACCTGGTTCGAGAGGTCGATGCCGAGGGCCGCCGCCCTGGCCTTGCCGGAGGCCGGATGCGTATCGGCGGCCTGGATGCGGGCGGCCGGGTAGCCCGAGGCTTCGACCAGGCCGGCGCTGATGGCTTGGCCCATGGTGCCGAAGCCGAGGATGGCGAGCTTGGGGGACTGGCTCATGGATGCTCCTCTGAAGGCTACTGGTCCCGCCCCTGGCCCAGGGTCCACCAGGCGCAGTCCTCCAACCCGGTGACCACGAAGCCCTTCTGCAGCTCCGAGATGCGCTGGACCTGGGTGCGGACGGCGGTGTGGAAGCCCGTGGTGATCTCGCCGGGGCCCGACTTCACGCCGAAGTAGAAGTCGGACTGCTCCAGGCCGAGGCGCAGCACCGTCTCCTGGAGGGCCTCCCGGTGGTCTAGTCCCTCGGGGATGCCCTGGATCACCTGCACCATCTCGTCGGCGATGATCGTGGGGGCATAGGTCGCCGTGCCCTGCTCTTCCAGCACGGTCAGCGTGAGGTGGGTGAACTCGTTGAGGTCCATCAGAGCCAGCGCCCCAGCCGCGCCACGACTTCATCCCGGCCCACCACCATGAGGGTGTCGAAGATGCCCGGGCTGACGGGCCTGCCGCACAGGGCCACGCGGAGGGCCTGGGCCAGGTCCTTGGTCTTCAGGCTATGGCGCTCCAGGATGGCCGCGAAGGCCGTCTCCAGCCCGTCGTGGGTGTAATCCGTCAGCGCGGCCACCTCGGCGAGGGCCGGCTTGACGGCGGGCGTCAGGAACTTCTCCACGGCCTTCTCATCGAAGGCGGCGGGCCGCTCGAAGGTGAAGCGCAGGGCCTCGGCCATGTCGGTGAGGGACTTCCCCTTCTGCGTGCACTGGATGGCCTGGGCCTTCCAGGCGTCCGGCTTGGCACTCCAAGCTTCGGGCATGAAGGGCCGCAGGTGCGGCTCCAACTCCTGCCAAGGGGAGCGCTGGATCAGCTTCTGGTTCAGCCACTGGAGCTTGTCCATGTCGAAGCGGGCGGCGCTCTTCTGGCAGTCGGCCAGGTCGAAGAGCTGGATCATCTGCTCGTCCGTGAGCAACTCCTCCTCGGCACTCTCCACGGCCTTGCCGTCGATCTTCGGCGTCCAGGAGAGCCGGGCCAGGGCCAGGCGGACGGCGGAGGGCAGCAGACCCATGGCCTGGTACTCCGTGATGCTGGTGGCGCCGTGGCGCTTGCTGAGCTTGGCGCCGTCGGCACCCAGGATCATGGGCACGTGGGCGAAGGCGGGCAGTTCCGTTCCGAAGGCCGCGAACAGCGGAATCTGCTTGGGGGTGTTGTTCAGGTGGTCGTCGCCGCGGATCACGTGGGTCACTTCCATGTGGGTGTCGTCCACCACCACGCAGAAGTTGTAGGTGGGCACCCCGATCTCGCCAGGGCCATCGCCGGTGCGGGCGATGATCCAGTCGTCCAGGCTGTCCGCCGGGAAGCGCGTGTCGCCCTTGATGAGGTCGGGCACCACGATGTCGCCCTCCTCGGGCATGCGGAAGCGGATGGCGGCCGGCTCGCTGGCATCGTGGTTCACGGCGGCACAGCCCTTGCCGCGATCCAGGCCCCGGTTGTACTGGAAGACCTTGCCCGCGGCCTCCACGGTCTTGCGGCGCTCCTCGATGGCCTCGCGGGAGCAGCGGCAGCGGTAGGCCAAGTTCCGGTCAAGCAGGTCCTGGATCTTGGCGCGGTAGAGGTCCATGCGCTGCATCTGCCGGTAGGGGCCGTGGGGGCCCTTCCACTGGCTGGGTTCGCCCACCACCGGGCCCTCGTCCCAGTCCAGGCCGCACCAGGCCATGCCCGCTTCGATGATGCGGATGTTGTCGTCAGTGCTGCGGGAGAGGTCCGTGTCCTCGATGCGCAGGATGAAGCGCCCCCCGTGGCGGCGGGCGAAGAGCCAGCAGAACAGCGCCGTGCGCACCCCGCCGATGTGGAGCATGCCCGTGGGCGAAGGGGCAAACCGGGTGACGATCTGGCGGGACATGGTGGAGCCTCGATGACGAATGCTCCAGTGTGCCCGAAGAAGCTTTAGTCTTCAGTCCTCAGTCCTCAGGAATGAAGACTTACTTGATATACAGCTTCAGCCGGATCTCCACAGGGGAGTCCCCGCTGAAGAGGCTGCGGTCCAGCACGACCGGGACTTCCACGACGCTGCTGTGGGGCATGTGCCCTGGGGCCGGGGCATGGGGATGGGCGGGCGGACCGGACTCCACCGGGATCTCGTCGATTTCCTCGAGCAGCTCGCCGGCGGAGAGCTCTTCCACTTCCAGGGGTTTGGTGGACGGGGCCGTCGGGGGCTGGGGCGGCGGACCCCCCAGAAAGACCGGAGGTTCTTCCACGACACCGCCGCCGTACTTCTCGGCGAGGCTCCTCAGCACCAGCTTCGCCACGCCCGTAAGGGTCTCCTTGACGCCTTCCCCGCGCATGGCGCAGGCCTCGAAGGTGGGCGCGCCGAAGAGGTTCACCTCCCGCTCCAGGGTCGCCACCGGCAGGGCATTGGGCGTATCCCGCTTGTTCCACTGGATGACGTGGGGGATCTTCTCCAGGTCCGCGCCCTGGTCCTTGAGGTTGGTAATCAGGTTCTGGAAGCTCTCCTTGTTGCTTTCCAGGGCCGGAGCCTGGGAGTCGGCGACGAACACCACCGCGTCGGCGCCGCGAAGCACCAGCTTGCGGGTGGCGTCATAGAAGACCTGGCCCGGCACTGTGTAGAGCTGGATCCGGGTCTTCATGCCCCGGATGGTGCCCAGTTCGATCGGCAGGAAGTCGAAGAAGAGGGTGCGGTCCGTCTGGGTGGCTAGGGACAGCATCTTGCCGCGGCCATCACCCGGCAGGGTGTCGTAGACATGCTGGAGGTTGGTGGTCTTCCCGCACAGGCCGGGGCCGTAGTAGACGATCTTGGCCGTCAACTCCTTGGTGGCCGCGTTGAAAAGCACCATGCCTGCACCTTGTCTCGTGGGGGAAGATTGGCGGGTCCGCCTCGGCCCGTCAAGAAAGAAGCGTGATTCGCGCGGGATCCCCAACCTATCCCAGTGCGCCCGGGATGCGGTACACTTCGGCCCATCCCACCTTCCCGAGGGTTCCCATGGCCAAACTGCTGGTGCACGAAAGCGCGGGCATCCGCGAATTCGAAATCATCGACAACGAAGTCCACATGGGCCGGGAGCTGGACAACACCCTCCGCCTGCCCGATCCGAGCATCAGCCGGCACCACTGCGTGATCCGCAAGGTCGGCGGCGGCTTCGAGATCCAGGACCTGCAGAGCAGCAACGGCGTGCTGGTGAACGGCAACCGGGTCCAGGCCTCCCCCCTGCGGGACGGCGACCGCATCACGCTGGGGCAGGTGCAACTCACCTTCCAGGATCCTCGGCCCGAGGTGGCGGCCACCGTGGCCATCAGCGCCATGGACGCCCCCCCGCCCAGCGGCACCGTGCGCATGTCCGCCGACCAGCTGGCGGCCATCCACACGGGCAAACCCCCCATGGAGGACGAGCCGAAGCTCCAGATCCAGACGCCGGATCAGGTGGCCACGGGCCCCGTGCCCTCCACCCCCAAACCCATTCCCCCGGTGGCACCACCGGCGCCCAGACCTGTGCCGGCCGCTCCAACCTCCAGCGGACCCATGCCGGCCTTCCTCGCTGGCTACCTGCCGCCCATCCCGGATGATGCGGTGCCCACCGGCGAGCGGGGGGATTTCCTGACCCGCTTCGTGGCCGTCCTCTTGGATGTGGTCCCCTTGATCGGGCTCTACATCGTGGCCTTCGTGCTGGCCTTCGTGCCCCTGGTGGGCTGCCTCGTCTTCCCCCTGATCGGCCTGCTTGGCTTCGCCTACACCTTCCTCTTCATCCCTTACTGCGAGAGCCACTTCGGGGGGTCCTTCGGCAAGAAGATCATGAAGCTGCGCATCGTCCCCGAGGACGACCCCCACGGCCGCATCGACCTGGGCACCGCCATCCTGAGGCGGGTGGGCCACGTTCTGAACTTCACCGTCGGCTACCTGCTTGTTCTCGGTGGTGATCGCAAGCACGTCGGCGACCTGATCAGCAAGTCGATCTGCATCAAGGTCGACCGCTGATGGGGGATTGAATCCGGAGTCGGCGCCCGCAAC
>NZ_JBATQW010000009.1:0-167477 GCF_049292215.1 Geothrix sp. | reverse complement strand
CTGCCAGAACAGGGACGGCAGCCTCAGCCGGCCATAGAAGGCCAGGGTCGACAGGAGCATCCCGCCCCACAGCAGGTAGAAGAACCTCAGCGCTCGGAAGAGGACGTCCCAGGCGAAGGGACGGGGTCGGTGGGCAGGCATGGAGGGATCAGCATACCGTGGCCTGCTTTTCAGTCATCCCCCGGAAGCTCGATGAAGAAGCGGGTGCCTTCAGTCCAGTTGGTGGTGAAGCCCACCTGTCCACCCAGGACTGTCTCGCCCAGCAGCTTCATCCCGTAGGTGCCCAGGCCGCGGCCACGGTTCGCCTTGGTGCTGAAGGACCGCTGGAACACACGGTCCGCCACCTCGGGGGCCATGCACCCGGGGTTCTCGACGACATAGCGGGGCCGTCCCGAGCGGCGCTCAAACCAGATTCGGGCGAGTCCCCCAGGTGGCAGGGCCTCCACCGCGTTCACCGCCATGTTGCTGAGGACCCGGCCGAGAATCGCCGGGTCGGTGCGCAGGAATCCAGCGCCTGGCGCGGGCGGCATCCGGACCAACCGGGAGACCAGGGACGCGCCGAGGGTCCGTTCCAGTTCATCCAGCACGGCTTCGCCGGCCACGCTTTGCAGGTCAGGCACCAGCTCGCCACACTCAGCCTGGAGGAGGCGCCGCTGGGCATCCACCTCAGCGGTCAGATGACCTGCCATGTCGAGCACGTGCCCAGCCACTGACGCGGCATCGGCACCGGCGCCCTGGAGGATCTCCGCCCAGCCCTTCAGGCCCTGGAGAGAGTTCATGAGGTCATGGATGAAGATGCGCTCCAGGGTCTCCCGCCGTTTTTGGGCGCTGATGTCCCGGAGGGTGAGCAGGGTCAGGGCGTGCCCGGCGACCACGAGGGGCGAAGAGCGCACCCCGAACTCCCGAGCCTCCCAGCGCCCTTCCCGCTGCAGGCTGATCAGGCACTCGCCCTCGGAGACCTGCCCCGTGGCCTGGGTCGCAAGAATGGACAGCAGCGCCCCGCAGCGCCGACAGGCCCGGGAACTGCCACAGCCATCGGGTCCCTCGCAGGCGTGGACACACTCCAGGGTCTCGCCGATCCTCAGGCCCTGGCATCGGGCTGGCCCCTCCAGGGTCAGGGCATCCAGCAACACGGGATTGGCCGCGAGAATCTGGCGCTGGGAATTGAGGATCACCGCATAGCTGTCCACGGCCTCCAGCACCGCATGAACCGTCGCATCATCGAGGCAGAGGTTGGCCTGTACCTTAAGCTTCGCCGGCGTGGCCCGGCCCGGAGGCGCGAAAACGCCTCCCTGCCCTGACGGCCCACCTTCCAGAATCATAGATGCCTCGTAAGACAAGTATGTAGGGCACGCACCAATCATCAATAAGGGGTTTCCCTACTTTTAGCTCTGAATTGTTCGGCCTTCAGCCGTGCAGAACTTGCCACCCTAGGCGAAGGATCAGGGCCCCCACGACCCCGATGAACACACCCCGGACCCACCGGCTGCCCTTGCTCAGCGCCACGTGGGCCCCCAAGTAGCCGCCCACCCCGTTGGCAGCGGCCATGCCGAGGGCCACGGAGGGTAGCCAGCTGCCCTGCCAGACGAACAGGCCCATGGCGGTCAGGTTCGAGGCCCAGTTGACGCTCTTGGCCAGGGCCGAGGCCCGCAGGAAGTCGAAGCCCAGGATCGCTACGAAGAGAAAGATCAGAAGGGAACCCACACCTGGGCCGAAGAAGCCGTCGTAGAAGCCGAGGCAGAAGGCGATGAGCGCGGCCAGGCCTCGCTGGTGGCTGAGGCCGAAGCGCGGGGCGTGCAGGTTCCCCATGTCCGGCTTCAGCAGCGTGAAGGCCAGCATCACCACCAGCAGGCCGAACATCACCGGTCGCAGGAAATCCCCATGCACCCGGTAGGTGAGCCACACGCCACCGGAGGCCCCGATGGCCGAGGCGGCCACGGGACCGAGCATCTCGCGCCAGGAGAGCGTCCCGGAGCGCAGGAACTTCCCCGCCGCCATGGTGGCTCCGGTGACTGCCACCACTTTGTTGGTCCCGAGCAATGTTGGCAGCGGCGTGCCGGAAGGCAGGGCGATCATCAGCGCCGGGATCGTGATCAGGCCACCCCCGCCCACGATGGCATCAACGAAGCCCGCCAGCAGGGAGGCGAGCATGAGGAGGAGCAGGACGGGAAGACTGAGCACGGGCTCAGACTTTGAGGATCTCCGCCTCTTTGTGCTTCATGGCCTCGTCGATCTCCTTGATGTGGGCGTCCGTCAGCTTCTGGATGTCGTCCAGGCACTTCTTGGCCACGTCCTCGGAGATGTGGGCCTCCTTGGCCTTCTCAAGTTTCTTTACGTCCTCGTTGGCATCGCGGCGGATGTTGCGCACGCCGGTCTTGATCTCTTCGCCCAGCCGATGGAGCACCTTCACCAGGTCCCTTCGACGTTCCTCGGTGAGCATGGGGATGGGCAGGCGGATCACGTTGCCGTCGTTACCGGGGTTGATGCCCAGCTCGGACTTGAGGATGGCCGTCTCGATGGCCTTGATGCTGCTCTTGTCGAAGGGCTGGATCACGAGCATCCCGGCCTCGGGGACGGAGATCGTGGCCATCTGGTTCACAGGCACCACCGAGCCGTAGTAGTCCACGTGGACGTTGTCCAGCAGGCTGGCATTGGCCCGGCCGGTGCGGATGGTGGCCATCTCCTTCTTCAGCGCCTCCACGGACGCATGCATGCGGCGCTTCGTCTCCTGCAGGATGGCATCGGGGGTCTGGGCGGTCATGGGCACCTCGAAAGCACGTGAATCTCTCCTTTATACCCCATGAAGCCAGCGGTTCCATGCGTGCTAGAGTGGGGGCACTTTCCCGAGGTCCCCATGCGCATGCTCCGCCTGTTGGTCCCCTTGGCAGCCCTGGCCTTGAACGCGGCCCCGTCCGACATGGCGCTCGCCAGCGCGGATGGCTATGCCCTCAGGGGCACCCTCACCCTCCCCGGAACCAAGGGCAAGGTGCCCGTGGTCATTCTCGCCCATCAGTTCGGTGCCGACCGCACCGGCTGGGCGCCCCTGGCCGAACGGCTCGCGGCCCGTGGCATCGGCACCCTGGCCCTGGACCTCCGTGGGCATGGCGCCAGCACCAAGAAGAACGGCGTCGATGTGGCCGTCACCAGCGACTTCATGGCCTCTGCCAAGGCCGTGGGTTTCACCCAAATCCCCGCCGACCTGGCCCAGGCCGCCGCTTGGCTCCGCAAGCAGCCCGGCGTGGACGGCCGTCGCATCGGCCTTGCGGGCTCCAGCGTGGGGGCCTTCTCCGTGCTCCTGGCCGCCCCCGAGGTGAAGCCCGTGGCAGTGCTCAGCCTGAGCGCCGCCGGCACCGGCGCCTTCGGAGCGGATGCCCGGGAGGGGCTCAAGGGCGCCACCCTGCGAGGCAAGGCCTCCACCCTGGTACTGGCCTCGAAGGGTGACAAGGACGCCTTTGAGAATGCGCAGGCCCTGAAGGACCTGCCCGGCGTCTCCCTCAGCCTCAAGGAAGGTGACGAGCACGGCTTCGACTACTTCAAGACCCGCGCCGACCTCATGGCCGTCTTCTTCGGTGAGTACCTCACCTACCACCACACGGGCAAGGCCTACGTCCCCGCCGCCCCGAAGAAGCCCACCACGCCAGGCAACGTCATCAACGACCAGACCGTGGCCAGCCAGAAAGCCCAAGCCCCCAAGTAGGCTCGATCCGGAGGTCCCATGACCCCCACTCGACGCTGGGTGGTGCACCTCCTGGGCGGCATCCTCATGCTGTGCCCCCTTGCCTGCTCAGGCCCCCGGCGGCTGGAGACGCGCCTGGGCGGTCGGTCGATGGAGGACCTGCGCGCCGAAGCCCGGAAGTTGGAGGGCCGCTGGCAGGTGGAGCTGTTGCTGCCAGCCGGCACGTGGATGGTCGAGACCGGGGAGGGCCAGACCTTCGACATGATCCCCAACGAACCAAGGGCGACCCTCCGTTGGACGGTCGCCCCTGATCGCTGGTCCCAGCAGGACCGCCCTTTGCGCTTCGACCTGGTCGGAGCGGGAGGTCTGCGCCTCTCCTTTTCCGTGGTCTACCCAAACACCCTGCCAGGTGGAAATGTCATGGTGGACGTCTGGCGGGTGCTCACCAGCGTGAAGTAGCCCAGGCCCTAGTGGAACTGCTGAGCCTCGGTGGAACCCGCCAAGGCCAGCGTGGAGGCGAGGCCGCCGCTGATGGCCTGGGCCACCTCGTCGAAGTAGCCGGTGCCCACTTCCCGCTGGTGCTTGGTGGCGGTGTAGCCCTTCGCTTCGGACGCGAACTCGGCCTCCTGCAGGCGGGAGTAGGCGGTCATGTGCTCGGTGCGGTAGGCGTTGGCCAGCTCAAACATGCCGTGGTTGAGGCTGTGGAAGCCAGCCAGGGTGATGAACTGGAACTTGTAGCCCATGGCCCCCAGTTCGCGCTGGAACGTGGCGATCTCCTCATCGGAGAGCTTCTTCTTCCAGTTGAAGGAGGGCGAGCAGTTGTAGGCCAGCAGCTTGCCGGGGAACTCGGCATGGACACCCTCGGCGAACTCGCGGGCCTCTTTCAGGTCGGGCGTGGAGGTCTCGCACCAGATCATGTCGCAGTAGGGCGCGTAGGCCTTGGCCCGGGCGATGGCCATCTCGACGCCGCCGGTGATGCGATGGAAGCCCTCGGGGGTGCGCTCGCCCGTGAGGAAGGGCTGGTCGCGCTCGTCGATGTCCGAGGTGATGAGGCGGGCGGAATCAGCGTCCGTGCGGGCGATGACCAGGGTGGGCACGTCCATGACGTCCGCTGCGAGACGGGCCGCCACCAGGGTGCGGATGAAGTGGCCGGTGGGGATGAGCACCTTGCCGCCCAGGTGGCCGCACTTCTTCTCGCTGGAGAGCTGGTCCTCGAAGTGGACGCCCGCGGCGCCCGCCTCGATCATGCCCTTCATCAGTTCAAAGGCATTCAACGGCCCGCCGAAGCCCGCCTCCGCATCGGCCACGATGGGCAGGAACCAGTCCCGGGTGATGCCACCTTCGCCATGCTCGACCTGGTCCGTGCGCTGGAGAGCGTTGTTCAGCCGCTTGACCAGGGCCGGCACAGAGTTGGCCGGGTAGAGGCTCTGGTCCGGGTAGGACTGGCCCGAGAGGTTGGCGTCTGCCGCCACCTGCCAGCCGGAGCAGTAGATGGCCTTCAGCCCCGCCTTGGCCATCTGGACCGCCTGCCCGCCCGTCATGGCGCCGAGGGCGCGGGTGGGCTCCTCGTTCTGGAGCAGCTTCCAGAGCTTGCGGGCCCCCAGCTTGGCAATCGTGTGCTCGATGCGGAGGCTGCCGCGGAGCTTCTTCACGGTCTCGGCCGTGTAGGGCCGGGTGAGGCCTTCCCAGCGGTGGGCCGAGAAGTCGTCTTCGATGGGGGGGATGGGGAACTGGGGGGTCATGGGGCACCTCGGAAAGGGTTATGGGTGGCGTGATGTCAAAGATTGACCTATTCTGGTTCAAGTCAATGAACAGCTGATTTGATAGGGGTTGAATTGAAAATTTCAGTCAATTTTCTCCATTGATTCTGTAAATTGATGTAAACGAGGTCCCCATGCCATCCGCCGCGCCCACCAAGTCCGCCGCCCGTCTTGGCGCCAAGATCCGCCTCCTCCGCCGCCAGGAGGGCCTGAGCCAGGTCCAGTTGGCCGAGGCGCTCGGCATCAGCCCCAGCTACCTGAACCTCATCGAGGGCAACAAGCGGCCCCTCACCGCCCCCCTCCTCATCCGCCTGGCCCAGCAGTTCAAGCTGGACCTGAAGGCCCTGGCCCCGGAGGAGGACCAGCGCCTGTCGGACGATCTCATGGAGGTCTTCGGCGACCCTCTGTTCGAGCCGCTGGGACTGCAGGCCCAGGACGTGCGCGAGCTGGTGCAGAACAGCCCTGACCTGGCCCGCGGGGTCTTCGAGCTCTACCGCGCCTTCCAGCATGCCCAAGACAGCCTCGGCACACTCTCCTCCAAGCTCAGCGATGGCCAGGGCTTCGATCCCGAAGCCACGCGGCTGCCCTCGGAGGAGGTCGGCGACTTCATCCAGCAGGCCATGAACCACTTCCCGGAGCTGGAAGCCGAGGCGGAAGCGCTCTGGGCCAGCGCCAGCCTGGATGTCGATCACCCCTACCCCGGGCTGGTATCCGTGGTCGAGGCGCGCGGCATCACCGTGAAAATCCACCGGGTGTCCGACGGCCCGGGCCTGCTCCGCCGCTTTGATCCGGACCGCCGCACCCTCAGCCTGTCCGAGCTGCTGCCTCAGCGCAGCCGCACCTTCCAGCTGGCCCACCAGCTGGCCCTGCTCGAGCACAGCGACCTGCTGGAGCGCCTCACCGCCCACCCGCTGCTGCGCACCCCCTCGTCGAAGGCCCTGGCCCGGGTCGCGCTGGCCAACTACTTCGCCAGCGCCGTGCTGATGCCCTACGAGCGCTTCCTCAAGGCCGCCAGGTCGGAGCGCTATGACATCGACATCCTGGCCAAGCGGTTCCAGGCCAGCTTCGAGCAGGTGTGCCATCGCCTCACCACCATGCGCCGTCCCGGCCTGGAGGGCGTGCCCTTCCACTTCCTGCGCATCGACATCGCCGGGAACATCTCCAAGAGCTTCTCCGCCTCGGGCATCCGTTTCGCGCGCTTCTCCGGCGCCTGCCCCCGCTGGAACGCCCACGCCGCCTTCCTCACGCCGGGTCTCATCCGCACCCAGATCAGCGAGATGCCCGATGGCCGCAAATACTTCTGCATCGCCCGCACCCTGCAGAAGGACACCGGGGGCTACCGCGGCCAGCACGCCATGCAGGCAGTGGGCCTGGGCTGCGAGATGGGCCACGCCAAGGACCTCATCTACGCCGACGGCCTGCGCCTCGATCAGCCCCCCGTGCCCATCGGCGTCACCTGCCGCCTCTGCGAGCGCACAGACTGCGAGCAACGCGCCTTCCCGCCCCTGCAGCAGGCCTTCAAAGTCGAGGAGAACCTGCGCCGGACCAGCTTCTACGCCCGCATCGAAGGCTCTTGATCACCCCTTGGCGAGCCGCCCCGCCGGTTCCTCGATCCAGCGATGGACCGCCGCCGCCGCGAGGACGGCGAGACCCAGTGACAGCAAGAACCCGAGGCGCCCCTGCACGTGCGGCGCTACCAGCTTCATGGTGAATGGGTGGAGGAGGTACAGTCCGTAGCTCCAGGCGCCCAGGCGCGTGAGGACCTTGCCAAACCAGCCTGGCTTGCCATCCCGGGTGAAAGCCGCCAGAGCCACCAGGACGGTGATGATTAGCAGGTAGCGGTACCGGAGCCAGCCGGTCAGGGCCACCAGGTGGTCGAAGAACTGGGGGGTGGGCCGCAGCAGCAGCCACAGCAGCGGCAGGGCGATGAGCAGGGCGACCTTGGGATCCAACCGCTCCTCTGTGCGGGCGTGCAGTCCCGCCAGCAGGCCACCCCAGGCCAGCAGGAAGACCTGGTTGGGTGCCTGGACATAGGTGTGGAACTGGTTCCAGCGCGGCTGGTCCATGACGCCGTAGAGCGTGGACGGCAGGCTCCACAGCCAGAGCCCCACGGCCAGCGTCGCCAGGAACACCAGACCGCCGCGAGGGCCTGCCTTCTCCCGCAGCCAGGCCAGCGCCGGGTAGGCGTAGTAGAGCAGCGAGACCAGCCCCACGTACCAGCCGCCGGTCACCAGGGCGTGGTTGGGGTGGAAGGCGCCGAAGGTGAGCGTCAGGTTCTCGAGCAGGAAGCGGGGCGTCGGACCGGGGCCCATGCCCAGGCGGAAGGCCACATTCAGCGCGCAGGCCAGGTAGAACACTGGTGCCAGCCGCAGGAAGCGCCGGAACCAGAAGCGCCAGACCCCCTCCTTCTGAATCCGCTCCCAGGTCGCAGTACGGAAAAGTAGGAATCCGCTCAGCACGAAGAAGGCTGAAACGCCGTAGTTCCCCAGTTTCGCCAGGGCCATGTTCTGGCCTGAACCCGACTGGGTCAGGTCGTACCACACGCTGAGGTGGTAGACCGCCACGCAGAGTGCCAGGATGCCGCGAAGGGGATCCAGGAAGCCGAGGCGGCCCTTGGGCCTAGCGGTAGCGGACAATGCCCGAACCGGCGGTCAGGCGCCCCAGCACCCAGGCAGGCTCTTCGGCGGCGTGGAGCTCGTCCAGCACCTCCTGGGCCCGGTCGGCCTTCACCACGAGCACCATGCCCACCCCCAGGTTCAGGGCCTGACGGGCATCGTCGATACCAAGGCCACCCTTCTCCATGAGGAAGGTGAATAGCGCCGGAATTTGCCAGCTGGCGGTGTCGATCTCGGCATCCAGCGTTCCGGGCAGCACGCGGGGGATGTTGTCCGTGAGGCCGCCCCCCGTGATGTGGGCCATGGCCACCAGCTTGTGCGCCTTCACCAGGGGCATGACCTGGCTCAGGTAGCTGCGATGGATGGCCAGGAGGGCCTGGGCGACGGTTTGCGTGGTGCCGGGCAGGGTGTCGGCCACGCCGAGCTTCTCCAGCTCGAAGCAGACCTTGCGGGCCAGGGAATAGCCGTTGGTGTGGAGGCCCGAGCTGGGCAGGCCCAGCAGCACGTCGCCGGCGGCCATGGCGTCCAGGCGCGGCAGGAGGTCCGCCTCGTCCACCACGCCCACGATGGTGCCGGCCACATCGACCTCACCCTCGGCGTAGACGCCGGGCATCTCCGCCAACTCGCCGCCGATGAGGGCCGAAGCCGAGTTCTTGCATGCGGTGGCCATGCCCTTCACGATCTGCTCGATGACCTCGGGCTCCAGCTGCTGGGCCGCGATGTAGTCCAGGAAGAACAGGGGTCGGGCGCCCTGGACGAGGATGTCGTTGATGCAGTGGTTCACCAGATCCTGCCCCACGGTGTCCCAGATGCCAGCGCGGCGGGCCACCTTCATCTTGGTCCCCACGCCGTCCATGCTGCTGACAAGGATGGGCTTGGCCTCGGGGAACCGGGCGTCGAAGAGCCCGCCGAACAGCCCGATGTCACTGCGGACGCCGGGGGTCTTCGTGGCCTTCACGAGGGGCTTGATGCGACGCAGGGCCTCGTCCTGGCGGTTGATGTCCACGCCGCTGGACGCGTAACTGACCTTCTGGCTCATCGCCCCTCCCGAATCCACCATGATCCCACAGGGATCTTTTCCCTCCGAGGCCAAACCTTCCCGCAGGAACGGCCTATCTTTGAAGGTGTATGGACGCCCTCTCCCTCAGCCCCCTCGGTCCGGCCACCCTCAGCGGCCTGAGCGCCCTTCGCCCCCTTCAGCCCCTGCCCATCCAGGAAGCCAAGGCCCCTGGATCCAGCGCCCTGGCCATCCAGGACGTGGCCCAGGGCCTGTTCCAGCGGGCCCTCCAGGCCAGCACCGCCTTTCCGATCTCTGAACCAGGTGGTGGCAATGTCGGGTTTGGCCAGGCGGCCACGGCCTCCCTTCTCGCCTCCCTGACGGCTCCCCAGGCCCCAGCCAGCGCCACTCCCGTTCCCAACGCCACCACCCAGGCCATCTCCCAGGCCGCCCCCTCCACCGCCCCCAGTGCCACGCCCCCGGCGGCCGTCCTGACGGATACCCCCATCACCCAGGATGCCTTTGCCAACAGCTCCTCCCTGGAGTTCGCCCTGCAGGCGGCCCTGCGCTTCGGGGCCGGGGTGGCCGGCCAGGGGTCGCTTGCCGGCCCAAGTGCGGACTTGAGTACCGGTCTGATCCGGGACGCCGCCACCGTGCAACGCCTGGGCAACCTGCAAGGCCAGGCCGGAGCCCCCGGATCCGAGGCCTTTGCCCTGCCCCAGGCCTCCATCGCCCGAGTGCTGAGGAACTACGAGGTCAACCCGATGCCCGCGATCACCTCGGATGCAAGCCGAGTTGACCTCTTCGCCTAAGGTTTAATCAGGCAGAGATCAGGGCAGAAACGCCTCATTTTTCCGGCCAGACCTGCCGATGGTAACCAGGAGGAGGGTCCATGAGCGTGAATCCGATCAGTGCCCTCTCTTCCTATGCCTACCAGAGCGCCCTCGGTCAGACCGGCAGCACCAGCCAGGCCATGTCCAAGGGACTGGCTATGGTCCAGTCGCAGGTGGCGGAGGCCCGCACCCTCCTCTCGAATGCCGGCTCGACCGACCCGCTGGCCGCCCTGGCTGGGAGTTCCAGCCGCTCGGCCCTGGCCTCCTTGACCTACGCTGCCTCGGCATCGGCTGGGAACGGTTCCTCCGCCGTGCAGGATCTCTTGTCCTCCCTCAGTGGAGGCCAGGGAAAGGCCTCCTCGGCCGTCTCCCCCCTTCCCTGGTCCGTGGCCATGCTGTCGCCCTCCTCCGCCCAGGCCCTGGTGCGCTACGCCTACGACCAGAGCCAGAACCCGAATCACACCGCAGCCCAGACCGCCGCAGCCGGCCAGCAGTCACAGTTGGCCTCAGGCCTGAACCTGCTGGCCTGAACTGGAGTCGGGCAAGCGTAGACTGGCGGAACCATGTCCGAGCCGCCCGTCATCCCCTTTGATCGCGCCGCCACAGAGGCCGCCGTCCGCGCGCTGCTGTGCGGTCTCGGCCAGGATCCGGGAGCCCCGGAGCTCCAGGACACCCCCGCCCGGGTCTCGGAGTACTGGGCCGAACGGTTGGCGGGCTACGGCGTGGACCTAGGCTCCGAGCTGAAACCCCTGCCGGGCGACCTGGCACCGGTGCCGGTCATCCTTGAGCGCATCCCCTTCGTGAGCACCTGCGAGCACCATCTGGCCCCGTTTGAAGGCCATGCCACCGTCGGCTACCTGCCGGGGGAGGGTGGCACCGTGGGCCTCAGCAAGCTCGTGCGGGTGGTGCAGGCCTACGCCTGGCGCCTGCAGGTGCAGGAGCGCATGGCCCAGCAGATCGCCGAGGCCCTCCAGACCCACCTCCGACCCGCAGCCTGGGGCGTCCAGCTGGTGGCCGTCCACACCTGCATGGCCCACCGCGGCGTGAAGACTCCGGGCGTGCCCGTACGGACCACCCTGCTGGGGGGAACCTGGGGCATGACTCCACCTCCGCCCTTCCGGTCCTGAGGAGCCGCCGGTGTTTCGAGTCACCTCAGACCCTGAGCGCAACCGGCTCTACATCACCTTAGCCGGGCACATCGAGGGACCTGAGCGCCAGGAGGCCATGAAGGCCTTGATCGCAGAGACAGCCAAGCTGTCGGAAGGCTTCGGCGTGGTCAGCGACATCTCAGCCCTTCATGCTTCCAACGAGGAGGGGTTCAAGGATCTACTGCGCGTGAAGGCCGCCCTGAAGCTCAAGGGCGCCGGGCCCATCGTTCGGGTGGTGAAGATCCCCTTGAGCCGAATCCAGTTCGAGCGGATCACCGAAGCCGCGGGCTACCGCGCGGAAGAAACCCACAGCCTCGAGGAGGCGGATCGCCGCCTGGATGAGCTGCAGGCAGGGACGAAACCCTAGACCACCCCGCCGCCCCGGCCGCCGCAGAACCTCCCGGCCCACGCTTGCTGGAGCATCCAATGCAGTTCAACGAGTTCGGAAGGACGGGTCTGAAGGTCTCGCCTCTCGGGTTCGGCGCCATGCACCTCAACGATGGCCGCGTCACCGAGTCAGAGGCGGCTCACCTGCTGAACGCGGTGCTGGACCTGGGTGTGAACCTCATCGACACGGCGCGCGGCTACGGTCTGTCGGAGGAGCGGATCGGCCGCCACCTGGCCCACCGGCGCCAGGAGTTCCTGCTCTCCACCAAGGTGGGCTATGGCATTCCCGGCGTGCCGGACTGGACAGGGCCCTGCATCAAGGCTGGTGTCGAGGCCGCCCTCAGGCGCCTGCGCTGCGAGCGGCTGGACATCGTCCACCTGCACTCCTGCCCGTTGGCCATCCTCGAACGGGGCGAGGTCATCGAGGCCCTGGAGGCCTGCGCCCGGGTCGGCACCGTGGGTGTGGTGGCCTATTCCGGCGACAACGCCGAGTTGGACTTCGCCACGTTCTCCGGCCGCTTCGGCTCCGTGCAGACCTCCATCAGCCTCTGCGACCAGGGGAACCTCGACCAGCGCCTGCCCACCCTCCAGGCCCTCGGCCTGGGGGTGATCGCCAAACGCCCCATCGCCGGGGCCGTATGGGACCAGCCCCTGCGACCTGAGGCCCAGGCCGAGGGCCAGTACTGGGATCGCTGGCAGACCATGGGACTCGGCGCTCCGCCGGAGGCCCACACCTGGAATGAGCTGGCCCTGCGCTTCACCGCCCACTGGCCCGGTGTGGCCAGTAGCATCGTGGGCACCCGCAGCCTGGAGCACTTCAAGGAGAACCTGGCCTGGATCGAGAAGGGTCCTTTGTCCAGGGAGGAGGTGGAACGCTTCAGGGATGCCTACAGGCGCCATGATCAGGGTTGGCCCGGGTTGATCTGACCGCTCACCCTTACACTGTCCCCATGACCCTCCCCACCCCTGAACTAAAGCTCGGCTATGACCTGTTCTCCAAGCTGCTGAACTGGGCGGCGGGCAAGCGGCAGTCGAAGCGCCTGGAAGCCCTGAAATCGGCGGCCTTCCAGGAGCTGCTGAAGGGCGACGCGGCGAACCTGGACCTGGTGGCCTCGGTCCTCAAGGAGATCCACAAGGCCGCGGACACCTCCGCCCAGGCCATCCGCCTCGAAACCCTCTACGACACCGCCACCCAGCCCCCGGCCAAGCCCCGGAAGCCCGAGCGCCGGCGCGCCACCCCAAAGAAGCCCGCCCCCAAGAAGTCCTGACCCGGGAGTCCCCATGTCCCTCAAGCCGCTGGTAGGTCTTGCCCTCATCGCCCTCGGGGCCGCCTCCCTTGCCTGGCCAGAGCTGAGCTACACCAAGGACAGCCACGACGCCAAGCTGGGCCCCCTGGAGTTCACCCTGAAGCAGAAGGAGACCATCCGTGTGCCGGTCTGGGTTGGCCTGGCGGCCATCGCCGGCGGCACCCTGCTGGTCTGGCGCCGGAAGGGCTGAGCCATGTACAGCCTGGCTGTTCCGGTGGCCACCCCATGACAGGTGCAGGCGAACCGCCAGCCTCGCGGATCTTCGTGGATGCCGATGCCTGCCCAGTAAAGGATGAGATCTTCCGGGTCGCCCAGCGCTGCGGCCTGAAGGTGCTGGTCGTGGCGAATTCGCCCTTACGGATCCCCCGCAACCCGCTCTTCGAGGCGGTGGTGGTGGCCCGGGGCCAGTTCGATGGCGCCGACGACTGGATCGTCGAGCAGATCACGGACCGAGACATCGCGGTGACGGCGGACATCCCCCTGGCGGCCCGCTGCCTGGAGAAGGGCGCCCGGGCGCTGGACGCGAAGGGCAAGGTGTACTCGCCCGACTCCATCGGCGATGCCCTGGCGAGCCGCGAGCTCATGGCCCACCTCCGGGCCATGGGCGAGATGGGGGGCGGCCCGCCGCCCTTCACGGCCCGGGACCGCTCGACCTTTCTCCAGCGGCTGGACGACCTCATCCAGGCACAGAGGCGGGTGAAGCGGTAGACTGCAACACGGGCTGAGTCGGCTTCATCCCTTTTTGCGATCGGATCCACCATGGCCAGAAAGCCCAACTACAACTTCGAGAAGCGCCAAAAGGACCTGGCTCGCATCAAGAAGAAAGAAGAGAAGCTGCAGAAGAAGGCGCTGAAGAAGGACGCCCAGGGCAACGACATCCCCGAGACGGAAGAGTCGGAAGAGTCCACGGAAACCGGCGAAACCTCCGAGTCATAGGTCGCGGGATCTCATGGATCAGCCCACCGAAGCCTCCCTGCAGGCCCTCCTGGCCATCCCCGTCGCCGCGCTGGGGACGCTTCATGCGGGGGCTCCCTTCGTGTCCATGGTGCCTGTGGCCCTGGCTCCAGGCGGGACAGGCTTTCTCATCCATGTCAGCCGGCTCGCCCAGCACACCCGAGACATGACCTCGGACCCCCGGGTCAGCCTCATGCTCATGGCGCCGCTCACTGACCAGGACCCCCTGGCCCTGCCCCGCCTGAGCCTCGAAGGGCGGGCCGAGGTGATCACCCCGGAGTCCGGGGTCCATGCCGCCGCCGCCCAGGTCTACCTGGCCCGATTCCCGCAAGCGGAACTGACCCTCGGGCTCGGGGACTTTTCCTTCTTCCTCATCCAGATCGAGGCCGGACGGCTGGTGAGCGGGTTCGGCAGAGCCCTGAGCCTCGAAGCGAACCAGATCCAGGCAGCCCTGGCCCGGGTCTCCAGGCCCGACACTCTCGACATATCGTGATTTCAGGTCCCGGCCAGTCGTGGATTCACCCCCGCGGGCGCGCGATTAAGTTACAGAATTTGTTCAATGATTTGGTTTATTGCTCTGGCACGGGGATGGCACTACCTTGAGGCCGCCGCTCGCGGCCCACAGGAGATGCCATGTCCTTCACCGAGTCCAAGACCCACCAGAACCTCAAGGCCGCCTTTGCCGGCGAGAGCCAGGCGAACCGGCGCTACACCTGGATGGCCCAGGTCGCGGAGAAGGAGGGCCTGCCTGAGGTGGCCAGCCTGTTCAAGCACAGTGCCGATGGTGAGACCGGCCACGCCCTCAAGCACCTCATGTTCCTGGCCGCGCAGGCTGGCGACCCCGCCACGGGCCTGCCCCTGGGCGATACGCTGACCAACCTGAAGTCCGCCGTGGCTGGTGAGACCTACGAATACACGGACATGTATCCCGAGTTCGCCCGCGTGGCGCGGGAGGAGGGCCACGCTGAGATCGCCGCCTGGTTCGAGACGCTGGCTAAGGTGGAGCGCTTCCACGCAGGCCGCTTCCAGGACGCGCTGACCCGGCTCCAGGCCGGCAGCATCGCCAAGCCCGACGCCGACATCGCCAAGCACATCTGAGCCAGCCATGAACCTAGCCTTCGACCCCGCCACCGAACGAGCCCGCTTTGCAGCGCGGCTGGAGTTCCTCACCCGCCAGGCAGCCCTCCGGCTGGACTTGGCCGAGGGCATCACCTTCCAGCCTGAGACCCTCGAAAGCGTGGAGGACCAGATCGTCGAGACCCTCTGGGCCGAAGGCATTTCCCCGGAGTCGGCTTCCCTCGAGGATCTGGCTGAGGCGCGTTCCGCCTTCGCCGCCCTGACTCCGCGCCGGGAGCCGGGAGGCCAGAGCATCGTCGCCACCTTGTTCCTTGGCTTCCCGGATGAGGTGCGCCATGCACGGCTGGCCGCACTCCATGGATTCCCGGATGACCTGCGCCTGGAGCTCAGCGATGGGAAGGTGGCCGTGCCCACAGTGGACCGCGGTACCGCCGGTCCCGAGGACCGCCTGCCCTCGGTGCTGGCCCTGCGCTACCTGATTCCGGACGGCCTCAGCATTGCCGCCCTCGTCTCCAACCACCCCGAAGTCCAGGGCCGCTGGCCCGCACCTGCCGCCTGGGACTCCTGGCCTTCCTGAGGAGAGACCCATGAACCGTTCCGTCATCGATCATCTCAATGCTGAACTGGCCACCGCCTTCGTGCTGGCCCTCAATGCCAAGCGCTACCACTGGACCGTCACCGGCCCCCACTTCCGCGACTACCATCTGCGATTCGAGGATCTCTACACCGCCGCCGACAGCACCGTGGACGAGCTTGCCGAGCGCATTCGAATGGTGGGTGGCATCCCCCTCCACGCCCCGGGCCAGATCGAAGCCCAGACCAAGGCCGCCATCTCCAACCCGGCCACCCGTCTGGACCCCGAGACCATGTTGAAGGAAGCCCTGGCCAACGAAGAGGCCACGGTCTCGCTCCTGCACGAGGGCATCGAGCTGGCCAACGAAGCGGGCGACCCCGGCACCGCCGACCTGCTGACCCGCTTTGTCCAGGTGCACCAGAAGGAAGCCTGGTTCCTCCGGGAGATGCTGGCCTAGCCTGCTTTCTCCAAATTCCGACTTTTTTGGTAAACTACTGTTCCGCGATTCGCGCACCCAAGGAGAAGACCATGGCCTACACCGCCAAGTCCTATGACCACCTGAAGGGCGGGGCCCTGAAGGGGCTCAGCGACGCCCAGCTCGACCAGCACTTCACCCTCTACAAGGGCTACGTCACCAAGCTGAACGAGATCGAAGAGAAACTCGCCACTGCCGACAACACGAAGCCCAATTACTCCTTCAACGATTTCAGCGAGCTGAAGCGCCGCGAGGCTGTGGCCTTCAACGGCTCCTTCCTCCACGAGCTCTACTTCGAGAACCTGGGTGCGGACAGCGACGTCAGCGCCGGCCTCAAGGCCGCCCTGGACGCTGCCGGCGGTCAGGACAAGGTCATCGCCGACCTCAAGGCCACTGCCATGGGTGGCCCCGGCTGGGCCCTGCTCACCCGCAACCGCCGCGACGGCAAGCTGCACACCTACTTCGTCGCGGAGCACCACCTGGGCCTCCCCATCGAGCAGGACCTGCTCGTGGTGCTGGACAGCTGGGAGCACGCCTTTATGGTCGATTACGGCATCGCCCGCGCGAAGTACCTCGAGACCTTCGTCGAGAACATCAAGTGGAGCGAAGTTTCCACGCGTTTCGGCAAGTAGGAGGGCGCGGGCGGCATCGCTCCGCTCTATGCGTGCTCGTGGCTGGGCCCCCACTCGGGGGCCCGGTTTTTCTCCGGGTTGCGCCCTTGAAGTTGGCGTGACGCCGTGCGCCCGGCGGTCCTACCCTGGAGCCATGTAGCGAGGAGGCCAAGGTGGCGAAGGCAACACCCTCCGGGCAAGAGAATCCACTGGGGCCGGAGTTCTTCCGGTTCCTGAAGGACCTGAAGTCGAACAACGAGCGGGCCTGGTTTCAGGAGCACAAAGCCCGCTACGAATCCGAGACCCGTGACCCCGTATTGCGGCTCATCGCCGGGTTCGGCAGACCCCTGGCCGCGATCAGCCGTCACTTCGAAGCCGACCCGCGCCCCGTGGGTGGTTCCCTCTTCCGAATTTACCGCGATACGCGGTTCAGCAAGGACAAGGCGCCCTACAAGACCCATCTCGGCGTCAACTTCCGGCACCGCTCTGAGGCGGCCGGTGGCGTCCACGGACCCGGGTTTTACCTCCACCTCGACCCCGGCGGCTGCTTTGCCGGCGGCGGCCTCTGGCACCCGGAGCCCGAGGCGCTCTTCAAGGTCCGCCAGGCCATCGTCGCCAGGTCCGCGGCCTGGAAGAAGCTCCGCGCCTCGGGCATCGAGATCGAAGGCGAGGCCCTCAAGCGGGTACCCCAGGGCTTCGACCCGGACCACCCCTGCGCCGAGGACCTCAAGTTCAAGGACTTCTACGCAGCCACGGCCTTCACGGACGCCCAGGTGCTCGCCCCGGACTTCCCCGAGCGCCTCGCCCAGGCCTGCCGGGACGCCGCCCCCCTGGTGACCTTCCTCTGCAAGGCCCTCGACCTTCCCTTTTAATTCAGCCCTGGAGCCCCTGGGCCGACCTCGAGGCCCGCAGGACCGCGCGGAACACCTCCTCCACCCCCTGTGGATTAAGGCCTGAGGTCTCAGCCCAGGCCCTCCGGGCCTGGAGCTGAGCGGCCTCGCGCTCCGGGTCGTGAATGGGAAGGTTCAGCTCCGCCTTGGCGCGGCCGGCGCGCAGCACCAGCCCGGTGCGTCTCGCCAGCAGGGCCACCAGCTCCTGGTCCAGGGAGTCGATGTGATCGCGGGCCTCCTGCAGGGCCGGTGAGCGCGTTCCAAGATCGGGAATGGAGAGCTGCTCACCACCACCGGACTCGGCGGCCTCCGCGAGACTTTGGTGAATGGCGGAGAGCGCCTCCAACAGGCCCTCGCGGGCCCCCAGGGCGAAGGGATTCTCGTTCTGCAGGGCCGCGAAGAGATGCCCAGCGTCCTCCCGCACGGATTCAAGCGTTCGCGCAATGGCGTGGAAGGAGGGTGGCGTGAAGGGCAACTCCGCTCCGGCGCCCACCGCCAGCAGCCCCTTGGCGATGAAGAAGGTCAGGGCATGGGTCGTGGCCATCACGCGGTCATGGTCCTCGGGGCTCTGGCGCAGGACCTCGCAGCCCAGGCTTTGGAAGAGGCTCTCGACGCGCTGGGCCGCGGTCGGATGGTGCGGCGAGGCGCAGAGCACCACACGCAAGGGACGCTCGGCCCGGGCCAAGCTGACGGGTCCGAACAGCGGGTGGGTGCCCACATGGGGAATGGCCGTACCCAGGTGCTCCTCCAGGAGGGCGCAGGGCCCCACCTTCACGCTGCCCACGTCGAAGACGAGGTGGTCGGCCCTCAGGTGGGGGCGCAGGGTCCCCAGGAGACTGCCCAGCGCCGGAATCGGCACCGCCAACACCAGAGTGTCCTGGCCTTCAATCAGGTCGTGGAAACCGGCCGTGCGGTGTTCCGCAGGCACCTCCGAAGCCGGATCCCAGGCCCGATAGGCATGGCCGGCCTCGCGGAGGAGCGAACCCAGCGCCCTCCCGAAGCGGCCATAGCCCAGGATGCCGATGCGCATGAATGCTCCAGAGACAAAGGAAAAGCCTACCGCAGCGGCCCCGCCTTGGCCGCCTTGGGATGAAGGCCCGGATTCGCCCCAGAAGTTGAGCCTAAAAGCGCCGATCCCGATAGCGAAGCTTGCAGCGCACACAGCAGAACGGAGGGTAGGAGTTCCACCATGCCAGCCAGCCCAGTCGGTTCTTCCATATGGAACCGCCACTCCCGTGGCATGGCCTGGGCTTTCCTCGTGTTTACAGTCCTGGCCGTGGGGCTCGTAGGCTGGGGCACCTACTCCTTTCAGGAACGCCAGAGCCGTCGGCGTGCCCAGGAACAACTCTCCCTGGTGGCTGTCCTGAAGGCGGAACAGATCCAAAGCTGGGTGGAGTTCCAGAGGGTCAGCGCCCTGGGCTTCAGCCGCGGCACCGTCATGGCCCTGGAACTGGAAACGTGGCTCAAGAGCGGCCAAGCCTCTGAGGACGGGCAAGCCCGCTGGCTGCGGCGCCTGCAGGCCATCGCCAAGGCTCAAGGCTACGTGGATGTCACCCTGACCCGGCTCGACGGCCGCCCACTCCTGTCCAGCCGGGGCTTCGAGGCCACGCCCAACCTCCCCGAAGCGCGTTACCTGGAAGAAGCCCGGCGGACCCAGGCCCCCGTCTTCACCTCCATTCACCGGGACCTCGAGCTGCCCGGCCGACCGCTTTCCCTGGACCTGGTGGCGCCCCTGATCGCCGTGGACCAAGCAGGAAGTCGTCCGGTGGCCCTCATGCTGCTGCGGGTTGATCCGAATGCCTTCCTGTTCCCCCTCCTCAAGGCCTGGCCCATCCCCACCCTCAGCGCCGAAACCCTTCTGGTGGAGCGTCAGGGCGGGGAGGTGGTCTTTCTCAGCGAGCTGCGCAATCGCCCCAACACGGCCCTGAACCTCCGCTTACCCCTGACACAGTCTGAGGCTCTGGCAGTGCAGGCGGTCCAGGGCCGAGAAACCCTGGAAGGGCGGGACTATCGAGGCCAAGCGATCCTGGGCGCCGCCAGGGCCATCCCGGGCACGCCATGGTTCCTCGTGGCCAGGCAGGACAAGGCGGAACTCTACGGCGCCCTCTGGGGGCGGACGCTCCTGATGAGCCTGGTGGTCCTGCTCTTGCTAGGTGGTGCCTTCCTGGCCTTGCGCGCCTGGAGGAATCCCGAGCGAGCCGAGGCCCCAACGGCATCGGCGGCGGCTGCCCGAGCCCTGCGACGGCGCCTGATGGCGGTGCTCCTAGCCGGCGCACTGCTCGGGCTGTTGGGGGGCATGGTGGTGTATCGGACCTTGGCCTCGGCGGAGTTGGGGCGGCTCCGCGCCCAGGAGGCGACCACGGCACGGCTGGCCGCGGAGAAAACCGAAAGCTGGCTCCGGACCCTAACCGGAGATCTGGACTACCTCGCCAACCACGCTGGGCTCGCCGAGGCGCTTGCCACCCCATCGCCGCAGGCCACCGCTCATTTCCTGGGGGACTGGGAGGCCTTCGCCCGCGCCAAGGGGATCTACGACCAGATCCGCTGGCTCGACCCCCAGGGGATGGAGCGGGCCCGGGTGAACTACGAGGCCGGCCGACCGAAGGCCGTTCCCAAAGACCAACTCCAGAGCAAGGCCGGCCGGGACTATGTCACCGAGACGCTCAAACTGGGCCGGGGGGCAGCCTTCCTCTCGCGCTTCGACCTCAACATCGAGCAGGGCCGCGTCGAGCTGCCCCTCAAACCGATGCTCCGCCTGGCCAAGCCGCTCATCGACGCGAAGGGTGTCAAGCGCGGGGTCCTGGTGCTCAACATTTTGGGTTCCCCCCACCTGAAGGAGCTGGATCAGATTCGCGGAACCTTCGGAATTCCGCCATGGCTCGTGGACCACGAGGGCTACTGGCTCAAGGGACCCGCACCGGAGCTGGAGTGGGGCTTCATGTTCAAGCGGCCTGAGGCCTCCATGGCCAAGCGGCACCCCCAGGCCTGGGCACGGGTCCAGGCCCTGGAGCAGGGCCAGTTCGAGGACGCCGAGGGTCTGTGGTCCATTGACACCGTGCGGCCGGCCGCCGAGGCCCTGCGCGGCGAGGCTGGCTTCAGCCCCCATGCTCCGCAGGGCTTCCAAGGATCCTGGAAGCTCGTGACCTTTCTTCCCCGAGCCCAGTTCCATTCGGGCCTCCTGCCTCTCGCTCTGAAGATCCTCGCCCTGGAAGCCCTGCTGCTCAGCCTACTGGCCCTGGCGGCCTGGCGCGTGTTCCTCGCCTCCCGTCGCCAAGAGTTGGCCGAAGGATCTCTACAAGAAACCACCCTCATGCTCCAGACCGTGCTGGACACCATCCCGGCCCGGGTCTTCTGGAAGGATCGGGAGCTGCGCTACCTGGGTGGCAACCAGACCTTTGCCCAGGACGCGGGGCTGGAGAGCCTAGCAGAGCTGCCAGGGAAAGACGATTTCGCCCTGGCTTGGCCCGAGCAGGCCGAGGCCTACCGGGCGGATGACCGGGCCGTGATGGATTCGGGCCTGCCGCGCATTGGTTTCGAGGAACCCATGCCCACGCCCGATGGCCAGGTCGCCTGGGTGCGCACCAGCAAGGTGCCCCTGCGCGGGACCGATGGGGAAGTCCGGGGCATCCTGGGCACCTTCGAGGACATCACGGCCCAACGCAAGGCCGAGGCCGAGATCCGCGTCAGCCAAGCCCGTTTGAAGGCAATCTTCGACAGCGCGGGGGTGGGCATCGGCCTCATTGACACCCACGGCCGCTACGTGCAAGTCAACGCCCAGTTTGCCCAGTTCCTGGGCTATGAGCCCGAGGAGCTGCTGCAACTCACCAACCGGGATATCACTCACCCGGAGGATCGGGACGTCACCAGCCAATATGTCCAGGCCCTGCTCAGCGGCGGCCTCGGTTCCTATGTCCAGGAGAAGCGGTATCTGCGCAAGGACGGCGAGGTTGTCTGGGGTCTGCTTTCCATTTCCGCCATTCGGAATGCCCAGGGTGTGGTCCAGAACCTCATCGGCATCGTCGCGGACATCACGGCCCGGAAGCAGATGGAGGCAACGCTTTCCACCGCACAGGAGCGGCTCGCCATCGCCACTCAGGGCGCCGGCATTGGCATCTGGGACTGGGACGTGGTGACCAACGAGTTGATATGGAATGACCAGATGTACCGCCTCTACGGCATCCAGCAGGAGGACTTCAGCGGGGCCTACGAGGCCTGGGTGAACGGCCTCGACCCTGAGGACAAGGTGCGGGGAGATGCGGAGATCCAGGCCGCTCTGAGGGGCGAGCAAGAATTCGCTCCGGAGTTCAAGGTGCGCTGGCCCGATGGCACCGTGCGCCATATCAAGGCCGCCTCCCGGACCCTGCGGGACGAAGCCGGCAACCCCACGCGTATGGTGGGCATCAACTACGACATCACCGACCTCAAAGGGGCAGAAGCAAAGCTGCAACTGGCCAACTTCCAAAGCGATCAGGCGTTGGACCTCTCGCTGGCCGGATACTGGCATGCGCCCCTCGACGGTTCCGGGTGGTACAACTCCTCGGAACGAGCGGCCCGTATTTTGGGGGACCCCCCACGGGAGGGCTGGCGCTATCGCTTTGAAGAGGAATGGTTCGCCCATGTGGAAGCAGGCGATAAAGCCGCCGCAGCAGCGACAAAGGAAAACTTCATCGCTACAGCCGAAGGGCGGATTCCCCTTTGTGAGGCCATTTACGCCTATCGGCGTCCGGTCGATGGCCGCATCGTCTGGATCCACGCCATTGGGCGCCTAGTGCGAGATGCCAGTGGAAAACCCACCGATATTTTCGGTGTGGTCCAGGACATCACGGCTCTCAAGTTGGCCCAGGACGCCCTCCTCAAAGCCAAGGAAACAGCCGAAGCCGCCAGCCAGCGCTTCAGCAGCCTCTTCAATGCTTCCTCTGAGGCCTACGTCATCATCGATGAGACCGCGGCCATCGTAGACTGCAACGCCGCCTTCCTGGAGCTCCTGGGATACGCGGGATTGCCGGAGGTGGCTGGCCAGCACCCGGCAGCGCTGGCGCCGGAGCGGCAACCCGATGGCGAGCTGTCCATGGCGAAGGGCATCGAGATGGTGGCTACGGCCCTCGCGAAGAACCGGCACACCTTTGAATGGCTGTGTCTCAGCGCGTCGGGCGAGGCGATCCCCGTCGAGGTGACGATCGTGCCTGTGACGGTTTCCGGCCGACCGCACCTGATGGGCATCTGGTACGACCTCCGCAGGCGCCTCAAGATCGAGCAGGAACTCCGGGACGCCACGGCAACCGCCGAAGCCGCCAACCGGGCCAAGAGCGAGTTCCTGGCCAACATGAGCCATGAGATCCGCACCCCCATGAATGCCGTCATGGGCCTCAGCCACCTGGCACTGCGCACGGACCTCACCCCCAAGCAGCGTGACTACCTGGCCCGCATCCAGGACTCCTCCCGGTTGCTGCTGGGCATCCTCAACGACATCCTGGATCTCTCCAAGATCGAGGCGGGGAGGATGGATCTTGAACTGGCGAACTTCAGCCTTGCCAGTGTGTTCGAGCATGTCGCCAACATCGTGTCAGAACGGGCCCGGGAGAAGGGGTTGGCCGTCTGCTTCGACCTGCCCGAAGAGATCCCCACGGCCTTGATCGGAGATTCCCTCCGCCTGGGCCAAGTGCTGCTCAACCTCGCCAACAACGCCGTGAAGTTCACGGAACGGGGTTGGGTCTCCGTTTCCGCCAAGCTGCTGTCCCGCGAGAACAGTCACATCCGGCTCCGGTTCGACATCCAGGACTCCGGCATTGGCATTTCCCCCGAGGTGCTTCCCACCCTGTTCCAGCCCTTCAGCCAGGCGGACAGCTCCACCACCCGGCGCTTCGGCGGCAGCGGCCTAGGCCTCGCCATCAGCAAGCGACTGGTGGCCCTGATGGAAGGCGAGATCAGCGCCGAAAGCAAGCCCGGCCAAGGCAGCCTTTTCTCCTTCACGGTCCCCCTTCGGGTGCAGGACGCGATCCCCGTCACGGTCGCAAAGCCACCCCTTGATACGCTCGCTGATGCCCTCGCCGGGAGGCGGGCCCTGGTGGTGGACAACGATCCCTTCGCCCAGGAAACGCTGGCCGATCTGCTGGGCAGCCTGGGCCTGGTGCCGCAGACCATCGGTTCCGGGCCTGAGGCCATCGAGCTCCTGGTGCAAGCCGAGCGGCGGAACCGCCGATGCGAGGTGGTCCTCCTCGACTGGCGCATGCCCGATATGGATGGCCTAGAGACAGCTCGAATAATTCTGGGGGATCCGCGTCTGCCCGTGAAGCCCGCCCTGATCCTGGTGACGGCCTACGGAGGGGAGGAACTGAATCACCTATCTGATCTCCCCGAGTTGGATGGCGTCCTCTTGAAACCGCTGAGTCTGACCCTCCTGCGGGACACCCTCCGGGATGCCCTGGCGCACCCACATTGGTTGCCGTCGCTGCCCCCAAACTCACCCCAGACCTCGGCCGGTCTTCCTCGGACGAAGGGAAGGATCCTCCTGGTCGAGGACAACGAGACCAACCGGATCGTCGCCCAGGAGATGCTCGAAGGCGAGGGCTACCAGGTTGGGTTGGCCTTCGATGGACACGAGGCCGTGGCCAAGGCACTGGCTCCGGGAGCATCCATCGACCTGGTGCTGATGGACATCCAGATGCCCGGCATGGACGGCCTAGAGGCCACCGCCCTGATCCGGAAGACCCGCCTGGACCTCCCCATCCTCGCCATGACCGCCCATGCCATGGAGTCCGAGCGCCAACGCTGCCTGGCCGCGGGCATGAACGATCACATCCCCAAGCCCTTCGAACCCGAGGTGCTGATGGAGGCGCTGACACGCTGGCTTCACCCCGGCCAGCCGCCCCGGGCCCCGCACACCCCGCCCCCGCAACAGCCAACTCAGGCGGGGGTCCCTGCCCTCGCGACCCTCCTGTCGCAGTTCAAAGGTGATGAGCGGAAGGTGGCCCACCTGCTGGAAGTCCTGCGCGGCGACCTCTCAGCCCAGCTCACAAGGCTCCAGGAAGCCCTGCTGGAAGGAGATGCCCCCGGGGCGGCCCGCGTGGCCCATGGCCTCAAGGGCCTGAGCGGCGTGGTGGCTACGTCCGGCATCCGGGACAGCGCCTTGGCTCTGGAAGCAGCCATTCAGGCAGGGCAACCCTGGACGCCGCTTGGCCAGGACATGGCGACGATCCTTGAGTCAACCCTGCACCACCTGCCCAGGCTGGATCCTCGAGGTCCCCAGGCCCCCTCCCGGCCCGCAGGGCCTGAGCTGGATCGACTAAAGGTCCTGCTCCCCTCGCTGCTTCGGAACCTGCGCAGGAAGAGCCTCTCGGCCCGGAAGGACGTGGAGGACTTGAAGGCGCTGCTGTGGGCTGATCCTCGGATGGTGCCGTTGGAGGACTGCATGGTTCGCATGGATTTCAACGGCGCAGCCCAGATTCTCGCCGAGCTGTTCACCGCGCTTGGCCTTCCCCTGGACGTTCCCTGAGGAGGCAGCCGTGGAACCACGCAACCCCACCATCCTGGTCGCCGACGACACCCCCACCAACCTGGAGCTGGTGGACAGTGTCCTGGGCGAGGACTTCGAACTGCTCATCGCCACCAACGGTCAGGAGGCCCTGGACCTCGCCCTTGCGGAAGGGCCCCTCCTCATCCTCATGGACGTCATGATGCCGGTCATGGATGGCATCGAGGCCTGTCGCCGGATCAAGGCCGATTCCCGCACCCAGGACATTCCCATCCTGTTCCTCACGGCCCTGGCCGACACCGAGGCGCTGCTGCGGGGATTCTCGGCCGGTGGCGCCGACTACGTCAGCAAGCCCTTCCATCCCGAAGAACTGAGAGCCCGCGTCGCCACCCATGTGGCCCTCAAGCAGGCCCGGGACCAGGAGCGCGTCCTGCGGGAACAACTCGAGGAGGCCTTGGCCAGCATCAAGCAGCTCTCCGGACTGCTGCCCATCTGCGCCACCTGCAAGAAGATCCGGGATGAACAAGGCGCATGGAATCCACTGGAGGTCTTCATCTCAGAGCACTCCGAGGCAGACTTCACCCACGGCATCTGCCCCGATTGCGCCCAGGCCTTCCGGGCGTCCAACAAGCGCGGCTGAGGGCGATTTCGGGCTCAGTTTCGGGCGCAGGCCATCTGGTTCCGCCCCGCATGCTTGGCCGAATACAGGGCCTTGTCAGCGGCCTCAATGAGCTCAGCCGGATGGAATTGAAGGTTGGGCACCAGGTTGGCGACCCCCAGGGACAGGGTGACCAGGGGGGATACGGGGGAATTGGGATGACGGAGGGCCAGTTCCGCCACGGCAGCCTGGATGCGCTCGGCCACCTGACGTGCCCCGGTAGCGTCGGTTTCGGCCAGGATGCAGCCGAATTCCTCGCCCCCATAGCGGGCCACGAGGTCGCCCGGTCTCAGGACGACACTGGCCAGGGCCTGGGCCACCCTCCGGAGGCAGTCGTCGCCTGCCAGATGGCCTTCCGCATCGTTGAAGGCCTTGAAACAGTCGATGTCCATGAGGATCAACGAAAGGGGTGCTTCGCTGCGGGCACCCCGTCGCCACTCCGTTTCCAGCACCTGATCGAACTTGCGCCGATTCGCGATGCCCGTGAGCCCATCCAGGAAGGACAGTCCCGCTAGGATATCGCGCTGCCGTTTCAGTTCGAGGTGGTTGCGCACCCTCGCCTTCACCACCGCCGGGCGGATGGGCTTGGAGATGAAGTCGATGGCCCCCAACTCGAGCCCTCGGGTCTCCTCCCCCTCCTGATCCAGGGCCGTGACGAAGATGATGGGGATATTCGCCGTCGTGCGCTCGGCCTTGAGCCGCCGGCAGGCCTCGTAGCCATCCATCTTGGGCATCATCACGTCGAGCAGGATGAGGTCGGGGGTTTCCGCCAGGGCGAGTTCCACCGCCTCCTCACCGTTCACGGCAAACAGAACCTCGTAGTCTGCCTCCAGGATCATCCCCAAGAACCCGATGTTGGCCGGCGAATCGTCGGCCACCAGAAGCGTGGGTCTGAGGCTGGGCATCCGGGGCTCCAAGACGGTGGCGGCAGGCCCCTCCATGGTAGCAACGGTGCCAAGACCCAACCGGAGCCCAAGGAAGCAGGTCTACTGCAGCAAAGCCTGGATGGCCGCCACCGTGGGCACCTGACCCTGGCTCTTCACGACGCCATCCACCACCAGCCCCGGTGTAGTCATCACGCCGCGGGCCACGATGTCGGGATACTCGGTGACCTTCACCAGCGTGTAGTTCGCGCCGATTCCCCGCGCTGCCTCTTCCGCCCGTTCCGCCAACAGCTTGCACTTGGCGCAGCCGGTCCCCAGGATTTCGATCTTCATGGTGGCTCCTTCATCGGGAGGCTGAGAAGGCAATCCAGGTGCACGATCCCGACAATCTGTCCCGGCTGAGATGAGGAGTTATTTGGTGCCTTTCAAGTGGGTTTCCATGAACCGGATGGCATGACCGATCATCAGCACCTGGTTCTCGCGTTTGCCAGCGCCATGGCCCTCATCCGCGAAGATGATCAGCTCCGTGGGGGCGCCTGTCTTGATGGCAGCCTCGTACATCTGGATGGCCTCGCCCACGGGAACCCGTGGATCGGTGGCGCCCTGCTGAATCTGCAGGGGAGCCTTCAGCTTCTGGATGTGCGTGGTGGGGGAGAGCTCGGCCATCGCCTCTCCGTCCTTGGCAGGATCACCGTATTCGCTGATGCGGAGGATGCGCCGGTAGGGCGCCGTGTTCTGGATGAAGGTCACCAGGTTGCTGATTCCGACGATGGAAACGCCGGCATCGTAGGCCCCCGCGAACCGGGTCATGGCGGCCAGGGTGGCATAGCCGCCGTAACTGCCGCCCATGACCCCCACCTTGGGAGCCTTCCCGCCCACCGCGAAGGCCTTCCGGGCCCAGGTGGCCGCATCCTCGATGTCGGTCCAGACTTTCAGCCGCTTCGCGCCGTTGTCTGCATCCAGCCAAGTCTTGCCGTAGCCGTCGCTGCCGCGCACGTTGGGCTCCACGAACACGAAGCCGGCGTCCACGAAGAGCTGGGCGTAGGTGGAGAAGCCGGGCTGGGACTGGCCCTCAGGACCGCCGTGGAACTCCACGAGGACAGGACGGGGCTCGTCGCTCGTCCCGGCGGGGCGGCGGACGAACACGGGAATCTTTGTACCGTCCCGGGCGGGGTAGTACTCCAGCGCGGCAGCGGCGAAGGTGCGGGTGTCCATGCCCGGCGCGCTGGGAACGACCCAGCGGGTGAGCTGACCCTTGTCCCAGTCATAGACATACGAAGTCCGGGGCGCCTTGGCGGTGATCACGCCGAAGGTCGTCAGGCGGCCGTTCCGCGTGGTGGAGCCGTTGAACACATGATCGGCACCATCGGGCAGCCTGGGCAGCTTGATCGAAGCGAGGGTCTTGGCGTCCAGGGCGAACAGGCGGGTGTAGCCGGCCTCATTGACGGTGTAGAGGATCCGCTTCCGGGCGTCGTCGATAGAGAACCCAGAGACATCCCAGGCCAGGGACCCGGTGATGGGCTTGAGGGCGCCCTTCTCGAAGACACAGAGCCGGCGGAACTCACCAAGCTTGGGGGTCAGCACCAATAGCTGCCCGGGCTTTGCGCCATAGGTGGCCTGGTACTCTTCCGGTTTGTCTTGTCCCAGCACCGGCGTCAACTTCTTGGTTCCTGGATGCCACTCCCAGTACTCGGCGGTGAGTGACCCCGTGGCTTTGGACAGGAGCAAGGTGCCATCCGCCCGATGGTCCGCAATGGACCAAAGGCCCGGCTCGTCCAGCAGAAGCTCCCGGCTCTTCGACGCAACGTTCCAGCGGTAGATGGCGTAAGCATCGGACTTACGGTCATTGGCCGTGTAGTAGATCCAGGCCCCGTCCGAACTCATGAACTGGAAGGCGGTCTGCACCCCCTTGAGGTGCTGGATCTCCTGGAGCGCTCCGCCCGCCGCTGGCAAAAGGTAGAGGCCGGGGTTCTCCTCGCCCTTTCGATCCTGCTGCACCACGAGGAGCTTCCCATCGGGGGACACATCTGCCAGCGAGGAGCGATCATCCCCGCCGGTCAGCTGGACGGGAAAAGTATTCGGACCGTCCAGCCGCCAGATCTGGGGCGTCCCCGTGACCGACCAGCCGAAATAGAGCTTGCGGCCATCCGGGGCCACCAGGCCCATGCCCGGCGCACGCACATCCAGCATCCGCTGGATCTTGCTGGCCAGGGCCGCCGGGAGGGCGGGCGGTGCGTATTTGGCCATCATTTCCGAAGAAACGCTAGCCGCGCCATGCCCCTTGTAGGTCTGCGGCGATTCAGCCCACAGACCCAGAGATGAACAGGCAATGAAGCAGGTCAACCGGCAGAGCATGGTCATGGTTCGCCTCCCAGCCCCTGGTTATACACCCGGCAAATCGACACGGCGCACCAACCTACATCAGCAGGTTGAACAGGAACCCCACCAGGATGATCCCAAGGGCGACGACGCCCAAAAAGGTGGCCAGCAGGGTGGGCCGGAGCACCTTGCGCAGGATCACGGTCTCCGGCAGGGATAAACCGGTCACCGCCATCATGAAGGCGAGCGCGGTCCCCAGGGCGGCACCTTTGGCCAACAACACCTGCACGATGGGAATGATCCCTGCGGCGTTTGAATAAAGTGGCACGCCGATCAGAACCGCGAGCGGCACGCTCCACCAGGCCGACTTGCCCATGAACCGTGCCAGCAGTTCAGCAGGAACGTAGCCATGGAGGAAGGCTCCGACGGCGATGCCCAGGAGGACATAGAGCCAAACTTTCAGGAAGATGTCCTTCGTAGCCTGCAGCGCCAGGCTCAAGCGTTCCGTGAATCCCACAGCCTGCCCATCGGCCACCGACGCCACAAAGGGAATCTCCAGCACCCAGGGCTCCAGGTGCCGTTCCATTCGGAGCTTGCCGATGACCCAACCGGAGACGAAGGCGATGGCCACACCGGTCGTCGCATAGAGCAGGGCGATGCGCCAACCGAAGAGGCTCAGCAACATGAACAGCGCCACCTCGTTCACCATGGGGGCTGAGATCAGGAAGCTGAACGTTGCGCCCAGAGGCACACCCACCCGGACGAAGCCGATGAAGAGCGGCACGGCAGAGCAGGAACAAAATGGGGTGGCGATTCCCAGCAGGGAGGCCAGAAGATTTCCCCAGATGCCCGTGCGCTTCGCCAGGAGGTCACGGGTGCGCTCTGGGCTGATGTAGGTCTGCACGAAACTTACGCCCATCACCACGAGACCGAGCAGCATAAGCACCTTCGGACCGTCGTAGGTAAAGAAGGCCACCGCCTCGCCCAAATGGCTACCCTGTCTCAATCCGAGCGCGTGGAAGGCCAGCCAATCAGCCGCTGGCTTAAGGCTGACGTATAAGGCGAACCAGGCCGGAAGGGCGGCCAGCAGCCACCCTCCCGATGCCCAGAATCCCGGTCCCTTCGAAGGCTGAGGTTTGGGTAGCTTCGCCTCACAGGTGCACTCGTTCGAGCCGCCGGTCATGCCCTCATCCTCCACAACAGGTAGGTGCGCAACCGCAGGTCCGGCCACTCTCTGCCTTCCAGCCTTCCACCTGAATGCTCAACACGGCTCCTGCCGCCAAGGCCAGTTCTTCGGCACTGAGGCCAGGGTAGCGCGCCTTGGCCGCCTCCAGGAGTTCCGGGGAGAACATGTCCAAGCCGTAGCGCCGTTCACCCACCACGGCCACATTCTCGAACCCTGCGGCCTTGATGGCCGCCAGGTAGTCCACCTTGAGCAGCGCCCCGGCAATGCAGGCACCGTAGGCATCCATATCCTGCGCAATGACTGTTGGCAGGTGCCGCACCAGCACCAAGTCAGACACCATGAGCCGACCGCCGGGCTTGAGTACCCGATGGGCTTCCCTGAACACGCGGGCCTTATCCGTGCTGAGGTTCACCACACAGTTGGAGATGATGGCGTCCACACTGCCATCCGCCACGGGCAGGTTTTCGATATCACCCAGGCGGAACTCCACATTCGTGTAGCCGTGCGACTTCGCCAACGTGGTGGCCCGTTCGATCATCTGGGGCGTCATGTCCACGCCGATGACGTGGCCTTCGGTGCCCACGCGCTGGGAGGCGAGGAAGGCATCGAAGCCCGCGCCCGAACCCAGGTCCAGCACCGTTTCACCTGACTGAAGCGAGGCCATGGCGACGGGATTGCCACAGCCCAGGCCGAGGTTGGCGCCCTCGGGTGCAGCCGCGAGGTCCTGAGCCTCGTAGCCCAGTCGCAGACTCGGATCCTCGTCGGTGGCGCAACCACAGGAGGAAGCTGGAGGGCAGCAACTTTGATTGTTGGTGACGAAGCCGGCATAGCGCTCACGGACGGCAGCTTTGATGGTTTGGGATTCCATGCTGTTTCCTTTCGAGGGGGCAGAGATCACTCAGGACGCATGCGCATCCAGGTCTCCAGGAACGTGGAAGGTCAGTCCCCGCTGCAGCAGGGCGAAGGTTTGGCGTGTCCTTGGGGCTTGGCCTCTGAGCCGCCAGAGCAGCAATCCTGCCAGAGGTATTCCGTCAGCGCGCGCAACACGCCGAACTCGGCGCGGTATCGAAGGGTTGTGCCTTCCCTGGCCACCAGGACCAGGCCCGCCTCAGAGAGGGTGGCCAAGTGATGGCTGAGGGTGGAGGCAGGGATGTCCAGGTGGGATTGCAGTTCCCCGGCGGGCGTCCCCGCCTCAGGGCCCTGCACCACGGTGCGGAGGATGCTCAGGCGCACGGGATGGCCGAGGGCTTTCAACTGCTCTGCCGCCTGCTCCACACGCCGGGTCACGGTGCCCTCCTGCTTTAATTCTAATTTTATCGAAATAGTGCGCAAGCCCTAATTTCGAATTTTTTGGAAATTCAGGAGAGCCAAGCCCGCTCTGCACCCAGCGCCATGAGGCGACGGCGGATTTCATCACGCCCCGCCCGGAACCTGGCCCGAAGGTCCGCTGGTGTGAGCGTGGGGTCATCGCTGGCGGGATCAGGAATGGGCCAGTGCAGGCGCTCCGCCCGACCCAGGAAGGCGGGGCAGACTTCCTCGGCGCACAGGGTGATCACCAGGTCCACGGTGGCTGGATCGATCTCCAAGACGCTCTTCGAAGCGTGGACGGAGGCGTCGATGCCCAGTTCGGCCAGGGCTTCGATGGCATAGGGGTTCACGTGACTGGGCCGACTCCCTGCGCTCTGGATGCGAAAGCCTGGAAACAACTGTCGGGCTAGACCCTCGCCCATCTGCGACCGGGCGCTGTTGGCAACACAAAGAAACAGGATGGACTGAGTCATGAGAGAGCCTCTAGCGCGGGAAGAACCAAGTGCAGAGCAGCACTCCGAGGTTGGCCAGGGTCCCCGCCTTGGCATCCTCCCAGTCGAGGAGAACCATGCCCTGCGACAGCAGGGCACCCATCAGGGCCACCCAACGCCACTCCCCTCGGGCCAGCAATAACAGCGCTGCCGCGGCCACCAGGAGCAGGGCCGCCCCGAGCCAGAGCAGTCCCATGGGACGCGTGAGCCGCTTCTGGATCTGGGGTAACTCGGCCAGGCCGAAGGCCTTGGCAAACCCCATCAGGTGTATCAACCCGTGGATGAGCAGAAAACCCGCAATGGCGAAACGCATGTTCCCTCCCTAACCGCAGCAGCCGGCGTCCTTGATCTCGCCAGATTCCCCAGGGAACCAGCGCTTCTTCAGCCAAAGCGAGACATTCACCAGTCCGATGAGGGCAGGAACCTCCACCAGGGGGCCAATGACTGCCGCGAAGGCTGCCCCATGACCCAGACCGAAGGTCGCCACAGCCACGGCGATGGCCAGCTCGAAGTTGTTGCTGGCCGCGGTGAAACTCAGTGTCGCGCTCTGGGGATAGTTGGCCCCGGCCTTCTTCGACAGCCAGAAGCTGGCCAGGAACATCACCACGAAGTAGATCAGCAGCGGCAGCGCCACCCGCAGCACATCGGTGGGATGCGCGATGATCTGCCGACCCTGGAGGCTGAACATGGCGATGATCGTGAAGAGCAGCGCGATCAGGGTGATGGGACTGATCTTCGGGACGAACACGCGGTGGTACCAGTCGAGCCCTTTGAGCTTGCCAAGCACCTTCCGCGTGAGAAACCCGGCCATGAACGGAATGCCCAGGTAGATGAAGACGCTGATGGCGATCTGCTGGATGGTGATGTCCACCCGGGCGCCCTGCAGGCCCAGCTTCGCGGGCAGTACCGTGATGAAGAGCCAGGCGTAGACGCTGAAGAACAGCACCTGGAAGATCGAGTTGAAGGCCACCAGGCCGGCGCAGTACTCCGTGTCCCCCTTCGCCAGGTCATTCCATACGATGACCATGGCGATGCAGCGGGCCAGGCCGATGAGGAGCAATCCGGTCATCAGCTCCGGTCGGTCCCGGAGGAAGAGGATCGCCAGACCCGCCATGAGCAGAGGGCCGATAACCCAGTTCTGCACCAGGGAGAGGACGAGCACCTTCCGGTTCTCGAAGACCAGGTGCAGTTCCTCGTAGCGGACCTTGGCCAGGGGCGGGTACATCATCACGATGAGACCGATGGCCAGGGGCACGCTGGTGGTGCCCACATTCCAGGCATTGAGGGCCGTGTTGAAGCCCGGTAGGAAGCGGCCCAGCAGGATGCCCAGCGCCATGGCCAGGAAGATCCACAGGGTCAGGTAGCGATCCAGGAAGGACAGGCGGCCGGTGGACATGAGAATGACCTACTTGCAGTCGCAGTCGTCGCCGCAGGCACCCTTCTCTTCGCCCTTCTCCTCGCAGGCGCAGGAGCCGCCGCAGCAGCCACCGCCCTCGGTCAGGGTGGATTCGGCCAGGGCCATCATGATCGAGTGGGGATCACCCTTCACCCGCAGGGCCATGTTCACGGCCTCGATCATGGCCTCCTTGGACACACCCAGGGCCTCCAGGCGCGACTGATGAGCACGGAAGGCGCGCTCTGCGTTGGCGCCGATGGCGGCGCCCAAGGCGACGAGGTTGAGGGTGATCTCGCTGAGGCCGGTCTCAAGCTGGGGATCGGTCTGGGTGGTCATGGAGGCTCCTGGTGATGGTGAGGGGATCAGGCTGGGTTGGAGATGGGTTCGGGGCAGTGGTTGGGATCGCAGGCTTCGCAGCGCAGGGCTAGGGCCTGGGTGCGGTCGCGAGCCAGGTCCGCTTCGGCCGCGGCCATGAGGGGCCAGAGGGCCTCGACCATCGGCCGGGTCTCGGCTTCATCCGCGAGGGCCACGTGGACCCAGCGGCCCACCTTCCGCTCCCGCACCAGGCCCGTGCGGCGCAGGGCCGTCAGGTGCTCCGACACGGTGGAGGGGGCCAGTGCCAGCACCTCGGCCACCTCGCAGACGCAGAGCTCGCCGCCCTGCAGGAGGGCGAGGATGCGCAGGCGCACGGGATGGGCCAGGGCTTTGAGGGTGTCCACGAGGGGACGGAGGGATTCAGTCATCATTTCTCGTTTTTCCGAAACAATTCCAGTCTACGACGAAATCACTTCTCCTTGTCGTGCCTCACTAGATGAGGTTACCTGTTGACACCCCTCCAGGAGCCCCCATGCCGCGGTCCACCCCCGCCTGTCTGTTGCTGGCCCTCGCCACGGTCCTGCAAGCCCAGAACCCCGCCCGGAACGCGCCAGCGCCGCCGTCGCCGGTTCCGGTCCTGGCCAGCTACCCCGACACGCCCGCAGGCAAGCTGCTGAAGGAGATCAAGGAACACTCCGAGGTGGTGGCCCGGGTCGAGCACCTCGCGGACCAGATCGGCCCACGGCTCACGGGCTCTGAGCAGCTGCGCCGGGCCCAGGCCTGGGCCATGGCCGAGATGAAGAAGCTGGGGGCTGAGAATGTCCACGAGGAGGCCTACGAGTTCGGCCTGGCCTGGACCCGGGGCGTGGACAGCGCCCGGCTCCTCACCCAAAACGGCCTGCGCTTCCGGGTGGACCAGCTGGCCTGGTCGCCGGCCACCAAGGGCCCCATCCAGGGTGAGGTAATGCTGGTGGATGCCCGCAACCTCGACGAGCTGCAGGCCTTCAAGGGTCGGCTCCGGGGCAGGATCCTCCTGCGCTCGAATCCCGGCGACAAGCGTCCCCCCCTGCCCCGCCGCGACCGGGGCGACATGGCGGCCTTCCAGTCCCAGCAGGCGGCCATGACCCAGTTCCTCCTCGACGAGGGCGCCGCAGCGGTCCTTTCCATGTCTCCCCGGAAGAACGGCCTCGGCTTCACCACCAGCGGTCCGGGTCGGGATCCCGGGAAGCCGGCCCTGCCTTCCGCCTACGTGCCCCAGGAGCCCTACAAGATGCTGCTGCGGCAGGTGGCAGGAAAAGAGCCCGTCCGGCTCGAGCTCAGCCTAGACGGCAGCTTCTCGGCCAAGCCCGTACAGGCCTACAACGTGGTGGGCGAGGTCCGCGGCTCGGAGAAACCCAACGAGGTCGTGATCATCGGCGGCCACCTGGACAGCTGGGACCTGGGCACCGGGGCCACCGACAACGCCACCGGCACCTCGGTCTGCCTCGAGGTCTTGCGGGCCCTGCAGGCCACTGGCCTGAAGCCGAAGCGCACCCTCCGCGTCATCCTCTGGAGCGGCGAGGAGGAAGGTCTGCTGGGCTCCAGGGCCTACGTCGAGGCCCACAAGGCCGAGTTGGACGCCATCCAGGCCGTGCTGGTCCACGACATGGGCACGGGCATGGTGAGGGGCTTTGACCTCCAGGCGCGGGAGAACAGCCGTGGCCTCATGGCCCAGGCCATCGCCCCCCTGAACGACCTGGGCGTCCGGGAGCTGCCCCTCACCGTCATGAACGGCACGGACCACGCCCCCTTCGACCGGGCGGGCGTGCCCGCCTTCGCGGCCATCCAGGAAATCGTCGATTACTTCGAGGGCACCCACCACAGCCAGATGGACTTCCCGGACCATGTGCAACCAGACCAGCTCATCCAGGGGGCCCAGGCCATGGCGGTCACGGCCTGGGAACTGCTGAACATGGAGGCCCGCCTGCCCCACGGCGTGGTGGCGCGGCCTGCCCGGCCCAACGCCGAAGCACCTGCCCCTCGCTGAATCCGGTTCGAATTCTCGCCCCGGCTACTGCCGCGTCATTTCCGCTCGGGCGAGCCGGGTGAGGTTCGCCAGGGCATCGGCGGGCCCCATGATCAGGAGCTCATCCCCCGCCTGGAACCGCTCATCGCCGGAGGGGTTGAAGCGGAGCCCCGCGCCGGGGTGGACGAGGCCCACGAGCAGGGAGCCGGTGGCGTGGCGCAGCCGGGCCTCTCGCAGGGTCTGGCCCACCAGGGGGCTGCCCGCCGCGATGGTGATGCGCTCCAGCCCAAGCTCGAACTGCTCCTGCTGGAGTACGATGTCGAAGAAGCTCATCATCTCGGGCTTGAGCAGCAGGCCCGCCATGCGGCGCCCGCCGATCTCGTAGGGGCTCACGATGTGGTCGGCGCCCGCGGCCTTGAGCTGGCGCTCGGTGCCCAGCTTCGCGCTGCGGGCCACCACGGGGAGATTCGGGCGGAGCTGCTTCACCGTGAGGGTCACCAGCACGTTGTCGGCGTCCGTGGTCAGGGCCGTGATGAGTCCCTTGGCGGACTGGATGCCGGCCCGCTGGAGAATCAGCTCATCCATGGCATTGCCGTAGAGGATCAGCTCACCGGCGAACCGGGGGCTGCGGCCCTTGGTCTCGTCCTGCTCAATGATGACGAAGGGCACACCGGCCTTCTTCAACTCCCAGGCGGCCTGGAAGCCCATCTTCCCGAAGCCGCAGACGATGACGTGATCCTTAAGGTCGTCCAGGCGTTTCTGCATGCGGCGCTCCATGAGATACCCCCGGAGGTCACCCTCGAGGAGCAGGGCCGTGAGGTTGGAGATGGCGTAGGTGGCCACACCCAGGCCCACGATGAGGTAGAAGATGGTGAAGATTTTCGTGCGGGCGTTCACTTCGCCCAGTTCCCGGAAGCCCACGGTGAACAGGGTGGTGATGGCCATGTAGAAGCTGTCGAGGTAGTTCAGGTGCGAGAGGAGGTGGTAGCCCAGGGCCCCGGCGAAGATGACCACGGCCAGCAGTACCAAGGCGTACCGCAGGCGCTTGAGGGGTGCATCGGCATCATGGTTCGGGACGTAGGGGAAGGGCGTGTGTATTCGCATCTCAGCCAATCCCCTGTCGGATGGCGAAGTTGGCGGTAGCCAGCGTCACGAGGTGGTCGCCACAGGTGAGGCGGCACTCGAGAATGGCCCCCCGGCCCGAGAAGCGAATGACCTTGCCCTCGGCCCGGACCTCACCCTTCGCGGGTTCCAGGTAGCGCACATGCAGGTCCGAGGTGGCGAAGGGCATGGCCCCATCGAAGGCGGTACTGAGCGCCAAGGCGCTGACCATGTCCGCCACAGTGGCCAGCACGCCGCCGTTCACCGTGCCCCGGGCCCCGTTGACCACCGCCTTGGTGGGTTGCAGCACCATGACCGCCCGGCCTGGATCGACCGACTCGATGGTCAACCCCCAGCCGCTGATGAGTGGCCAGGGATGGAAGCGCGCGCAAAGTCGCTCCAGGAGATCCGGAGCCAGGGTCTCTGGGATCTGCGGCTTGGCCATGCTTGAGTGTAGCCGCCGAAGGCCTGAAAGCCCGGTGATACCGAAGGTCAGAGGCCCAGGGTGCCCTTGAGGGAGCGGGCCATGCCCTGGAAGACCTTGGTCTGGGGGCTGTCCGGATGCGCCGCCACCAGGGGCTGGCCGGAGTCGCCACCCTCGCGGATCGACAGGTCGATGGGAACCTCTCCCAGGAAGGGCAGGTTCATGCGGGCTGCCGCGGCCTTGACGCCGCCATGGCCGAAGATCTGGGTCTCCTTGCCGCAGCCCGGACAGAGGAAGCTGCTCATGTTTTCGATGATACCGAGGATGGGCACCTTCACCGTGCCGAACATGCCGATGGCCTTCTTGGCATCGAGGAAGGCGACATCCTGGGGCGTGCTGACGATGACGGCGCCGTCCACCTGGGCGTTCTGGATAAGGGTGAGCTGCACATCGCCCGTGCCAGGCGGCAGGTCGATGAGCAGCACGTCGAGGTCGCCCCAGGCCACGTCCTTCAGGAACTGCTGGAGGGCCTTGTTGAGCATGGCGCCGCGCCAGATGACGGGGCGGTCCTCCTCGATGAGCACCCCCATGGACATCACCTTGATGCCGAACTTCTCCAGGGGCAGGATCTGACCGTCCGGCGTGCCGAGCGGCGAGTCCTTCAGGCCCAGCATCATGGGGATGGAGGGGCCGTAGATGTCGGAATCCAGCAGGCCCACCTTGAGACCCTGCTGGGCCATGGCCACGGCCAGGTTCACGGTGACGGTGCTTTTCCCCACGCCGCCCTTGCCGGAGCCCACCACCACGCAGCGCTTGATGCCAGGGATGAGGTTCTTGAACTCCACCTGGGCGGTCTTCTCCCAGCCGATCTCGATCTCGGCCGAAGCCACCCCGGGCTGTTTGAGGATCAGGTCCTCCAGGGCCTGCTTGATGACCTGCACCCGGTCCTGGTAGGCCTCGAGGAGTTGCAGCAGCACCGTGACCTTGCCCTCGGTGACATCGATGCCCTTCACGGCCTTAAGGGTGGTGAGACTGGCGTTCGTCCCGGGAACCACATAGGCATTGAGGGCCTCAAAGAGGGCGGCGCGGCTGATTTTCGTCATGCGTGTCTCCAGCCCCCCAGTTTGACACGGGCTGGTTGGAAGTCTGAACAGCCAAGCCTGAAGGCCCGTGTCGTCTGAGCTACGCATCGATTCCCTGCGCGGCGCCACATCAGGTCTGACCCCATGCCCAGCGGTGCGCTCCCGGGTGAAACCTTGTTGCGGTGGTTTCTGCCCAAAGCTGGTGGCAGAATGCGTAGGCTCGTTCGCAGCTGACCCATGCATCTGCAATCAAGTTCCCGTGACACCTCCCGGCACCATCTGGTGCCCCCTGTCGGAAAGGTCGCCGTCATGATGTCTCTGTCTTCCTCCCGTTCCCCTCGCGCCTACCTGGCCGGGCTGCTCCTGGCGGGTTCCTGCCTGGCCCAGGAACCCAAGCCCACTCCGACTCCGGAGCCTGCGCCAGCTCCGGCGCCTGCTCCAGTTCCAGTTCCGGCTCCGACCCCAACTCCCGCACCGGCTGGCGAGAAGCCGGCCCAGGCACCCGAGGCCACCCCGCCGCCAGCGGCCGTCGCCCCCACCGAGGCCAAGCCCGCCGAAGTCCCCAAGCCTGCCGAGACCGCTGCGGTCGCCCGCCTGGTTTGCTACCGAGAGAAGAGGTTCGCCGGCTCCGCACTGCATCACAGCATCTTCCTGGACGGCGTCGAGATCGGCGACCTGAACAATGGCACTTACTTCATCATCAAGGTCGCCCCGGGCGAGCACAAAATGCACGCCGACGAGAAGAAGGATGAGTTCGCGTTCACCGTGGAGGCCGGCAAGACCTACTACTTCAAGACCGAGATCCAGATGGGCTTCTGGAAGGGACATGGAAAGATCAGCCCCGTCGAGGCCGCCTTCGGTGCGGGCGAGTTCACCAAATGGAAGGGCGAGGACCGGCTCAAGTACACGCCTGCAGCCGACCTGAGGAAGGTCGACATGCTCGAGATGCCCTGACCCTCTGAAGGGATGGACGGATTCCAGGGGGCGGGCCTGTGGGTCCGCCCTCTACCTGTACCCACCTCGCTCAGATGTCCGGATCCAGGGGTCCGAGCTTCTGGGTGAGGGCCCCCACGCCGCTGGCGAGGAGGGTGTGCTCGTAGATCCGCAGCTGGCTCCGCAGCGGGGGATCCTGGGGATCGAAGCCGCGATGCCGCACCTCGCCATTGGGCCCGAGGACGCGCCCCTTCAGCGTGTCATGCAGCTGCAGCTCGACCATTTCCATGACCTGGGCGGCGAGCAGCGGATCCACCAGGGGGAAGGCCAGCTCCACCCTGCGATCCAGATTTCTGGGCATAAGGTCGGCACTGGAGAGCAGGGTGTCGGGCTGCCCATCGTTGGCGAAGTGGTAGATCCGGGCATGCTCCAGGAAGCGGTCCAGGATGGACAGGGCGCGGATGTTCTCAGACAGCCCCGGCACGCCGGGCCGCAGGCAGCAAGTCCCCCGCACGATGAGATCCACCTTTACTCCCTCGCGGCTGGCCTCGTAGAGCATCTGGATGAGCTGGGGATCCACCAGGGCGTTCATCTTGAGGACCATGCGGGCCGGCCGGCCCTCCCGAGCGTGGCCGATCTCCCGCTGGATGCGGGCCTTGAGGGCCTTCTTCAGGTGCTGGGGCGCCAGCAGGATCCGGTGGAACCGCGGCGGCCGTGTGTAGCCCGTGAGCATGTTGAACAGGTTCGACAGGTCCTCGCCGAACTCGGGCCGGGCGGTGAGTAGGCCCACGTCCGAGTAGAGCCTGCTGGTGCGCTCGTTGTAGTTGCCGGTGCCCAGGTGGCAATAGCGCTTGATGCCGCCGGCCTCCTGGCGCACCACGAGGCAAGCCTTGCAATGGATCTTGTGGTTGGGCAGGCCGTAGACCACGTGGACGCCGGTCTTTTCGAGGCGCCGGGCCCAGGCGATGTTGGCGGCCTCGTCGAAGCGGGCCCGCAGTTCCACGATGGCCGCCACCTGCTTACCCCGCTCCGCAGCCCGCTCCAGGGCCGCGGCCACCGGGCTATTGGCCGTCACGCGGTAGAGGGTCATCTTGATGGCGAGGACCTTCGGATCCTCCGCCGCCTCGCGGACGAAGCGCACGACGCTGTCATCGAAGCTCTGGTAGGGATGGTTCAGCAGGATGTCGTTTCGGGAGATGGCATCGAAGATGTTGCCGACCTGGTCCAGCTGGGGCACGGGCAGGGGCGGCAGGGGCATGTCCTTGAGTTTGGGCAGGTCCAGCTGGCCGTAGAGCTGCATCAGGTCCGAGAAGGCCGTGAGGCCGGAGCAGGGATAGAGGTCCTCCGGGCTGAGGTCCATCTCATCGATGAGCAGGTCCAGCACCTTGGAGGACAGCCCGTGCTCGAACTGGAGCCGCACGACGGCACCCCGACGGCGGTCGCGGAGACCCTCCTCCACGGTCTTGAGCAGGTCCTCGGAGGGGTCCTCCTCCACCGGCAGGTCCGAATCGCGGGTGACGCGGATGGCGTGGCAGCTCTTCACCGTGTAGCCCAGGAAGAGCCGCGACAGGTGGTGCCGCACCACGTCCTCGAGCATGACGAAGCAGTGGGATCCCGGCGCCGAGGGCACCCGGAGGAAGCGCGAGGCCAGGCCCGTGGGCACGTGGATGAAGGAGAGTTCGGAGGCGGGCAGGTCACCGTCCAGCAGGTCCTCGTCCGGCTCCAGTTCCACGACAAGCACCAGGGCCCGGTTGCCCAGGCGGGGAAAGGGGTGCCCCGTATCCACGGCCAGGGGGGTGATCAGGGGCAGCAGGCTGCGCTCGAAGTAGTCCAGGACGAAGGCGCCCTGGGCTTCATCGAGGTGGGCCGGATCCAGGACGCGGATGCCTGCCGCCTCGAGCTGGGGCTCGAGAATCGCGTGAAACAGCTCGTGCTGCCGGGCGGAGTAGGAGTGGATCCGGGAGGACACGCGCTCCAGCAGCTGGCGGGGCGTCAGGCCATCCGGCCCGGGTTGGGTGATGCCCGCGTCGATCTGGCGCCAGATGCCCGCCACCCGCACCATGAAGAACTCGTCCCAGTTGCTGGACACGATGCTGAGGAACTTCACTCGCTCCAGCAGGGGCACGGTGGAGTCCTCGGCCTCCTCCATCACCCGAGCGTTGAAGTCCAGCCAGCTCAGCTCGCGGTTGAGCAGCTCTTCGGGGCGGGGGATGGGATGGTGCACGGCAGAACCTCTCGGGCCGCAGTCTACCGCCCGCGTGTAACAGACTGATGGTACAGCCGATGGTGCCCTCGACCTGGAGATCTTCCTTGGTTTTCCTGGGGTTTTCGGGCAGAATCGGTGGTTCGGCCCTCCACGGGGAGGCCCCGACCGGTCCGCCCGGACCCATCCCAACGAGAGGGCAGCGTATGGCTGCCAGGTAGGAGGAACGAATGTCCCAGGAAGTCCTGATCGTCCCCAAACGCGATGTCTTCGGCAAGGCCGCCATCCGTGATCTAAAGAAGAACGGCCTGATCCCCGCCGTGGTCTATGGCCTCACCGAGCCCCCCGTCGCCATCGCCATCAGCCCCAAGGCCGTGGCCCGCGTGCTGGCCAGCGACACCGGCATGAACTCCGTGATGTTCCTCCAGCGCGAGGGCACCGACATCAAGCGCCACGTCATCATCAAGGACCTGCAGCGCGATCCCATCACCAGCCGCCTCCGCCACGTCGACTTCATGCGCGTGGACATGACCCTCAAGGTCCGCGTCAAGGTGCCCGTCCGCTTGGTCGGCACCGCCATCGGCGTGAAGGGCATGGGTGGCGTCCTCGACTTCGCCCACCGCGAGATCGAGATCGAGTGCCTGCCCAGCCTCATCCCCGCCCACATCGATGTGGACGTCACCAACCTCGCTGTGGGTGACGCCATCCGCTTCGAGCAGATTGTCCTGGGGCCCAACGTGGTCATCACCGGCGACGCCCACCAGGTGGTCTGCTCCGTCCACGGCAAGGCCGCCGAGGAAGAGCTCGTGGCCCCTGTCGCGGCCGCCGAGCCCGAGGTCGCCAAGAAGGGCAAGAAGGACGACAAGAAGTAAGCCCATCAGTCATTCATTCCTGCGCGGGCGCCGTTTGGCGCCCGTGTTGTATAAAGGCTCCTATGTGGACCCTTGTGCCGCTGGGTAACCCCGGCCCCGAATACCAGGACACCCGCCACAACCTAGGTCGCCTACTCCTACAGCGCTGGCTGGCGGACCGGAACCTCGCGCCCGTGCCCACGAAGCGCTTCCCTTCAGGCACCCTTTACCCCCTGACCGGCCAGCTTCAAGCCCTCGTCCCCACCACCTACATGAACCTGTCTGGCGAGGCCTGCCTACAGGCCTCGGCGGCGGGGATCTATCCGCGCCGGCTGATCCTGCTCCATGACGACAAGGACCTGCCCCTGGGCGTGGGCCGGTTCCGCCTGGACGGCTCGGATGGCGGCCACAATGGCCTGCGTTCGGTCTTCGAGTGCCTGGGCACCGAGGAGATTGCCCGGCTGCGCCTGGGCATCGGGCCCTTCGAGCGCCCCCTGGCCGACTTCGTGCTCGGCCACTGGACCGACCCGGAGTGGGAGCGCCTCGACGCTCTCGACGCCCCCTTCGCCCGGTTCCTCGAGTTGCTGAGCGCTGCCGAGACGCTAAGTGGTCTGGGAAACCAGGTGAATCCGGCGGGGTTTTGGAATCTGGTTCGAGATCCTGAGTGACAAGGGTCCTCTCCGGGGAGCCCCGCGCCAGGATCTAGGGGGCCCACCTGCCGCAGAAAGGGTGCACAACTGGCCCCCTCCGCCCCCCTCAGAGCAAGGCCGAGGATTGGACACTGGCGACGTCATTGATGGCCGGCGAAGGCTGTTGTAGCCGGGCCGCGGTGGAGGCACAGGGGGAATTGCGGGACGGGAAATCTATTGACGGTGGTCTGCTCGGGGATTGCCCGCAGCGCTCAGCAATACGTTTCGCGACATTTCGACGACATCGGTCTGCGAAATGGGCCATTTGAAACTCAATTCATTGACGGATCGACGATAGGCGGCCTAAAAGCATGACGATTCGTTGCAGGACGGAGAGGGTGTGAAATACAATTTCTACTTCCTCTTCATAGGCCATTCCGCATGAAAAAAGTCTGGTTCAATCTCTTTCAAAGATCCCGCTGGCTGGGTCTCCTGCTCCTCGTGTGCCTCTGGGCCTGTGGCGGTGGAGGCGGTGGCAGCAGCAACCCTGGGGGGTTCACCCTCACCAGCCACTCCGCCAGCTTCACTGCCAGGCAAGGTGGCTCCCCCGTGCCCGCTTCCCTGGTCATCAACATGCATGTCACGGGCACCAAGGTGGCCTATGTGGGGGCCGGAACCACCAACGGCACAAGCCTTCCCAGCTGGCTGGGAGTTGGCATGACTGGCGCCGGCACCGAATACGCAGTCACCATCACTGTCAACTCGACCCAGATGCCTCCAGCCACCTACACGGCCACCTTCCAGGTGGGCACGGGCGACGCCAATGGCAACATCCTGGAAACCCAGAACATCACGGTGACGCTCACCATCGCCGACGTCGTGGCCATCACCTCGCCCGAGATCACCCAGAGTTTCTTGTATGGCGGAGCCAGTGAGACCTCCAGCCACAGTGTGGCCATCCATGCACCCAGCCGAGATTGGACGCTGTCCAGCAGCGCAGCGTGGCTGCAGGTGCCTTCGGGCACGCTCAACGGCAACCAAACCATCGGCGTCACCGTGGATGCCAGCAGCCTTACGCCCGGCACCTACCACGCCACGCTGACCGCCACGGCCAAGCTCGATGCATCCGATACGGCCAGCCTCCCAGTCACCGTGGTGGTGTACGCCCCGACCTTGACTCTGAGTGGGACAACCCTGGTATTCGGCGGCAGCGACGGCCGGCTAGCCCTGACGGCCCAAACCCAGGCCTTCGCCCTTGGCTCCGGCAGCGCGTCCCACGCCTACACGGTGACGGCACAGACCAGCGGCGGGGGCAATTGGCTCAAAGTCAATCTCGGCAGCGGCCTCGTGAATAGCGCCGGCGCCTTGGTCCAGGTGTCCGTGGATCCAACGGGCCTGAGGAGCGGCACCTATGAAGGCGACCTGCAGGTCACGGTCCAGGTCAAGAGTCAGACTTTGCAGGCCACCCGCCATGTGGTCCTCAACCTGGATGCCAACCGCCTCGTGCCAGCCACCCTGGGCGTCGCCTTCAGCAAGCTTCCAAGCCACAGTGTGCTGACCCGCAGCATCTCGATCCTGTCCAACCTTGGGCGGACCAATGTGCCCTGGACGGCCACGTCGGACAGCGCCTGGCTCACCGTCACGCCTTCCGGTGTCACCGGCGGCGCCTTGACCCTCACCGCCGACCCGGCGGGCCTGGCCGCGGAGACAACACACTTCGCCACAGTGACCCTGGGATCCGGCGACGCCTCCGTGGAGAACCAGCCCACCATTCGGGTGGGCCTGCACATCACCTCCCATGACGCGTCGACGGTCACCCTCGACTATCCCGCCACCCATCAGGCTGCCAGCCCCGTGGAACCCCTGCTGGCACTGAACGATGGGGTTGCGCCCGAAGTCCGCCTCTACAACGCCTTCGACGGCACCCTGGTGCGCACCCTGAGCAACGTGGCGGCCGCTCCCGGGAACATGACCTTCAGCGAGGATGGTCGCATGCTGTTCGTGCACGACCCCACGAACCTGGGCGTGGTGGCCGTGGACCCGGTCGATGGCACGAAACTGCACACCTTCCATTCATCCGAATGGGTACAGGCGGTGACCGTCTTTCACCCTGCAGGCATCCCCATGCTCATCGTACCCGGTGGCATCGCCTACGACCTGACTTCCAACACGATCATCCTCAGCCTGAACCTCAACCTGCTTGGCAGTTCCCTCACCCTGAAGCCATCGCCGGATCAGACCATGTTGGTGACCCATTGGGGTGGCGCCATGAAGGTGGACTGGACCGCCCTGAACGGCGGCCTGCTGACCGCATCTTGGGGGGCCAACGCCCTCGATGTCTCCGGCCGTGAGGGGGAGGCCTGCTTCAGTGCCAATGGAGATCGGATCTACACCGCCAGCGGTGGCACCTACGATTTCCCCGCCACGGCCGTGGCCACAAACACCCTCATTCAGCGGCTGCCTGGCGCGCCCTACCCGAACGCCATGGTGAGTTCCTGGAACGGTCTGGTGGTCGGGGGGATCGACGGCTACTACGCCCTCCAGGACATCTTCTGCTACGACGGTCCTTCAGGCATTGGCCGCGGCAACCTGAGTTCCAACAGCTCGACCTATGCCTACCGCAGCCTCCGCCACCGAGGTCTGGCCCTCAGCGCGGACGGCCTCAGGGTATTCAGCCTGTTCCTGCCCAGCTCGGGCTCAGCCGGCGTCTACCTCCAGGACCTGCCGAGCAACTAATCCCAAGCAGTCGGGCCACCGCCTGTCGCTGGATCGTGGCGACGGGCAGTGGTTCCGGGTGGCCCGAGCTGCTCCGCAGGTCCCCCCTCCTCGCTTGGGCTGGGGTGGCCGCTCGTCAGGACTTTTCATTGATTTCAAGCTCTTTCCGGGCGAAACTGTTCCTTCGCGTCCTCCGCTGGAGGGCTCTTCCTTGCTCCCTGGAACACCAAAGGGGGCTTCACATCCACAAGGAGGACAGATGCGTCGCTACGAGACCATCTTCATCGCCTCCCCCACGCTGACGGACGAGCAGAGCGATGAGCTCGTCAAGATGTATGAGGGGATCATTGCCGAGCAGGGTGGCGAGCTGCTCAAGACCGACAAGTGGGGCCGCAAGAAGCTGGCCTACGAAGTCCAGAAGTTCAGCGAGGGCTACTACACGCTCTTCGAAATGAACGCCGGCCCGACGCTCATCGCCGAGCTCGAGCGCCGCTTCCGCAACAACGACGCCGTCATCAAGTACCTGAGCGTGCGCATGGACGTGGCCGAGAAGGCCGCGGGCCGCACCAAGCAGCGCATCGAGCGCGAAGCCAAGCGCAAGGCCCAGGCCGGCATCAAGGAACGTTCCGCTGAAGAGGTGATGGGATGAAGCGCCGCGCCGATGCAAAGAAGGGCAAGCCCAAGAAGAAGAAGGCTTTTGGGGGACGACGCGCCAAGTTCTGCAAGTTCTGCGTCGAGAAGTCCCTCATGATCGACTACAAGGACGTGAAGACCCTCCAGGCCTTCACCCCCGAGCGCGGCAAGGTCCTGCCCCGCCGCACCAGTGGCGTCTGCGCCGTCCACCAGCGCGAGCTGGTCGAGGCCATCAAGCGCGCACGGAACATTGCGTTCCTGCCCTTCGCCACCGACTAGTTCCGGCTCCAGAAGCATGCGCAAAGGGACCCGCTCGGGTCCCTTTGCTTTTCCAGACAGGGCCAGGGATTCGGAATTCCGCCGAAAGTTCCTTTTTGAAAGACTCCTCCGCATTGGTAGGTTGGAAGGGTACCGATCCGGAGGCCGCCATGCCCGTCGTGAACCCCACCCAATACGTGAAGATGCTCGAGAAGGCCAAACAGGAGAAGTTCGCCTATCCCGCCTTCAACGTCACCTCGACCGAGACGGCCAACGCCGTCCTCCTGGGCCTCAAGACCGCCGGCGCGGACGGCATCGTCCAGGTGTCCACGGGGGGTGCCGAGTTCATCAGCGGCTTGGGTGTGAAGGACATGGCCAAGGGCGCCATCGCGCTGGCGGACTACGTCCACTACATGGCCCAGCACTACGAGGTGAATGTGGCCCTGCACACGGACCACTGCGCCCCGAAGTATCTCGAAGGGTTCGTGTTGCCCCTCATCGCCGAGACCGAAGCCCGGCGCGCCGCCGGTCGTCCGAACCTGTTCAACGCCCACATGTTCGACGGCTCTGAGCTGGCCCTGTCCGACAACATCGTCAAGTCCGCGGAGCTGCTCAGGCGCTGCGCCGCCAGCGAACTCATCCTGGAAGTGGAGATCGGCGTGGTGGGTGGCGAGGAGGATGGCCACGACACCAGCCACGTGGGCAAGGACAAGCTCTACACCACGCCCGAGGACATGGTGGCCACCCACTCGGCCCTCGCCCCCATCGGCCGCTACATGCTGGCCGCCACCTTCGGCAACGTGCACGGCGTCTATAAGCCGGGCAATGTGGTGCTGAAGCCCAGCATCCTGCGCGATGGCCAGGCCGCCATCGCCAAGGCCTGTGGCGGTGCCAGCTCCCTGCTGGTCTTCCACGGCGGATCGGGCTCCAGCCTCGATGAGATCCACGAGACGCTCGATTACGGTGTGATCAAGATGAACATCGACACCGATACGCAGTACGCCTTCACCCGCGCCATCGCCGACCACATGTTCAAGAACTATGACGGTGTGCTCAAGGTGGACGGCGAGGTGGGCAACAAGAAGACCTATGATCCCCGCCCCTACATGAAGAAGGCCGAGCAGAGCATGGCCGACCGCGTCATCCGCGCCTGCCACGACCTGCGCTGCGCCGGCAAGAGCATGGGCCGGATCTGAAGGCTGGGGACACACTCGGCTTCTGAATAAGCCACCCCAGCGAACTCTCCTCAAATCTGGCGGTTGCGAATTCCCAATCTAGAGGTCGGCTGAAAGGGCCCAAGCGTCAGGCTCGCACCCGAAAGGTGCCCGGTCGCCCGATAGGTCGGAAATAATTGAATCCTCTGGTTACCTATGCCTTGGGCAAGCGGGTATATTCTGAGTCCACTTCCGATTCTCCTTCTAAATTCCCTCACCAGGTTGGTCTTGGATGAACCTGCGCTCCACGGCACTTTCTCTGGCAATCCTTTCGCCACTGCTGGCCTCTGGCTTGGCAGCCCAGGTGCCCGTCAAACCCGAGGATGATCGCCCGGACGACCTCCTGGACATCCTCAATACCCCCATCGTGAGCGCCTCCAAACGAGTCCAGAAGGCCCTGGAGAGCCCCCAAGCCATTGAGGTCATCACCCGATCGCAGATCCAGCGGATGGGCGTCTACCGACTGCAGGACGTGCTGCGCCAGGCCACCTCCGTCAGCCTGCTGGATATGGATCCGCAGAACACCTACGCAGGGGTCCGAGGGAACCTGACGGAGGGTTACCCCAAGAACATCCAGGTCCTCATCGATGGCGTGCCCTTCTACAACTCGGTGCGGGGTGCCGTGGACCTTGACAACCTGCCCATCCCCCTGGGCCTGATCGAGAAAATCGAGATCGTGCGTGGTCCCTCCTCCCCGCTATACGGTGCGGGGGCTGTGGGGGGTGTCATCGCCATCTACACACGAAAGGCCAGCGAACCGTCCTTTTCGGCCCACCTGGGCGTGGCGGAAGGAAAGCAGCACTACACCGGCGACCTGACCCACCAGCTAGGTCGCCTGAATCTGGCTTTCGGATTTGACGGGGGCTCCAGCCAGGACAGTGGCTTCCCCTATCGCCCCCTGGGAGCCGTGAGCGCCTTTCTGCGCCCGACCCCTGTCCAGGCCGAGCAGCTTACCCATGACGCTTCCCACCAGTCCAAGGGCTTGCTGCGGGGTGACTACAGCCTCGGGGCCACCATCCTTTCCTTCTCTGCCGGCGCATCCAAGAAGGTCACGGGTACCAACTTCGGGAGCGGCTTCGTCATCCCCTATGAACGCTTCGAAACCGAGTTCTCCAAGTTGGGCTGGCAGCAGACATGGGTCGGCAGCCTTCGGACAGAACTCACTGTCCATTCCCTCGGCCTCCGTTCCGTGACTGGAGATTTCCTCGCCCCTGAATCCACCTTGATCAATTACGACAGCAAGCAGGTGTCCTTCCAGGTCAACGCCGATCCCGCTGGGAATCTCCACCTCGTGGCAGGCTGGGATGCGCGCAACTCCAAGTCCTCGTCCGTCCTCGGTGGACCCATCAGGGGAGCCCGGGATCAGGCCTGGGGCATCTTTCTGCAGGGGGACTGGGAGTTCCTGCCCGCCTGGGCCATCAGTCTGGGTGGCAGATACGAGAAGGACTCCATGGGCGGAAGCCACGCCGCACCCCGGGCCATCCTGAGCTACAAACCATCGGAGAACAGCCATCTGCGCTTCGGTTATTACACGTCCGCCCGAAGCCCCCAGGTCCTAGAGGCTCGCATCTCAGCCACCACACCCTCGAGGATCATTCCAAACCCTGATCTGAAATTCGAACAAATCGACAGTATTGAACTTGGGTACCGTCAGGCCTGGCATGGCTGGACGCTCGACACCACGGTCTTCGAAATGACCTTCGATGACCTGATCGCACGCAGGACCGTGCTCCCCACGCCGCCCCCATCGGGCACACGACAGTATGTGAACATCTCGGGCCAGTCCAAGAACCGAGGGATTGAGTTGATGCTGCAGAAAACGCTGGGTCAGCTGACCCTGGGAGGCAATGCCACCTTCCTGTCCTTCAAAGACAAGGACCACCTCGATTACGTCTACACCGCCAAGGAGACGGCAAACCTGTTCGCCAGCTTTGTCCAAGGAAGCCTGAACGGTTATGCCGGGCTCCAATACATCGGTGGGCATCGGATCGGGAACTACCTTGGGACCCCCACCTTCGAGGAGATCGGTGCACGTTTGCGAGGGCAGGTGAACCTCAACTGGGACCTTTCGAAGCACCTGACCCTCTCGCTTTACGGCCTCAACCTCGGCGGTCAGCACGATGCCAAGGGTGCCGGAGGTGCCTTGCAGTCCCCCATCCTCCGAGGCACCAGCCGTGAGGTTGGCGCCTCGATCGGCCTCCATTGGTAGGAGTGGAACGGGCGACGGAGTTGAATGTGCTTCGATCTTGGCTGAGACATGGTCTGACGATGACCCTCGCTTTTGCCTTCAGGGCGAGTGGGGTTCTTGTCCTCAGCTCCAGCCTCTTCGCCAATTCAGCGATGCTGAATGCAGAGGGGAAGACCGAGAGTGAAGTCCGTGCGGCATTCCTCGTGGTCTTCGCCAAGTACACCCAATGGCCCGACCGCATCCTGTCTGCAGAGGGTGAAGATTTCGTGGTGGGAGTCCTGGGCGACGACCCCCTGGTGACCGCCCTGAAGGCCCTTCATGACGGCCGGGTGATGGGGCGGAAGCTGGTCGTCAAGCGATTCAGCACCCCCGCTGACGTCCAGAGGTGTCATGTCCTCTTTTTCCCAAAGGGACAAGAACAGCACTTCCCGGGAATGCGGGACAAGCTTGCCGCGCAGTCGGTGCTCACGGTCGGGGAGACACCCCGTTTTTGCGAGCTCGGCGGCGCCCTCGGCCTGGTAGAGGAATCGAGTCGACTCCGGTTCATCGTTAACCTCACTGCCCTTGAGCAGGCTCATCTCCGAGTGGAGCCCAAGGCCCTGAGGTTGGCCAAAAGCATCATCTCCAAACCATCGGCACAGCCATGAGGTGGATGAGCCCGCTGTCCCTTCATCGAAAGCTGGTCCTGGGGATCATGCTCACGGCAGGTTTGGCGCTCCTGCTGGCCTTGGGGGCCTTTCTGGCCATCGAGGCCACGAGCTCCCGTGAATCGGCCCAAAGGGAGCTGGCCGTCTTGGCAGATGTCCTGGGGGAGGGAGCCACGGCCTCCCTGGAATTCCGGGACGCCCAAGAGTCCGAGCGCCTCTTGGCTTCACTAAGGTTTCAGCGCCCAATCGAGATGGCGGTCCTCTTCGACCGGAACGGGCAGCCCTTCGCGCACTATCGCCGGGAAGGTATATCCGCGTCCCGCCTGCCCCTCCGCCCCCCCAAGGCTGGCCGCGCCTTTGAGGACGGAGGCTACCATCTGTCCCATCCCATCGTCCGTCAGGGGGAGTTTCTCGGGACTCTGTACCTCAGGTCGGACCTCTCCTACGTCTATGCCCGGATGCGCTGGGGACTGCTGGTCGGGTTTTCCCTCACCCTGATGATCGCGGGAGGCGCCTTGGCCTTCGCGCTCCGGGTGGGTCGCGTCGTGGCGGATCCCATCTTGCGATTGGTCGATGTGGCTCGCCGGGTCGCCGAGCATGGTGATTTCGGCGATCGGGTGGTTCGGGAGAGTCAGGACGAAGTGGGCCTTCTGGTTGATGCTTTCAACCGCATGCTGGACGAACTGCGGGCTCGCCAGTCAAGGCTGCTGGAGGCCCAGCAGATGGCGCACCTTGGGAACTGGATGGTCGCCCCTTCCACCCATCAGGTGGAGTGTTCAGAGGAAGTCCTCCGGGTGTGCGGAGTCAATCAACTGCCAACCACCCTGGAAGGCTTCCGGCCACTCATTCATCCGGAGGATCTCCCTCAGGTCCAGGGAGCGCTCCAGGCCGTCCTCTCCAGGGGCGAGTCCCTCTCCCTGGATCATCGGCTCAGCCTCCCTGACGGGTCCACCCGCTGGGTGCATTCGACGGCAGCCACCTTCCGGGAGGCCTCGGGCGAGTTGGTGCTGCGCGGCACCCTCATGGACATCACGGATCGGAAGCAGGCGGAATTGGCCCTTCGGGCAAGCGAGCATCGTCTCAACGAAATTCTCAATTCCATCGATGCCTACATCTTCATCAAGGATAGGAATTTCCGATTCACTTATGTGAACCGCAAGGTCTGCGAGCTCTTCGGTCTGCCCGCTGAGGAAATCGTTGGCAAGGACGATTCCGCCTTCTTCTCGGGTCCCTCGTTGACGGAGATCCAGCAATTCGATCGCCGGGTCATCGAGCAGGGCGAGACCATTGCCACCCAGGAAACGAATCTCAGGCCTTCCGACGGGAAGCCACGCACCTTCTGGTCCGTGAAGGTCCCCCTGAAGGATCAGGAGGGTTCGATCTATGGCCTCTGTGGCACGTCCACTGACATTACAGCGCGCAAGCTGGCCGAGGATGAGAGGGAGAGACTGCAGAACCAACTGCAACAGGCCAGCAAGATGGAGAGCCTCGGAAGCCTAGCCGGAGGGGTCGCCCACGACATGAACAATGTCCTCGGCGCCATCCTCGGCATGGCTGAGCTGGGCATCGAAGATCAGCCCGAGGGCAGCCAGGGATACCGGTCCCTGGACACCATCATGCGGGCGGCTCAACGCGGTGGAAAGATGGTCCAGAGCCTGCTCAGATTCGCCCGCCAAAGTCCCGCCGAGCTGCAAGAGCTCGAAGTGAACACCATTCTGCGGGAGGAAGTTCATCTGCTGGAGCGCACCACCCTTGCCAAGATCCGCTTGGACCTTGAGCTGGCCGAAGACCTGCGCCCCATCCGTGGCGATGCCAGCGCCCTGACCCACGCCTTCATGAACCTCTGTGTCAATTCCGTGGATGCCATGCCTGAGGGCGGAACGCTGACCCTGCGCACCCGGAACGTGGACAACCACTGGATCGAGGTCGGCATCGAGGACAACGGGACGGGAATGCCCAAAGAAGTATTGGATAAGGCCCTGGATCCGTTTTTCACCACCAAGGGGATCGGAAAAGGGACTGGGCTGGGTTTGTCCCTGGTCTACAGCACCGTCAAATCCCACCAAGGGCAGTTGGAGCTTCAGAGCGAACCCGGAGTGGGCACCCGTGTGAGGATGCGGTTCCCATCCTGCGATATCACGGCCCCGACCGAGGCGGCACTGGAGGATCCTCTCCCCACGTGCGCCCAGAGGGCCCTGCAGGTGCTCCTGGTGGACGACGATGACATCCTCCGGGGCGCCCTCACGGCGATCTGCAAAAAATTGGGTCACAGCGTGACGGCTGTTTCCAGCGGCGAAGAGGCCCTGGCGGTGCTCGAGACGGGGGCTGAACCGGATTGGGTCCTCCTGGACATGAACATGCCCGGCTTGGGCGGGGCTGGGACTCTGCCGCGCCTTCGTGCCATCTGCCCACATGTCCCGGTCCTACTTGTCACAGGACGGGCAGACCAGGCCGCAATCGACCTGGTGGGGAGCCATCAAGGCGTCACTCTGCTGGCCAAACCCTTCAGTATTGGGACGCTTCAGCAGCACCTCGACTCCCTCGGGGGGGCGATTTCATGAAGGCCCTACCCGCCAGCCTCGTCCCGGTTTGCCGCACGAAGCAGCGGAGGAAGGGGGCTCTGGCACCTGGCGGGAAAGGCCCTGGCGGCCCCCCTCTGAGACTGAGGTAACCTGAAGCCATGTCCGAGCCCACGCCAGTCCTGAAGCTGCCCATGCCCCTCCGCCGCCAGAAGGCCCTCAAGGCTGCCTGGAAACCCCTGCTCGTCCAGTGGCTGGTGCCCGGGGGCGGCTACTGGTTGATCGGCGAGAAGGGCCGGGCCAAGGCCTTCTTCGGCGTGTGGGTGCTCTTCTGCGTGCTCGGCGCCCTCCAGATGCAGCTTGGCGCCGTGGCCGGCGTCAAGGGCGGCATCTTCGTGCCCGTGCAGGGCTCCTGGCTGCCCACCCTGGGCGCCCTGGGCACCCTGGGCATCGGCCCCCTCTACGGCGCCTTCGCCGCGGCCTTCGGCGGGGCGGGCACAGAGCCCGTGCGCACCCTCACCCAGGAGTATGGCGCCACTTACGTGATGGTCGCCGGGCTGCTCAACTGGCTCTGCTGCTTCGATCTCTGGGACCGCATCACCGGGCGCTGGATCTTCCGACTGCCCAAGGACGAGCAGATCCAGAAGGCCAAGGACCTCGCTAGCCCTCAGCCTTGAGGCTCTTGGCCAGCAACTGGGTGCGGATGAACACGTCGATATCCCCGTCCAGCACCTTCTGGGTCTGGCTGGTCTCGGCGCCGGTGCGGTGGTCCTTCACCATCTGGTAGGGCTGGAGCACGTAGCTGCGGATCTGGCTGCCCCAGGCCACGTCGGCCTTGTCGCCGCTGGCTGCGGCCACCTTGTCCAGGAACTTCCGCTGCTCGAGTTCATACAACCGGCCCTGCAGCACCTTCAGGGCCGTCGCCCGGTTCTTGATCTGGCTGCGTTCGTTCTGGCAGCTCACCACGATGCCCGTGGGCAGGTGGGTGAAGCGCACGGCGGATTCCGTGCGGTTCACGTGCTGGCCCCCGGCGCCGCTGGCCCGGAACACGTCGATTTTCAGATCCTTCTCAGGGATGTCCACGTTGATGGTGTCATCCAGCTCGGGGCTCACGTACACGGCGGCGAAGCTGGTGTGGCGGCGCTTGGCGGAATCAAAGGGGCTGATGCGCACCAGGCGGTGGACGCCAGCCTCGGCCCTCAGGTAACCGTAGGAGAAAGGCGCATCCACGATGAAGGTGGCGCCCTTGATGCCCGCCTCTTCGCCATCCTGGTAGTCGATCATCTCCGTGGCCCAACCCTTGGCCTCGCAGAAGCGCAGGTACATGCGCAGTAGCATCGCCGCCCAGTCCTGGCTCTCGGTGCCGCCCGCTCCTGGCGCGATGGCCACGATGGCGTGGTTGTTGTCCAGCTCGCCGCTGAGCATCATGCGCAGTTCGGCGTCCTCGACGGCCTTGCGCAGGTCGCCTTCGACGGCCTCGACCTCCGTCAGCATGTCCCCGTCCTCCCGGGCCAGCTCCAGGCCCGTTTCCAGGTCTTCGACCCCGGTGGAGAGGCGCTTGGCGAGGGCGATGTCGTTGGTGATGGAGCCTCGTTTCTGGAGGAGCGGCTTGGCGGCATCCGGATCGTCCCAGAACCCCGGGGTGGTGGTCCGTTCCTCGATCTGTTCCAACTCCAGGGCCTTGCGTTCGGGGTCCAGGTGGGCGACCAGCTGCTGGACGCGGGGTTCCAGCTCGTTCTTGGCCCGCACCAGGCTCTCGAAATCCATCGTCTGCCTCTCCGGCCCCGTAATCTCGGGGAACCTTTGAGTTTAAGGCAAGAAGCTCCAGGCCGTCCCCACGCTATTCTGGTTGGATGTCTGGATTCATCCCCGTGATCCCCGCCGACCTGGAGCCCACCTTGCGTGGGGTCCTGTCCGGGCATGGAGGGGTGCCTCTGGCCTGGGCCCGGTGGGAGCACCCTCAACCCAAAGGCCGGGTGGTGATCGCCCACGGCTACGGTGAGCACGGCGAGCGCTACCGGCACGTGGCCCACTGGCTGCACGGACTCGGCTGGTCCGTCTCCAGCATGGACTTTCGCGGGTTTGGCCGCTCCGGGGGCATCCGGGGCGATGCCGTGGGCATTCGCGCTTTCGTGGACGATCTCGCCCTCTTCCTCCGGCAGGAGCGGCGCCACGACGCCTCCCGCGTAGGCGCCAGCGCCCGCGTGGTGGATGGTGTGCCCATGCCGCCCCTGCCCGTCTGCCCCCAGGTGATCCTCGGCCACAGCTTCGGCGGACTCATCGCCCTCCTCACCCTGCTCTGGCATGCGGACACCCTGGATGGCCTGATCCTCTCCAGCCCCGCCGTCTCCGTGAAGTCCAACTCCAAGCTCCTCGTGGTCCTGTCCCGCCTGCTGCGCTGGGTCATGCCCCACCGTCCCGTCCTGCTGCACGGCGACAAGAGCCGCGTGTGCTCCGACCCCGTCCTCGTCCAGCGCTACGAGGCCGACCCCCTCTGCCACCGTTGGGCCACGGCCGCCTTTGGCGCCGCCCTAGATGAGGGCCGGGCGGAAATACTACCCCTGGGCCATGAGCTGGACCGCCCGATCCTGCTGCTGGAATCCGGGACGGACACCGTGGTGGATCCAGACGCCTCCGACGCCCTCTGGTCCTCGGTCCGTCCTGAGCTCCTGGAGCGGCACCGGCTGCCCGACTTCCTCCACGAAGTCTTCCACGACCGACTCCGGGCCCAGGCCCAGGCCCTGACCGAACCCTGGCTCGAATCCTTGCAACAGGCCTGGAACCCATCCCCCCGTCCCGTCATGACTGAAGTGCTGTCTCCGGAGTCCGCATGAAGCGCATCCTCACCGCCCTGACCCTGACCGCCGCCCTGGCCGGCCTGGGATTGGGCTGCAAGAAGCCGAAGGCCGTCGACAAGGGCGTCACGGCCACAGAGCTGCTGGCCACCGCCGACAAGCTGATGAAGCAGGGCAAGTTCAACGAGGCCCGCACGACCCTGCGGCACCTGGAACAGTACCTGCCGGGATCGGCCGAGTTCCCCAAGGCCAAGCTCATGCTGGGCGACAGCTTCTTCTTCCAATCCAGCCCCAGCTACCCCGAAGCCGAGGTCGAGTACGCCAGCTTCCTGAACTACTTCCCCCGGCACGAGCTGCGGGACTATGCCATGTACCACCGGGCCCTGTGCCACTTCTCCTCCATCGAGAGCGCCGAGCGCGACCAGACTGAGACGCGCAAGGCCCTGGCCGGCTTCCAGCAGCTGCTCGCCGAGGCCCCGGGGAGTCCCTATGCCGGAGAGACCCGGGCCAAGATCCTCCAATGCTGGCGCCGCATCGCCGAGCATGAGCTGATCGTCGGCGTCTTCTACGTGAACACCTATTTCTACCTCGGTGCCGAGCGCCGGCTCAAGAGCCTGCTGGAAACCTATCCCGACTATGTGGACCGGGAGCGGGCCTACTTCTACCTGGGCGAAGCCATGCGCCAGCGCCTCCTCGCGGACGGGGATTTCGCCCAGTTCAACAAGGATTACGCCGCCAAGCTCGGGAAGGAGGACCTGCTGACGCTCACCAAGGAGCAGGTCGAGCAGTACGGAAAGGACTTCCGGGCCTTCAGCGAGGAGCAGATCAAGGGCTACCGTGCTGAGGCCAAGAGCTACTACCAGAAGCTGGTGGAGAGCTACCCGGGCTCGGAGTGGGCTCGGCGCGCGGCCGACCGCCTCATCACCATGGGCACCACGGCTGGCATCAAGGAAGAGCTGGATAGCTGATGCTGTCCGGGGGTTCCTCGCTGACGCGAACACCCCCGGGCCCCCGCTGAAGGGGCGGGCCAAGCCCGCCCCTTCAGCCATGACCCCATCCTGGAGGCGCCCCATGGACCTGAGCACCCTCGGCCTCGGCACCTACCTCGGCCCTGCCACGGATGCCGCCGACGCGGCTTACACCGAGGCGGCAGGCGCCTTTTTCGCCGCCGGTGGCACCGTCTTCGACACGGCCGCCAACTACCGCGGCGGCCGGTCGGAGCGCGCCCTGGGCGCTGCGTTCAAAAAACTTCCCAGGGACGGCTTCTTCGTCTCCACCAAGGCGGGCTACATCCCCATGCCCGACGCTCCCGATCCGGAGGAGGGCCCCCGCGCCTGGTTCCACCGGGTGTTCGAGGCGCCCGGCATCCTCTCCCCCGAGGACCTGGTGGATGGGTGCCACGCCATGACACCCCGCTACCTGGCCCACCAGCTGGAGCTCAGTCGGCAGGCCCTGGGCCTTGAAACGGTGGACCTGTTCCACCTCCACAACCCGGAGCAGCAACTGGCCCACCTGGGACCCGAGGCGTTCTACGCCATGATCGAGCGGGCCTTCGAGGCCTGCGAGGGCTTCGTGGCGGCCGGGAAGATCCGCGCCTATGGCGTGGCAACCTGGAACGGCTTCCGGGTTCCGCCTGGTCAGGAGGGGCACCTCAGCCTGGCGGGGCTACTGGGTGCCGCCGTGGACGCCGGGGGCCGGGACCACCACTTCCGCTGGATCCAGCTGCCGCTCAACCTGGCCATGCCCGAAGCCTACCTGGCCCCGACCCAGCCCATGGGCGGCACCGCCATGACCCCCCTGGCTGCCGCCCAGGCCGCCGGGCTCTCCGTGCAGACCTCAGCCTCCATCATGCAGGCGCGAATCCTCCGCCAGCTGCCCGATGGCTTCGCCGAAGCCCTAGGCCTCCAGACGCCGGCCCAGGCCGCCCTCCAGTTCACCCGCTCCTGCCCGGGGGTGACCACGGCCCTCTGCGGCATGGGCCGCGCCGTCCACGTGGCCGAGAATGTGGCCGTCATGGCCGCGCCGAAGCTCGACCCCATCGCTCTGGGAAGCCTCTTCGGATGATTCTCCTGGCCATCACCCAGGGCCTCGGCTTTGACCCCAGGACCTGGCGCGCGGTCCTCGCCAGCGGAGTGGATGCCTTCCTGATCCGAGAGCAGGCCCTGTCCGCGCGCGCGCTCCTCGATGCGGCCCGCTGGTGCCAGGACACCGCTCCCGAGGTGGAGCTCTGGCTGGGCGGCCGCCTGGAGGTGGCCCTGGCCGCTGGCTGTGGCCTGCACGCACCGGAAGCCTATCCGCAGGTCGACCCCGGCCTCGTGCCCCTGTCCCGCCCCCTCCACGATGAGGGACAGTGGCTTGCCCGCAGTGCCGTGGACCAGTTGCTGGTCGCGCCCGTCTTCGCCACCCCCGGCAAGGCCGCCCCCTGGGGATTGCAGCGCCTGCACCACTTCCTCGACGGCCTCCCTGTTTCAGGCCCCCGATTGCTCGCCCTTGGTGGCGTGGCTCCGGACACCGCCCCCGGGCTCCGGCACCCCCGCCTGGCCGGGATCGCCGCCATCCGCCCCTTCTGGGGTGGCGATCCCGCTGGGGCCGTGGCCCAGTTCCGGGGGCGCTGGGCGGATCGACCGGACGATGGGACCCCACTGTTATCCTGAAGTCGAGGGAGGGGCCATGGACTTGCCAGATCACCTGCATCACCTGGTGAGCGAGCTGGGCGATTCCCTGGTCAAGGCCCTGTCCGAGGACGACCACTGCCGTGACCTCGCCTTCCAGATCCAGGCCAAGGGCTATGGGCTGATGCTCATCCTGGAGGCCTCCCCCGTGAGCATCGGTCCCCGGGAAGCCTCGAGTTCCGAGGATGCGGAAGCCTCCCTGCCCTTCTCCGAGGACGACCTGCACCTCATGAAGTCCTTCAAGATCCGGATGGACTGAGCATGCTCGCTCCATGGGACGCCCCGGCACCCGAAGCCGGACCCGCTTCGCGTCCCAACGCCGCGGGCCTCTGCCGGGCCGAGCTGGGCTCGCTGCTGACGGATCTGGGCGAACCGGGCTGGCGCGGGAAGCAGGTCTTCTCCGGCCTGCTACGTCAGCGGTGGACGCGGTGGGAGCAGTTCACCCACCTCTCCAAGGCCCTCCGGACGAGGTTGGAGGCGGAGGTGGACCTGGCTTGGCCGAGCATCGTCCAGAGCCAGCCTTCTGCGGACGGTTCCACCAAGCATGTCTTCGAGTTGCTCGACGGCCGCCAGATCGAGGGCGTCCATATGCCCTATGAGGATCGGGTGACCCTCTGCCTCTCGAGCCAGGTGGGCTGCGCCATGGGGTGCACCTTCTGCGCCACGGGGCAGATGGGCATCATCCGCAATCTGACGGCGGCCGAGATCGTGGGCCAGGTGGTGGCCATGCTGAACCACCAAGGCCACGCAGAAGGCCGGCCCATCAACCTGGTCTTCATGGGCATGGGCGAACCACTGCACAACTTCGACAACCTCATGGCCGCCTTCGAGACGCTCACGGATCCGGAGGGTCTGGCCATCCCGCCCCGCCGTATCACGGTGTCCACCTCGGGCCTGGTGAGCGGCATCGACCGGCTGGGCGCCTGCACCCGCCGCCCGCGGCTGGCCCTCAGCCTGAACGGCACCACGGACGCCCACCGCTCGGCCATCATGCCCGTGAACCGCGTCTGGAACCTCGAGGCCCTGGCGGCGGCCCTGGGCCGCTTCCCCCTGCAGTCCGGCGAGCGCATCACCCTGGAATACGTGCTGCTGAAAGGCGTGACCGATGGCCTGGAGGACGGCCGCCGCCTGGTCGCCTTCGCCCGCCGCTTCCCTGCCAAGGTGAACCTAATCCCCTTCAATCCGCACGAGGGCTCCGGCTTCGAGCCCCCCGAGGAGGCCCGAATCAGTGCGCTCTGCCGCCTGCTATCGGAGGCGGACATCCCGGTCAGCGTCCGCCGCAGTCGCGGCCAGGATGTGGCCGGCGCCTGCGGCCAGCTGGTGCGACAGCCCCGGCGAGGTTCCTGAGCTGACTGGCAGCGGTTTCAGGCATCCTGAAGCGATGCCCGGCCCGCCACTGTCCCTTTTCCGTCTCCTGGATCAGCTCCTGGAGGAGGACGGGACTGTCTCGGTGCGCGAGTTGCTGGATCACGCCGGCGAGCAGACCTATGGGCTTGCCCTACTGATCCTGGCGCTCTTGACCTTCATCCCCGGGGTGGCCAACGTCCTGAGCCTCGGCACCCTAGCCCTCGGCCTGCAGCTGTGGTGGGGGCGTGCCCACCTCTGGTTGCCGGAGCCTCTGCAGCGTTTCGAAATGCAGCGGGGGCGGGTCAAGGAACTGCTGGCCCAGGTGGAGGCGCGCATCGCCTGGCTCGGAACAAGAACGGCCCCACGTCAAACTCCGGGACGGCGCACCCTTGGCTTCCTGGTGAGCTGGACCGCCTTCCTGGCCGCCCTGCCAGTGCTGCTGCCCTTCGCCAATGTCCTTCCAGCCATCGGCTTGGTTCTCCTGGGCGTGAGCCTCCTCGAGGAATGGCCCCTCCTCGCCTGGCTGGGGGCCGGCTTCAGCCTGGTGACCACCATCTACTTTGCCCTCTCCGCGCAGCTGGTGATCGAAGCCACCCGCGCAGCCCTGCGCGCCCTGCTGCCATGAGGTTCGACGCCCTCACCCTCTTTCCCGAGTTCTTCGAGGCGGCCCGGCTGGGCATCACCGGTCGCGCCTTCCGGGAGCTGGGTCATGGCCTGCATACCCACAGCTACCGGCCCTTCGCTGGCAACGCCTTCGGCCACGTGGACGACGCCCCCTTTGGCGGCGGCCCCGGCATGGTGCTGCGCCCCGAGGTGTTGCGCGACACCCTCGCCTCTGTACCGCGGCGGGGTTCGGGCCGCGTCATCCACTTCAGTCCGGCCGCCCCGCCCCTCACCCACGCCAGGGTGCTGGAACTGGCGCGCCTGGATCAGCTGCTCCTTGTCTGCACCCGCTATGAGGGGCTGGACCAGCGCGCCGTGGAGGCCTGCATCGACGAGGAATTCAGCATCGGCGAAGCCGTGCTCAGCGGCGGGGAGCTGCCGGCCCTCTTCCTCATCGACGCCGTCTGTCGCTGGCTGCCCGGCGTGCTGGGCAATGAAGCCTCCGCCGAACAGGACAGCTTTGCCACGGGCCTGCTTGACCACCCGCACTACACACGGCCAGCCAGCTTCGGGGGCCTAGAGGTGCCCGCCGTCCTCCAGGGCGGCGACCACGGGGCCATCCGGCTCTGGCGCCTCCGCGAGGCCATGGCCAGGACCAAGCGGCTCCGGCCCGACCTGTGGGTGGCCTACCTCAAGGAGCGACTCTCCGGCCTGGACCGCCCCGCCCAGTGGTGCGCCTGGCAGGTGGAGCATCCCGAGGACTGGGAGCGACCGAAGCCCAAGGGGTGGAAGGGGTGGCAGTCTGAATGACCGCTTCCCTTTCCCCAGGGTTCCGCTAAACTATTGGACTCCCCGTCTGGGGACTTTCGAGCCATGTCCACTCTGGGACCGCTGGCCCAGGAGCCCACATGAGCCACATCATCGATCAGCTCGAAGCCAGCCTGCTTCGCCATGACCTGCCCCGCATCCAGCCCGGCGACACCGTCAAGGTGCACGTGAAGGTGAAGGAAGGCGAGAAGGAGCGCATCCAGCTCTTCCAGGGCATCGTCATCGGCATCAAGGGCGGCGGCATGCGCACCTCCTTCACCGTCCGCAAGGTGGCGAGCGGCGTGGGCGTGGAGCGCATCTTCCCCCTGAACAGCCCCACCATCGACAAGCTGGAAGTCATCCGCCATGGCAAGGTCCGCCGCGCCAAGCTCTACTTCCTCCGCGAGAAGCTCGGCAAGGCCGGCCGTCTCAAGGAGCGCCGCACCGACGGCGGCGTATAACCCCTCCTCCTGCGTGGTCGAAAGGCGCCCATCCGGGCGCCTTTTCGTTGTTGGATAATCCCCAAGCCAAAGTGACTAACCCGAGCTAGATCTTAATTTCTAGCTGGGCTTTTTCTGCACTAATCCTGCTCCATTGCTGGCCTTCTGTGGGAAAATGATCCCGGGCACCTCAGCTGATCCAGCCATGGCAGCCAATCCCGGAGGAATCATGAAAACCTCGTCGCTTCCCATCCTGGCCATCCTGGCCTCTGCAGTCGTGTCCCTTCAGGCCGAGGCACCCAGATACGGCGTGCAGGGTCTGGTCAACGTGCCCCTGGGCGACCTCAAGAGCTATGTGGACAGCAAGCCCGGCCCCGGGATCGGGGTCCATGGGACCTTCGACCTGGGCGACGGGCACATGGTGCGGCCCCGCCTCGACTACAGCATCTATCCGGAAGCCTCCTTCGCCACCGTGAAGCAGACCGCCTCCTACCTCAGCCTGGGAGGCGACTACCTCTACTTCATCGCGGGCAAGCCCGAGGGCCTCTACCTCACCGCCGGTCTGGCCGCCATTCGCTGGTCCTTCGAACACAAGGACCCCACCTCCAAGGTGAGCAGCAACACCACCAAGGCTGGCCTGGCCTTCGGCGTCGGCTACCAGTGGAACGCCACCGTCGGCACCGAGGCCCGCTGGCTGCACTCCCAGGTGGCCAGCGGCTTCACGGCGGATGCCCTGCAGGCCGGCATCACCATCCGGTTCTAGGGCAAGCCCCGGACGACCTTGGCCTCTGGCACACCCGAGTTGCCAGGCTTCGGACGGTGGAGCCTCTCCCAGCTTGGGGTGGCCATCACAGACACCTCCTGGGAAGTGGTGCGATGATCGGCCTCACGCCAAGGGTCGTGACCGTGGATACCAATGCACCTGCCCATTCTGCCCCTGCCCGGCTGCTGCTGGTGGGGTTTCCCGCGGACGCTCAGGCCGAACTCCGGCGAGTCTTTGGTGCGTCGGGAGAACCTGACCTTTCCTGTCTGGACATCACCCACTGGACTGAAGCAGAACTCGACGCATTCGAAGGACGAACCTCGGATGCACTGATTCTCCGGGCTTCAAAATCCACTGCGGACTGGGTCAACCGCATCAGGACCTTCCGAGCGCACCATGCGAGTCTGCCCGTCCTGGTCCAGATTCCCCGGAGCCAGCAGGGCCTAGGGGACACTTACCTCCAGGAAGGTGTGCAGGAGATCTATGCCACCGCCACCCAGGCACCCGGGGCTCTTCGCCGTGCCCGGGCAAGACTCGCCTCCCAGCGGGGACCGACTCCAGCTCAAGCGGGCGCCTTCAAACGGGAGGAATCGCAATACAAGTTCGAAGGGCTCTTCCATAACCTGTATGACTGGATCTATGTCCTAGGCATCTCCGAGCAGGGCGAGATGACCTTCGAAACCGTGAATCCACCCCTGCATGCGGCGGGCAGCTTCCTCAACCCGGACTTCGCCGGACGCTCCCCGGAGTCCTGCCTGAGCCATGGCAGCGCGGGCCAGCTCATCTCTCATTTCCGCAGGGTCCTCGAGGAGGGCGCTCCGCTCCAGTTTGAAGAAGAGCACCTCGTCACCCAGGAAATCCGAACCTTCCAGACGATCCTCACCCCCGTTCGGAACAAGTGGGGCCGCATCCACCGCATCGCCGGCATCTCCCGGGACATCACGGCCCTGAAGGTGGCTCAGGCCGAGCTGAGGGCCAGTGAAGAACGCTTGAACCACGCCCTGGAAGGAACCCAGCAGGGGCTGTGGGACTGGAATCTCGAGTCGGGAAGCATGTACCGAAGCCCCCGCTGGTTCGGAATGTTGGGCTATGAAACAGGAGCCATCCAACCCACCCTGCAGGCTGGCTTTGAGCTCATTCATCCGGAAGACCGGCTCCAGACCGAGGCTGCGCTCAACGCCCACCTGGAAGGTCGGCTTCCCGGGTTGCAGGCCGAATACCGGTTGCGGACCCGTTCCGGGGATTGGCTATGGGTGTTTGATGCGGGCAAGGTCGTGGCGTGGCGCAGTGATGGCAGCCCCGCCCGAATGGCCGGCATGTGCACCGACATCTCAGAGCGCCGGCGCGCGGAGGAATCCCTTCGCGCCCTCGTGGGAGGCGTGGTGCATGAGATCCGGAACCCGGTCTACGGCATCTCCATCAACCTCGATGCCCTGGAGGCCACCTTCGGGGACGAACCCCGCTACCGCTCCTTCCTCGGAGCCCTGCGGGAGAGCGCAGAGCGCATCCAGGGGCTCATGAACGATCTGCGGGACTACGGCGAGCCAAGGACGCTCAACCCGGAGCCCTGCCGCGTCCGGACCCTGCTCGATGACGCGGTCCGGACCTGCGAGGCCTTGAGCCGCTCCAGAAACTGCAAGGTGCGGCTGGCCCTGGATGACGAGGCGCTGGTGCTCCCGCTGAACGCGCGGCGCATGCACCAGGTCTTCAGGAACCTGCTGGAGAATGCCCTCCATCATTCCCCGGACCAGGGAACCGTCTCCGTCCGTGGGCGCCACCTCCGCGACCAGGGGCACGACTGGTGGGTCTTCTCGGTCGAGGACGAAGGCGCGGGCTTCGAGGCGGAGAGCCTGGCCCGAGCTTTCGAGCCATTCTTCACCCGCCGGAAAGGGGGCACCGGCCTGGGCCTCTCCATCGTGAAGCGCGTCGTGGAGGAGCACGGGGGAACGGTCTCCGTGGAGAACGGCCCCGCCGGCGGCGCCCGGGTCACCCTCCAGTTGCCCGCCCCCCGTCGCCGGATGGAACTGATCGGAGAAGCCCGTGCCTAAGCCGAAGATCCTGATCATCGAGGATGATCCCGCCGTCCGCCACGGGATGACCGCCTACCTGCGCGCCAACGACATGGAGGTGGACGAATCGGACACCTGCCAGAAGGCCACCGAGTTGTTCCGGGCCGGGGGCTATGACGTGGTGGTCGCAGACTACAGCCTTCCCGATGGAACCTCGCTCGACCTCCTGCCGCAGTTCAAGCGCCTGAGCGAGGACACACCCTTCATCATCCTTACGGCGCACGGCTCCATCGATCTCGCAGTGCGGGCCATCAAGGAAGGGGCCGAGCAGTTCCTCACCAAGCCCGTGGAATCCAAGGCCCTGCTGGTGCTGGTCCGCCGGCTGCTCCAGCAGCAGCGGCTGCGCAAACGACAGGAAGTGGCGACAAGAGAGCAGCCCGGTCCCCTGAACCCCTTCCAGGGAACCAGCGCCTTGATCCGCCGCCTGGAAGAGCAGGCCGGCCTGATGCTCGAGTGGGACAGCCCGGTCCTGATTCTCGGGGAAACGGGCGCGGGCAAGGGTGTCCTGGCCCGCTGGCTCCACGCCAACGGTCCACGGCGGGAAGAAACCTTTGTGAACCTGAACTGTGCGGGCCTCACCCGGGAACTCCTCGAATCCGAGTTGTTCGGCCATGAGCGGGGGGCCTTCACGGGCGCCATCAATGCCAAGCAGGGCATGCTGGAAGTGGGACACCGCGGCATTGTCTTCCTCGACGAGATCGGTGACATGGATCCCGCCATCCAGCCGAAGCTGCTGAAAGCCCTCGAGGAGAAGACCTTCCGCCGCCTCGGGGACGTCCGGGACCGCCATGTGGACATCCGCCTGATCGCCAGCACCAATCGGGATCTTGAAGAGATGGTCCATGCCAAGACTTTCCGCGACGACCTTTATTACCGGGTCAGCACCCTTACCCTGCGCATCCCCCCCCTGCGAGAGCGCCCCGAGGACATCCTCCAACTGGGCGCGACCATCCTGCGCAGTGTCTGCAGGCGAATGGGCCGGCCCGAAGTGCAACTCAGCCCCAAGGCCGAAAGCGCCTTGCAGGATTACGTCTGGCCGGGCAACTTGCGCGAGCTGTCCAACGTGCTGGAGCGGGCCATGGTGCTACAGAAGGGCGACCGACTTGAGGTGGGCGATCTGGGGCTGGACGGGAGGAGACCCTCCCAGGGAGCCGCGGAAACCGAGTTGGTGACCATGAAGGAGATGGAGCGTCTCCATATCGAGCGGGTGCTGCAGCGCTGTCATTCCAACGTGACCGAGGCGGCCCAGATCCTTGGCATGGCCCGCCGGACCCTCTACGACCGGTTGAAGGTCCTGGGCATTGCCATCGGCAAGGACTGAGCAGGAGCCTGCCCGGTCCACGCGGGATGTCGCGCGGGGCGCAGAATGGCACTCGATCAAAATAGTTAATAAATACTTATTTAACAACTATTTAACCCATAAGGTATGAAATGGCTTAGGGATTGCACCTGGACCGGATCCCCTCTCAGGTCGACGCCTGTTCCGAGGGGACTGACCGCACTCCCACACCCCTCTGGAGGCACGAGATGAACTGGAAGAAGCATCTTTTCCTGGCCGCAGTGATCGGAACCACCCTCGTGGCCCAGGACACCAAGGAGGTCGAGACATTCATGAAGGAGGCCGTGACCTTCGCGAAGGCCAATCCAAAGGAGGCCTTTCTGAACGAAGTCACCAGGCCCACGGGCCGCTTCAATGTCCAGAAGACGAAGCGCCTCTACCTCACCGTGTACGACGAAGCGGGCATCGTCCTCGCCCATGGGAAGAAGACCCAGGAGATCGGCGTGAACCAGCTGGAGGCCAAGGACAAGAACGGTAAGTCCTACATCAAGGACCGCATCGACCTGGCTAAGAAGAAGGGGGGCGGGTGGACCGAGGAGACGAAGCTCAATCCCAAGACCATGCAGGTCCAGGTCAAGAGGAGCCTGGTCAGCTTCCAGGGCGGGATGGTGATCTGCTGTGGGGTCTACGAGCAGTGACCTTCAGTGCCTCGGCCTTGTGAGCGAAAGCCCGCACAGCTCGTGCGGAAATTCGCGCTAGGCCCCTCGGCAGGAGGCCGCGGCGATTCGTAAGCCTCAGAAACTACACCAACCAACCATTGGGTAGAGAATGGCGCGGGGATTGCTCATCATGCGAACCCCCCAGATGTTCCTGGGCCCATCCATGCACGCTTTCCTCGACTGATTCCTCAGTCGGATGACTTTGTCCAATCTCTTATGGAGGCAATACCATGATCAAGTCACTCGTGGCAGGTTTGTTGGTGGCGGGACTTGCGGGCAGCGCCTTGTGCCTCGAAGCACAGGACTCCAAGCCATTGTATGTCCGCCAGATCCAGGCCCACCCTGCCCCCAAGCTCGATGACGTGGCGGGACGGGAGTACAAGTTCCTGATCGATCCCGCCAAGACCAAGGCCTCGCCTGCTGCTGCCTTCAAGGACATCTGGACCAAGCTTCAGGCCGCCGCGGCCAAGCAGGGGTTCACGGTGACCGAGAAGGATAAAAACCCGTTGAAGGTGGAGATGACCACCAAGGAGTACTTGGATACGGCCGATCAGGCCCTGTGGAAGAAGGGCTACCTCATTCGCATCACTACCAAGTACAAGGCAGGCATGGCCGAGGACAAAGGCAAGGTGACGGTGAAGGCCATCTTCGAGAACCTCGACAAAACCCTTGCCGCGCCCCTGACCGTCGTCGGCATCAAGGGGGAGTCCGAATGCCAGGACAACGTGGGGATGGCCGCCGGAGGCACCCTGAAGGGCTATGTGGAGAAGGGCGCTAGCTTCACCATCACCCTGTCGGACCTCGGCAAGATGACCCTTGGGGACTTCGGAAAGTACATGCCCGAGTTGCTGGCGCTGGGACTGCCCTCAGACACCAGGCTGGTGTCCAACAAGGCCTACTCCTATCGCGCTCGCCCCGGATTCATCGTGCTGCCGGGCACCGAACCCTGCGGTGTCTCCATGGAGGGCTGGACCACGAAGGAAGACGGCCCGATTTTCCTCTACGACTTCTCGTACGGCTATGAGGATCTCACCCTCTACGAAAACCCCGAGACCCACCAGGAAGGCGAGCGCTTCATGACCAAGGTGCTCTTCAGCGAACTGGGCGGCCTCGCTCTGCCGGACGACGGCAAATGGGGCGGCTCCAAAGTGCGCGTCTTCATGAACCGGCCCATCACAAAGTAGGACCTCAGGCCTTGGTCCAGTTTCCTATCCACCACCCCTAAGGAGAATGCCCACGATGAATATGCACACCCTCCAGAACGCAGCCCGCCTCCTGCTGGCCTGCTCCTTCCTGCCTCTGGCCGCTCAGGAGCCCGAGCAGCTGGACAAGCAGTTCGGCCTCCTCTCTCAGCCTGCCTACATCAAGCACTACGAGGCGGACAAGACGGGCAAGGTCATCCTGAACCCCTACCTGCAGGTGGCGAGCAAGGACTACCCGGCCATCCTCGATGTGAAGATGGCACCCTACAACTGGGTCATCGACGCCACGGGTCGCGTGGGCATCATTCCCGAAGCCCCCCATCCCCTCGGCCGGACCTATGAAAAGGGCTTCTTCCGCCCCGAAGACCAGTCCAAGCGTAAGCCCGGCACCCGCGAAAACTTCGGCCACGTCTCTGCCCTCGGCGGCGCACCTGGCCGCATCAGCGGCGAGATCCTCTACGACAAGGCATCCAATTCCTGGACCATCAACAACAAGTCCGGACGCTACACGAAGCACAACACGGACCGTACGCCTGACCAGCTCGTGAACGCCGCCACCCTCATCCGGGGGATCGTCGATCCAGGCAGCGCGTCCTGGGGCCCGGTCTTCTTCCTCCTGGATTACGCCCACGAATCCGTCCAGGAGGTGCTCCTGAAGGATCCCAAGCTCGCCTACGATGACACAGCGAAGAAGAGTCGCCCCCACATCATCGTGCTGCCCGCCGCTCCGGTGGAGCCCAAGGTCGAGAAGGCCGCGGAAGCCGCACCCAAGGTCGAGGCCGCACCCAAGCCGGTCGTGGAAGCTGCGCCCAAGGCGGAGGCCCCCAAGGTGAAGAAGGCCAAGAAGCCGAAGGCCGCCAACAACGACGATCCCTCGTGACCTGTGCCTGATCCCACCCTAGTGAATCCAGGAGATATCCACCCATGAAAAACCGAATCATCACTTCCCTCGGGTTCGCCCTCGCCCTCACCGCGATGGTCCCCCTCGCCGGCCAGGGCGTGGTCACCCCGGTGGTCTATGTCGTCAAGGGCGAGAAGAACTTCAAGACCGCCTACGATCCGATCAACGTTGACGGCACCATGAACGCCATCATCGAGATTCCGGCGGGAACCACCGCCAAGATCGAGACTCTGGACAACGGCACGATGGAGCTGGAGCAGAAGGACGGTGTCCCGCGCTTCGTGAAGTACCTAGCCTATCCTGCCAACTACGGCCTCATCCCCCGCAGCGTGCTGCTCAAGTCCAAGGGTGGCGACGGCGACCCCCTGGATGTCATCGTCCTGGGCCCCGCCATCCCCACCGGAACCATCGTCAAGTGCCGCCCCCTGGGCGTGCTGAGCCTGGTCGACAACGGGGAGGTGGACGACAAGATCGTGCTCGCACCCGTGAACTCCATCTTCGGTTCCCTGAAGGGCATCGAGGAGCTCGACAAGAAGTTCCCCGGCGTGACCAGCATCATCCAGACCTGGTGGACGTCCTACAAGGGCTACGGCAAGGATGGCAAGCTGCAGCTGAGCTCCAAGGGCTTCAAGAGCCGGGCCGCCGCCATCAAGATCGTCGGCGATGCGGTCCTCGACTACGAGATCTCGGTCACCACGGATGCGGATCGGCGCGCCCTGGATGAAAAGGGCAATCCCCGCCTCTACCGCTGGCCCGGCGCGAAGAACCTTGGCGAGTAGGTCTATTGCGTGAATCATGGGGGGCGGCGCCATGCCGCCCCCCACTTTTTTCGGGAGGACCATGCTCAGAATCCTGCTGCTCTCCCTGGTCCTATCGGCGGGGCTCCTGGCCCAGGACACAGTCATCGTCCTGCTGCGCCATGCCGAGAAGGCCCACAAGGGTGACAGCGCGGAGCTTTCCGAGGCGGGGCATCGACGGGCTGCGCGGCTGCCAGCCCAGCTCATACCCTACAAGCCGTCGGCCCTCTTCGCCTCGAACCTCCGCAGAACCCAGCAGACTCTGGAACCCCTTTCGAAAGCTCTGGGCCTGCCCTTGCAGGTCTATGTGCGGGGCGAGGAGCGGGCCCTGGCCCGGCGCATCCTCGCCTTGCACCCGGGCGAGCGTGCCGTCGTCTGCGCCCACTCGGACACGCTGATGACCTTAGTTGAAGCGCTGGGCCACTCGGAACCCTTCCCTGAAGTCACCGGTTACGATCGCATCTGGGTGCTTCGGATCAAGGAGGGCGGGACATCGGCGACCCTTGAGGAGCACGACCAGGTGTCCGTGGGGGTTGAGGCACCACCGCCTGCCGGGGCGATGCGGCGATGACCCCTCCTCGATTCGCGCCTCAGACTGCCAGGATCAGAACGATCGTGTTCTCGGCGGTGCTGGCCTCGACCTTGCCCACCCTGGCATGGGAGCCCCGGGGTCACCGACTCGCCGCCGCAGCCTCACTCCAAGCTTTGCCGCCTGAATTGGCACCCTGGTTTTCGGGACAAGAGGCCGCCTTCATCCAGGCCTCCCTGGAGCCTGATCTCTGGAAGGCCGACGATGCCTCTGAGGTCGGGCGTCACCGGATCGCCTGTGAAACCTATGGAGGCCCGGGGAAAGTCCCCCTCCAGGAAGCTACTGCCAGGGCGCAGGTGGGCGCCTTTGCCTTCGAACAAGCTGGACAGCTCCCCTGGGTCATCGCCGAGCGGCATCGACGGCTGATGGAGGCGTTCAAGGTCGGCGACGCTCCCCGGGTGGTCCTAGAGGCCGGCTGGCTATGCCATTACGTGGCCGATGCCCAGGTTCCCCTGCATACGACCCGGGATCGCAACGGCAAGGCCACCCGCCAGAAGGGCATTCACAAGCGCTGGGAAGGTGACCTAGTGGAGCACGGCGTGACCTCCTTGGCGGCCCCAGCCGCCGCCATAGCCCCTGCCGATCTGCCAGCCACCATTGCGGGGTGGATCAGGGAAAGTTACAGCCTGATTCCCGCGCTGCTTGAGGCGGATCGGCAGGCTGGTCGCGCTGCTAAAGGAGATTCCGAAGCGCACACCAAGGCCCTCTGGTCGTTGCAGAACCGTCAGGTCCTCCAACAACTCAGCCGCGCGGCGGAACGGAGCGGCGGCTTGGTCCTTTCAGCTTGGGTGCAGGCCGGGAGACCTCGGCCTTGAAGCACTGAGCGGCTCGACCACCCCAGTGAGCGGAGACCCGCATTACCCGTGCGGATTTTCGCGCACAGCCTCCGTGGGCACGCCCCCGGCAGCGGCCATATGTCAGGCTACATGGGCAATTAACCTTGCCATCCGGAATGGCCCATGATTTGCACTGGATGACCACAGCCCGTCCAGAGGTACGAGGGCTCCCACCTCCATCCACCTCATCGCCCAGGCACCCAGACGGTGCCGCCCCCCCTAGAGGAGTTTGCATGAAAGCCATTACCTCCCCACTGATCTTTGCCCTGTTGGCCGCGCCACTGGCCGCGCAGACGCAGGCGGATACCGACAAGCGCATCGCCGATCTGGAGAAGCAGGTTGCCAAGCTCTCCAAGGTCGAAACCAAGAAGGACGATGCCAAGGATGGTGGTTTCTCAGTCAAGTTCGGCGGCCGGTTCCACCTGGATAGCACCTACTTCAGCGGCAACGAGAACCGCCTGACCAATGGCACCTTTATGCGGCGCGCCCGCATTAGCTTCAAGGTGGGTCTGGGCAAGGACTGGGTTGGCGAAGGCGATGTCGATTTCGCGGAAGCCGCCGTCAACATCAAGGATTTGTGGGTTGGCTACCAGGGTTTCAAGAACAGCCTCATTCAGGTGGGCCAGTTCAAGCAGCCCTTCGGCATGGATACCCTCGGCTCCTCCAACGCCACCTGGCTCATGGAGCGCTCCTACAGCGACGTCTGGGCCTTGGATCGCCATGTGGGCATCGGGTACCAGACCTGGGGCGAGCGCTGGCAGGCGAAGGTCGGCTTCTTCGGTCAGGCCATCAACGACACGACCGATGAACAGTCCGCCGCCGACGAGAATGTCGATTCCACAGGCCTCCTCAAGACCTACAAGATCTCCGGCGACCACGGCTACGGCTACGCGGCCCGCTTTAGTGTCGCTCCGATCCTGATTTCCGAAACCAAGGCCATGCACCTGGGTGTGGCGGCCGTGAAGCGCACCCCCAATGCCAGCGCCCCTGGGGTGTATGCGGTGGACTTCTCCGGTCGCCCCGAGCAGAACAAGGTCTGCAAGGAGAAGTTCCTGAACGCGGCCGTGACCAATGTCGACAACTGGATGCAGACCGGCATCGAATTCGCGGGTGTATGGAAAGCCTTCTCCTGGCAGAGCGAATACCAGCAGACCAAGGTGAACCGCCGGGGCACCCAGATGCAGAAGTGGAATGGCACGGCCCTGGTGGCCACCTCCGCCGCCGAGCAGCTCGCCAGCACCGTGGATCACAAGTTCTCCACCTACTACGGCCAGGTGTCGTGGATCATCGGTGGCCAGCGCACCTATGAAGCAAGCGAGGGTCTCTTCGGCAAAGTGGTCCCCTCCAAGAACGGTGCCTGGGAAGTGGTTCTGCGCTACAGCAAGATGGACCAGAACGATCTGACGGACGTCGATCCCGTGAAGGGCGGCGTGGCCTCGAACACCACCCTCGGCCTGACCTACTACCTGAACAAGGGGGTCCGCTTCATGCTGAACTACACCATGGTGGACAACGGTGAGAATGCCATGGCCAACAAGGCCTACAGCCCCACCGGCGTGAAGCTCGTGAACGATGACTTCAACATCATTTCCATGCGCGTTCAGGTGAACTTCTAGGATTCGCCGCCTGGTTCGGGAGGGGTCCTCGCTCGAGGCCCCTCCCGACTGACATCAGGTCTCCCGTCGATCTCTCCAGGATGCCCTCCCATGCCCCACGAACTCCCGAGCTGCGGTGCTCCGGTCCTCATTCCCCGCTGGGAATGGCGAACCTTCGCCCCGGCCTTGGATGCCGCCGGGGCGCTTAAGGAAATGGGGACCCGACTGGACTCCTCTGATCACCGGGAGATCAGTCTGATCTGCCTGACCAGCTCTCATGACGTGACGATACGAGATCGCCGTCTGTCCCTAAAGTGGCGAAAGCAGGTCGGTCAGCAAGGCCTGGAACTCTGGGATGTCGTGCTTGACGCCGACTTCCCTTGCGCTCAGGAAACCGTGCGGAGACTCTTCGATGCGTGGGACATGGCTCTTCCGTCCCTGCATCGAGCGAATTACACCATCAATGCCTTCCTGGATGAGGTCATCCGAATCCACCCGAACCTCAGAGTGGTCGAAATTGAGAAGCACGCTGAACGCTTCGCCGTGGAGGGCGCGCGGTGCGAGTGGACCCACCTGCTCGCCAACCAGACCCCATGCGAGTGCCTCTTCATCGAGCACGAGGATCCCAGTCTCACCCTCCAGGTCGTACGGCGCCTTGGTCTCCAGGCCCGACCGCACGCCAGCTATCCCTCGGGCCTGAAAACCGCCCTCCACTTTGACACCCAACACTGACTACCCACCGGAGCCCCCATGGCCAAGGAAATCGAACGGAAGTACCTGATCAATCGCGCTGCGTGGACCCCGCAAGGCGAGGGCATCCACTTCAAGCAGGGCTACCTGAACGCCCAGAAGGAGCGCGTCGTCCGCGTGCGCATCGAGGGCGCCAAGGCCAAGCTCACCATCAAGGGCATCACCACCGGCGTGACCCGCTCAGAATTCGAATACCTCATTCCCGTGGAGGACGCAGCCATCCTTCTTGACAACCTGTGCGAGCAGCCCCTCATCGACAAGCACCGCCACAAGGAAGTCCACGGCGGCAAGACCTGGGAGATCGATGTCTTCCATGGCGAGAACGAAGGTCTTGTGGTGGCCGAGATCGAGCTGGCCTCCGAGGATGAGAAGATCGAGTTCCCGGCCTGGATCGGCGAGGAGGTCTCAAGCGATCCCCGTTACTTCAACTCCAACCTCCTGAAGCATCCCTTCAAGAACTGGACCAAGGCTTAACTTCCACACGCGGGCCACCCCAAAGGTGGCCCGCCCATTCCAGGTATTGCATGGCAGCCGAAGCCGAATCTGCAACCAAAACCCCGTCGCTCCAAGAACTCCTGGACATGGAGAAGATGACGCTCTCCTCCAAGACGAGGGAGGCACAGAGTCCCACGGAAAAGTGGATGAGGTATCTGGGGTTCCCCGGTGGAATCCTCCTCTTCCTCATCATTCTCTTCCTCCCGCCCGGGGCCGGACTCAGTGCTTCGGCCCAGTCCGGCGCGGCCTGTTTCGCCCTGGCCCTGGTGTGGTGGGTGACGGAGCCGTTTCCCACCTACGTCACGTCGCTCGTCTTGATGTTCCTGCTCCTGGTGACACGCACCTCCAATGCCAAGGCCATCATGGACGTCCTGGGCATGGAAGTGATTTGGCTGAACCTGCTGGCTTTCATCCTGAGCTCCATGCTCGTCAAGACGCGCCTGGCCAAGCGCATGGCGCTCTGGCTGGTGGTGCGCTTCGGGCACAAGGCCACCTGGGCCCTGCTGGCCTTCCTGGTCCTGCAGCTGGTCTTGGCCCCCCTGATTCCGGCCACGGCGGCGCGCTGCGTCATGACCCTGCCCCTCATGATCGTGGTGGCGACCATCTACGGCTCCACGGAGGCCACGCCAAACGCCTTCGGCAAGAACCTCATGCTGCTGAACCTGGCATGCATCTCCGTACTCTCCTCGATCACCATGACCGGGAGTTCCGCGAATCTGATTGCCGTGGGGCTGATCCAGAACATGGGCGGCCACCGCGTCTACTACATGGACTGGATGCGCGTCGGCGCCCCGGTGGCCATCCTGACCATGGTCCTGATGTGGATCCTGGGCCAGAAGCTCCTGTTCCGGATGAAACCAGAAGAGCAGGTGCCCCAGGTGGAGGGTGGACTCGAGCTGGTGCGCAAGCAGCACGAAGCCATGGGCCCTCTCAGCTTCCAGGAGAAGAAGGCCATCGCCATCTTCGCTCTGGTGCTCTTTCTCTGGATGACCGACATCTTCCACATGCGGTGGTTCGGTGTGGAGATCAGCGCGCCCTTTGCGGCCCTGCTGGGCGCGGTGATCGTGCTGTTCCCCCGCTGGGGCATCCTCTCCTGGGCCGAGGCTGACATCCCCTGGCATCTGCTCATCTTCAGCGCGGGCGCCTACGCCGGCGGCCTGGCCCTGGACGATACCGGTGCCGCGGAATGGGGCGTGCGGATGCTCTTCGGAGGTATGAACCTCAAGGGTGTGCCCTTCGGCGTTGCTTACACGGTGGTGATCTCCGTGATGATGTACAGCCACCTGCTGACGACGTCGAAAACGGTGCGGACCCTGATCATGCTGCCGATCATCATCACCCTGGCCAAGGCCCTGGGCTGGAACCCGCTCGCCTTCGCCCTGCCAGCCGCCCTCTGCATCGATTGGGTGGTGGGCCTCCCCATCAGCGGCAAGCCCAACGTGATCCTCTTTTCCACGAACCAGTTCACGGTCTCCGACAACTTCAAGTACGGCATGCTCACCTGCACCCTTGGGGTGGTGATCCTGGTGATTTCAGGCGCCACCTGGTTCCACTGGCTGGGCATCACCCCCGCTTTCTGGTCGGTGGCGCCATGAGCATGCTGCGGCTGGCAATCCTCCTGCTTCTGCCGTCGATCCTGCTGGCCACGACCAGGATCGACGCCTACACCATCAAGCTTCAGGCCCTCAAGGAGGGCGGCGGTCAGGCCATGGCCACCGTGACGCTGGTGGGTTGCACCCCCGGCAACCTGCTCCTGCCCCTCGGCTTCCACGCCCCGGAAGGGCTGAGACTCGAGGAATCCCCCGCCGGCGTGAGGCTGGAGATGGGCCCCCGCGACGGTATGACTAGTCTCCACCTCCTGTTCCCAGAGAGAATGCCCCCCCAGGCCACTCTGCGATTCTCGTTCACCGTGAAGGAGGTCTTCCAGGTCCTTCAGCTTGCCCCGGGCGAGAAGAGCATCTTGCCCAAGGGCAGCAGGCTTTTCCGGCACGCCTTCGTGAACACCCAGGAAGCGCCCATCGGCATCTACCGTCTGGAATTCCTTTTCCCTGAAGGGCTCATGGCCCAGGCGATCCGTGAGCAGCTGCCCAAGCCGAAGAAGAGCGAAGTTCTGCCCCGAGTGCTCCTGTCGAAATCGGCGGGGCTCCAGACGGCCGTCCTGCAGTTCTCGAACCTGCGCCAGGGCGATGACACCTCCATGACCCTCGAGTTGGTGCCACACCGGCGCAGCCTCGGCTGGCTACTGGTAGGCCTGCTCCTGGGTGGCCTCTACCTCTTCAAGTTCAGGGACCTCATCGCAAAGAAGCGCCCTGATCCCGCTCGCTAACCCCCCGTTTCCGCCGGCGACCAAGCTCGTTTCCCAGGAGGTCTGATTGCCCTCAACCCTGCTACTTCAGTTCCTCATCACCGTCGCGCTCTGCGTGGCGGGTGTTCTGGGTTTGGCCTTCTTGTTCGCCACTCTGGCTCCCTGGATCCAGCGCTGGTTCAGGGCCCTGATCAAGAACGTCGTTCCCAACAGCAAGAACTGACCCCTCATCAAGGCCCCGCCAGCCCAGCCATGCCACGGAGACCCGTTTGCTTCCACCCCAGGCGTTCCCCTTCCTCCTCACCGTCGCCATCAGCACGCTGATCGGCATCGGCCTGCGCGATTACTACGAGCAGGAAGGAAAGCGGGACACCTTCGGCACGGTGCGGACCTTCATCTTCCTGGGCCTGTTGGGGCACATGCTTTACCGGGTTCCCGTCATCGGTCCCTATGCCTTTCTGGTGGGCATGGTCGTCGTGGGTCCCTTCCTGCTGGTCTACTACAACAACAAGGTGGCTCAACAGAAGAGCCCTGGGCTCATCGGTGTCCTCATCGCGCTGCTGACCTACGGTGTGGGTCCGGTGGTGATCCACGAGCCACACTGGTATCTGGTCGCCTTCGCCATCACCATCCTCTTCGTTCTCCATTCCAAGGGGCGCATTCGGCAATTCACGGACCGCCTGGAGACCGGCGAGGTCGTCACAGCGTGCAAGTTCCTGGCCATCGCCGGAGTGATCCTCCCCCTCATACCCGCTGTCCCGCCAACTGAGGGCTGGGTGGGGCGCCTCTTCAGCGTCCTCCCCGTCGGGCCCCATCAGATCTGGATGGCCGTGGTTGTCACCACCGCCATCTCCTACTTCGGCTACGTGCTGCAGACCTACCTCTATCCCAAGAAGGGACTGCTATTGACAGGCCTCATCGGCGGTCTCTACTCCAGCACCATGACGGTCCTGGTGATCTCCAAGAAGACCCGGGGGCATGAGGACCAGGCCCGGGAGGCGGCAGCGGCCATCATGCTGTCCACGCCCACCATGTATCTGCGGATCCTGTTCCTGGTGGCTGCCTTCATGCCGTTGGGAGCGGTGCGGTTGCTGCCGCCCTTCCTGCTGTTCTCCGCCCTGTCCGGGGGCTACGCCTGGTGGTTGCGCCGCGGCGAGCCCGGCGCCGCCGTGCCGGAGCCAGCGCCTGATGTGGAGGTGAAGGAGAAGAACCCCCTGGAGCTCAACGCTGCCCTGCTCTTCGCACTGATGTTCGTGACGGTGTCCCTCGTCACCAAGTACGTTCTCCTCTTTTACAAAGAGTTGGGCCTGCGAATGTTGTCCTTCCTGGTCGGCGCCTCGGACATCGTGCCTTTTATCGTGTCGGTTCTGCAGGGGAACCTGGGGATCGGATCCGGCCAGATCCTCCAAGCCATCGTCATCGCCACAGCCTCCAACAACATCATGAAGACCGCCTACGTCTTCACCTTCGGTCACCGCCAGACCGCGCGCCTCACGGCCCTCGGCATGGCCGGCATTGTCGCACTGTCCTTCCTTTACGCCGGCCTGGCCCTCTAGGCCCAGCGGTCCTACCCTGCCACTGATTCTCAGGGCACTCACACCCGGATGGTCCTTCCATCCCAATTCACCAGGAGCACCACCATGGCCGATCCGTTTGCCAAGAACGCCGCCACCACCGCCGAAGACGCCCTCAAGCTCATCCCCCGCGCCGAGTTCCGAACCTTCGGCCAGGGCGTCATCGAGCTGGTGAAGGAGAAGATGTGGAACGGCAAGACCGTCCTCTTCCAGGCCCGCCGCATGCCCATGGAGACCTACTTCCTGAGCGCGAAGACCAACGAGGCAAACGTGAAAGTTCGGGATGGCCTACTGGACATCAAGACGAAGGTGGGTGAGACCCCCGAGGGCTACGAGATCTTCCAGCCCCGCGGGAAGTTCCAGTTCCCTGTGAAGAAGGAGGATCTGGCCACCATCCTCTCCCACCTCAAGGCCGAGATGAACCTGACCCAGGACATGTATACCATCGATGAATTCATCGCCATGGCCCGCCAGCACGCCGACCTCGTCCCCGTCACGGTCGAGAAGATGCGCTACGGCTTCACCATCGACGGCATCATCTGTGAGTACGCGCAGGTCTGGTTCAACGGCGCCATGGTGGAGACGGCCTGCGCTGAGAGCGAGAACTACGCCGGCATGCGTCAGGTCATCGAAGGACTGGGCATCGCCGCCATGCCGAACACCAACTACCTGAAGGCCGCCAAGAAGGTCATGGGCATGGAGTAGGGGCCTTCCCGCCCCGGCCCCACCTCTGGGGCGGCTTCGGGGGGAGCCGCCCCAGGGTCATTGGGTCCGTCCATTCACCGCTGCCATGCCAGTCCCCCATTCAGATCCGCCCCGGAGTCCGACATGCTGCCCCCCCAAGTTGCGCCCTTCCTCCTGACCCTGGCCATCAGCACGCTGATCGGGATCGGGCTGCGGGACTACTACGAGTCCGAGAAGAAGTTCGACACCTTCGGCACCGTCCGCACCTTCGTCTTCTTCGGCATGCTGGGCTTCATGCTCTACCAGATCCCGGGAGTCGGGCAGTTCGCCTTCCTGCTCGGCATGGCGGCCATCGTCCCCTTCCTGCTGGTCTACTACAGCAACAAGGTGCGCCAGAAGAAGAGCCCGGGCCTCATCGGCGTGCTCATCGCCCTCCTCACCTACACCACGGGCCCGGTGGCGCTCAACCAGCCCCACTGGTTCCTGGTGCTCTTTGGCGTCTCGATCCTCTTTGTCCTGCACTCCAAGGGCCGCATCCGCGTGTTCACGGATCGCCTGGAGACCGGGGAGGTGGTCACGGCCTGCAAGTTCCTGGCGATCGCCGGCGTGATCCTGCCCTTGATCCCGGCCGTCTCACCCACCCTAGGCGCCATGGGCCGTGTGTTCAGCGTCCTTCCCGTGACGCCCCGGCAGATCTGGATGGCCGTGGTGATCACCATGTCCATCTCTTACCTCGGCTACGTTCTGCAGACCTACCTCTTCCCGCGCAAGGGCCTGATGCTGACCGGCCTCATCGGCGGTGTGTACTCGAGCACCGTGGCTGTCCTGGTCCTCGCCAAGAAATCCAAGCGCTACCCCGGACACGATGACGAGGCCGCCGCTGCGATCTTGCTGGCGGTATCCATGATGTACCTGCGTTTGCTGGTCCTGGTTTCGATCTTCCGCTTTGGGCTGGCTTTCCAGGTCGGCCCCGCCCTGCTGGTGCTCGCTGGCCTGGCCGCGGGCCACGCCCTCTGGATCCGGCGCAAGGAACCCGTTGTTCTTCCCCCCCTCATCGAGGACATCCAGACGCAGGCCAGTGATGAAGCGGCCCCAGGCACCTTGCCCGAGGGCCACGAGCCCGCCCTGCGCAAGAACCCCCTAGAGATCAACTCCGCCCTCTTCTTCGCCTTCATGTTCGTGGCCGTGTCCCTGGCGACCAAATATGTGCTCATCTACTACAAGGGCCTGGGCCTTCGCATGCTGTCCTTCCTGGTGGGTTGCTCAGACATAACGCCCTTCGTCATCTCTGTGCTGCAGGGGAACCTTGGGATCGGCACCCCCCAGATCCTGCAGGCCATCATCATCGCCAGTGCCAGCAACAACCTCTTGAAGGTGGCCTACACCTACATGTTCGGCACCCGGCGGACCGCCAATCAGGCAGCCATTGGCATGGTGCCCCTGGCAGCCATCTCCATGGTCTACGCGATCCTCGCCCTGCGCTGATCCAGGCGCCACCGCGCAAGGAGCCCCCGTGAACCACCTCAGCTTGATTCTGTTATTCACGATGGCGCTGGGTGGCACCCTCTGGAGTGCGGTTCCTACTTTCCGGGTTCTCGAGAAGGGCAAGACCCCGTCCTTCTCGAAGACCGGCCCCCGCCGTCAGGACCTAAGCGGTGCGGTCTGCGTCGATGGGCGCGCCTACCTCGCCTACGACGGCGGGCAGAATTCTGAGCACCCCGAGATTCGACTCGCTTCTCTGGATCGAATCACTCAGCCGGGTATCGTCTTGAACCGCGTGGTTGGCCAGAAGGACTTGGAGGGCGTCACCTTCCACAATGGGCAGTTCTTCGTGCTTTCTGGGCTCTCCCAGGCCGATGAGGACACCGAGTCCTATCGCCTGCTCACCTCCTTCACGCTTGACCCCACAGGACGGTTTGTCCGGCAGGAACGCTCGGTGGTCATTCGCGACCTCCTGCTTGAGGCGCTCAAGGACCTCCCTGATGAGCGCTGGTATTCCAGGGTTGCCGCCACCTTCGGCGTAAAGGGTGGCCTCAGCGCAGAGGGCCTATCCTGGGTACCCGGCCAGCCAGAGACCCTGGTGATCGGCCTTCGCTCGCCCCTCTACGGAGCAGGGTTCGGGGATCCAACCTTTGGGAAGGCGTATGCTCTGGATCGCGGCAAGGCCCTGCTGGCCTTCGTCACAAAACCCTTCTCCGATCGCCCCAAGTTCCGCCTGCAGCCCATCGACTTAGGTGGCCAGGGAATTCGGGACATCCAGTTTATTCCGGAATTTGAAGCCTACCTGGTGATTGGTGGCCCCGTAGACAAGGCCCCGGACTTCTCCCTTTGGCTTTGCCGACCCAACGGGGAAACCGAGCGGATCCTATTGCCCGAGTTGAGAAGCCTCTGCCGGCCCGAGGCGATCATGTACGTCCCTGGCAAGAATGAAATTTACCTCTTCAGTGAAGAGGGGGGGGCCTTCTGCGAATCACCCCAGTACACCTACCTTCGTCTAGGATTTTCGACCCTTGGCGAGCCGTGATTTGATAGCCCCCCTAACCTAAATTCTTGGGAAAAAGTGTCGATGACATGACCGAGTGGATCAACTCCAACTCTATAAATATATAAATGGAAGGCCAGCCATGGCACTCACGAGGTTCTCCCTCACCAACAGTCTCCAGGGCAAGTTCATCGCCCTGTTCGGCAGCCAGGCGGTCCTGCTTCTAGTGGTGTTCACACTGGGACTGGCGGGATTGAGTCGCCTCAAGAAAGGTCAGGTAGAACTGGGGGCCAACCTACCTAAGGCAGCGGTGGCCGCACGGGTACTCCACGACTCGGATGTGCTAAGGGTGATCCATGTCTCTCTGTTGGGGGGCGGTCGAAGCCCAGATTATGTCGACAAGCGCCTTAAACGGCTCAAAGAGGTTGAAGATGCCCTGGTCCTGTCCCTTGCGGAGATGGAACGCCTGAGCTGGGCGGACTCCGAGCGGGAGAAAGTCAGCACCATCGTCACTGGGATGCGAAAGTACATGGAGGCATTCCCGCCGCTACTGGTACGCGCGAAAAGGGCCACAATCGATGAGATCCCCGAACTCATCGAAGCCAACACCGGTTTCCGCAGGGAAGGCTACAACCTGCTACTTGTGCTCCTTCAGAACATCCAGGACCAAGGCGCAAAGCAGGTAGAGCGGGATTTGGCCTCCAGCCTGGTCAGTGAACGGTGGATGCTAGTCGGGCTGGTCGCCGCAATCCTCGTCGGGCTTGGCATTTCTCGTGCGGTCAGCCTGCAGGTCCGACGACAGGCGATGTCCCTCAAGTCCACCATGGCAGCCCTAGGCGGAGGCGACCTGACCCAGCGCTGCCCAGTGCAGACTCGGGATGAACTGGGCGAAGCCGCAGAAAGTCTCAATCAGGTGATCGACCAGCTGAGCAGGGACATCCAGGCCATCACGGAAGCCACCGACCGCACCGCCTCCTCCGCAACCGAGCTCTCAGCCACGGCCTCGGAGGTCAACCAGACCGTGGACGAGATCAGCCGGTCAGCCGGAGAGCAACAAACTGCCGTGTTCCTTGGCACCGAACTGCTCCGCCAGATGAAGGGGCTTTCTGAGACCGTGAGTGAAGGCTCCGAGCGACTCGCTGTGCTGGCCGCAGCCTCCAAGGAAGTCGGCGAGAAGGGACACTTCAGTGCAGAAGAGTCTGACCGGGCCATGGCCGCTATCCAGGAAAGCTCCCAGAAGGTCAACCGCATCATCACCGTGATCGCGGACATCGCCCGGCAGACCAACCTCCTCAGCCTGAACGCCGCCATCGAAGCTGCCAAGGCGGGACAACAGGGCAAGGGGTTTGCCGTGGTCGCGGAAGAGATCCGCAAGCTCGCGGAACGCAGCGCCACCGCCGCAAAGGAGATCGGGGCCCTCATCGGCGAGAGCAGTGAGCGGGTTCTGCTCGGTTCAACGGCGGCTGCCCAGGTGAGTGCCTCGCTGGACCGCATCCAGGAGAATATTCACGAGACCGGCAATCACGTTGGGGATATCAGCGGGGCCATGGTGCAGCAGTCTTCGTCCGTCGGCCAACTCCAGCGGCAACTGGATCTGGTGTCCAGCCTCACGGAACGGAATGCCTCGGCCACCGTGCAGCTGGCCTCCGCCATGCAGGAGACCTCTCGGACCACCGAAGACCTGGCGGGCCTAGCCTCTGAACTCCGGATCCTGACCCACCGGTTTAGGATCAGTTAAGGTTCCAGTGTCACCGCTTAGATCAGCCCCACTAGCTACAGTCCATACTCCTTCCAGCGTCGCGCCACCCGATCCAGGAGTTCCCCTGGGTACACCAGGTCCCGGGGCCACTCCCGGACGTAGCCATCCCAGGGGCGATTCTTGCGGGTGGCGTCGATGCCCACTTTGCTGCCGAAGGCGAAGCGATCTGCAGCGTGGTCCAGCACATCCAGCGGGCCTTCGGTGAACAGCATGTCGCGCTTGGGATCCACGTTGCTGGTGAGGCGGAAGAGGACCTCATTCAGGTCGTGGGGATCGATGTCTTCGTCCACCACCACAATGCCCTTGGTGAACATGATCTGGCCCGTACCCCAGATGGCGTTCATGACCTTCTGCGCATGGCCCGGGTACTCCTTGCGGATGGAGAGGATCACCAGATTGTGGAAGGCGCCCGCGGCCGGCAGGTGCATATCGCGGATCTCTGGAAGCACCATGCGCAGAAGGGGCAGGAAGATGCGCTCCGTGGCGAGGCCCAGGTAGGCGTCCTCCTGGGGCGGGCGGCCCACAATGGTGGCAGGGAACACGGGGTTCTTCCGCATGGTGATGGCTTCCACGTGCAGCACGGGGTAGTCGTCAGCGAGAGAGTAGTAGCCTGTGTGATCGCCGAAGGGGCCCTCCCGGCGCAGCTCGCCGGGGTTCACGTAGCCCTCGATGACCAGCTCCGAATCGGCGGGCACTTCCAGGTCGTTGGTCACGCAGGACACCATCTCGATGCCCTCGCCCCGCAGGAAGCCCGCGAACATCACCTCGCTGAGGAAGGGCGGCAGGGGCGCCGTGGCGGCGTAGGTCAGGGCCGGATCACCCCCGAAGCTCACGGCCACGGGCATGCGCTCGCTCTTGTCATAACCGTGGCGGTTGCGGGCGCCATCATGGTGCAGCTGGGTGTGGAAGCCCAGGGTGCGGTCGTCGAAGACCTGCAGCCGGTAGAGGCCCACGTTGCGGTGGCCCGTCTGCTTGTTGCGGGTGTGGCTCATGCCCAGGGTGATGAAGGGGCCGCCATCCTCAGGCCAGGTGGTCAGCACGGGCAGGTCGGTGAGCTTCACCTGGTCGCCCTTCAGGACGATCTCCTGGCAGATCCCGCGCTTGACGGTCTTGGGCATCCAGTTGCCCACCTCGGCCAGCACCGGCAGCTTGGCCAGCTTCTCGAAGAAGCCCGTGCCGGGCTTGGGCATGGCCTCCTGGACCAGCTTCTCGATGCGATCGGCGATGGCATCGAGCCCTCGGGGCTCTTTGTCCACACCCAGGGCCATTTCCATGCGCTTGAGGCTGCCGAAGACGTTCATTGCCACGGGCATGGCCTTGGCGGTGGGCTTTTCGAAGACCAGGGCCTTGCCGCCGCCGGGCTCCTTGGAGATCCGGTCCGCGATGGCACCCATCTCTAGAAAGGGATCCACCTCCACCCCCACCCGGGCCAGTTCACCGGCGGCCTCGAGCTGTTTCAGGAAGGTCTGGAAATCACGGCCCATGGGATGCTCCAGCCTCGATCATCCCACCCGAGGGGGATTCCCAGGAACCCAATGCCCCGTCGTTCAGGAATTTCCCTTGAGACGACAGGGGTTTTCCCGCATACTGATCGACCTTGCCCTGGCCGTGGGCTCCCAAGCGCATCCGATGGACTGCCGCCCACACGCCCCAAACATAGAGGTTCCAATGTTCGCAATCATCAAGACCGGCGGGAAGCAGTACCGCGTCGCCGAGGGCGATGTCCTCCGCGTGGAAACGCTGGAGCAGGATCCCAAGCAGGCCGTCACCTTCGACCAGGTGCTCCTCATCGACAACGACGGGGACCTGAAGATCGGCAAGCCCACCCTGGCCGGCGCCACCGTCGAGGCGGAGGTCATCACCCATGACCGCGCCAAGAAGGTGATCATCTTCAAGAAGAAGCGCACCACCACCTACCAGCGCACCCAGGGCCACCGCCAGAACTACACGGAAGTGCGGATCAAGTCCATCAAGGCCTAGGCTCTTTCCCGTCCCTGAACTTCTGACCACCCGACATTCAGATCATCCGAAAGAGGTTTTCCCATGGCTCACAAAAAAGGCGTAGGTTCAAGCCGCAACGGTCGCGATTCCCACTCCCAGCGCCTCGGCGTGAAGGAGTTCGGCGGTGAGCAGGTCACCGGCGGCTCCATCCTCGTCCGCCAGCGCGGCACCAAGTTCAAGGCCGGCATCAATGTCGGCATGGGCAAGGACCACACCCTGTTCGCCCTCATCGATGGCAAGGTGCGCTTCCAGGACAAGGGTCAGTCTGGCCGCTTCATCCACATCGATCCCATCGAAGGTTGATGTTGTCCGGGGAGCTGCGCTGCGCATGCCCCCGGGACCTCCATGCACAGGCCGGGCGGAGCCCGGCCTGTGCTTATTACTACCCACCCAGGAAGTGAAGACCCACCATGTTCCTTGACCAAGTCCAGCTCCGCGTCACTGCCGGTCATGGTGGTGCAGGCGCCATGAGCTTCCGCCGCGAGAAGTTCGCCCCCGAGGGCGGGCCCGATGGCGGCGACGGCGGCAAGGGCGGTTCGATCACCCTCCGGGCCAACCGGGCCCTGAACACCCTCAATCCCTACCGCCAAAAGCGGGAGTTCACCGCTGAGCGTGGCCGTCAGGGCGAAGGCGGCATGCGCCATGGTAGCGACGGCGCGAGCATCCTGCTCGAAGTGCCCCTGGGCACCGTCGTGAAGGATGGTGAGACCGGCGAAGTGCTGGCTGAGCTATTGGCCGATGGTGAGGACGTCTGTGTGGCCCGCGGGGGCCGGGGCGGACTGGGCAACACGAACTTCAAGAGCTCCACCAACCGCACGCCCCGCCACCACCAGCCCGGCGAGGAGGGCGAGGCCCGCGTCCTCGACCTGGAGCTGAAGCTCATCGCGGATGTGGGACTGGTGGGCTATCCCAATGCGGGCAAGAGCACACTGGTGAGCCGCCTTAGCGCGGCCCGACCCAAGATCGCCAACTACCCCTTCACCACCCTCGAGCCCCAGCTCGGCGTGGTGAGCCTGGACCGCTTCGGCGGCGACCTGCTGGATAGCTGGGTCATCGCCGACATCCCGGGCCTCATCGAGGGCGCGGCCTCCGGTGCGGGCCTAGGGATCCAGTTCCTCCGCCACGTGGAGCGCACCCGCATGCTGCTCCACCTGGTGGACCTCTCCGACCCCATGGAGGAGCCCGCCGAGGCCGTCCGCATCATCGAAGGCGAACTGGAGGCCTTCAGCCCCGTGCTGGCCGCCAAGCCCCGGTGGCTGGTGGGCACCAAGCTAGACGCCCTGCAGGACGACGCCCGCCGCGAGGCCTTCGTGGCCCTCTGTGCGGCCCGGGGCCAGGAGCCCCTCTTCATCTCCGGCGTCACCGGCGAGGGCCTGCGCGAGCTGGCCTTCGCCGTGGACGATGCCCTGAAGGTCATGGCCGGGCAGAAGAAGGCCACCCCCAAAGACGAGGTCTGGTAGTGCGCATCGGCCTCCTTGGAGGGGCGTTCAACCCTCCTCACGAAGGCCATCTGAAGCTGGCGCGCCTAGCCCTGGAGCACCTGAATCTGGACGAGCTGCGCTTCGTCCCCACCGCTCTGAGCCCCCACAAGCCCAATGCGGGCGACCCGGGTGCAGACGCTCGCTTGCGCCTGCTGGTCGAGGCCCTGACCGGCTTCGACCCCCGCTGCCGGGTGGAGCCGCTGGAACTCCAGCGCGGCGGCACCAGCTACACGGTGGACACCCTGGAAGCCCTCACCCAGCGTGAACCCGGTGCGTCCTGGATCCTCCTCATGGGCAGCGACCAGCTGCCAGGCCTCGCCACCTGGCGCCAGCCGGAGCGCATCTTTGAGCTGGCTTCGGCTGCCGTGGCGCTCCGCCCTGGGGCCCCCTTCCTGCTGCCGGAGGTGCCGGGGCTCCACCCCTCCGCCACCTGGAGCGGTCGGCCCGGCGAGCTGGTGGCCCTGCCCGCCACCGAGCTGGACCTAGCCTCCTCAAACCTCCGGACCCATCTGCAAGCCTCGCCGGACGAGGATCCCGGGGGAATTCCCCCCCGAGTTCTGGGTACCATCCGAACCGAAAACCTGTATCGTTAGTCTGCTCTGGAGCCCGCATGACCCTTGATTCCCGGCTCGCGACCGTCGTCGACGCCGCCCGGTCCAAGAAAGCCTTCCGTATCCGCCTCGTGGACGTGAGCCAGATCGCCAGCTTCACCGACACCATGGCCTTCATGAGCGGTGGCAGCGATCGCCAGAACCGCGCCATCGCGGAAGCCATCGAGGATGCCCTGAAACTGGCCGATGAGCGCCCCATCTCCCGCGAGGGCGAGGCCAACGGCAACTGGGTCCTCCTGGACTACGGCAACCTCGTGGTCCACGTCATGGACGAGGAGACCCGCCGCCACTACAACCTTGAAGGTCTCTGGAGCACCGGCCTCGAGCTTGAGTTGCCCGCCGAGGCCCACCCCGAGTCCGAAGTCCGCTCCTAGGAGACGACCTCCATGCCCGCCACCCCGATCAATCCCTACGAAGCGATGCAGGCCCGGTTGCGGGTGGCCGCCCAGCTCTACGGTCTGGATGATGCCCTGTTCAAGGTGTTCATGGCCCCCAACCGGTCGATGATCGTGAGCCTGCCCGTGCTCATGGACAACGGCCACTGGGAGGTCTTCACGGGCTACCGCGTCCAACACAACGTGGCCCGGGGCCCCGCCAAGGGCGGCATCCGCTACGACCTGAACGTCAGCCTCGAGGAGATCAAGGCCCTGGCCGCCTGGATGACCTGGAAGTGCGCGGTGGTGGACGTACCCTTCGGCGGCGGCAAGGGCGGCATCGTGTGCGACCCCAACCGCCTCAGCGTGGGCGAGAAGGAGCGGCTCACCCGCCGCTACATCGCCGAGATCATGGACATCATCGGCCCTGACCGGGATGTGCCAGCGCCCGACATGGGCACCGACGCCCAGACCATGGCCTGGGTGCTCGACACCTACAACATGCACGTCCGACGCACCGAGAACGCCGTCGTGACCGGGAAGCCCCTGGGCCTGGGCGGCAGCCTGGGACGCACGGAGGCCACCGGCCGCGGCGTGCTCATCACCGCCCGCGAGGCCATGCAGCGCCTGGGCAAGCCTCTCGCCGGCGCCACCGTGGCCGTCCAGGGCTTCGGCAACGTGGGCAGCCAGGCCGCGCGCCTGCTGCATGAGGCCGGTGCCCGGATCGTGGCCGTCAGCGACCTCAAGGGAGCCATCAAGAATGACCGCGGCCTCGACGTTCACGCCCTGCTGAAGCACGTGGCCGAAGCAAAGACCGTGACCGGCTTCAAGGGCTCGGAGCCCATGGAGGCCGCCTCGCTCCTGACCCACGCCGTGGACATCCTGGTGCCCGCCGCTTCCGAGAACCAGATCACCGAAGACAACGCGGCCCACGTGCGGGCCAAGATCATCGTGGAGGGCGCCAACGGGCCCACCACCCCAGAGGCCGATCCCATCCTGCTCGAACACGGGGTTCTCGTGGTGCCGGACATCCTGGCAAACGTCGGCGGGGTCACGGTCAGCTACTTCGAGTGGGTGCAGAACCGCCAGGGCTTCTACTGGCGGGAGCGCGAGGTCAACGAACGGCTTGTGGACTACATGACCCACGCCTTCCAGGCCACCTTCGCCACCACCGACAAGTACAAGACCAACCCCCGCATCGGCGCCTACATCCTGGCTCTCGACCGCGTGGCCCAGGCCATGAAGTACCGCGGATTCTACGCCTAGCTCTGCGAGCAGTTAGGATGAAGGAGATCCCACCTCCCCGAGTCTGCCCTTGGCCCGCACGCGTTTCCAGGATCCCTCGACCGCCGTTCCCCTCCGGGCCCTGCCGGCGGCAGCGCTGCGGGCGGTGCTGGCCGAGGGCTATTCCGGGCGGCAGTTCAAGCGCGACCTGACGGCTGGCTTCCTCGTGGGCATCGTGGCCCTACCCCTGGCCATGGCCCTGGCCATCGCCGTGGGCGTGCCGCCCCAGCAGGGCCTCTACACCGCCATCGTAGCCGGGTTCATCACGGCCCTGCTGGGGGGCTCCAGGGTCCAGGTGGCCGGTCCCACGGCCGCCTTCATCGTCGTGCTGGCACCCCTCTATATAAAGTTTGGCCTCTCGGGTCTGCTCATGTCCGGCCTCCTGGCCGGCCTGATGCTCATCGGCATGGGCCTGCTCCGCATGGGCAAGCTCATCGAGTTCATCCCCTTTCCCGTGACCACCGGCTTCACCTCGGGCATCGCCACCGTGATCGCCGTCCTCCAGATCAAGGACCTGCTCGGACTGAAACTTGACCATGTCCCAGACCACTTCATCGAGCGACTCGGAGCCATGGGCCGGGCCTGGCACACGATCTCCCCCTGGGAGCTGCTCATCAGCCTGGGCACCCTGGCCATCCTGCTCATCCCCCGGCTGCCCAAGCGGCGCCTCGTGCGCCTCCCGAAGCTCCTTCGGAAGATCCCCGCGCCGCTCATGGCCCTGCCCCTGGCGGCCCTGGCCGCCTGGATTCTGGGGCGCTGGGTTCCGGGCTTCGCCGTGGACACCATCGGCAGCCGCTTCCACACCATGGTGGATGGCCACCTGGTGGCCGGCATCCCCCAGGTGCTGCCTTCCCTGATCTGGCCCTGGAACGCTCCCGGTGTGGATGGCCAGGCCATGGGCCTCAACCTGGGCACCATCCGGATGTTGCTGCCCAGCGCCTTCGCCGTGGCCATGCTGGGGGCCATCGAGTCCCTGCTCTCCGCCGTGGTGGCCGACGGCATGGGCCGCACCCGCCACGACCCAGACGCGGAGCTGCTGGCCCTGGGCGTAGGCAACGTCATCACCCCCTTCTTCGGCGGCATCCCCGCCACCGGCGCCATCGCCCGCACGGCCACCAACTTCCGCTTCGGGGGTCGCACCCCCATCGCCGCAATGGCCCACGCCCTGACCATCCTGCTGGCCATCCTGCTCCTGGCGCCCCTCATCAGCTACCTGCCCATGGCCAGCCTGGCGGCCCTGCTGCTGCTGGTGGCCTGGAACATGTCAGAGGTCGAGCACTTCCTCCACACGGTGAGGGTGGCCCCCAAGAGCGATGTGGCCGTGCTGCTCACCTGCTATTTTCTCACTGTCATCTTCGACATGGTCATCGCCGTGACCGTCGGCATCGTGCTGGCTTCGCTGCTCTTCATGCGGCGCATGGCCATCGTGGCGGAAGGTCACCTGAGCCGCCCCGACCACCGTTCCCTGCCCGGCCCTCTGCCTGAAGGCGTGGTGATCTACGACCTCTCCGGCCCCCTTTTCTTCGGCGCGGCGGAGCGGGCCCTGAACGCCATGCGGGCCATCGCCGCCGACGTCCGCGTGATCATCTTTCGTATGGAGCAGGTGCCCAGCGCCGATGTGAGCGGCCTGGTGGCCATGGAGGGCGTTCTGCGCGAGATGGAGCGCCAGCACATCAAGGCCATCTTCGTCGGTCTCCACGGCCAGGCCCTCAGTGTGTTCGAGCGGGGCGGCCTCAAGGACAAGGCGGGCGAGGTGGCCTTCTGCGCCACCATGGTCGAGGCCTTCAAGGTCATGAACGCGAAGCTCCACACCTACAAGCGCCGGAACCTCGGCCCCATCAGCTTCCAAGTCCTGCACCGCGAGAAGACGCGGAAGGCCATCTCTGATCAGAACAGTCGCAACAACGCGACGTAGCCGCTGACCGTTTTCACTCCGGCGATGTCGCTCTGCAGGCCGAACCCCAGGTCCACCCGCACCGAGGTGAACCACCAGAAGCCGGGCAGGTCCCCGGTGAGGCCCAGGCCGGACACGCCATAGGTCTTACCGTCACCGAGGCCCCGGGCCCGGGCGTGCTCGAGGCTCACCGAAAGCCTGAGGCTGGGTCCCGTGGGGATCGCCACTCTGGTCTTGGCGTAGGCCACTTGGTCGGCGGCGATGGCGTTGGAGCGGATGCCGGCGATGCGGACCATGGAGCCCATCCCGCCCACGTCCAGCGAGTTGAAGCGGTCGAAGGCGCGGCCGCCCACCCAGCCGGCCTCACCGCGGAGCCAGAACCCGGGCTTCACTTCCCAATCCAGCCCGAGGCTGCCGCCCCAGCGCCGGAAGTCCCCGCCCTCAGGCACGACCTGAGGCTCTGCCACCGTGCCGTAGCTGCCCTCGGGCCGTTTCCCCCAGCCGTGGAAGCCGCGGAGCTGAAAGCCCCGGAACAGCCAGGAACCCTGCAGGGTGCCCACCTTCGTGAGGCCCGAGGGCGGCAGGACATAGCCCGGCGTGCGGTACTTGGTCTCCCCCTCGCTGTAGTCGTCGTAGAGGAAGTCGCCACGGCCTTCCAGCCGGAAGCCCAGGCCCAGATCGCGGCCCAGCTCCACACCGACCATGCCAAAGCGTCGCCCCACACCATCCTTGTCTGCCAGCTTCCCATCCACCACCGGCCGGTCCGTGCCCTTCAAGAGCAGGCCCAGGGCGTTGGCGCTCACATCGAACCCGCCCAACCCGCGGGGAATGGCAAGGTTGACCGTGTTGAAGACGCCCGCCACGAGGGCGTTCAGCTGCACCCCTTTGCCGAAGGCGTTGTAGTCGAAGTAGAACAGGGCCGCCAGGGGCATCACCGAAGGCGACGTGCCTGGGTCCACCAGCACCCCGCCACCCAGCGCGCGGCCGCTGGTCTTGGCCTTCTCGTCGATCTTCCGAGTGCCGTCCTCCTGGCGGGTGAAGTAGCGGGCGCCCTCCGGCGTCACTTTCAGCATGGTGGCGCTCGAGGTGCGAGCCGCCTCCCGCTCGGCCAGGAACCGGTCGCTGTTCAGGTTGAAGTCGCGGTAGGTGAAGCGCCGCTGCACCTGCACCACGCCGTCGGTGCTCACCCAGCGCTCGTAGGTCTTCACGGCCACGGGGCGCCACACCCCCAGGGCCACGGTGCCATAGGTGAGGATCTCGCGCTCGCTCTTCACGGTGCCCGGCAGGTCGTTACGTTCGCGGCGCTCCACGAGAATCTTCCCGGTGGCCTCCTCCACTTCCAGTTCCCCCGTGTAGGCCAAGGGGTCGGGGCTCACGGGCTCGAAGCGTAGCAGGCGCCGGCCGGGGCCGGCGGGTCCGCCATCCCGGTAGCGGTAGCGCTCCGTCAGGCTGAGGGCCACGGGCAGGGACACGGACTGGCGGCTTTCAATGAGGGGCAACTGCACCTCGCCCGAGAGGTTGGCCTTCACCCCGTTCAGCCGCACCTCCTTCTGCAACAGCTCGGGCCAGTCCCCGGCCTGTTCGAAATAGCCGAAGGTGAAGCCAATGTCCCCACCAGGGCCCCGCGAGCCTTGGATGTGCAGGTCCAGGTCGGCCTTGGCCTGGAGGGTCCGCACGCCCGCCCTTGAGCGCAGGTGGGCGGCCCGAACCTGGGCCAGTAGCGCGCCCACGTCGTAGGCGTCCGCCGCGGTCACCGACACCTCGTGGCGCTCCTTGGGCAGAGGCACGGCACTCCAGGCCCCCTCGGCAAAGGTCCAGCGTTTGGCCTCGCCAGCGCGGTTGCGCAGGGTGAGGTCACCCACCCCACCCTCGACCTCCACGAAGCCGGGAGGGATGAGGGCGGCGAGTTGCGCGGAGGAGCCCCCGGCCGGCACCACCAGCCGACCCCCATCGCCCATCAGGGTCGAGGCCTGGGCGCCAGGGTCCTTCGGCAGCCAGAGGGTCCAGGGGCGGCCCGGGAAAGTCTCCTGGGCCTGGGTCAGCTGGGCGCGCCAGAGGGCTGAGTCCACGTTCAAATCGGAGGGCAGCAGAGCCCCGCCATCAACCGCACCCCAGGCCGTCTCATCCAGGATCGAAGCCGCCTTGGGATCGAAGGCCAGGTAGAGCCGCTGGCCCGGGGACTGGGCCTTGAGGGCCTGGGCGGCCGCCAGCAAGAGCGGGATTCGGGCCTCCCCGAGGGGCAGGCGGAGCCGCACGGCCAGGGCCTCTCGAAGCGGCGCCACCAGCGGATTCCAGCGTTGCCGTGCGGCCTCCACCTGGGTGGCATCGCGGTTGTCCCGTGGCAGCAGCACGGAAGAATCGGCCCCGGTCAGGTCCAGGTCCACGGGTTGCGCCTCGTTCACCCGCAGGGGCGCCGCCGGAGGTGCCTGGGCGGCCAGTGACAAGGTGATTACGGGTATCAAGGCAAAGATAGGGCGCGGCACGATGCCTCCGGGTCATGGAAGCCTACCGCGGCGACCCCATTCCGGGTTATCCGGTATCCTCGAAGGTCTATGCGATTCACGGTCCGACTCACCCATGCCAACGGGGAAGTGCTGGTGCGCGAGTTCGAGGCGGACAGCGCCGAGAGCCTGCGCGCCCGCGTCCTCGCCGAGGGCGGCTTCCCCCTTGAGATCACCCGGACTGATACCGCCTTCCGCAGCCGCAACCAGCTCAAGACCGAGTCCCTAGTGCTCTTCAACCAGGAGCTGCTGGCCCTGCTGAGGGCGGGCATCCCCCTCCTGCAGTCCCTGGAGCTGCTGGTGGGCCATGGCAAGGATGCCCAGTTGCGCCGCAGCCTCAGCCAGGTGGTGGAGCTGGTCCGGGAGGGCATGTCGTTCTCCGAGGCTCTGGAGCAGGCCGGATCGTTTCCCCCCATCTACCGCAGCAACGTGGTCGCGGGTGAGCGCAGCGGCACCCTGCCGGAGGTGCTGGCCCGCTGGCTGTCCTTCCAGAAGTTCGCGCAGACCAGCCGCCGCCGCATCATCGAGGCCCTCTTCTATCCCACCTTCCTGGTCCTGGTCCTGATCCTGGCCCTGGGCGTGATCTTCAACGTGGTGCTGCCCCGGTTCGCCGAGTTCTACGCAGGCGGCGACATCGAGATGCCCTTTTTCACCCGGATCCTGCTGGGCGCCGGGAAGTTCGTCAGCTCCACCCTCTGGCTGCAAGGCCTCATCCTCGTGGGCCTGGTTGTCCTGGGTCGCTGGATGGTGGCCTCCGAGGCCGGCCGCAAGCTGGCCGAGCGGCTGCTGCTGATGCTCCCCAAGGTGGGCACCCTGTACCGCATGTACCATTCCAGCGTCTTCTGCCGGACCCTGGGCGTGCTGCTGTCTGGTGGACTTCCGGTCGTCCAGGCCCTGGAGGTCGTGCAGCGCACCAGCCCCAGCGAGCGCATGAAGGCCGGACTGCTCATGATCACGGACAAGGTCCGGGCGGGCAGCAGCCTGCACCTGTCCCTGGAGCAGGCCAAGGTCCTGGATCCTCTGGCCGTGGAGATGATCCGCGTGGGCGAACAGAGCAGCGCCCTGCCCGAGATGCTCGACCACGTGGCGAACTTCTTTGATTCCGAAGTGGAGAAGGCCACCACCGCCGTCACCAGCCTCATCGGTCCCGTGCTCATCCTCTTCATGGGCGTGGTCGTCCTAGGCCTGCTGCTCGCCATTTACGTGCCCCTCTTCAACGCCAGCAGCATGGTGCGATAGCAGCCTTACCTGTATTTTCGCTTGAGCCACTTCTGCGGGTCCTGGGGCTGGGCCTGGTGGCGGATCTCGAAGCCCAGGCGCGGGCCGTCCACCGTGTCGCCTACGGCGCCCACGGTCTCCCCGGCCTTGAGCACCTGGCCCTTGGTGACACCCAAGCCCAGCAAGTGGGTGTACAGCGTGAACCAGCCACCACCGTGGTCGAGGATCACCATGGGGCCGTAGCTTTGGTAGTAGTCGGAGAAGGCCACCTTGCCATCGGCCACGGCCGCCACGACGGCTCCCCCGGCCGCGCTGATGAGCAGGCCGCTCTGCATGGTCTTGGTCCTGAAGCGCGGATGCAGGTGCTCTCCAAATCCCAGGGCCAGGGTGCCCTCCACGGGCTGGGGCAGGTCGCCGCGTAGTCCGGCGAAGGCCATCATGGGCTCGAAGGCTTCGCCCTTCGGCTTGCTGAGCAGACCCGCCAGCAGCCGCTCCAGCTGCACTGCCTCCTCCGCCAGCTCAGCCTGGGCCTGCTTCTGCGCCACCTCGTCCTTCTGCAGGCCATCGAGGAAGCTGTTGAGCTTGTCCTCCTGGAGCCGCAAGGCGGCCTGGAGCTGGGCAGCTTCACGCTCCTCCATCGCCAGGCGTCCCAAAACCTCCTTCAGAGCCTTCTCCTTCGTGGCCAGGTCCCCCTGCAGCCGCTGGATCTGGCCCAGTTGCTTGCGCTCCTGAAGTCGCGCCCAGGCCAGCATGCGACCCCGCACCAGCCACGCCTCCAGATCCTTGAAGGTGACGTAGAGCGCGATGTCGCCCCAGGGGCCTAGGGCCTGCATCCAGCGCACCTGCTTGCGAAGGCTCCCTTGCAACCGCAGCACCTCGCCCTGGATCCGGGTCCGCTCGCGGCCGATGACATGCACCTCGTTCTGGGCTTGGTCCCGGCGCAGGCGGGCGCCCTCCACCTGGGCCTTGGCCCGGTCGCGCTGCAGCGAGATGCCCTGGATCTCCACTAGCACGCCCTTGCGCCGCTTCTTCAGGGAGGCCAGTTGCTGGTCCACCTGGCCCAGGCGGCCCTGGATGGCCGCCAGCTTCTGCCGCAGCTCTGCCGGATCCTGGGCGCTCTGGGCCGCCAGGATCGCCGGGACGAGGACTGCGGCCAGTGGTCGCACGCTCCTACTTCCGCCCACCCGCCGGAAGCAGCATGGCCAGGGCACCCAACACCAGGGGTCCGCCGATGGACAGCGGCAGGGCCAGCGGCGAGAAGGGATCCGAAGGCAGCTGGGCCATGGGCAGCAGGCGCACGACGACCTCCAGCACCTTCACCTGGCCGGCGCTCCAGCCCAGGTCCTGGCCGAAATCGAGGAAGAAGCTGAGGCGGGGCCCCAGCTCCCGGAGCAGCAGGGTGAAGAGGAGCGCTAGGCCGGCGCTGGACTTCAGCACACGGGAGAGCACCACGGCCCACAGCAGCATCTGGAGTCCCAAGAGCAGTCCATGCAGATCCGCCCGTAGCAGCTCCGGCGGCCAGGCCTCACCGATGAGGCGCCAGCTCAGGGCCCAGACGGGAATCAGCGCCACCTGCGACAGGAAGAGGCCGTGGGCGAAACCCAGGCCCGTCCCCACGAAGAAGCCCTTGAAGCGCCCACCCCGGGCGGCGGCGGCCGTCCACTGGCTCACGGGGCCGAAGGCCCCCAGCAGCACCACCAGGGACACCACCCAGTACATCACGCCCTGGATGTTGCCCAGGGCGTAAGAGCGCAGCGAGTCGGCGCCCAGGGGGATGGCAGTGCCGAAGAGCAGGATCTGGGAGCCACCATCCCCCTGCTGGCCCCGCACCGCCATGACCACCAGCCCCGTGACGAACAGGCAGGCCAGCACCCAGCCGATGCGCAGCTTTGAACTTCCGAACCGATCCATGAAGGCTCCACAGGATCCTTCGAGTGTAGGGCAGGACGCCCTCAGCGCGCCGCCAGCACCCGCACCAGGTGGGCCTTCACCTCGGCCAGCCGCTCGGGCAGCACCGCCACGAACACCGTGTCATCGCCGGCGAGGGTGCCCATCAGACCCGGCACCGGATCACCGTCGAGGCTGAGGCCCAAGGCCTGGGCGAAGCCGGGGGCCGTGCGCAGCACCAGCAGGTTGGGCGGGGCCTCGGTGATGCTCACCTCCGGAAGGACCTGGCCGCCCGCTTCCACCCGTCGGTAGCGGCCCTGGACCTTCTGCACCCCCAGCCGCTTCAGCCGCCGGGACAGGGTGGACTGTGTCAGCTCGTGCCCCTGGGACAGCAGCCGAGCCTGCAGGTCCCCCTGGTCGGTGATGGGGGCACCGTCCAGCAGCTGGAGGATGAGGGAATCCAGGTCCATGCATGGATGATGCATGAAATTGCATATTCCAACAAGGTCGAATTTCAAAAAACACATGAAATTCACAGAAATTTATGCTTGAATCGCTCATTTAGACGCGCATAATATGCAATCTGCCGCTTGGTTATGCACCATCCATGCGCGCATATGCACAGGATGCCTGCATGACCGCCACCCTTCCGATCCCCGCCCTGCTCCCCACCTACGCCCCCTATCCCTTCCCCCTGGTGCGGGGCGAAGGCGACCGGGTCTTCGACGACCAGGGGCAGGGCTGGTGGGACTTCTACGGCGGCCACTGCGTGTGCGCCACGGGCCACAGCCACCCCAAGGTGGTGAAGGCCTTGGCCGAACAGGCCGCCACCCTCCTCTTCTACTCCGCCGCCGCGGCGCTGCCAGTGCGAGACGAGGCCGCAGCGAAGATCACCGCCTTCGCCGGCATGGACTCGGTCTTCTTCTGCAACAGCGGAGCCGAGGCCAATGAGAACGCCCTGAAACTGGCGCTTCTGCTCACGGGACGCAAGACTCTGGGCGCCTTCCAGGGCGGCTGGCACGGCCGCACGCTGCTGGCCCTCTCCGTCACCGACGATCCCAAGATCACGGAGCCCTTCGCGGATCAACTGGTGCCCTGTCGGCGCTTGCCCTTCGGCGACCTCGCGGCCTTGGCTGCGGCCGATTTCTCCGACCTCGCTGGCGTCATCCTCGAGCCCATCCAGAGCATGGCCGGCATCAAGACCGCCTCCCGGGAGTTGTTCCAGGCCCTGCGGGCCAAGTGCAATGCCTCGGGCACCCTGCTCATCTTCGATGAGATCCAGACCGGCATGGGCCGCCTGGGCACACCGTTTGCGGCCCAGCTCTACGGCGTGCGGCCCGACCTCATCACCTCTGCTAAGGGGTTGGCCTCCGGCGTGCCCATGGGCGCCCTACTCATGACCGCCGCCGTGGCCGCCAAGCTTAAGGGCGGCGACCTGGGCAGCACCTTCGGCGGCGGACCACTGGCCTGCGCTGCGCTGCTAGCCACGGTCGACGTCATCGCCCACGAAGGCCTGATGTCCAACGCCATGGCCGCCGCGGCCCGGCTGCGGAAGGAGCTGGTGGGTTCCGTGGTGACCGAAGTCGTGGGCGAAGGCCTGCTGCTGGGCCTGCGCAGCGCCCACGCCGCGGCCCTCAAGAAGCACCTCCTGGCCCACCACCTCCTCGTCGGCGGCTCGGGCGACGCATCGGTGCTCCGCCTCATGCCGCCCCTCAATGTCAGCGACGAGGCCCTGAGCGCCCTCATCGCCGCCATCCACGCCTTCCTGCCGGAGCCGACATGAAGCACTTCACCCGCATCTCCGACCTGGGGCCCGCCGGGGTCAAGGAGACCCTCGCCACCGCCGCCACCTGGAAGAAGAACCGGCCCGGCGCCATCTTCATCGACCGCATCCTGGGCATGGTGTTCTTCAACCCCAGCCTGCGCACCCGGGCCAGCTTCGAGGCGGCCATGCTGCGCCACGGTGGCCACGCCATCGTGCTGGAGGTGGGCGCGGGCACCTGGAAACTGGAGGACCGCGACGGGGCCGTCATGAACGAGGACCGCGCCGAGCACGTGCGCGAGGGCGTGCCCGTGCTGGGTCGCTACGCGGACCTGCTGGCCGTGCGTACCTTCAGCCACGGGAACGGCGATGCGGAAGACGAGGTCGATCCTGTCATCAACGCCTTCCGGCGCTTCTCCACCGTGCCGGTGCTGAGCATGGAGAGTGCCCGCGAGCATCCCCACCAAGGCCTCGCCGACCTGCTCACCATTCAGGAAGCCCATGGCAGCACCAAGGTGCCCGTCACCCTCACCTGGGCTCCCCACATCAAGCCCCTGCCCAAGGCCGTGCCCAACTCCTTTCTGCTCACGGCCGCGGCCTGCGGCGCCGAGATTCGCGTGGCGCACCCCAAGGGCTACGAGCTGAGCGCCGAAGTCCGAGCCGAGGCCGAAGCCTACGCCGCCGCCACCGGCGGAAAAATCACCTACACCCACGACCAGGACGCCGCCCTGGAGGGCAGCGCCGCCGTCTACGCCAAGGCCTGGGGCCCGTCCACGGAATCAGGCTTCGCCGCCGCGCCAATGGCCGATCTCGGTGCCTGGATGCCCACGGCAGCCCACATGCAAAAGGCCGCCAAGGAATCCATCTTCACCCACTGCCTGCCGGTGCGCCGCAACCTCGAGGTCCACGACAGCGTCCTCGACGGCCCCTGGAGCCGCGTGGTCGATGAAGCCGAGAACCGCTTCCACGTCCAGCGAGCCACCATCCACGCCTTGCTGTCGCAGTCCTAGTCCCCCGTCCCGAGGTTACAGATGCCACTCTCCCCGAACCCCTACGCCGCCCTCAAGGAAGCCTCCCAGTACGTCCGGTTATTCCGTGGCAAGACCTTCGTGGTGAAGGTGGGCGGCGAGGTCATCGCCGAGCCCAAGATCCGGAAGGCCCTCTGTGAGCAGATCGCCCTGCTCTGGTCCTTTTCCATCAAGGTGGTTGTGGTGCATGGTGGCGGTGCCGAGCTGGATGCCGTCTGCGCCTCCATGAACATCCCCGTGGAAAAGGTGGCCGGCCGGCGCGTGACGAGCCCTGCGGTCCTGGACGCCGCCAAGATGGTCTTCGCCGGCCAGGTGCACATGGACCTGCTCTCGGAGCTGCAGGCCGCGGGCGTGCCCGCCGTGGGCCTCACCGGCCTGGATGCGGGCCTCGTGAAGGCCCATCGCCGCCCGCCCGTGGCCGTGATCCCCGATGGGGCCACCGAGCCCCAGCTGGTGGATTACGGCCTGGTGGGCGACATCGATGCCATCGATCCCCATGTGCTCAGCCACCTGCTCGAGGGGGGCTTCGTGCCGGTGGTGGCGCCGCTCTCCGGGGGGGAGGACGGCGCCATCTACAACACCAATGCCGACACCATCGCCGCGAGCCTGGCCACCGCGCTGAGCGCTGAGAAGTTGTTCTTTCTGTTGTCGGTACCGGGTCTGCTGAAGGATGTGGCCAGATCCTCGTCCCTCATTCCCCACGCCACTCTGGAGGAGCTGGCTGGCCTGGAAACCACGGGCGTGATCACCGGGGGCATGCGCCCCAAGATCACCGCCGTGAAGGCGGCCCTTCATGGCGGCGTGCCCAGCGCCCACCTGGTGAGCGGCCTGGCCCCAGACGCCCTGCTCGCGGAGATCTTCACCAATGAGGGCAGTGGCACCATGATCGTGCCTGGCCTATCAGTCGGAGTCGCTGGATGAGCCCCGCTGAGCTGCTCACGCTCCTGGTCGGCACGCCCAGCGTGTCCGGCGAGGAAGGTCCGCTTGCAGACCTGGTGCAGGACCTCCTCACCACCCGGGGCTTCCAGGTCCAGCGCCAGGGGCACAACCTCTGGTTCAGCTTCGGGAAGCCCGGCGGCTCCCGGCTCCTGCTCAACTCGCACCTCGACACGGTGCCCCCCTGCGCGGGCTGGGAGGGGGATCCCTTCACGCCCGTCTGGAACGGCACCCGCCTCCAGGGCTTGGGTTCCAATGACGCCAAGGGCTGCGTGGCGGCCCTCCTGCTCACCGCCTTCGAGCTGTCGAAGCAGACCCTTGACGGGGAAGTGATGGTGGCCCTCACCGCCGAGGAGGAGACCGGTGGCCAGGGCATCGCCACCATCCTGGGCCAGCTCGGTGCCTTCGATGGCGCCGTGGTGGGCGAACCTACGGGCCTGCGCATCTGCGCGGCCCAGCGCGGCCTGCTGATCCTCAAGTGCACCGCCCGGGGCACCAGTGGCCATGTGGCGAACGCCCAGATGCTGGGCGCCGAGAATGCCATCCACAAGGCGGCCCGGGACATCGCCAAGATCGCCGCCATGGACTTCCCGGCCCACCCGCTGCTGGGCTCCCAGAAGGCGCAGGTCACCCAGATCCAAGGCGGCCTGCGTCGCAACCAGGTGCCGGATGCCTGCGAGTTCTACGTGGACCTGCGCACCAGCCCCGAGCAGGATCACGATGCCCTCGCGGCGGGCTTCCAGCGGCAGTTGGAGAGCGAGGTAGCCATCCACTCCAAGCGCTACCTGGCCAAGGGTACAGACTCCGGCCACCCCATCGTCCGGGCCGCCCTCGCGGCCGCGGGCAAGGCCGGCCCCGTGGGCTCTGGCACCACCTCGGACTGGGCCTTCCTGGGGAACATCCCGGCGGTGAAGGCCGGGCCCGGCGACACCTTTCGCAGCCACACGCCCAACGAGTACCTGACCCTGCCTGAGCTCGAAGCGGGCGTCGCCTTCTACGCCCAGTTGGTCTCCACGTTCTTCAAGCTGCAGGTGCACCATGAAGCCTGACGCGTCAACCCTCTGGGCCAAGGACCTCCCCATGGACGTGGCGATCCATCGGTTCACCGTTGGCGAAGATCCGGACACGGACCTGACCCTGCTGCCCTGGGACTGCCTTGGCAGCGCGGCCCACGCCAAGATGCTGGCCGCCACCGGCCTGCTGGAACCCGGTGACGCCGCGGCCCTGGTACGCGGTCTTAAGCGCATCTCGAACCTGGCCCGGCAGAACGCCTTCCCCATTCCGCCCCACCTGGAGGACAGCCACACCGCCATCGAGGCCGACCTCACCCGCAGCCTCGGCCCCGTGGGCCAGCGCATCCACCTGGGTCGCTCGCGCAATGACCAAGTCATCCTCGCGTTCCGACTCTTCTTGCGGGATGCCCTGCTGCGCCTGGGCCTCCGTGTGTCCGACCTGGCCCAGGCGTTCGTGGCCTTCGCGCGGGTGAACCAGGACGTGCCCCTGCCGGGCTACACCCACCTGCGCCGAGCCATGCCCAGCACCTTCGGCATGTGGGCCGCGGCCTTCGCGGAAGGACTGCTGGAGGAGTTGGAGGCGCTACAGTCCGTCTACCAGCGCCTGGATCGCTGCCCGCTGGGCTCAGCTGCGGGCTTTGGCGTGCCCCTGCCCATTGATCGCGAGCTCACTGCCAAGCTGCTGGGCTTCTCCAAGGTGCAGCGCAGCCCCATCGACGTGCAGAACAGCCGGGGCCGGCACGAGACGGCCATGCTCCAGTGGGCCGCCTCCACCGGCGGCGTCATCGAGAAGTTCCTCTGGGACGTCTCGTTCTACACCACCGAGGAATTCGGCTTCCTCAAGCTGCCGGACGCCTTCACCACTGGCTCGAGCATCATGCCCCAGAAGAAGAACCCTGACGTGGTGGAGCTGGCCCGGGGCCGCTGCCGCGAGCTTCGCGGCACGGCGGGCCTGGTGGAGCAGGTCGCCTCGGGCCTGCCCTCCAGCTACCACCGGGACCTGCAGCTGCTCAAGCGCCCCGTGATTCTGGGCCTGCGGCAAGCGGACGAGCTCTTCGGGGTGCTGGTGCGCCTCATCCCCGCCCTCCAGGTGAATGCCGAGGCCACCACCATCGCCAGCACTGACGAGCTCTACGCCGCCCACCAGGCTTTTGTCTACGTGCAGGGCGGCCTGCCCTTCCGCGAGGCCTACCGCAAGGTGGCCCAGCAGCTGCAGGACGGCACCTTCGCCCCGGATCGCGCCGCCCTCACCGCCACTCACCTCGGCGGCGCCGGTAACTTGGGCCTCGACGACCTCGCCGCCGACCTTTCTTCCTCCAGGGCGTGGATCGAAGGCAAGCGGGACATCCACGCTGAAGCTGAGGCCGCCCTCTGGACCGCCTGAAAGGAAACCCCATGAGCAAGCTCGCCGTCCTCGCCTTCTCCGGCGGCCTCGACACCTCCTTCTGCGTGCTCTACCTCAAGGAGCAGGGCTACGACGTGGCCACGGTCACCGTGAACACCGGCGGGTTCTCGCCGGAAGAGCTGGCCCGCATCGAGGCCGCCTCACCCAAGCTAGGCGCCCTCAGCCACACCACCGTCGATGCCCGGGCAGGTCTCTTCGAGGGCTACCTGCGCTACCTGGTGTATGGCAATGTGCTGCGCGGCCAGATGTATCCCCTTTCGGTATCGGCCGAGCGCGTCTGCCAGGCGCGCGCGGTGGCCGAGCTCGCCAAGGAGATGAAGGCGGATGCCATCGCCCACGGCTCCACGGGTGCGGGCAATGACCAGGTGCGCTTCGACGTGGCCTTCCGGGCCCTGGCGCCTGAGCTGGAGATCCTCACCCCCATCCGCGACCTGGGGCTGTCCCGGGCCGAGGAGATGACCTACTGCGCCGAGCGCGGTCTCGTCTTCCCCGAGAAGACCAGGGACTACTCCATCAATGAGGGCATGTGGGGCACCAGCGTAGGCGGCCGCGAAACCCTCGATGCCTGGACTACCCTGCCCGAGGCGGCCTTCCCCGGTGGTGTCATCGGCGCCCTGGCACCGAAGACCCTGACCCTCAGCTTCGATGAAGGCGTGCCGGTGGCCCTCGACGGCCAGGCCATGGATCCGGTCACCCTCATCGCCCAGCTCAACGCCATCGGCAAGCCCTACGGCATCGGCCGCGGACTTCATCTGGGCGACACCATCCTCGGCATCAAGGGCCGCGTGGGCTTCGAGGCCCCGGCGGCGCACCTGCTCATCGGCGCCCACCGGGAGTTGGAGAAGCTGGTTCTCAGCGGCAAGCAGCTCTTCTGGAAGGAGTCCCTGGGGAACCTCTACGGCAGCCTGCTCCACGAGGGCCATTTCTTCGATCCCCTGGCCCGGGACCTGGAGGCCTTCCTGCTGTCCAGCCAGGAGCGCGTCTGCGGCGAGGTGCGCCTCACCCTGCACCCCCGCACCTTCGTGGTGGAGGGCGTGCAGTCGCCCTACTCGCTGATGGACCCCCGCATCGCCACCTACGGCGAGGCCAACAAGCTGTGGACCGGTGCCGAGGCCGCAGGCTTCGCCAAGGTCTTCGGCGTCCAGCAGACCCTCACCCTCAAAGCCAAGCCCAACTGATCGCCCGAGGTCCTCATGAGAATCCACGTCGACAAGCTCGCCTCGGTCACTCGCAACCTGCGGCTGGGCCGCACGCTCACCCTCGGCAGCGAGATCCTGCTCGAAGAGGGCTCCGTCATCGCCTGCAAGGTGCGGGGCGAGAAGAGCACCTACAACCAGCTGGAGGACCCCCACGGCCGCATGAGCACCTTGCATGACGGCGACATCCTGGTGGGCGCCCTGGGCCATCGCAACGCCCTGCAGGGCTACGAGGGCGTCATGCCCCAGAGCCTGAAACCCGGTGACACAGTGAACCTGCTGAACATGGGCGGCGTCATCGGCCAGTGTCTTTCGCACAACCCCGACGTGGGAAAGCCCTTCGAACTGGAGGTGCTGGGTCAGGTGCTGGTCTTTCCCGAGTTCCAGTCCCGCGCCGGCCAGCCCGCCCACATCCGCATGGGCGCCCTCAAGGGCACGGGCCTCGTGGCCCACTGCCCGGTGGTCTATGTGGCGGGCACCTGCATGAACGCGGGCAAGACCGCCGCCGCCTGCGCCACCATCCGCCAGCTCAGCCGCGCAGGCTACCGCGTGGGCGCCTGCAAGCTCACGGGGGTCTCGCTCATGCGTGATGCCCTGGCCATGCGCGACTACGGCGCAGAGGTGGCCCTGGACTTCACGGATGCGGGCATCGTGTGCACCGATGCGGGCAGTGCCGCCGGCGTCTCGCACGTGATCTTCTCGGAATTGGCCTCCCACGGTGTGGATGTCATCGTGGCCGAGACCGGCGACGGCATCATGGGCGAATACGGCGTGCAGGCGATCTTGCAGGATGCCGAGCTCATGGCGCTGAGCGGTGTGTTCATCGTCTGCGCCAACGACCCTGTGGGCGCCGCCGGGGCCGTCCACGATCTGGACGCCACCTACGGCATCAAAGCCGACCTCATCGCGGGGCCCGCCACGGACAACCGCGTGGGTGAGCGTTTCGTGGCCACCCTGGGCCTGCCCGCCCGCAACGCCCGGGCCGATGCGGACGCCCTCGGTCGCTTCGTGCTCGACCTCCTCGAGCCCAAGCTCGCGGCGAAGGCATGAGCTCCGTCGACGCCCTCATCCTCGGCGCCTCCGGCTACGGCGGCGGAGAGTTGCTCCGCTGGCTCTCCAACCATCCAGCCGTGACCTCAATCCGTGGCACGGCCCGCAGCCATGCGGGCAAGCCCTTCTACGCCCAGCATCCGAACCTGCGCAGCCTGGTCGAGGGCACCTTTGAGGCCGCACCGGACTGGGCGGCCCTGACCCAGAGTGACGCCCCGGTGCTGTTCGCGGCCCTGCCCCATGGCGAGTTTGCGAAACAGTGGCCCGACTTTCAACGCGAATGGGATCGGTTAGGACTCACGGACAAGCTCACCATCATCGACCTTTCCGCCGACTTCCGCCTGGATCCGGCCTGGATCTACGGCCTGGTGGACTGGCAGCCCGAGCGCATGCGGGGCGCCCGGCGCATCGCCAATCCCGGCTGCTTCGCCACGGCCCTGCAGCTGGCCCTGCTGCCCCTGGCCCAGTGGCAGCCCGCCTTCGTGGCCGTCACCGCCGCCACAGGCTCAAGTGGATCAGGTGCTGCGCCATCTGACACCACGCACCACCCCACCCGGGCGAACGACTTCCGGGCCTACAAAGTTCTGGGCCACCAGCACGAGGCGGAAGTGCTGCGCACCCTGGCGGCGGAAGGCTGGGAGGCACCCCTCAGCTTTGTGCCCCTGAGCGCGCCCATGGTTCGGGGGATCTTCGCCACGGCCCAGTTCCCTCTGCCCGAGGGCCTGGATGAAGACGCCCTTCGGGGCCACTACGCAGCTTTCTACCGGGATCGCTTCTTCGTGCGCCTGGTGGAGGGCAGCCCCCGTGTAGCCGCCACCACGGGCAGCGCCTTCGCCGACCTCGGCGTCGCCGCCCGGAACGGGCACGGCGCCGTCATGGTCGCCCTCGACAACCTGGGCAAGGGCATGGCGGCGCAGGCGGTGCAGAACCTGAACCTGGCCCTGGGGCTACCCGAATGGACCGGCCTGAAGGCAGGCTCGACCTTCCCCAGTTAAGGCCGGGTCAGCCTTATTTCACCACCAGCCAGGCCTTCCGCCCCTTCTTCAGGGCGCGGAGGAGGGTGGCCATGGCGTCGGCGGCGTCGGTGGGAGTCTGGGTGCCGGTGCGCTCGTCGAGGAGCATGACCTGGCCGGGGGCCACGGGGGGCAGGGTGAAGGCGGGAAACTGCCCGGAGTCCTCGTCCATGGACTCGGGCCGGGGACGTCGTGCGACTTCCTCCATGAAGCCGAGACCACTGTCCAGGCACGCCAAGCTCACGCTGTAGTGTTTGGCCAGCGCGCCCAGTGTGACGGCGCTGGGTCGGGTGCGGCCCACCTCCCAGCTGCTGATCATGGCCTGCTCGCAGCCAAGGGCCTGGCTTACCTCCACCTGAGTAAGGCCGGACTGCTTGCGCAGCCAGCGCAGACGCTCCGCCAGCGTGCGCGGCTGCGTCGGCATGGGCGAGGTCTCGTAGGGGCCGCGGGTGGGCATGCCTCCATTGAAGCCCCGGAGGGCCCGCTAGTCCAGAGATACAGTCGCAATTCCTGCGATTGTAGGGACCAAGTAGGGTGCGAATTTTGCCAACCGCGGGTATCCAGGTTCCCGCCGTTCCGCTAGAAATAGAGGGATCCACTGCACGCCATGACCTTCTTCGAACATGACTCCTCCACTGAGCCCGGGACGATGCCGTCCTGGGCACGGTCTGCGGACTGCGTGGCGGTGGACCGCTACCTGCTGGGGCCGGAGCTGGGCCGGGGTGGCATGGGCCGCGTGCACGCGGCCTGGGATCCGGTGCTCAAGCGCGTGGTGGCCGTGAAGCTACTGCTGGGCCACGATCCCGACCTGCACCTCCGCCTGCTGCGAGAGGCACGCACCCAGGCCAAGCTCGACCACCCGGGCATCTGCCGAATCCATGACCTGGGCCACGCGGAGGGCCGCCCCTACATCGCCATGCAGCTGGTGCAGGGCCGCTCCCTGGTGGACCTGCGCCCGGATCTGGACTTCCGCGCCATGGCCGCGGTGCTGGCGGACGTGGCGGACGCCATCCACGCCGCCCACCAGGCGGGCCTGATCCACCGCGATCTGAAGCCGGCGAACATCCTCGTCGAGCAGCACCCCGATGGCATCCTGCGCCCCTGCGTGGTGGACTTCGGCCTGGCGCGGGACCTCACGGCCCTGGACCAGACGCTCTCCTGGGCGGTGATGGGCACACCGGCCTTCATGAGCCCCGAACAGACGCAGGGCGAGGCCCTGGGCCCGAGCACGGACATCTACAGCCTGGGCGCCACGCTCTACGCGCTCATCACTGGCCAGCCCCCCTACGAGGGCTCCACCCTGGCCGGCCTCATCACCAACCAGTCAGACTCCGGCGTGCGGGCCGTGCGGCGCCTCAACGCAGCGGTGCCGAGGGACCTTGAGACCATCACCCTGAAGTGCCTGGAGCGGGAACCCGTCAAGCGCTACGCCACGGCCCGTGCGCTGGCGGAGGACCTGCGGCGCTTCCTGGCGGGCGAGCCCATCTTGGCCCGCCCCGTCGGTCCCATCGGCAAGTTCTGGCGCTGGTCGAAGCGCCGCCCGGCCCTGGCCACCACTGCCGCGACGGGCCTCCTCGCCTCGGCCCTCCTCCTGGGTTGGAACGGCCACATCCGAGCCACCTCGCGCCTGCGAGAGGAGGCGGCCCAGCGCTTCGCACTGGAGATCCGCGACGCCGAGCACCTGCTGCGCATCGAGCGCATGATGCCCCGGCACGACATCCGGCCGGCGGAGGCGCGGCTGCGGGCCAGGCTCGCCGTGATCCGCAGAGAGATGGCCGGGCTGAGGCCGCCTTCCCAGGGCCCAGGCCACTACGCCCTGGGCCGGGGGCATCTGGCCCTGCGGGAGTACGTCGAGGCGATCCGGAACCTCGAAGCGGCCTGGGCCTCCGGGTTCCAGGCCCCGGAAGTGGCCTATGGGTTGGGGCTCACGCGGTTGCAGCAATACGAAGATCTGAGACTCCAGGCCATCGGACGCCACGAACCAGAGGAAACCCGGCAGAGGCTCAAGCGGGACCTCGTGCCGTCGGCCCTGGCCTGGATGGCCCGAGCCAGGGGGGCAACCATCGACCACCCGGAGTATGGGGCGGGCCTGGCTGCCCAGGCCGAGGGCCGACACGCGGAGGCAGATGCCCACTTCGCCCGGGCCCTGGACCAGGCACCCTGGTTGTACGAGGCCTGGATCGCACGCGCCCTCACCGTAATGGATGAATGCTACGCCTCGGGCGCCCCCCCCACCCTCGAGGCGGGCCGACAGGCCCTGGCGACAGGCGAGGGCTACCTGCGGCGGGCCCAGCAGCTCGCTCCTAGTGACGACGAAGCGTTGTACCAGCACGCCTACCAGATCATGGGCGCCGCCGTGTCCCGGGCTGCCCGGAGTGAACGAAGCGTCCATCCCATCGAGGAGGCGCACCGGCTCCTGGAGCAGGGCCTCACAATCCGCCCGGATTCAGAGAAGATTCGGGTGTTCCTGCCCAACATCACCCTGCAGATGGGCTTCCTCCTCCTGTCCAGCGGGGGAGACCCGGGCCCCGTGGTCGGGCGCACGGCCCTCCAACTGGAGGCAGGAGCCTCCCGTGAAGCGTGGTCCCATGAGATGGACTGGATCATCACCAAGGGCACCCTGCATCACCTCTGGTGGGTGGTGGCCGAAGCGGACCAGCGGTTCGGCCGGTCCCCCAGGGAGGCCCTGGCGCACGCCAAGCGGTGGCGGGACCAGGTGGCTCCGGACATCCACCATGCGTTCACCCGGCTGATCGAAGCGAAGGACCTGGCGGACCGAGGACAGAATCCCTCAAGGCTCTACCGGGAAGCCGAGGAGAGTCTGGGAACCATCCGCACCGCCCCCGAGGGGGAGGCCAATCCCTTCTGGCACAGCACCCTCGGGCAGGCCCTCTTCGAGCAGGGCCAGTGGGAGTGGGCTGCCCGGAAGGGGGGGCGGGCCACCCTGGAGCGGGCCATCGCGCAGCTCGAGGGCAACCTGACCCGGGACCCGCGCTTCGCCTACACCTTCTACCATCTGCCCCGGGCCCATGCCCTGCGGGCACGCATGGCCCTCACCGCGGGGCAGGATCCCTGGCCCCACGTGCAGGCTGCTATTGCCACGGGGAGGCAGGGCGTGGCCATCAATCCGGCCAATGCCAACCTCCATCTGGCCATGGCAGACGCCCTCCTGGCCGAGGGTCAGGCGAGGCTCGCCGGGGGACTCGACGCCACGCCCACCTGGGCAGGCTGCCGCGCGGCCCTCTCCGCGGGGGAGCAGGCCAATCCCCGGGACTTCCGGTTCAAGGTGCTGCACGCCGAGATGGAACTGGCGGAGGCCGAGGCGCATGGAAGGGCTGCCGGGCACCTCCAGGCCGCCCGGGCCGCCTGCCAGGCCGGGCTGATCCTCAAGCACGACGAGCCGCAGTTCCGCCGCCTACTGGCTCGGCTGGGTGGCTCGGAAGCAGCTGTCTCTCCTGCAACTCTCGACCCTTAGGTCCATTTATAGACAACACTTCGGGCTGTGGGATGATGGTTTCCCCCTTTCCGGAGCATCCATGAATCCTTCCCTTCTCACCCGCGAGGCCCTCGGGCAGTTCGCCAGCGAGAGCCGCGCGGCCTTCGAGGCGGAGCTGAAAACCCTGGTGGAGATCCCCTCCATCAGCGCCGACCCGGCCCGGCAGGGCGATGTGCGGCGCGTGGCGGAGGCGGCCCGCGCACTGTTCGAGCGGCACGGCGGCAAGGCCGAGATCCTGGAGACCAGCGGAAACCCGCTGATCCACGGCTGGTTTGGCGAGGATCCCAGCCTGCCCACCATCACCGTCTACAACCACATGGACGTGCAGCCTGCCAATGAGCCCGAGTGGACGGCGGAGCCCTTCACATTCGTGGTGGATGGCGACACCTACCGTGGCCGCGGCAGCACGGACGACAAGGGCCCGGCTGTGACGGCCTTCTTCGGCGCCCTGGCGGCCCGCCGGGCAGGCGTGCCCCTGAACATTCACTTCCTGTGGGAGACCGAGGAGGAGATCGGTTCCCCGAGTTTCGCGGGCGGCCTGAACCGGCACAAGGAGCGCCTGAAGACCGATGCCATCGTCGTGAGCGACACGGTCTGGATCACCCGCGGCAAACCCAGCACCCCGGCTGGTCTGCGTGGTCTCAAGGGCTTCCGGCTCACCCTGGAGACTGCCGACCATGACCTGCACAGCGGCGTGGTGGGCGGCGCGGCCCGCAACCCCCTGGCCGAGCTCATCAAGGTGGTAGCCGCGATGATGGATGGCGAGACCGGCAAGGTGAAGATCCCCGGGTTCTACGACGAGGTGGTGAAGCCCTCGAAGAAGGAGCTGGAAGAGTGGGCGAACGCGGGGTTCAGCGTGGAGACCTTCAAGAAGGACCACATGATCACCGGCATGCGCACCGAGGACCCCCTCAAGGTCATGAAGCGCGTGTGGGGCCGCCCCACCATGGAGGTGCATGGCGTGGTCGGCGGCTACACGGGCCCCGGCATCAAGAGCGCCGTGCCGCCCCGGGCCGAGGTCAAGATGAGCTGCCGCCTAGTGCCGGACATGGACGAGGCCAAGACCATTGGCCGTGTCCGCGCCTTCGTCAACGAGCACTTCCCCGACGTGCAGTTCCACGAGGAGCACGGCCTGGCGCCCTTCAAGGGCCATGTCACCGGCCCCTACGCCGAGGCCATCAAGGATGCCTACAAGTTCGCCTTCGACGCCCCCTGCTCCTTCACCCGTGAGGGCGGCAGCATCGGCGCCGTGAAGACCATGGAGGACATCCTGGGCTGCGAGGTCTTCTTCCTCGGCCTGAGCCTGCCCAGCCACGGCTACCACGCGCCGAACGAGAACTACGACTGGGAGCAGGCCGGCGGCGGCATCGCGGCCTTCGCGCACTACTTCCAGACCGTGAGCGGAATCAAGAACTGAAGGCGATCCGAATCGAACCAGGGCCCCGGGGACAACTCCCCGGGGCCCTGTTCGTGGCACGGGCCCTCAGGCTCCGGGTTCCAGCAGGATCCTGAACTTCCGGTCGAGCCGCGTGACTTTCAGCGCCCCCCGCAGGTGCTCGCCGGGGTTCAGCAGGACCAGCTTCCGCCCCAGGGCCTCGGCACTTTCCTGGATGTCCAGCAGCGCGTTAGGGGTGGGAGTGTCCAGGGTGTGGACGCCGGAGAGATTCAGAAGCATTTCGCCTCCGGGGCCAGCACCAGCCCTTGGCCATTCATTGGTACAGATGATGCGGACCGTTAGGGTGGCAATGCAGTGTCGGCAAATTGATTGTAGAAAGGAGCATAAAAATTCGACCGACCATTCTCAGAACGTTCCCTGCACCAGTCCTCCATCCACCAGCAGGCTCTGGCCGGTGAGGTAGCTGGCCGGGCCACTGCACAGGAAGGCGATGACTGCGCCCACCTCGGCGGGCTCGCCGATGCGCCGGGCGGGGATGGCGGCGGCCTGGCGGCGGAAGTGCTCCTCGACCGTGATGCCCTCGGCCTGGGACTTCACCTCGGCCAGGTGGTGCTGGCGATCGGTCATGACATGTCCCGGCAGCAGGGCGTTGACGGTGATGCCGTCGGCCGCGGTCTCCAACGCCAGGGTACGCGTGAGACCCGAGAGGCCCGCCCGCAGGGTGGAGCTTATGGTGAGCAGCGGGTAGGGCTGCTTGGCCACCAGGCTCGTGATGTGGACGATGCGGCCCCACTGCCGTGCTTTCATGGCCGGCAGCACCAGGCGGGTCATGCGCACCACGTTCAGCAGGGTTGAGTCCACGCCCGCGGCCCAGTCCGCATCGCTCAGGTGGTCGAAGGTGGCGGCCTTGGGGCCGCCGGTGTTGGTGACGAGGATGTCCACCGGGCCCAGGCCTGCAACCGTGGCCGCATGCCAGCCCGCCAGATCTTCCGCAGTGGAAATGTCCGCCACCACCGCCAGGGCCGGAACGCCCAGGGCCTCAAGTTCAGCGCGGGTGGTCTCCAGCGCCTCGGCGCCCCGACTGCAGATGGAGACCGCGCAACCCTCGGCCGCCAGCGCCAGGGCCGCCGCCCGGCCCAGACCCTTGCTGCCCGCCGCCACCATGGCCACCTTGCCCCGAATACCCAGGTCCATGTCGACCTCCAGACTTTCAGGATAGGCCCTCACGGTCCGGGCAAGGACGGATCAGGATCGCTCCCGTTCGGCCCTTCCTCACTTCATGGAGGCCCGCAGCTCCACCAGCACCTGGTCCGCCGCGTCCACCCGGATGAGCCCCAGCCGTGGGTATTCAAGGTCGAGGATGAGGAAGATGGTGATCGCGGAGAGGGCCGCGAAACCTAGCATGTGGGCCCAGCTCCGCACCCGGCCCTCGGCCATGCCATGGCCTGCAAGCAACGCACTGGCCAGGGACAGCAGGGCGAGCATCACGTAGACCACGCGGGGAGGGTGTTGGTTCATGGCCATCGCGCGGGTCGTGGTGATGTCGATCATCTCGTTCAGCGCGGGCAGCACCAGCACGGGGACCGGAGCCTGGCTGTCCTTGCCGCAGGCCGCCACCGCCTCCGACCAGATCACCCCCTGCAGGTGGTTGGCTCGCGCCAGGGCGGCCTTCGAGGCCTGGGATTCCGGTGGATTCTGGAAATGGGCCAACCGTGCATCGAGATAGCGCCGGAAGTCCTCCCGGATGGCTGGCTGGGCCGGTGCAGGCAGCAGGTCCAGCCTCAGATAGGCCGTGCCGATGGCGTTGGCCTCCTGGGCCACCAACTGGCGCCTCCCGTCGAAGCGGGAGGCGGCCCCGGAGAAGGTGAAGGCCATGAGCAGGCCCATGAGCCCGAAGACAGCACCCTCCAGGGCGCCCAGGTTCCTCCGGGCACTGTCCGGGTCCCGGTCCAGCTGTCGGCGACCGAGGCGTCGACCCACCTCCTGGAACCCGAGCATGCCCAGGAACAGGGCCATGGCGATGAGCAAGGTGCTGAAAGTGAAGGCCATCGGCAGGTTCTCCGGCAGGAGGTGGCCACATGCTAGCACTGGGAGAGGAGGGCCCCGGAACCCGAGCACCCCGGTGACCTTTTGACAAAGGTCCAGCCCCGTTGCACTTTGGGGCATGAGCCGAGCGCCCTCGCGTCTTCCCCTCGTGCTGCTGGTCGCCGTGGCGGCCGCCTTCCTGCTGCTGGGCTACGCGCCCAAGGCGGACCGCTTCACGTGGTTCATGGAGAACGTCCCGGTGATCGTCGGCCTGCCCGTGCTCATCCTGACCCATCGACGCTTCCCGCTCACGAACCTGCTCTACGTCCTGATCGCACTGCACGGCCTGGTGCTCATGGTGGGCGGGCACTGGACCTATGCCGAAGTGCCGGCGGGCCACTGGGTGAAGGATTGGCTGCACCTGGCGCGCAACCCCTACGACCGGCTGGGCCACCTCTTCCAGGGTTTCGTGCCGGTGCTGATCTTCCGGGAGGTGCTGCTGCGGAAGGGCGTGCTGCAACCAGGTCTCTGGTCTGTCGTCGTCCTGATCCTCATGGTGCTGGGGCTCAGCGCCGCCTACGAGCTGCTGGAGTGGCAGACGGCCGTGTGGACCGGCAGCTCGGCCGATGCCTTTCTGGGCACCCAGGGCGACCCCTGGGACACCCAGTGGGACATGGCCTGTGCCCTGATCGGGGCCAGCCTGGCCCTGGCAGCCCTCTCCAAAGTTCATGATCGATGCATGAATTCGTCAGCCAACCATTAATGTAAACCAGAAAAGACCGATACAGGTTTTAAGGCACCCCGCCCCGATACCAGGGAGCAACCATGGTCTTGGAGGAACAGTCCGGCCCAGCGGCAAGGACCCATTTCGCGACGGCGGATCGGGCCACCCCTGAGGAACTGCGTCGGGAGGCGGAGGCCTGCCTGGGCCATCCGGTGGCCGGATTCCTGATGCAGGCCCTGGATGGGCTGGTGCTGATCCTGGATGTCCATCGCCAGGTGCTGGCCACCAACGAGAGGGTGCTTCAGGTGGTGGATGGCACGCCTGACGCCACCCTGGGCCGTCGCCCCGGCGAGGTCTTTGGCTGTATCCATGTGCCGGACAGCCCCAGCGGATGCGGCACCAACCATGCCTGTGCCCACTGCGGGGCGGTGCTGGCGGTCCTGGAAGCCCAGCGGACCAATGAACCCGTCCACTCCGAGTGCCTCCTCACCCTCCGGAATGGGGAGCACACCGAAAGCGTCGAGTTCGAGATCGTGGCCAGCCCATTGACCGTCGGTCCACACCAGTTCATCGCCGTGGTGCTGCACGACCTCAGCGCCGTGAAGCGACGCGATGCCCTGGAGCGGCTCTTCTACCACGATGTGGCCAACCTCATGCAGGGCATCCGGGGCTGGGCGGACCTGCTGGCCTCCGGCGTCAGCACCTCCCGAGACACCGCCCAGAAGCTTGCCCACTTGACCGACCTGCTGGACCGGGAGCTGAAGAGCCATCACGCCTTGGCCCAGGCCGAACATGGCGAGCTGAAGCCCCGGGTGCGGGCCGTCCTGCCCCTGGAGATCCTGGTGGATGTGGGCGACTTGCTTAGTCGGCATGCACTGGCCCGGGACCGGGATGTGGAGATTCGTCCTGCTCCGGAGGCGACTATCCATACGGACCCCGAGCTGCTGTCGCGAGTAGTGCTGAACATGGCGGTGAACGCCGTGGAGGCCTCCTTCATGGGGGAGACCATCACCCTCTCCGCCCAGTTTGAAGGACCGGACATCCGCTTCCAGGTCCACAACCCCGGCGAGATCTCGGAAGAGATCCGGACCCGGATCTTCCAGCGCTCCTTCAGCACCAAGGGCACCGCTGGCAGGGGCCTGGGCACCTATGCCATGAAGCTCTTCGGCGAGAAGGTCCTACGCGGGAAAGTGGGCTTCGACACCGGGCCCGGGGGCACCACCTTCTGGATCCTGATCGCCCGTTAGCTCAGGGCTGGCTGGGGCGCGGCGCGGCCGGGGGCAGGCAGCCCTGGGCCTGTCCCAGGCCCTTGAGATAGGCGCGCCGCACGATCCCCGCCGCGATGGCCTTGGTGACCTGCCGCGAGGTCCTCTCGGCACCCGTCAGCTTCCGCACCCAGCCCCGGAAGGGGATCAGTGCCTCGGCGCTGCTCTTCACGGCACCGACCGCGGCCTCATCGAGCTCGGTCCGGCCGCGGTCGGCCAGGCTGGGCTTGGGCGTCTTCGGACCGTCCAGGTCCTCGCCCAGGGCCGCATCAAGCAGCTGGACCTCGGCCGCGAGCCCTGCGCAGGTGGGATCCGCCGGCGGTGCGTACGGGGCCTGCAACGCCGTGAGCAGCACAGCCGGGATCTTGGTGCGAAGCAGGTTGAGATCGGACAGGGGCGTGACAACGGCCCCGGCCAGCTGGTGGGCCACCGGAGGCGTGGCCTCCGGCTTGGAGCAGGCTACCAGCGTCAGCAGCAGGGTCAGGGCAAGGCCGGGGGTCCGCATGGTCTCGGAGTATATCGGGACTGGACGCTCCGACGGTCGGGGGGCCACTGCTACCCTCAGGAGATGCTCGCTCTGGAACTCGATTCCCTCACCAAACGGTTCGGCGACAAGGCTGCGGTGGACGACCTTAGCCTGAGCCTCGAGGCCGGGGCCTTCCTGGGCCTGCTGGGCCGCAACGGGGCCGGAAAGTCCACCACCCTGAAGATGGTGACGGGTCTGCTGAAGCCCACCTCAGGCCACATCCGCGTGCTCGGCCTAGATCTCGAAGCCGACCCCCTGGCGGTGAAGCGGCAGCTCGGCGCCATGCCCGAGGACATGGCCCTGCTGGACATGCTCACGGGACCCCAGTACCTGCGCTTCGTGGGGCGCATGTACGGCATGCCTGATGCCCTCATCGACGGGCGACGCGAGGAGCTCTTCGACAAGCTGGACCTGGCGGTGGTGCCGAAGCAGCTCATCGCCGACTACAGCTTCGGCATGAAGAAGAAGGTGGCCCTCTGCGCTGCGCTCATCCACGGTCCGCGCATCGTGTTCCTTGATGAGCCCTTCGAGGGCATCGACCCCGTCACCAGCCGCACCATCAAGGACATCCTCCACAGCCTGCAGCAGAGCGGCGTGACGCTTGTGCTGACCAGCCACATCCTGGAGGTGGTGGAGCGCCTCTGCCCCCTTATCGCCATCCTAGACGACGGTCGCCTCAAGGGCTTCGGACCTCTGGAGGAGCTGCGACACGGCGACGAGAGCCTCGAGCAGCTCTTCGTCAACCTGGTGGGCGGCACCCAGAAGGGGGCGCTCTCGTGGCTGTGAGGCCTGGGCTCACGGCCTTCAGGGCCATGTTGCAGGCCCACTACCAGACGGCCATGAACCGCTCCGTTCGGGAGATGGGCCGCCAGGGTGTGTGGGTCATGGTGGTGCTGACCATCCTCATGGGCTTCTTCGCCATCGTGCCGCTGTTCCTGGGCATGGGGGGCGCTGGCTGGGCCATTGGCCGCCATCTCCCCAATCGCCTGGCGATCTTTTTCCTGGGTCTCGCAATGGCCACTCTCGGCCTGGGCGGCGGACTCTTCGGCGGCATCCTCGGGGGCGCCCGGCAGCTCAGCTGGGAGTCCTACCGCGGCTACCCGCTGAAGCTGCGCACCCTCTATCTGGCGGAACTGGCGGCGGGCCTTGCCGACCCGATGCCGTTGCTCCTGGGCCTAGGCTTCCTGGGTTTCCTGGCAGGGCTTGCCATCGGCTCCCCCAGCTCCATCCCGCTGCTGCCTCTCCTGCTCCTGGAGACCCTGGGCACCCTACTAGCCCTGCAGCTCCTGCTGGGCGGCCTGGCAGTCGCCCTGGTCAAACGGCTCCGCCTGGCGCTGCTCCTGCTCGGCGCACTGGCCTGGGTGGGCATCACCCTCGCCAGCGGGCAGATGCCCCGCCGGTCCCGACCCACCCCCCCGGCTACCGCGACCGACTCCCCGGAACTCACTCGGACCCGCGAGGCACGGCGGGCCCAGCAGCGGGCCCAGCTGGACCAGTGGGTGGGGCGCGCCGAGCGCATCTCCAGCTTCCTTCCCACCCACGCAGCGGCGCGGAGCCTGGCGCTGGCCCGGGAAGGACGCTGGATCCAGGCTCTGGCCGCACATGCCTACCCGCTGGGGCTGCTGGCCCTGCTCATGGTAGCCGGCGCACGGCTGGTGGCCCGGGAATCCACCGAATCGCCGCGGGCACCCGACGCTCGGGGGCCTGACCGGCTCTGGACCTTCGCCAATCCCGCCGAGGGCATCGGCCGGCTGCACTTCCGCACCCTCATGGCCAGCCAGCTGGGGCGTTTCGCCTTCCTCATGCCCATCATGACCCTGGTGCTGCTCAAGGGCCCCTTCGCCCAGTTCCGGGGGCAATCCCTATGGGCCGTGCCCATGGCCTTCGCCTACCTCTCGTTGGTGGGGAACAACGTCATGTTGAACCAGTTCGGCCTGGACCGGCACGGCATCAAGGCCCTGCTGCTGCTGCCCATCTCCGCGCAGGACCTGCTGAAGGGCAAGCTGCTGGGCATGGCCGTCCACCAGGGCCTGCAGGCGCTCCTGCTGGTGGTCCTCCTGGCGATCTTCGACCAGGCGGCCCCAGGGCCTCTCCTAGCTGGCGTCCTCATGCTGGGCTGCGTCTTCCTTGCCCAGAGCTCGGTGGGACAGTGGACCTCCCTGTGGGCTCCCCGGCCCATGGCCCTGGACAGCATGAAGAACGGCAACATGCCCTTCGCCGTGGGGATGCTGAGTCTGGCCACCTCCGGCCTCTGGACAGGGCTCTTCGGCGGCCTCTACGCCCTCACTGCTTGGCTGGCCCCAGCCTGGCTGGTGCCCGTGATGGGCCTGGCCTTCCTGCTGACCCTGGCCGCGCACTTCGCCCTGCTACCCACCCTGGCCGCTTTCCTCGATCGCCGCCGCGAGGTTCTGGTGGAGCGCCTCGGATGATGAACCCCGCCGCGCTGCAGCTGGCCGCAGAGCTGGGCGGCACCCTGCTGAGCGGAGCTGCCGGTGGGTTGGGCGGGGGACTCCTGCTGGTGGAGCGCAGCCAGGGCCACGGCCTGCCCCAGGTGGCGGTACTCGGGCGGGGCGCCGCCGATCTGATGGCTCCGCTTGACGTCGCCGAACGGCTCCAGGCCGGGGGTCTCCAACTGAACCTCCTGGCCCTGGTGCCGCTGCCCGGGTGCGACCTCCCCGCCGCCCTCGAATTTCATCGCCGCCGCCTCGGCGCCTTGGTGGCGGCCTTGGATGCCGGTCTCCCCTGGTTAGGGGGCAGGCCCATGCTGGCGCGCCGGCTGCCCGGTCGGATCCACTGCGCCGCCCCGGTGGCCCTCGACAAGGCCCCCATGGGCCCGCTCGAGAAGACAGAGCTGAAGGCCTTCCTCGCGGACTGGGAGAAGGACCTCCGCAAGAGGGTGTTCCGTCGTCCCGAGTGGCGCGAGGCCCAGGACCATACGGAACACGGCGGTTTCGTGACCGAACTCTGGCCCGGCGTGCCCCTGCCTGAAGGTGCCGATCTGGTGGTACCCCCCCTGGAGCTGCCCTTCGCCACGCCCCTGACCGATGCCCTCCGGGCCGCGCTCCGTACCGCCACTGGCCTCCCGGTGCCCATCCTTCCGCTGCCCGAGGATCCTGCCCCCTTGCACGCGCTGCGCGGACTTACGCCGGAGATCGCCGCCTTCCGTGGACCGGTGCGGGCCTGGGAGCTGGCCCTGACGACCCTCGCGGGCCTGCCGGCCCCACCCCATTTCTGCGCACGGTGCTGACAGCCGCTTCTGAGAAGATGGGGCACCATGCGCACCCACATTGGCAAGTTCGAGATCGTCCGCCTGCTGGGCCAGGGCGCCATGGGCGAGGTCTACCTGGGCCGGGATCCTGGCATCGGCCGCGAGGTCGCCATCAAGACCATCCGGCCCGCCCTCATCGGACTCGACGCGGGCGGCGATGTCCGGGACCGCTTTGCGCGCGAAGCGAAAGCTGCCGGCCTGCTCCACCACCCGAACGTGGTCACGGTCTTCGAATTCGGCACCGATGGGGACCTGCTCTTCCTAGTCATGGAATACGTGCCGGGCGATGACCTGGCCACGCTTATGGCGCGGGACGAATTGAACCCCTCCGACCTGCTCGAGATCCTTGCCCAGGTCTGCGAGGGGCTGGCCCAGGCCCACAAGCACGGCATCATCCACCGCGACATCAAGCCCACCAACGTCATGGTTCTGCGCGAGGACGGCGACCTGCGCGCCAAGGTCATGGACTTCGGCGTGGCCAAGCTGAGCGGCGGCGACGTCACCCGGACGGGCCAGGTGGTGGGCACCCTCGCCTACATGGCGCCCGAGTACCTGCGCACGGGCCACGCGGAACCGGCCTCCGATCTGTTCTCCGTGGGCGTGATGCTGCACGAAGGGCTGACCGGAGAAAAACCGTTCCGGGGCGGCACCACCGGCGCCATGGTCTACACCATCATCCACGACGAGCCACGGCCCCTGGAGGACACGGTCTTCGAGGGCGTGAGCCCCTCGGTGAAAGCGCTTGCCACTCGGCTGCTCGCGAAAGATCCCGCCGCCCGTTTTCCCGGTGCGGCCGAGGCCGCCAAGGCCCTCCGCGCGGCCAAGAATCCCACCTGGATTGCCCCCCTTGATGATGCGACGGTGGCCCTGCCGGGACGCACGGGTAGCCGGACCGGGTCTTCCGCTGGAGGACCGAAGCCCAGGCGTCCCTGGATGTTGGCTACCCTGGGGCTCAGCCTCCTGCTGGCAGGCACTGCGGGCTTCTGGTTCTTCCGGCGTCCTCCGATTCAACCCCTTCCCCAAGTGAACACCCACATCAACGACGTGGTGCTCAATGAGGCCGCCAACCAGCTGGATGCCCACCCCGAGCACGCCCTCAAGCTGGCGCAGGAGGTCATCGATGCCACGCCCGATGCCGTGCCCGTGGACGCGGACGCCTACGCCCTGAAGATCGCCGCCCTCTACAAGATGAACCTGCTAGAGCTGTTGGAGGCCGCCGTCAACGAGGCCCGCGACCGCAAGGTCAGCGGCCAGGAGATGCTCAAGAATGCCAAGCTCCGCGCCATGCTAGACCACGAGAAGACGAGGAGGAAACTCTCTCCGGAGCTGCGGGAGCGGCTGCTGAAGGGCCTCTGACTGGAAATGGAAAGGGCATGAACCGAAGTGAACGGTTCATGCCCTGCCTATTTGCTTGGAGTTACTGGACGACGAGTGACCGCATCATGTCGTGCTCTTCATGCTCGAGGATGTGGCAGTGCCAGACATACTCGTGGCCCCCGGTGCGCGTGCTGACCGGCACGGCGAAAGGCACCTTGGGGAGGTCGAACTTCATGATCACCCTGGTGACCTCTTCGGGATGCATCTGGATGGTTTCCTTCCATCCTAATTCGGTGGCAGCCGGACCACGTGCTGGCCCTGTGAAGGTGGGGAGGATGGCATCACCCTGAGCTGCAGCCAGGTAGGGAAGCACATCAAAGGGCTGGCGGGACAGGATCTGGGCATTCACCAGGTGGAAGTGAATGGGGTGCGTGTCGCCAGTAAGGTTCGCGATCTCCCAGACTTCGGTGGCACCGGCCGTGGGCGTCTCGGTGGCATCGGAGAGCGGATCGAGGGGGTCACCATAGGGCCGGGAGAAATCGCCGGCATACGTCGCGACGTTGGTGCCGAGCATCTGGGCCAAGCGAAGCTTGCCATCAAGAATCTCATTCAGAGTGAGCCGGCGCACGGTGACGCCTGAGCGCGTCGGGATGGGCAGGGGCGCTGTGGTGGCGTTCACCCAGTTCAAGGTCGAGGCGGCGGCCCCAGCGACGGGACCGGCCAAGGGCCGGTCGATCTTGGAAAGGTAATGACCAGCCAGGGGGAAGTTCTGAGCGTAGAAGGGTACATCCGCTGCGATGGCCGGGCTGTCCGCCTTGATCTCGAACCGCATGAGCACGGAGGTGTCACCAATGCCATTGGCGTTGGGGTAATCATTTTCCGGCCCACCATTTGGGTAGGGCCCGGGGGCATCGTTGAAGAGGATGTACTTCTTGCCCCCCTTCCCAGCGAAATCTACCACCACGTCGAGGCGCTCGCCTGGGGCCGTGATCAGGCTTCCACCTGGGGCAGCGGGGTTGACAGAACGAGCACCATCCTGGTCGACCGTAATATTGAGCTTGGCAGAGGGCACGGAGACTGGCTTGGCCAGGAAGCCGCCTTCGGTGCCGATCACCACCCAGTTGGGGCCGGGCTTGGTGAAATCGGGCTGTCCGGGTGTCACTGTGCTCTCTTCGTAGAGCTGGAGGTTGATGACGCGAGCATTGCAGGCATTCAGGATGCGGAAGCGGTACCGGCGGGGGTCCACGGTCGCCTTGGGATAGGCGGCGCCGTTGACCAGCATCGTGTCTCCGAACGCCTCGGGCACCACGGACACGGCCGGCGCCCCGCTGGGGCCCCAGATTGTCGGATCGTACTGGTAGGGGTACCACAGGTTCCCATGGCCCTGGGCAGACGCGGGGAAGGGAGTTGTCGGGACCGTGGCGTTCTGGAAGATCTTGTCCTGGAAGACCAGGGGCAGCTCGCGTCCCCCGTTCTCCACGAATTTGGGCAGGCCATAGTAACGGGCCAACTGGGCTTCGAAGTTGTCCCGGATGATGTAGGCCGAGGCGATTCCGGCGTAGGCATTCAGACGGGTGATGCCCATGGAGTGATCGTGGTACCAGGCCATGCGGGCACTCTGGTCGTTGGGATAGTAGTATTCCGCTTCTTTCACCCCAACCGTCTGCCCAGCGCGCAACACCTGATTTCCAACTGGAAAGGTCTCTCCATTATTTCCCTGGGGGTCCCAGAAGGCGAAGGGGCCGCCATCGCTGAACCAGGGCACCAGCCCGCCGTGCAGGTGCACGCTGGTCCGGTTGTGGGACACATTGACACCGGCACCCTCGATGCTGGTGTCAACCGGCAGGATGTGACTGTTGGGAAGGTTGTTGCGGAAGGTGATCTGGGTCGGCCGACCGCGCTGGGCAATGAGGATGCCGCCCAGGTGCTTCTGGGTGACCGCACCCCCAGCGGGCACGCCGAGCGCCCTGGAGGGGTTGTAGCCCCAGAGCGTGGTGGCAGGCATATCTGGATGCAGCTGGTCGGTGTACTGGTTGATGTCGATGGTGTAGTGGTCGGCAACGAGGGGCGTCGAAGTGACGGCTCCAGGCCAGGTCCGAGTGCCATCGGGAAGCGCGACGGGGATGAGTCCCGGGGCGCGCAGCTCCTGGGTGAACTTGGTCAGCACGGGGCTGGACTGCCAGTTCTGGGCCTGCGCCGGCGAGGAAGAGACAAGACATGCCGCCACCAAGGTGAGAATCGGAACGCCAATGCTCCGCTTGGTACGAGCAGTACTGCCTTTGAAGTCAGATCGTGGGATCACGCGACCCTCCGAGGAAGTCGATCGGTTTAATTCAAGGAGCCCTTAGGCGAAGGCCTGGCAGGCGTAGTGATTCGTGGGACAACTAGTCCTGTCAGCCTAGGTAGGGCTAGCCCATCCAGCTATGGGGGGAAACCCCCAATGTCCACCTAGGAATCACCTATCTGTAAGGTGTTTAGATATAGATTCTTTGAGACCGATTAAGAGTCTCAACTACAACATAAACACTGGATTCCCCAATTTCTCTGCCTAGGCGAGTTCCTGCCACAAAGCAGAGCCGCATTCGCCCGTGCATTAACCCGGTATTCCCCTTGATTGGGTCAGCCTACATGTTGAGCGCGCGCCCGTACACGGCCCGGGCCGCCTCGGGGAACACCTCGTTCAGCGTGGGATGCGGATACATGGTGTTGATGAGCTCGTCCACCGTGAACTCGCCACCGAGAAGCGCCACGCTGGAGGCCACCAGTTCCGTGGCCTTGGGGCCCAGGATGTGGATGCCCAGGATCTCGCCGTACTGCTTGTCGGCGACGATCTTGATGAAACCGTGGGGCTCGCCCACGATGTTGGCCTTGGCCATGGGCGCAAAGGGGAAGTTGCCCACCTGCACATCGTAGCCCTTGGCCTTCGCCGCCTTCTCGCTGAGCCCGATGGAGCCCACCTCAGGGTCGCAGTAGGTGCAGGCCGGGAAGCGGTCGTAGCGGATGGGGTGCGGATGCGCGTCCTTGCCCAGACTCTGGGCCGCGTGCTCGGCGGCCACGATCCCCTCGTCGCTGGCCACGTGGGCCAGCCAGGGCGTGCGCACGATGTCGCCGATGGCGTAGAGGCCGGGCTCCCCGGTCTGCATGAACCTGTCGATGACCACACAGCCCCTGTCCACCTGGGCCTTGGTGTTCTCCAGGCCGATGCCTTCGATCTTGGGCGCACGGCCCACGGCCACCAGCAGATGGCTGCCCACCACCTCGCCGGCGCTCTCCCCTTCCAGGTGGCAGACGACGCCGTCCGGCCGCTTCTCGATGCGGGTGATCTTGGTCCGGGTCCGCACGTCGATCTTGTAGGACTTGCGGAGGATCTTCGCCAGCTCCAGGCCGATGTCCTCGTCTTCCAGCGGCAGGATGGTCTCCATGAACTCCACCAGGGTCACCTTGGAGCCCAGCCGGCTGAACACGGATGCGAACTCCACACCGATGGCGCCAGCGCCCAGGATCACCAGGTGGGCCGGAAGTTCGGTGATGTCAAGGATGTGGTCGCTGTTGAGCACCTGGACGCCATCGGTCTCGAGGCCGGGGATGTCCTTGGGGCCAGAGCCGGTGGCCAGGATGATGCGCTTGGCCTCATGGACTTCACCTGCCACCTCCACCTTGCCGCTGCCCAGCAGCTTGCCGAAGCCCTTCAGCACCGTCACCTTGTTCTTCTTCATGAGGAACTCGATGCCCTTGGCGTTCTTCAGGACGATGCGGCCCTTGCGCTTCACGATGGCGGTCAGGTTGGGCTTGAGGGCCTTGCCGTCCACGCCGTCGATGCCGTAGGAGTCCGCGTCCTGCATCTGCTCGAAGCGGTGGGCGGTCTCCAGCCAGGTCTTGGCGGGAATGCAACCCCGGTGGAGGCAGGTGCCTCCGAGGGCTGGATCCTTCTCGACAAGGGCGGTGGTCAGGCCGAGCTGGGCAGCGCGGATGGCCGCGATGTAGCCGCCAGGACCGGAACCGATGACAAGGAGATCGAAAGAAGCCATGCAGTGCTCCAAAGAACAGGAGCTTCATGATCCCATAGGCCAGCGGTCCCCAGGAGGCCCTAGATGGGGAACATCTCCTTCACCCGCTCACGATGGACCATGATCCGCTGGAACAGGTCCCAGGCCCTGGTTCGATCAATCCCCAGGGCCCTGAGGCTCTGCCGGGTCTCGGAAGCGTGGCTGGGGTTGCTCGCATCCACTGCGAGGCGGTGCAACCCGGAGACCACGCGCAGGACGTGGAGGTTTTGCTGATCGTTCCCAGTCGGCACGGTGGGTTCGTGGTGCTCCGCGCAGATGGTTCTCAGATACGGAGGCAGGTCCCAGATGGCTTGGGCCGCAGCACCCATCTCAACATGGTTGCGCTCACACAAGGCATCTAGCGCGAGGGTGGGGAGGTTGTTGGGAACCTGGCCTGCCACCATGAGGGCGGCGAGAACCCGCAGGGACAGGGTGTGGCCGATGTCGTGGAAGATGCCGGCCAGGAACAGCTGGTGGGGCTTGCCAAGCCGACTCTGCTCCGAGAACTCGCGCGCCGCGAAGGCGATGCTGAGGGAGCCCTGGTAGAGGTCGCGCATGCGGGTGTTGAAGCGCTCCATCTCGGCCCGCAGGGAGGGGTCGAATAGGGTTCGCCCAGCGATCGCTGTGACCACCTCTCCCGTGGCCACCACACCCATCTTCATGACCGCAACCTGGAGGTCCTGGACCTCGCTCCCGCGATGATAGTAGACGGAGTTGGCCACCTGCAGCACTTGCATGGTGAGGGCCGGATCCTGGCTGATCAGACCGAGGAGTGCGGAGAGCTCCGGGTCCTCCTTCTCGAGCAGCGAGAGCACCTGGACCGCCACGGCAGGAAAGGCCGCCGGGGTCGGCGGGTCACTGGCGAAGTGCTCCTGAATCAAGGGTTGCAGAAGATCGATCAGGGTATGGGTGGATTCGCTGATGGGAGCGGGGTCCATCACCACGACCCCCTCCTCGGCAGCCTCCAGGGTGTTCCATGCCACGGCGAAGGCCTCGGTTCCTGGGGGCAGGTCCACTTCCGCACCGAGTTCCGTGTCGGTGGTGGGAAGGGCCTCATCTCCGGGGGAAACGGGCGGTGCCACCTCAGCCGAGGTCTTCCACCTTCTGGTCAACCAACCCAACATGGACCACATCCTGCGCGAGGCTCGGGGAGCAACTCTCCCTTCGGCACACGGTTCCCAGGAGATGAACTCCGATGCCGGATACGCTAGGCGTACACCAGGGCAGACCGGACTTCGAGACGGGCCGCCCTCCACTCGGCCCAGGCAGCTTTCAGTTCGGCCCGGTGGGTGGCCATCGAAGCCTGCCACTCCGCCTTCGCCTCCCGCCATACCTCGGCTTTGGCGGTCCCCTTGACCCGCCACTCGGCCTTCTTCTGGCCCCAGGCCTCATGCCGATCGTGGAGTGAAGCCAGGGCGGTATCGAGCTGAAGCCGGGCCGCAGCAAGCCGGGCCTGCATGGGAGTGGCGACGCCAGGACTGGCCAGGACCAACCGCTCACGGAGGCGCTTTTCCTCCATGTGGAGCCGCGCCCGGGTCATGGCCGCCTCAGACACTCGCCGGAACTGGCCCACCAGACCCATCCATCCGAGGAGGTTCAGCAGCCACTTGGTGGTGTCCCACTGGTACCAGAGGGCGCCGTTGCGGTAGTCCCACTGCCACTGGTGATGGAAGTTGTGGTAGCCCTCGCCGTAGGTGAGGGGGGCCAGCAGCCAGTTGTCCCGGGCCGTGTTGGCGTCGGTATAGGGGCGGCTGCCGAATTTGTGGGCTGCACTGTTGATGAAGAAGGTGGTGTGGTGCGTCAGCACGATGCGCAGCACCAGGCCGAAGACCAGGTGGCCAAGGAGGTTGCCTGTGGCGAGGCCGATCCAGAGAGGGATGGTGGCCACCACGGCCCCGATGAGGAAGTGGTGCCGGTGCTGCCACTGGACCAGGGGATCCTTCTCCAGATCCGCCACGCCTGCGATGGGCAGGGCCTTGTCCTCCATCACCCAGGTCCAGTGGGCGAACCAGAAACCTCGGCCGATGGTGTAGGGATCCTGGTCCGTGTCAACGTGCCGGTGGTGCACCCGGTGGTCGCTGGACCACTTGAGTGCCGAGTTCTCGAAGGCCGCCGCGCCCACGGAGAGAAACAGGAACCGCACGAGCCAGGAGGCCTTGTAGGCCCGGTGGCTGAAGAGCCGGTGATAGCCGCCGCTGATGGCCGTGCCGATGGCGAAGACCATGGCCAGACAGACGAGCGCCTCGCTCCACCGCAGGCCCGAGGTGGTCAGCCGCCAAGGAACGAGCACCAGGGCCAACCCCAGGGTCCCCGTGAGGAAGGTCGTGTTCAGCAGGTTCCAGCGTTTGGCCAGGGCCATTCCATTGACTCCAAAACAGAGTTCAATTCTACCCCGCCCCGTCCCCCAAGGCCCCATGCCATCCTTGCCCACCCTGCTAAACCTTCCAGCCGCGAGGCTTCTTGCTTCGGGGATGTCATCTCGGTCCGCTCCAGCCCTCACGCTCAGCAGCAGGGAAGAAGCTGGCCTGGTCGTGCGGCGGCTCTGAACCCCTGCCTGAGCGGGGACCCCCATGCATAGATGATTTTTCAACTTCTCCCACGCCAGGGTCGAAAGAAAAGGGAGAACCTCTCAAGGAGTTCCCATGCGCATGAATCACGCAACACTGCTTTGCCTACCCGCCCTCGTTCTGCCCCTGGCCGCCCAGGATGCCTCCCCGGCCGAGACTGAAACCCTGGTGAAGGAGGCCATCGCCTTCGCGAAGGCCAACGGCAAGGAGGCCGCCGTCAAGGAGATCACCAAGACCGGCGGCAAGTTCCACCGGCACGGTGGCGAGCTCTACGTCTTCATCTACGATATGGACGGCAAGGTCGTGGCCCACGGCCAGGGTGCCAGCAAGATCGGCGTGAACCAGATGAACGCCAAGGATCCCGACGGCGTGGAATTCGTGAAGGAGCGCATCAAGCTGGCCAAGGCCAAGGGCAAGGGCTGGCACGACTACCAGTACGTCAATCCCACGACCCAGAAGAAGCAGCCCAAGACCAGCTACATCGAGGTCTGGGACAACCTCATCTTCGGCGCGGGCATCTATAAGAAATAGTCATCGCCCAGCCCGTGACCTTGTCCGGGTGACGCTCCGCCGCTAAGGTAGTGGATTCCCTGCATGCCGCACTGGATCCGAACCCGACGGGGGACGCCATGAAGATCATCGTGACCGACGAGGTGACCGACGAGGGTCTAGCCCTACTCCAGCGGGACCCGCGGGTCACGCTGGACATCCGGCTGGGTCTGTCCAAGGCAGCCCTGCTGGACTGCATCGGTGAGTACGAGGCCATCATCACCCGCAGCGGCACCACGGTGGACAAGGCCCTTCTCGATGCGGCCACGAAGCTGAAGATCGTGGCCCGGGCGGGTGTCGGCATCGACAACGTGGACGTGGACTACGCCAGTTCCAAGGGCGTCATCGTGGTCAACGCCCCCTTCGGCAACACCAACAGCGCCGCGGAACACACCCTGGCGCTGCTGCTCTCGGCCTGCCGGCACATCCCCGCCGCCAATGCCAGCCTGAAGGCCGGCGAGTGGAAGCGCGCAAAGTTCACGGGCGTCGAGCTCAAGGGCAAGGTGGCCGGAGTCATCGGCCTGGGCAAAGTGGGCGGCCGGGTGGCCACGCGGCTGAAGGCCTTCGAGTGCGAAGTGCTGGGCTGCGATCCCTACATCGCCGCCAAGCGGGCCCAAGACCTCGGCGTCCGCCTGGTGGGCCTCGACGAGCTCTGCCAGACTTGCGACATCATCACCGTGCACACCCCCCTGAACGACGAGACCCGGGGCATGATCGGCGACCCGCAACTCACCCGCATGAAGCCCGGGGTCATCCTCCTGAATGTGGCGCGCGGCGGCATCCTCGAGGAAGGTCCGCTCCTCGAAGCCCTCAAGTCGGACCACGTCGCTCTGGCCGCCGTGGACGTCTGGTCGGAGGAGCCCCCGGCCACCCCGCTGCTCAAGGAACTCATCGCCCAGGAGCGCCTGGTTGTCACGCCCCACCTCGGCGCCAACACCCAGGAGGCCCAGGTCAACGTGGCCATCGACGTCTCCCGCGAGATCCTCAACCACCTGGACCGGATTCCCATGGAGAACGCCGTCAACCTGCCCCGCTTCGACCCGGCCGTCATGGACCAGATGCGGCCCTACTTCAAGCTCATGGCGGTGCTGGGCGAGTTCGGCCTGCAACTCATGAAGGGCAATCCGGACCGCATCACCTTCGGCTTCGATGGCGCCATCGCCCACCACGACTGCTCTCCGCTGACGGTCAGCGGCCTGGCCGCCCTGCTGGACCGGGTGGCGGATCAGCCCGTGAACATGGTGAACGCCGGGCTCGTGGCCGAGCGCATGGGCCTGGTGGTGGAGGAGCGCAAGTCCACCCAAGGCGGCGCCTTCTCCAACCTGGTCACCCTCAAGCTGGACGGGCCCGGCGGCTCCCGCGTCATCTCCGGCACCCTCTTCGAGGGCTCCCCCCGCATCGTGGGCCTGCGGGACTACGCCATGGACTTCATGCCCGAGCCGCACATGCTCCTGCTGAGCTACCAGGACCGCCCTGGCATGATCGGGAAGATCGGCACCGTGCTGGGCCAGCACGACATCAACATCGCTTTCATGAACCTGGGCAGGCGGGAGAAGAAGGGCGAGGCCATGGTGGTGCTCTCCGTGGACTCCCCCGTACCGCCGGCGGTGGTCGCGGAACTCTGCCGGGTCACCGAGGCCACCTTCGCCCAGGCCCTCCACCTGCCCTCGGCATAATGGAAGCCTGGAGGCTTCCTTGAAACTCATCGCCTGGGACTTCGACGGCACCCTGGTGGACAGCCGCCCCCTCATCGAGGCGGGCATGGCCCATGCCCTGGACGCCCTGGGCCAGCCGCGCTCGGTCATGGCCGAGTGGCTGAAATACGTGGGCCTGCCCGTGGAAGCCGGCATCCGCAACACCTTCGAGCCCCTTGGCCTGGACGGCCCGACGGTCCTGAAGGCCTACCGCAGCTTCGGCCATGCGGAGCACGAGCACATGATGCAGCCCTTCGCGGGCATCCCGGAGCTGCTGGCGGAGCTGAAGGGGCGCGGCCAGCGCATGGCCGTGGTCACCTCCAAGCGCCGCCTGCCCCTGCTCCGCCAGATGGCCCAGTGGGGCTGGGAGCCCCTCTTCGATCCCATCATCACGCCTGACGAAGTCACCCATGGCAAGCCCCACCCCGAGTCCCTGGAGCAGCTCCAGACCCTGACCGGTCTCGGACCGCAGGACATCCTCATGGTGGGTGACACGCCCTTCGACCTGGACATGGCCCGGGCCGCCGGGGTGCCCAGCCTGGCCGTGGGCCATGGCTTCTATTCCCAGGAGGCCCTGGCGGCCTGCGGTCCCCGGGCCTATGCCCCGGATACGGCCGCCCTGCGGGACATCCTCCTCGCCTGGAGCGACTGATGGCTGAGCTCACCCACCTCGATCCAGAAGGCCGACCCGTGATGGTCGACGTCTCAGCCAAGGCCATCACCCGCCGCGTGGCGGTGGCGGCCGGCTACCTGGAGCTGGACGAGCCGGCAGCCCAGGCCCTCGCCCAAGGCGGAGGCCCCAAGGGCGATCCCTGGTCCGTGGCCCGGATCGGCGCCGTGGGGGGCGTGAAGCGGACGGCGGACCTCATCCCCCTGGCCCACCCCCTGGCCATCGAGGCCGTGGTGGTGGCCCACCACTGGGATGCGGCCAACCGGAGGGCCTGGCTCCGAGTCCAGGTGAGCTGCGAGGGCCGCACCGGCATTGAAATGGAAGCACTGGCCGGCGTGACCATCGGGCTGCTGGTCCTCTACGACATGTTGAAAGCCGTCAGCCACCGCATGGCCATCGGCCCGGTCCGCCTCCTCCACAAGGAGGGGGGCCGAAGGGGCATCGTCACCTTGCCCTGGGCCGAGTGCCCCTGGAACCCCGGCCCCAGCGAAGGCTAGTTGGAAAACATTTGCATGTTCAAGGTTCCAGTGCCCCGGTAAGATAGGGGATTAACTGTTCCTCATTGAATGTCACCGGGGCCCTGACCCCCTCATGGAGGCCTAGCGAAGCAGGCTTTTCCGTTCCAGCCGGGAGTCCCCCATGCGCCATGCCGTTTTGACTTTAGTGCTTGCATCTCTTAGTTTAGGCCTGCAGGCCGCCCCAAAGCGAACCGCCAAGAAGGCGTCCTCCCGGCCCGCTGATGGCTCGGTCCATGTGATCAAGAAGGGCGAAACGGCCGCCCAGGTGGCCCGGGCCAACGGGCTGAGCCTGAATGAGCTCGCCGCGCTGAACCCCGGCAAGCCCTTGTCCAAGCTCGCCATCGGCACTCGGTTGAACCTCCGTTCCCCTCGCAGCTTGGCCCAGGCGGCCCCGCGAGGCGAGGACGTGAATGCTGAACCCCGGTCTCCCCTTTCGGCCCTGCCGAGCGCACCCGTGGTGGTCTCCACGCCCATGCCCCACCTCGAGCGCCTGCTGCCCTACCAGGTCCGCAGCCCCCGACCTTCCGAAGGACCCATCAGCTCGGCCCATGTCGACCCCCACCAGGCTCCCATTACCACGGCCCAGCTCCTAGCCCGCATGCAGCCGGTGATGCCGCCCGTGACCGACGCTGAACTCGCGGCCCTTCTACCCACCTACGCCCCAGCCGACCCGGAGCGACTGGACCTGCTGTGGCCCGTCGAGACCCGAACCATTAGCTCGGCCTGGGGCCCCCGCATGCGCACCAAGACCGTCCGCGTGAAGAACCAGCGGAAGAAGCGGGTGCGGTACAAGGGCCGTCATAGGGGTGTTGATCTGAATGCCCCCATCGGCACCTCGGTGTTCGCGGCCCTTGATGGGCAGGTGGTGCTCTCGGGGAAGCACAAGCAGTACGGCAACTATGTCGTGATCGAGCACGGCAATGGGGTCGCCACCCTCTACGCCCACCATCGCCTGAACCTGGTCCAGGCTGGCGAGATCGTGCGCCGCGGCCAGAAGATCGCCGAGGTGGGCCGGACCGGTAATTCCACGGGCCCCCACCTGCATTTCGAGCTCAAGGTCGACGGCGTGCAACGCAATCCTCTGCCCGTCCTGAATGACGAGGAGGAGATCCCGGCTGAAGTCGCCGCCCAGAACGCCCTGCTTGGATCGAATCCACACCGCTGAACTTCCACGCCCTCCGCGGCACAGTGATGAGAGCACGCCTCTCGATCCTCACGCGGGATCTGCTCAGGAGGCCGTGGTACACTGAGTCCTTTCGCCGTTTCGAGGTGGTCATGTCTTTGCCCCGAATTTCCCTCCAGACCTTGGGGGCCACAGTGCTTCTGGCCTTGGCCTTGGCCTGCGGCGGAAAGAGCAAGGACACCACCACCACCAGCACATCGGCCATCATCACGGGCTCTGTCACCTACTTGCGGGTCCCCCTTGCGGTCGACGCCGACGGGGTCCCCACGGGGCTGAAAGATGCCAGCGTGGCGGCCAACCTGAAGAGTCTGCCTGTCCGTGGGGTGGTACTGAGGGCCTATCAGCAGATTGAGCAGACCAAGCCCGACGGAACCAAGGAACTTCGCTGGGTGGTGGCCCGCACCACCGCCACAGACACTTCCGGGAACTACGCCATCGCAGTCACCAAGGACCGCCCCACCATGGTCGAGGTCCTCAGTTCCTTCGCAGGCGGTGGTGAGGTGCTGATCAATGTCGTCGCCGAGCCGGATGGCATCAACAGCACCACGGTGGCTCTCGACCGCCTTCGCTACGCCCTGCGAAAGGCCGCCGACGGCACTGCCCCGGCCAACAACAACACCCCGAGTTCCACGATTACCGGCGATGCCGTGGTCAATTTTTCCGTGGGCCTGAACGACGAGTGGTGGATGGTCAACCCATCCTTCAACCTCAGCAATACGGAGGCGCCGTTGACAGATCAGGCCGTGCTGGAAACCAGCGTGGCAGGGCGCACGGCCGGACTCGGCAGCGGCAGCCGGATCATGGGCATCGGCGACACCATTGCCACCTTTTTGGCCCAATACGGCTCCGCCACGCCAGGAACCAGTTTCGATATCCACTACCGGCCGGGCTGGTCCGAGCCGCGCGGCTCCTATGTGGAATACGATACGTCGAAGTTCCCCCAGTCCTTCGATTCCTCCACCGGAAAGTACCACTTCTTCGCTGCACTGCGCGGTGCTGATGACAACGACGACGCCTGGGATGAGGGGGTGATCCTGCCCATGCTGGCCAGGAACCGCCTCTATGCCAGCAACTCTGGCCGCACCTTCACGGTCGCAGCCAACCCCCTGCACCCCGCCGGGGTGGCCCTCACCGACCTGGTCCCCGACATGGCCCGCATTGAAGGCTTGGCCTATGTCATGGCCGCCAACATCCTCAAGTCCCCTTTCCTCGCCGACACCAAGGGCACGTCCCTGGCCTCACTGCTGGATATCCGGGACATCTCCGCCCTCAGCCCCGCCCAGTTGAGCCCCTACTCTGCGCCTGCCATCCGAGCCTTTGGCTGGGAGATCCTCCTCAAGGCGAATAGCCTGCCCACCCCAGGCGTCAGCTCGGACTGGGCCAAGATCGACCCACTGGCCACCCAGCGTTTCTTCCAGGCTCCAGCCTTGACGAAGATCGCCACAGAGACGAGCGATGCCCGTGACGTTGAGCCACTCAGCATCTACAACCAGCTCGACCGCCTCAAGGAAGCCAAGTCCGCCGCCGAGCCCGTGAATCTCGCTGGCGTTTTCACCGACGCGGTGCTGACCAGCCTCGCTGCGCCCTTTGGCATCACCTGGCCCCGCCCCACCACGGGGGCTGCTGCCTCCTTCGTGGCGGACTGGGGGACCAACCCCACGACCCCCTTCCCTCCCGTGGCCCTCAGCATGGCCAAGGCCACCCTGGTGAATGGCACCTATCCCAACCTGACTCCAGGCGAAGTGTTCTATGCCGGATTCAGCCTGAATGCGGACAAGCGCTGCACCCTCACCGCGACCATCGCACCCGCCCTCGGGCCGGATGCAAAACTCGAAGTGGACCTGCCCTGGATGGTTCAGACCTTCACCTTCACGGGCTCGGGTGGCACCACGGGGACGATCACCATTCCCGTGAACAGCACCCTGGTTCCCTACTACCACCCGATGCGCCTCCGCCTCAAGAGCCCCGCGACCCTCCAGCCGGATGTCGTGGTGACCTTGTCGCTCAGCCCCGCGCTCTGATTCCAGGGCCTGACATGACCTTCTCAGATGCATTGATGGTCCTGAAGGCGAAGGCACCCTTCATCCCTGAGCTGGTGATGGTGCTCGGATCCGGGCTGGGGGCCTTGGCGGACAGCCCCGAGGCGAAGGCCGGCCTGTCCATCCCCTTCACCGACCTGCCCGGATTCCCCGCACCCACGGTCGCGGGGCACGGCGGCAAGCTGGTCTTCTGCGAATTCGAGGGGCGCAAGGTGGCGCTCCAGGCGGGACGCTTCCATTTCTACGAGGGGCATCCGATGCACCTCGTGGTCGCACCCATGCGCCTCTATGGGCGCCTCGGAGCCAAGGCCGTGCTGCTGACCAATGCCGCCGGCGCCCTGAATCCGGCCTTTGGCGTGGGTGACCTCATGACCCTGACCGACCACATCAACCTGTTCGGGACGAACCCGCTCATTGGGCCGAATGTGGAACCTGGGCCGCGATTCCCCGACATGACCGCCGTCTACGACCCAGCCTTCCGTGAGCACTTGCAGGCCTGCGCCCGACAACTCGGCCAGACCCTTCGGGAAGGCGTCTACCTGGGACTGACCGGACCCAGCTACGAGACCCCCGCCGAGATCCGTGCCTTCCGCACGATGGGTGCCGACGCCGTGGGCATGAGCACCGTGCCGGAAGCCATCGTCGCCCGGCACGAGGGCATGCGGGTGGCCGGAATCTCCTGCCTCTGCAACATGGCGGCAGGGATCCTCCCCCAGGCCCTCACCCACCAGGAAGTCCTGGAGGCAGGCGCTGCCGCAGCCGATCGCTTCGAAGCCCTGATCCGCGCCTTCGTGCGGAACCTGCCGCAGTAGTCCCGGAACCCTTGACCGTGGACAAGCAGAAGCCCGGCTGAGCCGGGCTTCTGCGCGGGGGGCCCTCAGGTTACATCAGGCGTTGTGCTTCTGATGGTCCTCGATGAGCCGGCTGACCACGTCCGGTTCGGCCAGGGTCGATAGATCCCCCAGACCCTCATACTCCGCCGAGGCGATCTTGCGGAGAATCCGCCGCATGATCTTGCCGCTGCGGGTCTTGGGCAGTCCTGCCGCGATGTGGATGACATCGGGGGCCGCGAAGGCGCCGATGACCTGCCGGACCTGCTCCTTGAGGGCGCCGATGAGCTGCTGGTTGTCGCCGCCGCTGAATCCGCCGTTCAGGAGCACGTAGCAGTAGATGCCCTGACCCTTGATGGGGTGCGGGTAGCCCACCACCGCGGCCTCGGCCACTGCCTCATGGGCCACAAGGGCGCTCTCAACTTCGGCCGTGCCCAGACGGTGCCCGCTCACGTTGATCACATCATCGATGCGGCCCGTGATCCAGTAGTAGCCATCCTCGTCCCGCCGGGCGCCGTCACCCGTGAAGTAATAGCCCGGATACTGGGTGAAGTAGGTTTCCCGGAAGCGCTTGTGGTCTCCGAAGACGGTGCGGGCCTGGCCCGGCCATGGCGCACCCAGGCACAGGGCCCCTTCCACGCCATTGCCTTCGATGGGGATCCCGGTGGCAGGGTCCACGATGACGGGCTTCACCCCGAAGAAGGGCAGGGTGGCCGAGCCCGGCTTGGTGGGCGTGACGCCGGGCAGTGGCGTGATGAGGATGCCACCGGTTTCCGTCTGCCACCAGGTGTCGACCACGGTGCAATTCCCGTTGCCCACGACATCGTGGTACCAGCGCCAGACCTCGGGGTTGATGGGCTCACCCACGGTGCCAAGCACCCGCAGCGATTTCCGGCTGTACTTGCCGATCCAATCGTCCCCTGCCGCCGCCAGGGCCCGAAGCGCCGTCGGGGCGGTGTAGAAGATGGTCACGCCGAGGTCGTCGATGATCTGCCAGTAGCGGCCGGCATCCGGATAGAGAGGGGTCGACTCGAAGATCACGGAGGTGGCGCCATTGGCCAGGGGACCGTAGACGATGTAGCTGTGCCCTGTCACCCAGCCGATGTCCGCAGCGCAGAAGTAGATGTCATCCGGGTGGTAGTCGAAGACGTACTTGTGGGTGAATGCTGCATACGTGAGATAGCCGCCGGTGGTGTGCAGGAGGCCCTTGGGTTTGCCGGTGCTCCCCGAGGTGTAGAGGATGAAGAGGGGATCCTCGGCGCCCATCCACTCGTTGGTGCAGGTCGAACGCTGCTTGGCGGTCTCCTCGTCCAGCCACAGGTCACGCCCCGGCTGCATGGGGACATCCCCATCCGTGCGGCGGGCCACCAGGACGCACTCTACCAGGGACATGCCCTCGATGGCCCGGTCCACCGTGCGCTTCAAGGGCACCCGCTTGCCGCCCCGAAGGCCTTCATTGGCCGTGACCACGACCTTGCACTTGGCGTCCACGATGCGGTCACGCAGCGATTCCGCCGAGAAGCCCCCGAAGACCACCGAGTGCACGGCCCCGATGCGGGCGCAGGCCAGCATGGTGTAGACCAGTTCAGGGATCATGGTGAGGTAGATGCAGACACGGTCGCCCTTCTTGACGCCGTTGTGCAGCAGCACGTTGGCCACGCGGGCCACGTTGTGCTTGAGGTCCCGGTAGGTGATGTGGGTGTACTGGCCGGGCTCGTCCTGGGCCCAAATGATGGCGGTCTTGTCGCCCAGGGCCGGCAGGTGGCGGTCCACGCAGTTGAAGCAGGCGTTGATGCGGCCGCCCGAATACCAGGAAAAGTCCACTTCCTTGTAGTCGGCGTCGAACACCGACTGCCACGGGTGGAACCAGGTCAGCGCTTTGGCCTGCTCGCCCCAGAACCACTCCGGATTGTCCAAGGAAAGCCGGTAGAGCCGCTGATACTCCTCCATGGTCTTGATGTGGGCTCGCTCCCGGATGTGCGGTTTCACGGGGAAGAGGTCTTGGGACATGGGTCGGCTCCGTACCAGGGTTGATTCAGGGAGAAACAGGACGGAAGCGCCCGTGAAGGAATGTGGACACAGGGTCTTCCGAGCGGATCCGGGAGGGACGGGAAAGAAGCAAGCAGGGTTGGGTGGCGATCATTTTCCGGCTCGCGCCAACCCTTGTCCAGTGTTCGTTGCCGTGCGGCCAGAGGACCGGTGGGTCTGTCAATCCATGCAACAGTCCAGGGAAGACGAGGCCGGGCGATGGAATGATCCGCTCGCCCGGCCTCCTTCCTAGCTCCGGCGGTGGGACCGCCAGAGATTCACGTCAGTGCTGGTAGGTGCTGATGTCCCGATCCTTGGTTTCCTTCAGGAAAAGGAAGCCAATCACCACCGTCATGAGGGCCACAATGACGGGATACCAGAGTCCGTAGTAGATGTTGCCCTTCAGTGCCACGATGGCCGTGGCGATGAGAGGCAGCATGCCCCCGAACCACCCGTTGCCGATGTGGTACGGCAGGGACATGGACGTGTAGCGGATGTTGGTGGGGAATAGCTCCACCAAGAAGGCCGCGATCGGTCCGTACACCATGGTCACGTAGATGAGGAAGATGAACAGGATCAAGAGGGTCATCGGATAGTTGACCTTGGAGGTGTCGGCTTCCTTGGGATAGCCGAGATCCGTCAGCGTCTTCTTGAGGGTCGCTTCCGAAGCCGCGCTCCAACCTTCCACGCGGGTGGTAACGATCTGGCCCGTGGTGGGATTCTTGCCCGTGAGGGTGGCGACCACCATCTTGCCGGGTTCCGGCGCCACCTTGGTGAAGTTGAGGCCCTGCTTGCCGAAGAAGTCGTTCACCCGGTCCAGCTCGGAGAACTTGCTCCAGGGCCCCACGAAGAGGTTGAACGTCTCATTCTTGGGGTCGCCGGCCACCGTGATCTGGGTGGCGTACTGGAACGTCTCAAGGGCGGGGTTCACATAGTGTGTGAGCGCCTTGAACATTGGGAAGAAGGTGAGAGCGGCGATAAGGCAGCCCGCCAGGATGATCTTCAGGCGGCCGATCTTGTCCGACAGCCAGCCGAAGAAGATGAAGAACGGAGTGCCCATCAGCAGCGAGGCGCCGATCAGCATGTAGGTGGTCTTGAAGTCCAGCTTCAGCGTGATCTGCAGGAAGAAGAGCGCGTAGAACTGACCGGTGTACCACACCACGCCCTGGCCCGCGGTAGCGCCGAGGAGGGCGAGCAGCGCGTATTTGTTGTTGGGGTACTTGAGGAAGCTGTCGGTGAGGGGGGCCTTGGAACCCTTGCCCTCGGCCTTCATCTTGGTGAAGACGGGAGACTCGTGCAGCTTCAACCGGATCCAGACGGACACGCCCAGCAGGAAGATGGACATCCAGAAGGGAATGCGCCAGCCCCAGGTGGAGAAGGCTTCCTTGGTCATAGAGGTGCGGCAGAGGAGGATGATGCCCAGGCAGAGGAAGAAGCCCACGGTGGCCGTGGTCTGGATCCAGCTGGTGTTGTAGCCGCGGCGATTGGGCGCGGAGTGCTCTGCCACATAGGTGGCGGCGCCGCCGTACTCACCACCCAGGGCCAAGCCCTGGAGGAGGCGCAGGGTGACCATGATGATGGGCGCCCACCAGCCGATGGTGGCAAAGGTGGGCAGGAGGCCCACGCCGAAGGTCGAGAGACCCATGACGACGATGGTCACTAGGAAGGTGTACTTGCGACCGATCAGGTCACCGATGCGACCGAAGACCAGGGCGCCGAAGGGGCGAACGAGGAAGCCCGCCGCGTAGGCCGCGAAGGCCGAGAGCAGGGCGGCCGTGTCATTCCCCTTGGGGAAGAACAGGGTCGCGAAGAAGGGCGCCAGCGTCGCGTAGAGGTAGAAGTCGTACCACTCGAAGACGGTGCCGACCGACGAGGCGACGATCACCATTCGTTCTTCTTTGGTGAGCGGGGTCTTGGCTGCGACTTGCTCGGTTGCAAGAGCCATACGTGGTGCCTCCTGGGAAAAGGGAAGTGAAATGAGAACTCAAAACGGGTGGAGACGGGCGCTGGCACTAGTCGTGACAACAACCCGAATCGCCCGTGATTAGGGGGCGAAGGGAGCAACTTGCTATGAGAACCGAGATGGGTTCGCCATCATTCGGGACGCTTGGTTTGGGTAGGCTGCCCTTAGCTAACGCTTTCCCTGGGGTAAGGTCAAGCGAGTTCCAAGAAAAATTTCACAATCTTCGCGGTAGGAAAAGACGACCCAACCCCTGAATACAAATGATCTTTGGATCGTCTTTTTGTTTTCAACACGGCCTTCCGAATACCATGGTTATGACAGGCATCAGGTCGAATGGCATTTTCCCGGTAGTTTCAGGTGCATCCACCGTCTTACTCTCCCGCACCTCCATCAATCGACATAACGGGCGGGAGTTCGAGGGCTTTGTCGCCTGCCCGGCTCTTATCATGGTTCTGGATCCCCACGCCTCAGGACGCTCATGCGCATTTCACTCATGGCCGACATCCACGCCAACCGGCGTGCGCTGGATGCCTGCCTGGCCCACGCCAAGGCCCAGGGTGCAACCCGCTCTGTTTTTCTCGGCGACTATGTCGGCTACGGCCCGGAACCACATGACGTGGTGGAGCGGATCATGGAAGCCACGGCCCGCGGGGCCATCGCGGTGGCCGGCAACCATGACCATGCGATTGCCGAATCCCGCGAAAGCATGACCTCCGACGCTGAGATCGCCATGGCCTGGACACGTGGACAGCTCGGACCGAACGAGCGTGAGTTCCTGGCCAGCCTCCCCATGCGCTTCGAAGACGACACACGACTCTATGTCCATGCAAGCCCCCAGACCTACCCGGACTGGACCTATGTAAACGATGGCCCAGCGGCCAAGCGGGCCTTGGAAGCCAGCCGCGCCCAGACCGTGTTCTGCGGACACACCCACCTCCCGGCCCTGCATGGCATCACCGCCACGGGACAACTGGTGTCTTTCCAGCCCGTGCCATCGGTTCCCGTGCCACTCCCTCGCCACCGTCGCTGGCTCACCGTGGTGGGAGCCGTTGGCCAGTCGCGGGACGGCGATCCCAGCGCCGCCTATGCCATCCTTGACACGGACCGAGCTGAGATCACCCACTTCCGCGTGCCCTACGATGTGGAGGCAGCTGCCCTTGCCATCCTTCGCGCGGGCCTCCCCCCCTCCCTGGCGCACCGGCTTACGAAAGGGCGCTGAACCATGAACCGGGCGCACATCGAAAGTGGGGCCACGCTCGATGGTTACCTCATCGGGGAGCGACTCCACCGCGGCGTCATGGCCTCGATCTGGAGCGTGAGCCACCCGGACCTCAGCGGGCCCCTGGTCATGAAGGTGCCCCTGATGTCGGAGGGCATCGATCCCGCGGCCATCGTCGGCTTCGAGATGGAGGCGATGATCCTGCCACGGCTGTCTGGCCCGCATGTCCCCCGCTTCCTCGCCCAAGGGGATTTCGGCGTCCAGCCCTATCTCGTCATGGAGCGGATTCCTGGCCCATCCCTTCTGCCCACGCTGCTCCGGCTGCCCCTTCCCTGGACGGAAGTCGCCTCGCTGGGCCGGAGCATCGCCACGGCCCTGGACGACATCCACCGGCAGCACGTGGTGCACCTCGATGTGAAGCCCTCCAACCTGCTGACCCGACCCACCGGGGAACTGGTCCTGGTCGATTTCGGCCTCTCCCACCACGATGAGCTCCCGGACCTCATGGGTGAGGAGTTCCGCCTGCCCTACGGAACCGCTCCCTACATGGCCCCGGAGCAGGTGCTGGGCCACCGCAAGGATCCCCGCAGCGACCAGTTCGCCCTGGGCGTCCTGATGTATTTCTTCCTCACCGGCGTCCGCCCCTTCGGGGACCCCCAGCGCCTCTCCGGGCTCAAGCGGCGCCTATGGCGGGATCCGGTGCCGCCCCGCAGGCTGGTCCCGGATTGTCCGCCCTGGCTGCAGGAGGTCATCCTCCGGTGCCTCGAGGTCCATCCAGCCTGGCGATTCCCGACTGCCGGCCACCTCGGTGTGGCCTTGCAGCACCCGGACCAGATCAAGCTGACCACCCGCTCAGAGAAGCTGAGACAAGATCCCTTCCTGACCGTCATCCGGCGACGCTTCGCGGACCACCAACTCGCCCTTCCTAAAGCGAAGGCCCCGGCCCGCCATGACGGAGATGCCCCCATCCTGGCCGTGGCCATCGACCTGTCAGTGGAGGCGGCTCCCATCGCGGAGACCCTCCGCACCATGGTCTCCCGGATGCTCCCAACCCTGCCCGGGGCTCGGGTCGCCTGCATCAATGTCCTCAAGCAGGGGCGCATCACGCTGGACCAGACCCTGGATGCCCAGGGACGCAACATCCACCACCAACGACTGGTGGAGCTACGCAGCTGGGCCATCCCCCTGGACCTTGAAGAGGCCCGGATCACCTACCACGTGCTCGAATCACCCGACCCGGCCTCCGCCATCCTCCAGTACGCGAACGCCAACCATGTGGACCACCTTGTCATCGGGGCCCGGGCCAGCTCGCTGCGCCGATCCCTCCTGGGCAGTGTGTCCAGCCAGGTCGCTGCCCAGGCACCCTGCACCGTGACCGTGGTTCGGTCGCGACGCCTGAGGAAGGCGCTGGTCCTCGACGATTCAGAAGAAGAATCAAGCGGCTCCTGGACCGTGGGGTGAGGTTCGAGGGTGCCCGCAGGGAAAAAGCCAAGGCCCGGCTGGGCCGGGCCTTGGCTTGCAGGCTTCGGGGAGGTTCGCGTAGCGCGACGCCCCCGAATGGGTTGTCGTCCTACTCCGCGTCCTCGGCCTTCGGCTCGGGGAGGGTGTAGTCCACGAACTCGATGAGGGCCATGTCAGCCGCGTCGCCAAGGCGATGGCCAACCTTGAGGATGCGGGTGTAGCCACCGGGACGGCTCTCGAAACGCTTGCGGAAGTCGGCGCCGAACAGCTTCTGGACCGCGTCCTTGCTTCCGAGACGGGCCATCGCCAGGCGACGGTTGGCCACGGTGTCATCCTTGGCGAGGGTGATGAAGGGCTCCACATACATGCGGAGTTCCTTCGCCTTCACCAGGGTGGTCTCGATGCGCTCGCTCTCGATGAGGGCGGTCGCGAGGTTCTTCATGAGGGCCTTGCGCTGGTTGGTGGTGCGGCCCAGGCGCTTGCCGGAAACGTTGTGACGCATGGGGGCTCCTTACACTTCCTGCTCGAGCCGCATGCCGAGGGAGAGGCCGATACGAGCGAGCTCGTCCTTGATCTCCTGGAGCGACTTCTTGCCGAAGTTCTTGGTTTTCATCAGCTCGGCCTCGGTCCGCTGGACCAGCTCGCCGATGGTGGTGATGTTGGCGTTGCGGAGGCAGTTGTTGGCCCGCACGGAGAGTTCGAGTTCCTCGACGGACTTGCCGAGCCAGGTGTTGGCGGCTTCGCTGCCGAGGGTGGCGGCACCCATTTCCATCTCAGTGAAGTCCTCGTCCTGACGGGCGAACACGAGGAAGTGATCGCGCAGGATGAGGGCCGCATCGGAGACGGCTTCCTTGGGATTGACGGCGCCGTTGGTCCAGACCTGGAGGGTGAGCTTTTCGTAGTCCGTGCTCTGGCCCACTCGGGCGGGTTCGACGATGTAGTTCACCCGGATGATGGGGCTGTGGTTGGCGTCCATGGGAATGAAGCCGAGGCCCAGGGTCTCGCTATGGTTGCGGTCCGCGGTGATGAATCCGCGGCCCAGGCTGACCACCATCTCGATCTCCAGTTCACCTTCTTCGCCCAGGGTGGCGATGTGGATGTTTGGATCCACGACTTCCACGTTCTGGTTGCAGCGGATGGCGGCTGAGGTCACGGTGCCCTCACCCTTGGCGGAAATGGTCACCGTCTGGGGCTCGCTGCTGTGCAGCTTGAAGGGCACTTCCTTGAGGTTCAGCAGGACGTGGGTGATGTCCTCCCAGACCCCGGGAAGGGTGGTGAATTCATGCATGACGCCCTTGATGCGGACGTTGGTGATGGCAGCGCCCTGGATGCTGCTGAGCAGCACCCGCCGGACGCTGTGCCCGACGGTCGTGGCGAAGCCACGCTCGAAGGGGTAGGCCACGAACTCCCCGTAGGAGTCCGTGAGGGACCCGGGGGTCACCTCGGCAAAACGCGGCCTCTGGAAATCGCTGAGATTCAGCATCCGTCCCCCTTACTTGGAATACAGCTCAACGATCAGCTGCTCGTTGATGTCGAGGGTGATGTCCTCACGGGTGGGTGCGGCTAGCACCTGTCCCTTGAAGGCGGCGGCGTCCAGGGTGAGCCACTTGGGAATGCCACGGCCAGCGGAGGTCTCGACGGAGGACTTGACGCCGTCGTTCTCCTTGGCGCGCGTGCCCAGTTCCACTGCCTGGCCAGGCTTGACCTGGAAGGAGGGGATGTCCACCCGCTTGCCGTTGACCAGCACGTGGCCGTGCATGACCATCTGGCGCGCGGCGGACCGGCTGGAGGCGAAGCCCAGGCGGTAGATCACGTTGTCCAGGCGGCATTCGAGGAAGCCGAGCAGGTTGTGGCCGGTGACGCCCTTCTTGGCGTCGGCCTTCTCGAAGTAGTGGCGGAACTGCTTCTCGAGCACCCCGTAGATGCGCTTGACCTTCTGCTTCTCGCGAAGCTGCAGGGCATAGCCGGTGGGCTTCTTGATCTTCCCCGCGCCATGCTGGCCGGGGATCTTGCCCTTGCGGGTTTCGAACGAGCACTTCTCCTTGAAGCAGCGCTCGCCCTTGAGGTAAAGCTTCATGCCCTCGCGGCGGCAGAGGCGGCAAACGGCGTCGGTGTAACGTGCCATGTCTCTCCTCCTCTCTTAAACCCGGCGCCGCTTGGGCGGCCGGCAGCCGTTGTGGGGGATGGGGGTGACGTCGCGGATGCTGGTCACCTGGATGCCTGCGGCGTTGAGGGCGCGGATGGCGCTCTCACGACCGGCCCCGGGGCCCTTGACGCGAACGTCCACGGAACGAACGCCCTGCTCCTTGGCGGCTTCGGCAGCGACGCCGGCGGCCACCTGAGCGGCGAACGGCGTGCCCTTGCGGGTGCCACGGAAGTTCTGGTTGCCGCTGGAAGCCCAGCAGAGCATGTTCCCCATCGGATCGGAGATGGAGATGATCGTGTTGTTGAAGGACGCCTGGACGTGAGCCACGCCATGGGGAACGTTCTTCTTCTCTTTCTTCTTGACCACCTTTTTACCGGCGGTCCGGGTCTGAGTCTTGGCCATGTGCTCCTCGCCTTACTTCTTCTTGCCGGCTACGGTGCGTCGCTTGCCCTTGCGGGTGCGGGCGTTGGTGTGCGTGCGCTGGCCACGGACGGGAAGCCCCTTCCGGTGACGCAGGCCGCGGTAGCAGCCGATGTCCATGAGCCGCTTGATGTCCAGAGAGATGTTCTTGCGGAGGTCGCCCTCAACCGTCTCTTCGGACGTGATCACGCGGCGGATGCGGCCGACCTCGTCTTCGGTCAAATCGCGCACCTTGGTGCCGAAATCAACCTTCGCGCGCGTCAGAATGCTGTGCGCCTTGGCGCGCCCGATGCCGAAAATGTAGGTGAGCGCGATCTCGATGCGCTTGCCGATGGGCAGATCAATGCCTGAGATGCGTGCCATCGTTTCTCCTTAACCCTGACGCTGCTTGTGCTTGGGGTTCTTCTTGCAGATGATCCGGTTGATACCTTCACGCCGGACCACTTTGCAGTGCTCGCACAGCTTCTTGATGGAGGGCCGTACTTTCATGGTGTCCTCTCGTTTACTTGAATCGGTAGATGATGCGGCCACGGGTGAGGTCGTAAGGGGTCACCTCGACGAGGACCCGGTCACCGGGAAGGATGCGGATGAAGTTCTTGCGCATCTTTCCGCTGATGTGCGCCAGCACCTGGTGTTTGTTCTCCAGTTCGACCCGGAAGACTGCGTTGGGCAAGGCCTCGACCACTGTGGCTTCCAGCTCAATGGCTTCTTCTTTGCTCAAGCGTGTTCTCCGAAGACGTGACGCAGCGATTCAAACACCAGCTCCGGTGGGCGATTGCCATCCACGCTCCGGAAGTTCGGCCGATGCTTGTAGAAGCCCAGAAGGGGCTGGAAGGTCGAGTTGAACTCGCCCATCCGGCTCTGGAAGGCCTCTGAGGTGTCGTCGGTGCGGTGCTTCAGGGGACTTCCGCACACATCGCAGACACCGCCTTGCTTGGGGGGCTTGGACTCCAGGTGGTAGATGGCGCCGCAGGCATTGCTGCTGCAGACGCGTCGGCCCACCACACGGGCTTCCAGGACCTCCTGGGGGACATCGACCAATACCACGTGCCCGACCTTCATGCCTTTGGAGGAGAGGAAGTCTTCCAGGGCTTGAGCTTGCTGAAGGGTGCGTGGGTAGCCGTCAAACAGCACGTCAGAGGTCTCGTCCAGCAGCCGCGCAAAGACAAGTCCGTTGACGGTGTCGTCGTCCACCAGTTTTCCCTCGGCCATGATGGCTTTCGCCCTCAGGCCGATCTCCGTCCCTTTCGAGACGGCATCTCTCAGAATGTCACCGGTTGACAGGTGAGTCAAAGAGAATGTTTCCACCAGGCGCTTGGCCTGAGTGCCCTTCCCAGAGCCCGGGGCTCCGAGGAGAATGCTCGCCGTCAGGGTCATGCGCCCCCCCCGCGGGTGGAGCGACCGCGAATGCGGCCCTTCTCAAGGAAACCGTCGTAGCGGCGCATGACCAGCAGGCTTTCCAGCTGGGCGGCGCTGTCCATGGCCACGCCCACCACGATCAGCAGACTGGTGCCGCCGAAGTAGAAGTTGAGGCCCTGGATGTTATTGGTGATGAGCAGGGGCACCAGGGAGACCAGGGCGAGGTAGATGGCGCCCACGAAGGTCAGCTTGGACAGGATTCCATCCATGAAGATGCTGGTCTCTTTCCCGGGGCGGATGCCCGGGATGTAGCCCCCGGACCGCTTCATGTTCTCGGCGGTCTCATCGGGATTGAAGACGATGCTGGTGTAGAAGAAGGCGAAGAAGATCACCACGCCCACGAAGACCGGGGTGTAGACCCAGAAGTGGGTCTGCGGGCTCACGTAGGCCGCGGCCTTGGCCAGCCACTCCCAGCGGGTGAACTGGGCGATGGTCGCCGGGAAGAAGATCACCGAACTGGCGAAAATGACGGGCATGACGCCGGCGGTGTTCACCTTCAGGGGCATGTAGGAGCTGCGCTGGCTGGACATTCCGGCGGAGTCGGCCCGGCGGGCATAGTGGATGGGAATGCGTCGGTAGGCGTTCTCCACCAGGACCACGGCCAGGAGCACCACGATCATGGCTGCGATGAGCAGGATGAAGATGCCCGGAGGCGGGACGTTGGCACCGCCCTTCAAGGACTGGGTGATCATCACCGTGAGGGTGGTGAGTGCCTGGGGCAGACCCGCCACGATGCCGGCGAAGATCAGCAGGCTGATGCCGTTGCCGATGCCCCGTTCGGTGATCTGCTCGCCGATCCACATGACGAACATGGTGCCCACGGCCAGGGTGAAGGCAGCCAGGAAGCGGAAGGCCGTCGGGGAGATGGAACTGGTCACGACTTCCAGGCCAGGGGCGTTCTGGCTCTGGGCCAGGGAGGCGATGCCCAGCCCCTGGACGAAGGCCAGGGCGACGGTCAGATAGCGGGTCCACTGGTTGATCTTCGCCCGGCCGGCCTCGCCTTCCTTCTTCTGGAGGTTCTCCAGGTAGGGAACGACGGCGCCCATCAACTGCAGCACGATGCTGGCCGTGATGTAGGGGGCAATGCCGAGGGCGAAGACCGAGAACTTCTTGAAGGCGCCGCCTGAGAAGAGGTCGATGACGTCAAAAAGTCCGCCACCGCCACGACGAAGCGCGGCCGCCAGGTTCTCGGCGTTCACCCCGGGCACGCTGACGTGCACGCCCAGCCGGTAGATGGCCAGGAGGAGCAGGGTGAACAGGAGCCGCTTGCGCAGCTCCGGAATCGCGAAGAGGTTCCTGAGGCGGTTCATGGGCAGTTACTCGGCCAACTTCGCGGCGGGCTCCTGGATGGTGCCGCCCTTGGCCAGGATGGCTTCCCGGGCGCCCTTGGTGATGCGGTCGGCGACAACGTTCACCTTGGTGGTGAGTTCCCCGCTGGCCAACACCACGATCTTCTCCACACGGGAGTTCACGAGCTTCTTGTCGCGGAGCGCCTCGAGGGTCACCGACTCGCCATCCTTGAAGTGGATGGAGATGAGGCTGAGGGTGATCTCCTTGGTTTCCGGAGCGAAGATGTTGGTGAAGCCGCGCTTGGGCAGGCGACGGACGAGGGGCATCTGGCCGCCCTCGAAGCCGCGCTTGCCGCGATAGCCGGAACGGGACTTCTGGCCCTTCTCGCCGCGACCGGAGGTCTTGCCGGTGCCCGAGCCTTTGCCGCGGCCGAGCCGCTTGCGGTTCTTGGTGGCGCCCTCAGCAGGGCGGAGTTCGTTGAGCTTCATGGTCTACCCCTTCACCTTGACGTCGATGAGATGGGGAACGAGCTTGACCATCCCGTGGACGTTGGGGGTGTATTCGCATTCGCGGGTGTCGCCGGGGCGCTTCAGGCAGAGGGTCTGCATGAAGGCGCGGTGCTTGGGAGTGGTGCAGATGATGGAGCGCTTGAGGGTCAGCACCACCTGCTTGCCGATGAACTGCGACATGTTAAGCCTCCGCCTGATCCAGGCCCCGATTGGTCAGGACCGTGTAGGGATCCATGAGTTCCCGCAGCCCTTCGAACGTGGCGCGAACCACGTTGTGTGGGTTGGAGGAGCCCAGGCTCTTTGTCATCACGTTGTGGATGCCGGCTGCTTCCATGATCGCGCGGACCGCGGCGCCGGCGATGATGCCGGTGCCCTCGGGGGCGGGCTTCAGCAGCACGCTGCCGGAGCCGAAGATGCCCGTCACCGGGTGCGGCAGGCTGCCGTTCGGGGTGAGGGGGACCCGGATCATGTTGCGCTTGGCGCTCTCGATGCCCTTCTTGATGGCGGAGGGCACTTCGAGGGCCTTGCCGAGACCGAAGCCGACCTTGCCATTGCCGTCGCCCACAACCACCAGCGCGGAGAAGGAGAAATTCTTGCCCCCCTTCACCACCTTGGTAACGCGGCCCACGTAGATGACCTGGTCCTTGAACTCACCAGCTTCGGAGTTGCGGGATTCCCTGTTGTCTTTGACTTCTGCGATCGCCATGGTCATCCCCTAGAACTGAAGCCCGGCTTCGCGGGCGCTGTCAGCCAGCGCCTTGACGCGGCCGTGGTAGACGTAGCCGTTCCGGTCGAACACCACCGAGGTGATGCCCTTCTCCTTCAGGCGGGCGGCGATGCTGGCACCAACGGCCTTCGCGGCCTCGATGTTCGCGCCGTTCTTTAGTGAAGCGCGCAGGTCCTTCTCCAGGCTGCTGGCGGACGCAAGGGTGATGCCCTTGGTGTCGTCCACCGCCTGCACATAGATGCGCTTCAGGCTCTTGTAGATGGTGAGGCGGGGCCGCTCGGGCGTGCCGCTCACACGGCCCCGGATGCGGGCCTTGACTTTGTCGCGTCGAATCTGGATCTCGTTCGCCATGGGTTCCCCTTACTTCCCGGTCTTGCCGGCCTTGCGGCGGATGACTTCGCCGGTGTACTTGACACCCTTGCCCTTGTACGGCTCGGGCTTGCGGAACTTCCGGATGTCGGCCGCGACCTGGCCCACGAGCTGCCGGTCAATGCCGGTCACCACGATGTGGGTGGTCTTCTCGACGGCCATCTCAATGCCGGCGGGGGCCTCATAGTTGATGGGGTGGCTGTAGCCAAGTTCGAGCTTGAGCTTGGCCCCCTCCATGGCGGCCTTGTAGCCGACGCCGACGATGTCGAGTTCCTTCTTCCAGCCCTCGGTCACGCCGGTGACGGCGTTGCCAAGAAGAGCACGGGTCAGGCCATGGTAGGCCCGGTTCTGGGCCTCGTCATTGATGCGGGAGAGGACAACGGAGTCGGCCTGAATGTCGAGCGTGATCCCAGCGGGGATCGGGCAGCTGAGCTTGCCCTTGGCGCCCTCGACAATGGCCTCGGACCCGGCGACTGTGACCTTCACGCCCTTGGGCAGCGTCACGGGCTTCTTTCCGATTCGAGACATGGGTGATTCCTTAGATGAGGGCGGAGATTCCGCCCATTTCAGGATGGGTTACCAGACGTGGGCGAGGACTTCGCCGCCGACGTTCTGCTTCTTGGCGTCCTTGCCCGTCAGGAGACCCTTCGGGGTGGACAGGATGGCGATGCCGAGGCCGCCGTGGACGTCCGTGATGTCCTGCGCACCGGTGTAGATGCGCAGACCGGGACGCGAGACGCGGCGCAGGCCGTGGATCACGTTCTCCTTGTCCTTCACGTACTTCAGGTTGACGATGAGGTAGTCACGCCCCTCATGCTCCACCTGCTTGAAGGAGTGGATGTAGCCTTCCTGCTTCAAGATGCCGCAGAGACCGGCCTTGATCTTGGAGGCGGGCACCACCACGGCATCGTGACCGGCCATGATGCCGTTCCTGATGCGGGTGAGGTAATCAGCGATGGGATCGGTATTCATTGGTCCCCTCTCCTACCAGCTGCTCTTCTGGACGCCCGGCAGCTCGCCATTGAGGGCGAACTTGCGGAAGCACAGACGGCAAAGTTCAAACTTGCGCATATAACCTCGGGGCCGGCCGCAGCACTTGCAACGATTGCGGTGCTGGGTCGAGAACTTCGGCTTGCGCGAATCCTTGACGATCTTGGAAATCTTGGCCATCGGTATGATCTCCTTGGCTATTTGCGGAAGGGCATACCGAGGTGGGCCAGCAGGGCCCGCGCTTCGGCGTCGTTGGCAGCGGTGGTCACGAACGTGATGTTCATGCCCTTCATCTTGTCCACCTTGGAGTAGTCGATCTCCTGGAAGATCAGCTGGTCCTTGAGGCCCAGGGTGTAGTTGCCGCGGCCGTCGAAGGACTTGGTGGGCACGCCGCGGAAATCACGGACACGGGGCAGGGACAGGGTCACCAGGCGGTCGAAGAACTCCCACATCCTGGGACCGCGCAGGGTCACCATGCAGGCGATGGGCATGCCGGCGCGCAGCTTGAACTGGGCGACGCTCTTCTTGGCCTTGCGGACCACGGCCTTCTGGCCTGCGATGGCAGTGAGCTCGTCCACGGCCACATCCAGCACCTTGATGTTCTGGATGGCGTCGCCGACGCCCATATTGATGACGATCTTCTGCAGGCGCGGCACCTGCATGGCGGAAGAGAAGGCAAACTCTTCCTTCAGCTTGGACGCCACCTCCTGGTGGTATCGCGCCTTGATGCGGGGCTCCGCATGGCCTTGCGTGGCAGTCATGGATTCCTCCATTTCCGAGGGGCGGCTATGCCCCAGGGGTTCGGGAGAGCGGGGGGGCTTGGGACGGCGGTCCGGCCCGTTTCCCCCCAACCTCGGTTGTCATGGCGCGGAATGCGCCCAGGATGCCCACCCCGCGCACGGGGCAGAACGACCATCCTCCCACGAAAGCGGAAGGATGGAAAGCGAATTACTGAGGACGCTTGCGGGTGCCCTTGCCCGTCTTCGGGTCGAGGAGCATCACGTTGGAGGCGTGGATCGGGGCCTCCTTCTCGATGATCCCGCCACCCTCGCCGGTCTGGGGGTTGGGCTTGGTGGCCTTCTTGATCATGTTCAGGCCGGCCACGAGCACGTGGTTGGTGGCGGGGCTGACCTTGGTGACGGTGCCCGTCTTGCCCTTTTCCTTGCCGGCGATGACCACGACCTGGTCACCCTTCTTGAGCTTCATCTTGGTGGTGGTGGCTTCCATTACAGCACCTCAGGGGCGAGGGAGACGATCTTCATGTACTTCCGCTCGCGCAGCTCGCGGGCCACGGGGCCGAACACGCGGGTGCCGACGGGCTCGCCGTCCTTCTTGATGATGACGGCGGCGTTTTCGTCAAAGCGGATGTACGAGCCATCCTTGCGGCGGTAGGCCTTGCGCTGGCGGACGATGACGGCCTGGACGACAGCCTTCTTCTTGACGGTGCCGCCGGGGATCGCTTCCTTGACGGAGGCGGTGATCACGTCGCCAAGCTGGGCGATCTTGCCCACACCGCCGCCCAGGGGCAGGATGCAGCAGATCTTCTTGGCGCCGGAGTTGTCGGCGACGGTGAGCATGGTTCCCATCTGGATCATTGGAGCTCCTTACTCGCCGGCCTTCTGGACGATCTCGAGGACGGCCCAGCGCTTGCGCTTGGAAAGGGGGCGGGTCTCCACGATTTTGACCACATCGCCGATGGAGCAGGCGTTGGTCTCGTCGTGGGCCATGAACTTGGCGGTCTGCTTGACGGTGCGGTGGTAGAGCGGGTGCTGGAACTTGCGCTCCACCTTCACTACCACGGTCTTGTCGGCCTTGTTGGAGACCACAATGCCGTTACGGGTCATCTTGTTTTCGAGGCTCATGGGATCTCCTAGGCCAGCTTGGTAGCCAGGGCGGTTTTGACACGGGCGAGCTCACGGCGAGTCTTGCGGATCTCGGCGGTGTTCTCGACCTGGCCCACGGCGTGCTGGAAGCGGAGGGTGAAGCGCTTGGCGGCCAGTTCGGCCTCCAGCTGCGCGAGTTCCTCGACGCTCTTGCCGGTCAAATCGGAAAAGGGGTTCTTCTTGGTCATGGCTCTCACTCCTCCGGCGGCGTGCGGGTGATGAACTCGGACGCCACGGACAGCTTCATCTGGGCCAGGCGCAGCGCCTCGCGCGCGATTTCCTCGGTCACGCCCTCCATCTCGAAGAGGATGCGACCGGGGCGGATCACCGCCACCCAGCCGTCCGGAGCCCCCTTGCCGGAGCCCATGCGGGTTTCCGCGGGCTTCGAGGTGGTGGGACGATCGGGGAAAATGCGGATCCAGATCTTGCCGCCGCGCTTGATGTGGCGGGTCATGGCGATACGGGCGGCTTCGATCTCACGGTTGGTGAGCCAGCAGTGTTCCATCGCCTTGAGGCCGAAATCGCCGAAGGCGAGATCGTTGCCACGGGTGGCGACACCGCGGGTGCGGCCCTTCTGAACTTTGCGGTTTTTGACCTTCTTGGGCATCAGCATGGATTCACCTCAGCGCTTCACGGTCTCGGCGACCAGGTCACCCAGGTTCACCCAGACCTTAATGCCGATGATCCCGTAGGTCGTGTGGGCTTCGGCAAAACCGTAGTCAACGCCCGCGCGGATGGTCTGCAGGGGCATCTGGCCGGAGAGGTAGTCCTCGGTCCGGGCGATCTCCGCGCCGTTCAGGCGGCCGGAAACCTTGATCTTGAAGCCCTTGGCGCCGAAGCGGATCGCGGCCTCCTCCGCCTTGCGCATGGCGCGGCGGAAGGCGATGCGGCGCTCGAGCTGCTGGGCGACGCCCTCGGCCACGAGCTGGGCATCAACCTCAGGCTTCTTGATCTCCTGGATGTCGACGGACACGGGACGGTTCAGGCGCTTCTGGAGGTCTTCGCGGAGCTTGTCGATCTCGGCGCCCTTGCGGCCGATCACGATGCCTGGCCGGGCAGTGTAGATGCGCACGGTCACCTTGTCGGCGGCGCGCTCGATGTCGATCTTCGAGATCATCGCGTTCAGGCTGTGCAGCTGCTTCTTCAGTTCGCGGCGGAGCTTGATGTCCTCATGAAGCAGGAGGGCGTAGTCCCGCTTGGAGAACCACTTGCTGTGCCAGTTCTTCTGGTAGATGAGACGGAACCCGTACGGGTGGACCTTCTGACCCATGACTACTCCTCCCCGGCCGCGGACGCGAGCTGGATGGTGATATGGCAGGTGCGCTTCTGAACCCGATAGGCACGACCCATGGGCGCAGGGCGGACGCGCTTCATGCGGAAGCCTTCGTCCACGAACGCGGTCTGCACCAGAAGCTGGTCCGGATTGACAGAGGGATTCTTGTCGATGGCGTTGGCCACGGCAGAATCGAGCAGCTTGCGGATGGGGGCGGCGGCGTACTTCTTGGCCTGCTGAAGCACCCACTGGGCCTCGCCGACATGCTTGCCGCGGATGAGGTCCACCACGAGGCGGGCCTTCTGGGCCGAGCCGCGCAGGTGGCGAACGGTGGCGGTGGAAACGATATCAGCCATCGCTATTTCCCCTTCGCCTTGGTGTCGGCCTTGCCAGCGTGACCCTTGAACGTGCGGGTCAGGGCGAACTCGCCCAGCTTGTGGCCGACCATGTTTTCGGTGACATACACAGGAATGAACTTGTTGCCGTTGTGCACGGCGAGGGTCAGTCCGATCATCTGCGGAACGACCGTCGACCGACGTGACCAGGTCTTGATCACGCGCTTGTCGTTGGACGCCGAGGCGACTTCCACCTTCTTTTGGAGGTGGGCGTCAATGAACGGACCTTTTTTCAGGGATCGTGCCATTGTCGTGTCTCCTAGTTGATCCGCTTGACGATGAACTTGTCCGTGCGACGGTTGCCACGGGTCTTGTATCCGCGAGTCGGCTGGCCCCAGGGCGTCACGGGGTGACGACCACCGGACGTGCGACCCTCGCCGCCACCATGCGGGTGGTCGACCGGGTTCATGACCACGCCGCGGACGGTCGGGCGGATGCCCTTCCAGCGGGTGCGACCAGCCTTGCCGATCTGGATGTTCTCGTGCTGAAGGTTGCCGACGGTGCCGATGGTCGCGTAGCACTCGAGGTGGATCTTGCGAATCTCACCCGAGGGCATGCGGAGCTGGGCGTAATCGTCTTCCTTGGCCACGAGTTGGGCGAACGTACCAGCGGCACGGGCGATCTGGCCACCCTTGCCGGGCTTCATCTCGATGTTGTGGACGGTGTTGCCGACCGGGATGTTCCGGAGGGGGAGGGCGTTGCCCACCAGGATGTCGGCGTTCTTGCCGGCCACCACGGTGCGGCCCACTTCCAGACCGTCCGGAGCCAGGATGTAACGCTTCTCGCCGTCGGCGTAGACCAGCAGGGCGATACGGGCGGTGCGGTTGGGGTCGTACTCGATGGTCGCGACCTTGGCGGGGACTTCCAGCTTGTTGCGCTTGAAGTCGATGATGCGGTACTGGCGCTTGTGGCCACCGCCGATGTGGCGGGTGGTGATCCGGCCGGTGTTGGAGCGGCCTCCAGTTCGGTTTCTCTTGGCCATCAGGGAACGCTCAGGCGTATCCGTGGTGATTTCCTCGAAACCGGACTTGGACATGCCGCGCTGACCGGGGGTCGTGGGCTTGAGCTGCTTGATGCTCATGGTTGTCCTCTTGCCTCAGGGTTGAAAGGGGCGGGCGATAGTGGGCAAAGCTTTTCCGTCCGCCGGAGAGAGTCGGATTCGCCTTACTCGGACGCGGGTGCGCCCTCGGCGAGTTCGACATAGGCCTTCTTGCGGGGATTGGAGGTCCCGACAAAGCGGCCCAGGCGCTTGGTCCGGCTGGGGATCCGCACGGTGCGGATGGCCTTCACCTTGGACTGGAGCAGGAGCTCCACAGCTTCCTTGATCTGGTGCTTGGTGGCCCAGGTGGCCACCTCGAACACCTGGATGTTCTTTTCGCGCAGGATCTGGCCCTTCTCGGTGAGCAGGGGCTTGCGGATCACGTCAAAGATCTTGGTCATGGCTTCACCACCTCTTGGAGGGCCAGGACGGCTTCCTTGGAGAAGATCACCTGGTCGTACTTGAGGAGCTCGTAGACGTTGACGCCCAGGCTCTCGACGGTCTGCAGCTGCGGGTTGTTGCCGGCGGCCAGCGTGAGCTTCTCACTGGCCTCGGTGCCGACCAGGAGGGCGGAACCGGTGACGCCGAGCTTGCCGAGGGTCTGGATCAGGGACTTGGTCTTGTGGGACGCGACATCCCAGTTCTCGACCACCAGGATCTGGCCGCTGGCCAGCTTGGCGGAGAGCGCGTTGCGGAGGGCGGCGCGGCGGGCCTTCTTGGGGAAGGCGTAGTCGTAGGAGCGGGGGTGCGGACCATGAGTGGTGCCGCCGCCCTTCCACAGCGGGCTGCGGATGGAGCCCACGCGGGCGCGGCCGGTGCCCTTCTGCTTCCAGAGCTTCTTGCCGGAGCCGCTGACTTCCCACTTGTCCTTGGTCTTGGCGGTGCCGGAGCGCCGCTTGGCCAGGAAGTGGCGGACCGCTTCCCAGATCAGGTGCTGGTTCAGGTCTTCGAGCTTGAACACTTCGGGCAGCAGATCAACGGTGCCCGCGGGCTTGTTCTCGAGGTTGACGACGGGGTGCTGGAACGCTGCCATCCTAGGCCTCCTGCTTGATGACGATGTACCCACCCTTGGGGCCGGGGACGGCACCCTTGATGAGCAGCAGGTTGTTCTCGACATCCACCTTCGCGATTTCCAGGTTGCGCACGGTCACCTGGGCATCGCCCATGTGGCCGGGCATGCGCACGCCGGGGAACACGCGGCTCGGGTAGCTGGACTGGCCGATGGAGCCGGGCGCGCGGTGGAACATGGAGCCATGGGTCGCGCGGCCGCCGGCGAAGTGGTGCCGCTTGATGACGCCTGCGAACCCCTTGCCCTTGCTGATGCCGGTGACGTTGACCTTGGTCTTCGCCTCGAAGGCGCTGGCCAGGACGCTGTCGCCTGCCTTGGACTCGTCCGTCGCGTCGACTTTGATCTCGCGGAGCACGCGGACCGGAGCGACACCCTGCTTCTCGCAGTGGCCCTTCTCGGCCTTGGAGGCACGCTTGCCGCCGTTGGGATCCACGAAGCCGATCTGGATGGCCTCGTAGCCGTCCTTGGCGGAGGTCTTGCGCAGCACGACCACGCAGGGACCGGCCTGGATGACCGTCACGGGGACGATCTGGCCCTGCTCATTGAAGATCTGGGTCATTCCCAGCTTCTTTCCGATGATTCCTTTGGACATGTTTTCTCCCCCTCTACCGGTTGCCCTGACGGCTGAAGACCTTGATCTCCACGTCGACGCCAGCGGGCAGGTCCAGGCGCATGAGGGTGTCCACGGTGTTCTGGGTCGGGTTCAGGATGTCAAGGAGCCGCTTGTGCGTGCGGATCTCGAACTGGTCCCGGCTCTTCTTGTCCACGTGGGGGGAACGGTTGACGGTGTACTTGTTCGTCCGGGTGGGGAGGGGGATGGGTCCCGCCACCGAGGCGCCCGTGCGCTTGGCGGTGTCCACGATCTCACGGGTGCTCTGGTCGAGCAGACGGTGGTCGAAGGCACGCAAACGGATGCGGATGTTGTCTTTCATGCTCACTCCATTGGGACGGTGACCGTCCATAGACGTGGGGCGCTGACCGCCCATGTAAATCCGTCCCAACGACAGGGACAGGGCTGATCAGCATAACAAAAGCCGCTGGAAAATCAACGGCTATTTGAGAGAACGCACGACCCCCCGGAGGGAGAAGCGGTGGATCAAGAGGCCCGGCAACCTTGCGGTTCGAAGGATGGCCTCACCCCGAGAGGGGCTGGAACAGCGGGTAAAATGGTGAATCGAAATCTGTAATTACTTGGCGCCCTTGATTTTGGCAACAATTTCTTCAGCCACGTTTCGGGGAGCTTCTTCGTAGTGCGAGAACTGCATGGTGTAGTTGCCGCGGCCCTGGGTCATGCCGCGGAGGGTGGTCGAATAGGCGAACATCTCGGCCAGGGGCACCTTGGCGGTGACCACCTTGACGCCGGCCCGGTCTTCCATGTTCTCGATGCGGCCACGGCGGCTGTTCAGGTTGCCGATGACATCGCCCATGTAGTCCTCGGGGACCACGACCTCGACAGCCATGATCGGTTCGAGGATTACGGGGGAAGCCTTCTCGCAGCCGTTCTTGAAGCCCATGGAGCCCGCGATCTTGAACGCCATCTCGTTGGAGTCCACATCGTGGTAGCTGCCGTCGTAGATGGTGATCTTGATGTCGACGCAGGGGTAGCCCGCGAGGACGCCGGACTGCATGGCCTCCTGGATGCCCTGGTCGATGGGCTTGATGTATTCCTTGGGAATGACACCGCCCTTGATGTCGTTGATGAACTCGTAGCCCTTGCCGGCCTCGTTGGGCTCGACATACATCCGAACGTGGCCGTACTGGCCGCGGCCGCCGGACTGACGGACGAACTTGCCTTCGGCGTCCACGCGCTTCCGGATCGTCTCGCGGTAGGCCACCATGGGCTTGCCCACGTTGGCTTCCACCTTGAACTCGCGCATCATGCGGTCGACGATGATCTCGAGGTGAAGCTCGCCCATGCCGGCGATGATGGTCTGGTTGGTCTCGGGGTCCGACTTCACCTTGAAGGTGGGGTCCTCCTGCGCCAGGCGACTCAGGGCCACGCCCATCTTCTCCTGGTCGGCCTTCGTCTTGGGCTCGATGGCCACCTGGATCACGGGATCCGGGAAGTCCATGCTCTCGAGGATCACGGGGTGGTTCTCGTCGCAGATGGTCTGGCCGGTGAGGACTTCCTTCAGGCCCACGGCAGCGGCGATGTCGCCGGTCCGGACTTCCTCGATGTCCTCGCGCTTGTTGGCGTGCATCTGCAGCAGGCGGCCGATGCGCTCACGGCGGCCCTTTGCGGCGTTGTAGACGCCGGAACCCGCGGAGAGGACGCCGGAATAGACGCGGATGAAGGCCAGCGAACCCACGAAGGGGTCGGCCATGATCTTGAAGATGAGGGCCGAGAAGGGCTCCTTGTCCTCTGCCTTGCGCTCGACCTCGTTGCCATCGGAGTCGACGCCCTTGATGGCGGCAATGTCCAGGGGCGAAGGCATGTAGCTCACGACCGCGTCGAGCATGGGCTGCACGCCCTTGTTCTTGAAGGCGGAGCCGCACATCATCGGCGTGAAGGTGAGGTTGATGCAGCCGGTGCGGATGCCCGTGCGGATCTCGTCCTCGGTCAGCTCTTCGCCGCCGAGATACTTGTCCATGAGCGCATCGTTGGTCTCGGCGACCATCTCGATCATCTTCTCGCGCCATTCCTTGGCGGTCTCCACGAGATCCGCGGGAATCTCACCGTAGATGACCTTGAAGCCCTTGTCGCCCTCGTCGAAGGTCAGGCCCTTCATCATGACGAGATCGACGATGCCCTTGAAATCCTCTTCGGCGCCGATGGGGATCTGGATGGGCATGGGACGCGCCTTCAGGCGGGTCTTCATCATCTCGACCACGCGGAAGAAGTCGGCCCCGGGGCGGTCCATCTTGTTCACGAAGGCCATGCGGGGAACGCCGTACTTGTCGGCCTGGCGCCACACGGTCTCGGACTGGGGCTCGACGCCGCCCACCGCGCAGAACACGGCGCAGGCGCCGTCCAGCACGCGCAGGGAGCGCTCGACCTCGGCCGTGAAGTCCACGTGGCCAGGGGTGTCGATGATGTTGATGCGGTGCTCGATGCCCTTCAGCTGGCCCGTCTGGGCGGTCCAGGCGGCGGTGATGGCGGCGGAGGTGATGGTGATGCCCCGCTCCTGCTCCTGCACCATCCAGTCGGTCGTCGCAGCGCCTTCATGCACCTCGCCGATCTTGTGGATCTTGCCGGTGTAGAAGAGGATGCGTTCCGTCGTGGTGGTCTTGCCGGCATCGATGTGCGCCATGATGCCGATGTTCCGGTAGCGCTCGAGGGGGGTCTGACGGGCCACAGCGGCCTCCTGAAAGGGTCAAAACGGAAACAGATCCGGGTGTGCTTCAAAGACCTTCGCGGAAGGAGCCGCCCAGGAGGCGGCTCCTTCCGGTCAGATGGGCTGCTACCAGCGGAAGTGAGCGAAGGCCTTGTTGGCCTCGGCCATCTTGTGGACGTCGTCCTTCTTCTTGATGGCGGCGCCACGGAAGTTCATGGCGTCCAGGATCTCGCCGGCCAGCTTGTCGCGCATGGTGCGCTCGCCGCGGGAGGCGGAGTAGGTCTTCAGCCAGCGCATGGCCAGGGACTGGCGGCGGTTCTGGGGAACCTCCACGGGCACCTGGTAGGTGGCGCCGCCCACGCGGCGGGACTTCACTTCCACCGAGGGCTTGATGTTGTTGAGGGCCTTCTGGAAGGCCTCCAACGCCTCTTCCCCGGACTTCTTGGCGACGATCTCGAGTGCTCCGTAAAGGATGCGCTCGGCGGTGGCCTTCTTGCCGCGCTCCATGAGGATGTTCACGAACTTGGAGACGGTGAGGCTGTTGTAGACGGGATCCGGGAGGATCTCACGCTTGGCGGGTGCATTGCGACGAGCCATGGTCTACCTCCCTACTTCTTCTTGGCCGGCGCAGCGCCAGCCTTGGGGCGCTTGGCGCCATACTTGGAACGGGACTGGTTGCGACCGGCGACGCCGGTGGCGTCGAGAGTGCCGCGCACCACGTGGTAGCGCACGCCCGGCAGGTCCTTCACGCGACCGCCGCGGATGAGCACGATGCTGTGCTCCTGCAGGTTGTGGCCTACGCCCGGGATGTAGGTCGTGCACTCGATGCCGTTGGTGAGGCGCACGCGGGCCACCTTGCGAAGCGCGGAGTTCGGCTTCTTGGGGGTGGTGGTGAACACGCGGGTGCACACGCCGCGCTTCTGCGGGCAGGCGTCGAGCGCGGGGCTCTTGGTCTTGTTGATGAACGTCTTCCGCCCAAAGCGGATCAGCTGATTGATGGTAGGCACACCATCCTCCTAGGAAGGCACCGGTGGATCCGGGCCTGGGCCCGAGAGGTTCGCCGGGCACGCCGGGGAACGTCGGACGGATGAAATCCTGCGCCGACCCACAGGGCCGGAACCATCTAGGCTATCGGAAAGCCCCCGAAAGTCAACGCATCAAGTGTGAATTGAGGCGGACATCACCCGGCCAGGGGACAGCCGCAACCCCCGGCCGCACAGCCGTGGGCAGGCTTGGTGGCCTCGGTCTTGGCCGGAGGGGCCGCTGGTTCCGAGGCCGCGCCCTTGTACCAGCCGGCCCCCGCGAGCGCGAAGGCGGCCACGGACAGCTGGCGCTTCATCCCATCCTGGGCACCGCAACTGGAGCAGCCATGCGAGGTCGGAGCCGAGAGGCTCTCCAGCTTCTCTTCGGGCTGGTCACAAGCTTCGCAACGGTATTCATAGAGGGGCATGGCAGACTTCTCCCGGGAATCGTCCCCGAACCGATGATTTTATCCAGGTACTTTGATGCCGTCACTGCCCCGTTTCTTCCAGACCCCCGAAGCCTTCCTTGAGGCAGTGCCCCGGCCGGTGACCCTCTGTTTCACCAACGGCTGCTTCGACCTCATCCACCCGGGCCACGTGCAGTACCTCGCCGATGCCCGGGCCCTGGGCGATTTCCTGGTGGTGGGCCTCAACAGCGACGCTTCCGTGGCCCGGCTGAAGGGATCTTCCCGGCCCCTCCAGGACGAGGCGGCCCGCGCCGCCATACTACTGGGGCTGCGCAGCGTGGATGCCGTGGTGCGCTTCGAGGAGGACACCCCCCTCGAGCTCATCCGGGCCCTGCGTCCCGACGTGCTGGTGAAGGGCGGCGACTACACCCCGGAGACCGTGGTGGGCCGGGACCTCGTGGAGGGCCTGGGCGGAAAGCTGGTGCTCATCCCCTTCCTGCCAGGCCACAGCACGTCGCGGATCGAACAGCGCATCCGCAGCGGGCGCGGTGTGACCCTCGAATAGACAGAACGGGCCGCAGAAGCGGCCCGTTCTGAGTGGGTGCGGACGATTAGAGCAGGGGGGACAGCAGCTGCCAGTACTTCGGCAGGGGCCAGAGGTCGGCGTCGCAGGCATCCTCGAGGGCATCGAGCACTTCCCGGAGGGCGTGCTTGGACTGGTTGACTTCGTTGCCGAAGGCCTCGGTGCGGGCGTGCAGATCCTCGAGCGCCTCGGCCTTGGCCAGGGCGGCCTTCATGGCGGCGAGCCGGGCCTGGGCCTCGCCCGCCAGGGTGGCCTGGGTCTGCAGGGCGGCTTTCAGGGTCTCGGGAACCTCGATGCCGGCGGCGGCCAGCTTGCCCAGGCTGTCGGCCCGGGCGCCCAGGTCGGCGGTCACGGAAGGCAGGATCTGGGTCTCGGCCATCTGGCGCAGGACCTGGGTCTCGATGGCGATGACCTTCTGGTACTCCTCGTGCCGGATGTGCAGCCGGGACTCCTGCTCACCCTCAGAGAGGATGCCAGGTCCGGCGAGCACGGCCTTGACCGCAGGCTGCTCCCAGATATGGAGGGCCGCCACGGTGTCCTTGGCATGGGGCAGGCCGCGGCGCTCGGCCTCGGCCTTCCACTCTTCGGAGTAGCCATTGCCCTCGAAGCGGATGGCCTTGGTCTCGATGATGGCCTGGCGCACCACGGAGAGGACTGCGGCCTTGTGCTCCTTGCCGGCCTTGAGCTCGGCTTCCAGCTTGGCGTTCAGGCCGTCCAGGGCCTCGGCCACTGCGGCGTTGATCACCGTCAGGGGCAGGGCGATGGGCTGGCTGGATCCCACGGCGCGGAACTCGAACTTGTTGCCAGTGAAGGCAAAGGGGCTGGTCCGGTTGCGGTCCGTGGCGTCCTTCTCGATGCGCGGCAGGTTGCCGATGCCGAGATCGATGATCTTCTGGCTGGAGGCGTCGGCGGCATCGCCCTTTTCGATGGCATCCAGGATGTGGTTCAGCTGGGCGCCGAGGAAGGCGGACATGATGGCCGGGGGCGCCTCGTTGGCGCCTAGGCGGTGGTCGTTCCCCGCGAAGGCGATGGAGGCCCGCAGCAGGCCGCCATGGGTGTGGATGGCTTTCAGGGTGGCGCTGAGGAAGTAGAGGAACTGCAAGTTCTCTTCAGGCGTGTTGCCAGGCTCCAGCAGGTTCTGCCCTTCGTCCGTGGCGATGCTCCAGTTCACGTGCTTGCCGCTGCCGTTGACGCCGGCGAAGGGCTTCTCGTGCAGGAGGATGGCGAGGCTGTGACGCTCGCCCACGGACTTGAGGATCTCCATGAGCAGCTGGTTGTGGTCACTGGCCAGGTTGGCCGCCTCATAGATGGGGGCGATCTCGAACTGGTTGGGGGCCACCTCGTTGTGGCGGGTCTTGGCGGGGATGCCGAGCTTGAAGCATTCCAATTCCACGTCCTGCATGAAGCCCAGGACGCGCTCCTTGATGCTGCCGAAGTAGTGGTCCTCCATCTCCTGGCCCTTGGGAGGCCGAGCGCCCTGGAGGGTCCGGTTCGCGAACATCAGGTCGGGGCGCTGCTGGGCCAGGTCAATATCGACCGCGAAGTACTCCTGCTCGGGGCCGCACTGGGCGACCACGGATTCCGCGTTCACGCCGAAGTGGCTGAGGGCCTTCTTGGCCGCCACGGAGACCACGCCCATGGAGCGGAGGAGGGGCACCTTGTGGTCCAGCGCCTCGCCGTGATACCCCACGAAGGCTGTCGGGATGCAGAGGGTCTTGCCCAGGGGGCCTTCCATGATGAAGGCCGGGCTGGCAGGGTCCCAGGCAGTGTAGCCGCGGGCCTCGAAGGTGGCGCGCAGACCGCCGCTGGGGAAGGAACTGGCGTCGGGCTCGCCCTGGATGAGCTGACTGCCGCTGAACCGCTCGATCACGACCCCGGGTTCGTCCCAGGTGATGAAGGCGTCATGCTTCTCGGCGGTGGCGCCGGTCATGGGCAGGAACCAGTGGGTGAAGTGGGTACACCCCTGCTCCAGGGCCCACTCCTTCATGGCGAGCGCCACGCTCTTGGCCACTTCGGGCGACAGTGCCTCGCCGCGCTTCAGCGCCTGGCGGTAGGCCTTGTACACATCCTTCTGCAGCCGTTCGCGCATGGTGCGCTCGCTGAACGTATTGCAGCCGAAGTACTGGCTGATCTTGATCTGATCCAGCCGTGAGATGCTGGAAGTGTCTGGCGCCTGCGCCTTGGCCATGTGTGCCCCCCTGGAATGGTGATTAGGCATGAATCCAAATAGACGGGGTCCGATGTCCGCCCAACCGGGGCGGCCATCGGATTCCCATATCCACCTGGACCCTGCGATCCGCCCCCAGGATAACGGAAACCTTCCTGTGGCAACAAGGTGTGATGCATGTGAACGGGCACTGGCTCTTCTCGAAAACCTCCAAAGACACCAGCAGGGCCTCCCGCGAAACCCGGCGCTGGCCTGGGAGCGGGCGATCTTCGCCGAAGCGTTCGACCATCCGGAACCCGGGCTCCGAATTCGTCGGTTTCTGGACAAGGACCTAGAATGAGTGCCATGGACCTGACCGCCCCCTACGTCCCCGACCTCGAGAGCATCCCCGCCGGCATCGACCTAGTGGCAGAGATCCGGCGCCTCAAGGCCGAGCGCAAGGCGGTGCTCCTGGCCCACTACTACCAGGAGCCCGAGATCCAGGACCTGGCTGATTTCGTAGGCGACAGCCTCCAGCTGAGCCAACAGGCCGCCAAGGCCGACGCCGACGTCATCGCCTTCTGCGGCGTCCACTTCATGGCCGAGACCGCCAAGATCCTCAACCCCACGAAGACCGTGGTGATTCCGGACATGGACGCGGGCTGCAGCCTGGCGGACCGTTGCCCGGCTGATTACTTCGCCGAGTGGCTGAAGCAGTACCCGGATCACGACGTGGTGAGCTACATCAACTGCTCCGCCGGCGTGAAGGCCCTCAGCACCGTCATCTGCACCAGCAGCAACGCCGTGCGGGTGGTGGAGAGCCTCCCCAGGGACCGCAAGCTCGTCTTCGCGCCGGACCGTCACCTGGGCAAGTGGGTCATGAAGCAGACGGGCCGGGACATGGTGCTGTTCCCGGGCTTCTGCATCGTCCACGAGCAGTTCACGGCCAAGCGCCTGGCGGCCCTCAAGGCCCTGCATCCCGAGGCCAAGCTCATCGCCCATCCAGAGTGCGACGCCACCGTGAGCCAGCTGGCGGACTTCGTGGGCTCCACGGCCGCCCTGCTCAACTTCGTGGCCAAGGACAACGCCCAGGCCTTCATCGTGGCCACGGAGGCGGGCATCCTCCACCAGATGCACCAGCGGCGGCCCGAGGCCACGCTGATCCCCGCCCCGGCCGACAGCGGCTGCAACTGCAGCCTGTGCCCCTACATGAAGCTGAACAGCCTGGAGAAGCTCTACCTCTGCCTCCGGGACCTCAAACCCGAGATCCTCCTGGACGAGCCCCTGCGGCGCCGCGCCCTCCAGCCCCTGGAGCGGATGCTGGCCCTGGGCTGATCGCTTGGCGACGCCCGCAGTCCAGGCGGTAACCTGAGGGGAACCTTCGCCCCGGGCCGCCATGTATCGCCATCGAACCTCCCGCTACCGCGCCCTGCATCCCGGCATGGGTCCCTCCCGCTGGCAGCGGCTCCAGCAGCGCAGCGGCATCGTGCTGCTGATCCTCGCGGGCCTCGCCACGGCCGCGATGCTGATCATGGCCCCCCGTCTCGACCGCCTGGATCAGCTGGACAAGGGGCGGAACACCTTCATGGAGTCCCACTGGGTGGACTTTGAGCTGGTCGAGCGGCACTGGAAGACCCTGCCCATCCTCCAGGCCGTCCGGACCGGCGATGAGGCCGACGTCCGGCGATTCCTGGCCGATCAGCCGCTCACCGTGGCGCTGCTGGACCGCTTTGATGGCCGCCGCCTCTGGATCCGCCAAGGCGACCGGCTGGTCGAGCCCTGGGATCCCGCCCTGACCCAGCGGTATCTGGGATGGTTCTCCCATGCAGAGATGGCCCAGCGCTTCGAATGGAACCCCCCCAAGGGACAGGACCCCGACTTTGGAAAGATCGCCACGGTGGTCCTCCTCTCGGACCGCTGGCTGGTGATCAAGCGATGGCGACCGGGATCGCCAGAGGTCGAGCTTGCGCTGGGCAAGGCCCTGGCTCCCAACCGGGCGCTCCGGATGGGCCTCGTGCAAGAGGCGGACCTGGAACGGTTCGATTTGAAGCTGGAGCCCTGGGGCGCCGAACCCAACCTCCAGGTGGATGCGGAGCGGCTCTCGACCCTCCCGCTGGGCAGCGCCACCAAGACCAATGCCTTCGGGGATGGGTGGATGCTCGCCGGCGTGGGCTTCGACCAGCAACAGGCAACCTTCCGGAAGCACTTGCGGCGGCGCTACTGGCTGACCTCCGGCGTGTCGGTCCTGGTCGGCACGGCCATCCTCCTGGGCCTCTGGCTCCGGCACCGCAGTCGGCGCAAGGCGGTCCTCGACGCGGACCGGCTCGCCTCCATGACCCACAGCCTCAAGACGCCCCTGGCCATCCTCAAATTCCGCTGCGACTCCCTCCGGCTTGGCCGGCTCAGCGCGGATCGCGCGGACGAGGAGCTCCTGAAGATCGGGGAGGAGGTGGATCACCTGACTACCATCATCGAAAGCGGTCTCCGCGTGATCCGGGGTGGGGGACCCTCCAGTCCCCGCGATCAGGCGACCCGGGATTGGTTCGTCGAAGTTGCCGACGACCTCAGGCCCGCCTTCGAACTGGAGGAACGGCAGCTGGACCTGAGCCTGACCGAAGAGACCGGCCATGCCCCCCTGCCCTCCCTGCGGGCGGCCCTGCTCACCCTCCTGGAAAACGCCCTCGGCCACGGCCGGGGCCGCGTCAGCCTTCAGACCTGGCGCAACCGCCGGCGTTTCTGCATCCAGGTCAGTGACGAAGGCGAGGGGCTCGAGCCCCACCAGCTGAAGGCCCTCGGCAAGCCCTTCCAGCGGCTGCGCGAGCAAGGCAAGGAGGGGTTTCAGCGGGAGGGCCAGGGCCTCGGCCTGAGCCTGCTCATCCAGGTGGCCGAGCAGGAAGGCTGGGGCCTCACCTTCTCCTCAGCCCCGGGGGAAGGGTTTGTCGCCCTGCTCGAGGTCCCTGCTTCGTGATGGTCGGCCGGATCTGCCCCTCGATGTGGATATTTCCGTGATCAAATCATGAGGCTTAGGAAATAATTTCATTTGAACTTGTCATTCCCAACGAAGGTCGCCATGGTGAACCACCCGGTCCTTGAGCGAGATTCCGTGACCCACATCCTCGTGGTGGAGGATGAACCCTCCCTCTGCCAGCTCCTCGTGAACAACTTGAGCTTCGAAGGCTATTCCGTGGAGGCGGCAGGAGACGGTGTGCCTGCCCTGGCGGCCCATGCCGCCCACCGGGCGGACCTGATCGTTCTGGACCTGATGTTGCCCCAGATGGACGGGTTCGAAGTGCTCCGGACCCTCCGGGAGGGCAAGGACGAGGTGCCCGTCCTGATGCTGACGGCCCGGGGCGAGGAGACGGATCGCGTGCAGGGGCTGAGCCTCGGCGCGGACGACTACCTGGTGAAGCCCTTCTCGGTCCTTGAGTTGATGGCCCGGGTGAAGGCCATCCTGCGCCGCACCCGCCCTGTGGATCGTCCGCCCCTGCTGCGCTCCGGGCCGTTCCGGTTCGACCTGCCTCGACTCGAAACCCGACGCGATGGCCGCCTCCTGGACCTGACCCCGCGCGAGTTCCGCCTGCTGGAGATCCTCATCACCCACCCGGGCCGCACTCACAGCCGGAAGGAGCTGCTGCAGCTGGCCTGGGAGCAGGATGCCCGGCCCAGTGCCCGCACCGTGGACGTCCACATCGCCAACCTGCGCCGGAAGCTGGGCGAGGAGCAGGGCTCGCCCTGGATCACCACCGTGGGCGGGGAAGGCTACCGCTGGATCACCCAGGTGGAATCCGAGTCCGCCTAGCGGAGCCATTGGCCTCGAATGCGTGATCCAGGCCAGAATGGGGCATGACGCCCTGGAACCCCCACAGCTGGCAGCGCTACCCGGCCCAACAGCAGCCGGCCTATGATGATCCCTCTGAGCTGGAGGGGATCCTGGCCCGCCTGCGCCGGATGCCACCGCTCGTGGTGCCCGAAGAGGTGGACCGGCTCCGCGGCCTTCTGGCGGAAGCGGCCGCCGGGCGTCGTTTCCTGCTCCAGGGCGGGGACTGTGCCGAGCAGTTCAAGGACTGCACGCCGGAGTCCATCGAAGGCAAGCTGCGGGTGCTGCTCCAGATGTCCGTGGCCCTCACCCACGGGGGGCGCAAGCCCGTCGTCCGGGTGGGCCGCATTGCTGGTCAGTTCGCCAAACCACGCAGCAAGCCAACCGAGCTGGTCCAGGGCCGGGAACTGCCCAGCTACCGGGGCGACCTCATCAACGGTTTGGACGCGGACGCCGCCGCCCGCCGGCCCGATCCCGGGCGCATGCTCGAGGCCTACTTCCATGCCTCCGCCACCCTGAACCACCTCCGGGCCCTCACCGCCGGGGGCTTTGCCGACCTCCACCACCCCGAGCGCTGGGAGCTGCCCGGCGGCACGGGGGAGGTCCCCGCCTACCGTCGCACCCTCGACCAGGTGCGCGAGTCGCTGGACTTCCTCGAGGCCCTCGGCGGCGTCCAGCGGGACGTGCTCGAGCGTATCGACTTCTTCACCAGCCACGAGGCCCTGCTGCTGCCCTACGAGGAAGCCCTCACCCGCTGGATCCAGGAAGACGGCAGCTACTACAACCTGGGGGCGCACACGCTTTGGGTGGGGGAACGCACCCGCCAGCTGGACGGCGCCCACCTCGAGTACCTCCGGGGCATCCGCAACCCCATCGGCGTGAAGGTGGGCCCCAGCGCCACCCCGGAGCACCTGGTGGCACTGCTGGCCCAGCTCGATCCGGATCGGGAACCCGGCCGCATCACGCTCATCTCCCGTTTCGGCGCCACCAGGATCCAGACTGCCCTGCCCCCGTTGCTGAAGGCCGTGCAAACCACGGACCACCCCGTGCTCTGGAGCTGCGACCCCATGCACGGCAACGGCACCGAGAGCGCCACGGGGCTCAAAACCCGGGAGTTCAGCGCCATCCTCTCCGAGCTGCGCCAGGCCTTCGAGCTCCACCGCGCCCACGGTTCCCACCTGGGCGGCGTCCACATCGAGCTCACCGGCGAGGCCGTCACCGAGTGCACCGGCGGCACCGAGGGCCTCGCGGAAGCGGACCTCGCCAAGGCCTATGAAACCGGCTGCGATCCCCGGCTCAACGGCACCCAGAGCCTCGAGATGGCCTTCCTTATTGCGGAGATGATGCGGGGCTGAGGCAGCTCCACCCGAACCCGGCGGGGACTACTGCACGGTGGGATGGACGCCCTCGGGCCCCAACCGCAGCACCAGCTGGTCGAACCCGGCGCTGAGGCGCACTTCCGTCCCTCCAACGAGTTCGGAAAAGGGCTTCAACCTCGGCGGCGGAAGCAGCATCACTTCGCCCGCCCGCAAGAGAGGAAGCTCGAGACCTTCCCAGGCCTTCAAGGGGGCCGTGCGGCGGGCGGCGCCCACCTTCAGCTCCAGTTGTCCCGCGGGCCACTCATCCGTCAACCAGGCGCCCAGCACGGCGCTTCCAGCCTCTTCCAGGGCGAGGCAGTATCCGGCCATGCCGCCTCCGGCCAGACCCAGGGCGGCCAGGCCGGGCTGCGGGGGCGCCGTCAGCTCCGCTCCGGGTCCCCGGACGGCCAGGCGATCCAGCCAGCTTCCATCCAGGCGCCGCAGCGCCGTCGGCCGGGGCAGGCAGGGCAGCAGCTCCACGGCTTCCGGCGACGGAGCCAGAGTGGCCGGCAGAGTAGCCCGCCGATCCCATTTCTCCGCATAGGCCCAGGTCTGGCGGGCCCGGGCCAGGGCCCGGGGACCGCCTTCCAGCAGGCGGCGGAGGCTGGCAGGCACCAGTGCCTCGGCCAGACGCTCGGGTTCCCCTTCGCCCAGCTTCCGCAGGCGCATCACTTCGATGCGGTTGAGGTCCGCCAGCCGGCCTGAGGCGAGGCGCGCGACCAGGGCTCGGCGCTCGCCAGGTCCCTCGCTCCATACGGCGGTTCCCAGCAACATCGGCATCAGGCCTGGGCCTCGAGCCACTCCCGCGTGGCATCCACGAGGGGCCTGGGCCGGTTGGTGGTGAAGTCGAGCATGACCTGGATGGTCTTGCCTTCGGCGAAGAGTTCGCCGCCGAGCCCCCGGGTGATCCGGTAGCTCAGCTCGAAGGAGCTGTTGCCCACCTTGGTGCAGTGCAGCTCCACCCGCACGTCGTCGCCCAGGAGGATCGGCATCCGGTAGTCCACTTCGGCGCGGGCGATGAGGAAGCCCTCCTCCTGGAACTTCCGTGCCCCCAGGAAGCTCCGCCACCACTGGAACCGGGCCTGCTCCATGTAGCTCACCACCACGGCATTGTTCACGTGACCCATGGCGTCCAGATCGCTGAACCGCACCTCGATGGGATGGGAAAAGGCCATGGCGACTCCTCGGTTCCAACATACCCGCATCCCGTGGCATCCTGCGCCCATGGCTGCGCCCCTCCTCCTCGCCTACGACCCCGCCTGCACCCTCTGCTGCCGCATGGCCCTGTGGCTGGCCCGCCGGGACCGCCGTGGCCTGCTCCTCATCCTCCCGGTGCGCGACCCCGAGCTGCTGATCCTCGGGCCTGAACTCGGCGGCAAGCCGGTGGAAACGGAGATCCACGGCCTGGACCTGGTCACCCGGGAGGTCTGGGCCGGGGCGGATCTGCTGCGGCCCATCGCCCGCCGCCTGCCGGGCTGGCAATGGGCGGGCCCAGTCCTGGCCATCCCAGGCCTTCCGAGGCTGCTGAACCGCATCTACCTCCGCTGGGCCGTCTGGCGCTTCCGGCGCACGGGCCGCCAACCCTTCGCGTAGCCTGGAGGCATGGCCTCCGAAACCCCATCCTCCTGGCAGCCCCACCGCAGCTGGGCCGATCCTCTCATCGCGCTGCTGGCGCTGCTGGCGCTGCTGGCCGCCGGCTTCACCC
>NZ_JBATQW010000008.1:0-2656 GCF_049292215.1 Geothrix sp. | reverse complement strand
TGCCCTGGTTGAGCGCGCCAGCGGCGATGTCCGTGGTGGGGACCGAAGCGGTGGCGTCCTTGGTCGGATCCAGCACGCGCTGACTGGTAATGCCGGCGAGGGAGAAAGGCAGGCGCGGAGAGCGGGGCCGGAAGGCGACAATGATGTCTTCCAGGGGCTTCATCCGGACGGTTTCCTTCCAGCCGAGTTCGTTGTCCTCGGGGAAGCGCACAGCGCCGTCCCAGCCAACCCGGTTCATGATCTGGACGTCAAAGAGATGGAAGTGCACGGGGTGGGTATCCACACCGTTGTGGGTGATCTTCCAGATCTGGGTGCTGCCGTCGGTCACGAACTCAGTCGGAAGTTCGGAATAACCAATGGGAATGGTGGTCTGGTTGTTGAAGTTGGTGAAGGGCAGCTCGACGCCAAGGGTTGCGTTCATGCGGCCGTAATCCAGTTCGAAGAGCTCCTGGATGGCCTTGGGCTGGAAGGGCATGGTGACAACGTCGCCATTCTCCGTCCGGGCATAGGTCTTGCTGTTGTCCTGGATCCGGCCGTAGGTGTTCGTTGTGTAGGCGGTGTTCATCGCAGAGTTGTAAAGCTTCTGGGGGATGATCGGGGGGTGCTGGCTGGCCTTGAAGGCGCCATCTGTGGTCGCGGTTGACGCGAAGGCTGCCTCCAGGGCGGCAAGGTCGAACGGCGCGGCAGGCGCGACATCAGCCACCTTGAACTGCATCAGGGTGCGGGTGTTGGGGCCGAAACCGGGCTGGGCGTCGAGAGCGCCGCCGGTGGCCGTCTGGTCCGCATCGGGGCCGGTGTAGTAATCGTACCGAACGTCGAAGGCGGGCACGGGGGCCAGCATGTCGTTGTAAAGGATGAGGGTCTGGCCTCGGAACGCAGAGAAGTCCACGATGACGTCTGCGCGCTCGGCGGGAGTCAACCAGAGGGCATGCTTCTCAACGTCCAGAACGACGATGTCGCGCCGGTTGTAGTTGTAGGTAGTCGGCTGCGACCGGAAGACCACGGGCGCAGGCAGGAAGCCGCTCTCGTTGCCGATCTGGATGATGTCGGGGCCGATGGTGTTGAAGTCCACCACACCGCCAGCGCGACCATCTTTGGGCCACACGGGGAGGTTCTGATCAAGGAGACCGTACTTGTTCTGGAAGAATGCTTCAGCAAGCACAGCATTCGCAGGCGAAGCATCAATCATCGCCACTTCGGTCTTGCCGGGGTCCGTAGGGTCCGCCGTGTAGAAGGCAAAGCTGAAGGGGCGGTCATTGGCCGCGTTCAGCATGCGGAAGCGGTACGCCTGGGGTTGGACAGTAATGGTGGGATACGGCGTGCCGTTGACCACCGGGGTATCCATGAACGCCTCAGGCGTCAGGGAGGGGTTGGGCGTGCCGGGGTAGCTGAAGCCACCATTGCCATCAGTATCAATACCCGAACCCGGGATGGGCCCATGGCCCATGGGGATGGTGTTGGCGGGGGTGATGGGGGTGGTGGCCACGGGCAGCGGGGGCCAGAACCACGGACCGTAGTCCCAACGGCCCATGGCATTGGCGCCGGACGGATCGTCCGGGTTCTGGTTGGGCATGTAGACGTGCGGATACCAGAGATCGCCTTCCTGGCCCCAGTTGTCGAGATCCCAGGTGGGATCCTGGAAGACGAGGCTGGTGGCCTCATTCGGCACGAAGGTCTTGTCCTGGAAGACCAGGGGGATGCCGTAGGTATAGACGGAGTTGCCACTCGCGAGCGAGTTCACACCCGGCGTGGCATCCCAGGGATCATCGGTGATCGGCAGGTTCGCGCCCTGCCTGGGCAGGATACCGGCGTTGATGAGCTTGGTCTCGACGGGATCCACGATCATGTAGCCCGCCGCTTCACCCAGGTAGACGTTCAGGCGGGTGAGGCCGAAGGAGTGGTCGTGGTAGAACATGAAGCGACCGCTCTGCTGATTGGTATAGAAGTAGGTGCCAATGCCATCACCAGGCTGATCGGTGACGCCATTCACGCCGATCATGTCGGGCACATTGCGGAAGGAGACACCCTTCTTGTTGGCGGTGGGGTCACCCGCAGGGGTGAACCACTGGTGGGGCGTGCCGTCACTGATCCAGGGGTTGAGGCCACCATGCAGGTGGAGCTCGGCGCGGTTCTGGGTGAAGGTGGACCCTCCGGGGCCGGCTCCGGCTCCCATCATGCTTGCATCCGAGGGCAGAGGCAGATTGCCGGCAGTACCGATTCCGAGCAGGTTGGTGAATTTGACGCGCACAGGGCGGTCGCGCTTGGCAACGATGACAGGCCCCAGGTAGTTGGAGGCCAAGGCTGGATTTAGCGTGTTCACGCCAGGCGCGCCATGCTGGATGTAGCCGCGCAGCTTGGTTGCCTTGGGCAGGTTCCCGTGCAACTGCTGGGTGTAGTCGATCAGGTCGATGCTGTAGTAGTCGGAGCCGGCATAGGTGCCCCGATCAGGCACGCCCACGGGGATGTAGTTCCCGAGGTCGTTAGCCTGGGCCGCACCAAGGCCGGGAAGCGTGTGCACGAACTTCGGGAGGGGATCGGTGTTCGCGTAGTTCGGAATGATGCCGTCCATGTAATGGGGCGTGCCCTGAGGGTCCATGGTCCCGAGGGGAGCCGGGGCAAGGGCTCCTTCCTTGGGGGCCTTGTAGTACGGGACCGA
>NZ_JBATQW010000007.1:0-34061 GCF_049292215.1 Geothrix sp. | reverse complement strand
AGCAGGAGCAGCAGGCCCGCGAGGCTGGCGAGCCCGTTGGCGAGGGCCAGGCCGCCGGTGCCGAGGGGGCTCAGCAAGGCGAGGCTCAGCGCGACGTTGAGTAGCAGCGTGAAGCCCGCAAGCGAGGCGGGTCCGCGGTAGTCCTTGAGGGCGTAGAGGGCCTGGTTGCCCAGGCGCTGGGCGGCCACGAAGACCAGCCCCAGGGACTGGAACACCAACGTGAGGGCGGTCCAGTCCGCAGCGGCTGGTCCGTAGGCGCCGGTGCGGAAGAGCAGGGCGCAGATGGGCCGCGCGAGCACCGCCAGGCCCACGGAGGCCGGTAGCACCAGGAGCGCCGAGGCCGAGATCGACTGGATGAGGCTGCGGTGCATGGCGGGCCAGTCCCGGGCCTCGGCCTGCCGCGACAGTGCCGGCAGGCTCGCCGTGGCCAGGCTCATGGCGAAGATCCCCATCACCATCTCGCCCATCATGCCGCTGTTGTAGAGCACCGTCTGGGCACCGTTGGGCAGCCGCGAGGCCAACATGGTGCTGATGAGGGCGTTAATGGGGTAGATGCCCGCGGCCAGCAGGCCCGGCCCCATGCGCTTGAGGGCCTTGAGCACCCAGGGATCCTTCAGGTGCAGACCGAAGTCAAGGCCGAAGCCCTCCTTCTGCACGGCGGGTAGCAGCACCAGCAGCTGGAGCACGCCGCCGGCCAGCACGGCGCAGGCGCAGACCACGGCCACGGTCTCGAAGGGCACGGGCCCCTGCCGCTGCAGCACCTTCAGGGCCGTCCAGCCGAAGGCGATGAAGGCCATGTTCCAGAACACCGAGACCGAGGCCGCCAAGGCGAAGCGGTGCCGCAGGTTCAGCAGCCCCGCGAAGCCCGCCGTGAGGCTCACCAGGGCCAGGTAGGGGAACATGATGCGGCCCAGCAGGGTGGTGAGCTGGGCCTGGGCCTCGGGACGGCCTCCCATGAGCAGGCCCGCCAGGGGCCCCATGACGAGCAGTACCAGCGCCACGCCCCCCAGCAGGATCGCCAGGAGGGTGCCGAGGAATTTCGCGGCCACAGCCTTCAGGGCAGCCTCCCCTTCGGCGGCCTCCGCTTCCGCCAGGGTGGGCAGGAAGGCGGCGGTCATGGTGCCCTCGGCAGTGAAGCGCCGCAGAAGGTTGGGCAGGCGGAAGGCCACCACGTAGGCGTCGGCGGCCGCACCCGCACCAAGCACGTGGCTCAGGAAGAAGGTCTGCGCCAGGCCCGTGAGCCGGCTGAGCAGCGTCATCAGCCCGACGACGCCCGCGGAGCGAAGCAGGCTGGGGGCGCCCGGGCCTCCGCTCATGCCCGGAAGAGCAGGGCGGGACCCGGGTTCACAGGGTCAGGTTCCCCGGCGTGCAGCACGGTGGGATGCGGAATGATGAGCATGATCAAGAGGATAGCGCGGGCCGGGGACGGCGTCCGGAAGCCGAGCGGGAGAGGGCTTCCGGGCCTGCCTTTTCCAGGGCATAGGGTGGTTACGAATCCGTCGAAAGGTTCCCTGGAAATGGAGCAGGAATGCCGGAAATTTCAGGCTACGGGATTCTCGTTCTGCACTAGCATGAACATTCTCCCCGAAGCCAGGGGGTGGGCACATGAGACGACGCAGGGAGACAGCCTTCAGTTCCATGGATCCGCGCATCGACGCTGACCACTACACCCTGTTCAAGCTCCTCGACCGCATGGGCACCCAGCGGCGGGCTTCGGACATCGATGAGCTCAATCCCCTCCTGGACCAGCTGCTCGAGCACACGTTCGACCACTTCACCCGTGAAGAGCAGATGATGCGGACCTGGGACTACCCTGGTACTGTCGGGCACGTCCAGGAGCACGAGGCCATGCGGAAGGCCTTCATCGAATCCCTGCGGCGGGTCGTCAAGGGCGACCAGGCCGTCCCTGCCTTCATCCAGCACGCCCGGGAGAGCTTCACCTACCACTTCGAGACCGCGGACATGGTGTTCATCCACTGGTTGCAGATGAACCGCCACACGGGAACGGGGTAGTGGCAGGTTTGCGAGGGAGTCCGGTCGAAGGGGTGGAGCCGCCTGCCGGAATTGAACCGGCGACCTTCTGGTTACAAATCAGATGCTCTGCCAACTGAGCTAAGGCGGCATGGATTCCAGTCTATCGGAGTCGGCGGGATTGCTGAACGGCGCTGGGAAGAGTGGGGCCAATCTGGTTGCTCTCCTCAGCGGTGTGGGTGACCCGCTCGGAATAGCTCAGGGGCGCTGTCTGCTCGCGACCCGCATGGAGATTGGGGCCAACCTGGTGGTTATGATCCGCGAAGCGAGTCCCCGTTCGGGACAGCGCCTGTGCGCTGTCCGCTCACGACCCGCTACCGCGGATCCCCCATCGGGTTCCGCTTCAGCTCTTCCATGAAGGTCTCCATCCACTTGGTGGAGAAGGCGCCGCTCACGAAGTCGGGGTGGTCCATGATGCGGCGGTGCAGGGGGGCGGTGGTCTTGATGCCCTCGATGACCAGGGTGTCGAGGGCCCGGCGCATGCGGGCGATGGCCTCGGTGCGGTTGGCGCCGTAGGCAATGAGCTTGGCCACCATGGAGTCATAGTGGGGCGGAATGACGGCGTCCTGGTGCATGGCGGTGTCTACGCGGATACCGGGCCCCCCGGGGAAGTGCAGGGCGGTGATGCGACCTGGACTCGGCGTGAACTTGAAGGGGTCCTCGGCGTTGATGCGGCACTCAATGGCGTGGCCCTTCTGGACCACCTCCGCCTGCGTGAAACTGAGCTTCTGGCCCGCGGCGATGCGGAGCTGTTCCTTTACGATGTCGATGCCCGTGACCAGTTCGGTGACGGGGTGCTCCACCTGGACGCGGGTGTTCATTTCCATGAAGAAGAAGTCGCCACGCTTGTCGAGCAGGAACTCGATGGTGCCGGCGTTGTAGTAGCCCACGGCCTTGGCGGCGCGCACGGCGGTGTCGCAGATGCGCTGGCGCAACTCCGGCGTGAGCACGGCGCTGGGGCTCTCCTCGATGAGCTTCTGGTGGCGGCGCTGGATGGAACACTCACGCTCGCCTAGGTGCACCACGTTGCCGAACAAGTCGCCCATGATCTGGACTTCGATGTGGCGCGGCTCCAGGAGGTACTTCTCCATGTAGACGCTGTCGTCGCCGAAGGCGCCCTTGGCCTCGGTGCGGGCGGTGTTGTAGAGGTCCGGTAGCTCTTCGGGGTTGTTGCAGATGCGCATGCCCCGCCCGCCGCCGCCGGCGCTGGCCTTAACGATGACGGGATAGCCGATCTGCTCGGCGACCACCAGGGCCTCCTCCACGGTCTCCACGAGGCCGTCGCTGCCGGGCATGAGGGGCACCCCGGCCTCGAGCATCGTGGCCTTGGCCTGGGCCTTGTTGCCCATCTTGCGGATGATCTCGGCGCTGGGGCCGATGAAGGTGATGCCGCAGGCCAGGCAGACTTCCACGAAGTGCGCGTTCTCGCTGAGGAAGCCGTAGCCCGGATGGATGGCCTCGGCGCCCGTGACTTCCGCGGCGGCGATGACCTGGGGGATGTTCAGGTAGGACTTGGAGGAGGGCGGAGGCCCGATGCAGACCTCCTCATCCGCGAAGCGAACGTGGAGGGCATTGCGGTCGGCCTCGGAATAGACCGCCACGGTCTGGATGCCCATCTCCTTGCAGGCCAGGATGACCCGCAGGGCGATCTCGCCGCGGTTGGCGATGAGGATCTTCTTGAAGGGAGGCGCGTCGAGGGGTGCCGCGATGGCGGCAGGCGCTTTGCGTTTGATGGCGCCCATGGCCTACCCAATCCTCACGGCGAACAGGCGCTCGCCGTATTCGACGGGGGTGCCGTTCTCCACCAGCACCTTCACAATCTCGCCTGCCACATCGCTCTCGATCTCGTTCATGAGCTTCATGGCCTCGATGATGCAGAGGGTCTGGCCGGGCTTCACGAAGTCGCCCGGGGAGGCGAACGGGGTGGCCGTGGGGTTGGAGGAGCGGTAGAAGGTGCCGACGATGGGGCTGGTGACGTAGTGGATGCCCGCCTCGTCCGCGGGGGCCGGAGCCGACTGCGGGGCGGCGGGGGCGGAGGGAAGGTGGTGGACCTGGGGCACCGGGGCGGCCATGACGATGGGGGCGGGCACGGGGGCCTGGATCACCGGAGCGGGACCATCCTTGCGGATGCGGAAGCGCATGTCACCGGCCTCGAACTCGAACTCCTGGAAGGGCTCGCGGCCCACGAGGGCGATGAGGGTCTTGATCTCCTCCAGTCCGATGGTCTGGACCGAGGCCTGGGCTGGGGCCTTGACTGCGGAGGCGGCTGACTTGGAGGCGGCGGGAGTGGTCCTGGTCTTGGCGGCGGGGCGAGGAGCCACGGTTTTTTTCACGGCAGCGGACGGCTTGCGGGAGGTGCTCATCAAGGCTCCAACGATCAGGTCAGGCTGGGGAAGGGATCGAGCATACCAAACCAGGGGGGGAGGGTCAGGTCACGATTCTTCAGAAGGTTCCGCCACGGGGACCTTCTTCTTGGCCCGGGGGCCGTTTTCTTCTGGTCGGAATTCTTTGCGGGCGGCATCAAGAATGCCGTTGAGGAATTGTGTGCCCTCCTGGTCGCTGAACTCCTTCACGATCTCCAGGGCCTCGTTGATGACGATGGGGAAGGGGACCTCCTTCACGAACATCAGCTCGTAGAGGCCCAGGCGGAGCAGGTTCCGGTCCACGACGGCCATGCGGTGGATCTTCCAGTGCTCGGCGTACTTGGTGAGGACGCCGTCGATCTCCTCCATCTGCCCGTGGACGCCGTCCACGAGGCGCCGGGCGTAGTAGAAGGCATCCCGGTTCAGATCCTGGATGGCGTAGAAGCCGGCAAACACCTGATCCGGCTGGTAGCCGGTCAGGTCCATGGCGTACAGCATTTGCAGGGCGTATTCACGCCCGCGGCGACGAACACCCATCTACTTGCGCCCCTTCTTGCCACCCAGAGTATGGGCCAGGTCCACCATCTCCAGGACGCTCTGGGCCGCTTCCCAGCCTTTGTTGCCCATCTTGGCGCCGGCCCGGTCAATGGCCTGCTCGACGCTGTCCGTGGTGAGCACCCCAAAGGCCAGGGGCAGCCCCGTGTCCAGGGCCACCTGGGCGGCGCCCTTGGTCACCTCGGCGGCGATCATGTCGAAATGCGGTGTGCCGCCGCGGATGACCGTGCCCAACACGATGACTCCGGCATAGCGGCCGCTGGTGGCGGCCAGCTTGGCCGCCTGGGGCAGTTCAAAGCTGCCCGGGACGCGGATGAGGTCCATCTGATCTTCGGTGCCGCCGTGGCGAAGGATGCAGTCCTTCGCGCCCTCGATGAGGCGCTCCACGATGAAGTCGTTCCAGCGCGAAGCGACCAGGGCGAAACGATCGCCCTCGTGCACGCGGATGTGGCCCTCAAAGATCCCCATGGGAACCCCCCGAAAGGTGGTTAAGAACTGACGAGCGTAACACAACCCTCGGCAGCGGTAACTCGGAAATGGCCCGGGGCGTGCCCCGGGCCATTTCGGGACTGGCAGGAACCTAGACCGTGACGGTGTCCGCGATCTCGCGGAAATCCGGAATCTGATCGAAGTTCATGTATCGGTAGATGTCGGCGGACTTCTTGCCGACGATGCCGACCTGTTCCATGTACTCGGCCACCGTGGGGATCTTGCCGAGCAAGGCGCAGATGGCGGCCAGCTCGGCGGAGGCAAGGTAGACCTGGGTATCGATGCCAAGGCGGTTGGGGAAGTTTCGGGTGGAGGTGGACACGGCCGTGGCACCCTTCCGCATCGACGCCTGGTTGCCCATGCACAACGAGCAGCCGGGCATCTCCATGCGGGCCCCGGTGCGGCCCAGGATGCCGTAGTAGCCCTCCTGCGTGAGCACGTATTCGTCCATCTTGGTGGGCGGGGCGATCCAGAGCCGCGTGGGGATGTCGGTCTTGCCGTCCAGCAGCTTCCCGGCAGCGCGGAAGTGGCCGATGTTGGTCATGCAGGAGCCGATGAACACTTCGTCGATGGCCTGGCCGGCCACGGCGGACAGGGGCTTGATGTCGTCGGGATCATTGGGACAGGCCAGCAGGGGTTCCTTCACGTCGGCCAGATCGATTTCGATGACGGCGGCATACTCGGCATCAGCATCCGGCGCGAGCAGTTCGGGCCTGGCGATCCAGGCCTGCATGGCGTGGATGCGGTTCTCCAGGGTTTGGCGGTGCTCATAGCCGTTGGCGATCATCCACTTCATGAGCGTGATGTTCGAGGTCATGTACTCGATGATCGGTTCCTTGTCCAAGTGCACGGTGCAGCCCGCGGCGGAGCGCTCAGCAGAAGCGTCGGACAGCTCGAAGGCCTGTTCCACCTTGAGCTTGGGCAGCCCTTCGATCTCGAGGATGCGGCCGCTGAAGATGTTCTTCTTGCCCTTCTTCTCGACGGTCAGGAGGCCCTGCTGGATGGCGTAGTAGGGGATGGCATTCACCAGGTCGCGCAGCGTGACACCGGGTTGCAGCTCGCCCTTGAAGCGCACCAGCACGGACTCCGGCATGTCCAGGGGCATGACGCCCGTGGCGGCGGCGAAGGCCACCAGGCCCGAACCCGCCGGGAAGGAGATGCCGATGGGGAAGCGGGTGTGGGAGTCGCCGCCGGTGCCCACGGTGTCTGGCAGCAGCAGGCGGTTCAGCCAGCTGTGGATGACGCCGTCGCCCACCTTCAGGGACACGCCGCCGCGGTTGGTGATGAAGGGCGGCAACTCGCGGTGGGTCTTCACATCCACCGGCTTGGGGTACGGCGCCGTGTGGCAGAAGGACTGCATCACCATGTCCGCGGAGAACTGCAGGCAGGCCAGATCCTTCAGCTCGTCGCGGGTCATGGGGCCTGTGGTGTCCTGGGAGCCCACGGTGGTCATGCGCGGCTCGCAGTAGGTGCCGGGACGGATGCCCGTGGTGCCGCAGGCGCGGCCCACCATCTTCTGGGCCAGCGAATAGCCCTTGCCCGTGTCCTTGGGAATGGCCGGGAAACGGAAGACCGTGGATTCGGGTAGGCCCAGGGCCTTGCGGGCCTTGGCGGTGAGGCCGCGGCCCACGATGAGCGGGATGCGGCCCCCGGCGCGGACCTCGTCGAAGATGACGTCAGACTTCACCTTGAACTCGGCGATGACCTGGCCGTTCTTCAGGGCCTTGCCTTCGTAGGGGCGCAGCTCGATGACGTCGCCCATGTCCATGCCGTTGACGTCCAGCTCGATGGGCAGGGCACCGGCATCTTCCATCGTGTTGTAGAAGATGGGCGCGATCTTGGTGCCGAGGCAGACGCCGCCGAAGCGCTTGTTGGGCACGCAGGGGATGTCCTCGCCCGTGAACCAGAGCACGGAGTTGGTGGCGGACTTTCGGGAAGAGCCGGTGCCCACCACGTCGCCCACATAGGCGATGAGGTGCCCCTTGGCCTTGAGGGCCTCGAGCTGCTTGAGGGGCCCCACCTTGCCGGGGTCATCCGGGTTGATGCCGGGGCGGGCGTTCTTGAGCATGGCCAGGGCGTGCAGCGGGATGTCGGGACGGCTCCAGGCATCGGGCGCGGGGGAGAGGTCATCGGTGTTCGTTTCGCCAGTGACCTTGAAGACCGTCAGCGTGAGGCTCTGGGGCACCTCGGGGCGGCTGGTGAACCACTCGGCCTCGGCCCAGGACTTCAGCACGGACTGGGCGTTCTGGTTGCCCTGGTCGGCCTTGGCCTTCACGTCGGCGAAGGCGTCGAAGACCAGCAGGGTCTTCTTGAGACCCGCGGCGGCGATCCCGCCCACCTGGGCGTCCTCCAGCAGGTCGATGAGGGGCTTCACGTTGAAGCCGCCCAGCATCGTGCCCAGCAGCTCGGTGGCCTTCTCGCGGGAGACCAAGGCGACCTTTTCGTTGCCGCTGGCAACATTCGCCAGGAAGGCGGCCTTGACCCGGGCGGCATCGTCCACGCCGGCGGGCACGCGGTGGGTGAGCAGGTCGAGGAGAAAGGCCTCTTCGCCCGCCGGTGGGTGGGCGAGCAGGGCGGCAAGCTCGGTCATCTGCGCGTCGGTCAGGGGCAGGGGCGGGATGCCCAGGGCGGCTCGCTCGGCGACATGTTGGCGATAGGCTTGAAGCACGGTCGACCCTCCTAAGAGCGCCGCTGGGCGCGGTCCGAACCCCCATTCTACATCCCACCGCGGCCGGGACGGCCCTTCCTTCCCCCTGGGCAGTCATGACTCAACCTCCTGCCCGCCCGGCCGATTCAAAGGGGCAGGGCAGGGGGTTGGAGCGGATGGCGATCAAGCGAGTGCGCATAGACCAACTCAAGCCGGGCATGTACATCCACGACCTGAACTGTGGGTGGCTCCAGCACGGCTTCCTCCGGCAGCAGTTCCTGCTCAAGTCCGAGAGCCAGATCGAGAAGATGCAGCACCAGGGCATGCATGACGTCTACATCGATACCGGCAAGGGCGCCGACCTACCCGGCGCGCCGACGGAAGCCGAAGTCCAGCAGGTCCTCCAGGAACAGTTGGAGGCCTCCGGCTCCAAGAAGGCCACCCTCCCCACCGCCCGGGTGCCCCAGAAGGAGGAGGCCGCCGCCGCCCAGCGCATCCTGGGCGAGGCGCAGGGCGTCGTGAAGGACATGATGCAGGACATCCGCCTGGGCAAGCAGGTGGACCCCGCCCGGGCCATGCCCGTGGTGGACGAGATCAACGCCTCCATGCTGCGGAACCCTGGCGCCCTGCTGAGCCTGGGCCGCATCAAGCAGGCGGACACCTACACGTTCCAGCACTGTGTCAGTGTCTGTGCCCTCCTGGTGAGCTTCTCACACGCCCTGGGCCTGGATGCCCAGGCGGTGCGGGAAGCGGGCCTGGGGGGCCTGCTGCACGATGTGGGCAAGATGATGATTCCCAACGAGATCCTCAACAAGCCCGGGCGGCTCACGGAAGAGGAGTTCGCCATCATGAAGTCCCATGCCGCCCTCAGCCGGGACCTGCTGAAGGACACACCGGGCATCTCGGACACCGTGATCCGCATCGCTTCCGAGCATCACGAGAAGATGGGCGGGTGCGGCTACCCCATGGGGCTCCGCGGGGACCAGATCTCCCAGGCGGGACGCATGGCCGCCATCGTGGATGTCTACGATGCCCTCACCTCGAACCGGGTCTACCACAAGGGCATGGAGCCCTCGGATGCCCTCAAGAAGCTGCTGGAATGGAGCGGTGACCATCTCGACCCCGATCTGGTGCAGCTGTTCATCAGGGCCCTGGGAATCTATCCCGTGGGCAGCCTGGTGCGCCTCAGCGACGGCAAGCTGGCCGTGGTGGTGGAACAGCAGGAGGACCTCCTGCGGCCCATCGTTCGTGTGGTCTACGATGCGGTCCGGGGCTATGGCCTTCCGCCCCGGGACCTTGCTTTAGGACAGGCGAACCAGCACATAGAGTCCTTCGAGGAGCCGGCTGAGTGGGGGCTCAACCCCCTGGACTACCTCAGGGCCTAGCGGCCGCAACCTGACGGGACATGTCGGCGGTCAATGGGCGGTCAGTCCCCGGATCAGGGTCAGCAAGTCGTCGAGGGGGAAGGGCTTGTTCAGCAGGTGGGCTCGGGGGTCCTTGGCGAAGGCGGACTGGAAGGCCTCCAACGACTGGCCGCTGGCGAGGATGAAGGGAACCCGCGAGCCCGTGGCTCGGATCCGCTGGAACAGTTCCATACCCGTGTAGCCAGGCATGCGCTGATCGCTGAGTACCAGGTCGAAGGCCTGACTTTGGAACGCCCCCCAGGCCTGGTCGCCGGAGGCGGCCCGACTCACGTGGGCTCCGGCCGCGACCAGGGCGCTTTCCAGCATGTCGAGCAGGAAGGCCTCATCCTCGGCCACGAGGAGGCGCAATCCGAGGAGGGGTTCGATGGGCCCCTTTCCGGCCTGCAGCGGGACGGCCTCCGCAGCTCCAGATTCAGCCAGGGGAAAGTTCAGCGTGAACCGGGTGCCGATTCCCACCTGGCTGTCCACGGCGATCGTTCCTCCGTGGGTCTGGACGATCCCATGCACCATGGACAGGCCGAGGCCCGTTCCCTGCCCCACGGCCTTGGTGGTGAAGAACGGTTCGAAGATGCGGGGGAGGGCCTCTCCGGGGATGCCCTGGCCGGTGTCCTCCACCTCGAGTTCGATGCGTCCTTCTCTGGGTCGACGGGTCCGCAGGGTGAGCCGCCCTCCTTGGGGCATGGCGTCCCGGGCATTGACGGCCAGGTTCATGAGCACTTGTTCCAGCTGCAGGCTGTCGCCCTTGATTGGGGCCGGCCCAGGCGCCAAGTCGGTGTCGACCCGGATGAGCCCTCCCAGGATGGAGGCCAGCAGGTCCGCCGTGGCCGTCACCAGCCCATGGAGATCCATGGGGCGCAGGTCCGGGTCGCCATGGCGGCTGAAGGCGAGCAGGGTCCGGGTGGTCCGCGCACAGCTGGTGGCCGAAGATTCCGCCAACAGGAGCCGCTGCTGCGCGGGATGCCCGTCCGGCAGCGTCTCGCGAACCATGTGCAGCTGGCCGAGGATGGCGCTGAGGTGGTTGTTCACGTCGTGGGCGATGCCGCCGGCCAGGGTGCCCAGGGTCTCCAGCCGCTGGCTGTGCTGAAGCTGCTCCTGCAGGGCATGGCGCTCCCGGATTTCGGCGTGGGCCCACTGCAGGGCCTGGCCCACGACCTGGAACTCGAGGACCTCGTTCGAGGGCCGGTGCGGGGCGACGCCCGCGCCGACCTCTTCCGCCGCGTTGGCGAGATCCTGGATGTCGTCCGAGAGCCTCCGCCCCACCCGGAGGCCCCAGAGGATGGGCAACAGCATCACCACGAAAGCGGCCGCCGTGAAGCCCAGCAGCTTCCCCTGGGCCGTGGCGAGCAGGTCCGCTTCAGGAATCGCGAGGACCATGTGCCACTGGGACCCGGGGTGGCGGGGGAGCTCGCTCCGCAGGATGCGGTGGCGCAGTCCGCCGAGGAGGGCCGAGGTCGAGCCGGGCGGCGGCAAGGTCACCATGGCCCGGGAGCCGTGGGCGACGGACAGCTCTTGGCCCTCCTGGTCGAGGAGCCAGAGCCGGCTGCCCTGGGTGGGCCGGAGCAGCTCGAGGAAGCCTTGGAGATCCTCGGCCACGAGATCGAGCCCCAACGCGCCTTCCAGAGGCTTCCCTGGTCTCCTCAGGGGCACGAGCCAGGTCATGACAAGCCGGTTTTCCGGAGGGCCGAGGCGATAGGGCACCGACCAGCGGGGCGCCTCGAGCCCACGGGCTTCCCGGTACCAGGGGCGGCTCCTCGGGTCATAGCCGTTCAAAACATGGTAGGCCTCGGTCACCGGGGGCTCGAGGCCCATGGCCCCGGCCTTCTGCCAGCCCAGCTGGAAGCGGCCGCCGGAGTCTTCCCGGATGACGCGGCCATGCCAGCCATCCTTGCCCTGCATGAGGAGCAGGGAATGCCCCTGCTCGTCCAGGAGGTTGAGCAGCCGGAAATCATCCTGGCTGTGCAGCCAGGGCATGAGCAGCGAGGCATTGGCTTCGGGAGCGTCGAAGGGGAGCCGCCCCTGGATCCAATAGCTGTGGACGAACGAGCCAGCGCGCTCCACTTCCGAGAGGCGTTGGTCCATGGCCTCGACAGCGATGCGCAGCCGGGCCTCGCCATCGCGCTGGGCCTGTCCAAGCAGGAGGGTCCGGGTTCCCCACCAGACCAGCCCGAGAAGGAGGGCCACGAGGGGCAGCTGGATGCCCAGCAGCTGGCGGGCGAGGAGGCGGCGAAGAGGGGTCATGCCCGGTCCAGGGAGGGAGAAGCTGCGGTGGAGCGGCGGGGGTGGCTCTGGGTAGTCTAGAACACGCCCCCCGGCGTCGCCGAGGACGGCGGTCACAAGCTGGATCGGGTCATCAGTACCCGGCCGCCTGACCGTCCTTCCTCGATTCCGACGCCCCGAAGTAAACCTTCTGCTTCGGATCCCAGCGGATGGCCTGGTAGCCGCCATAGCCTCCGAACAGCCAGCCCACGCCGTGACCCCGGTTCATGAGCTCCCGCACGGTTTCGTAGGGGAAGCCGCTCTCCAGTTGGATGGTGCCGGGCAGCTTCCCCTTCTCGCCGGTGGGCTCGGGGGAACCGTCATGGCTCATGCGTGGGGCATCGCCAGCCTCCTGGGCGTTCATGCCGAAGTCGATCAGGTTCATCACGATCTGGGCGTGGCCGATGGGCTGGAACTCGCCGCCCATGACGCCGTAGCTGAGGAAGGGCTGGCCATCCTTGGTGATGAAGCCCGGGATGATGGTATGGAAGGGGCGCTTGCCAGGGGCGTAGGTATTGGCGTTGCCCTCTTCCAGGTTGAACAGCTCGCCGCGGTCCTGCAGGCAGAAGCCGAGGTCGCCCGGCGTCATGCCACTGCCCATGCCCCGGTAGTTGCTCTGGATGAGGCTCACCAGGTTGCCCTCGCCATCGGCGGTGGTGAGGTAGATGGTGTCGCCCTCCTTCAGGGGCGGGTGGCCCGCTTCCAGCCGGCGCGCGGCGCGGTTCTCATCGATAAGACCGCGGCGCTGGGCGGCGTATTCCTTCGAGAGCAGCCAGGACAGGGGCACCTTCATGAAGGGGGCATCGGCGTAGAACTTCGCCCGGTCCTCGAAGGCCAGCTTTTTGGCCTCGGCGAAGAGGTGCGCGTGGCGGGGACTGCCGAAGGGAATCTTCGAGAAATCGTAGCCTTCGAGGATGTTCAGCATCTGCAGGGCGGCGATGCCCTGGCCGTTGGGAGGCAGCTCCCACACGTCGTAGCCACGGTAGCTCACGCTCACGGGCTCCACCCAGTCCGAGTGGTGGGCGGCCAGGTCCTCGTAGCTGAGAAATCCGCCCTGGGCCTTCATGTAGGCCTCGATCTTCCGGGCGATGTCGCCCTTGTAGAAGGCGTCACGGCCCTCCTTGGCGAGCTGTTCCAGTGTTTTGGCCAGGCGCGGGTTGCGGAAGATCTCACCGCTCCTCGGGGCGCGCTTCCCATCGACGGTGAAAGTCTCCAGGAAGCCTGGGAACTTGCCAAGCGCGGGCACGCTGCGATCCCAGTAGTAGGCGATGAGCTCACTGACGGGAAAGCCTTCCTTCGCATAGCGGATGGCGGGCGCCAGCACCTGCGCCATGGGGAGCCTGCCGAACTTGCGATGCAGCTCGAACCAGCCGTCCACGCAGCCGGGTACGCTCACCGGCAGAGGGCCATGGGGCGGGATGTGCCTGAGGTTCAGCTTTTTGAAGTGGTCGAGGTTGAGCGACTTCGGGGAGCGGCCGCTGGCATTGAGGCCGTGCAGCTTCTTCGTCCTGGCGTCCCAGACGATGGCGTAGAGGTCACCACCCATGCCACTGCCCGTGGGCTCCATGAGTCCCAGCGCCGCGTTGGCCGCGATGGCCGCATCCACGGCCGAGCCGCCCTGCTTCAGGACATCGAGGGCGATCTGGGTGACCAGGGGCTGGCTGGTGCAGGCCATGCCGTGCTGGGCTGCCACCTCGGAGCGCGTGGCGAAGGCACGACCGGTGACGCGGTCCCCCGCGTGCAGGGACAGGGTCGCGAAACCCAGGACAAGACAGGCGGTGGGGAGGCGCATGGGAGCTCCGGCGGGCGGCTCCCCATCGTAACCACGGCTACCTCGCATGATGAGGCTTCATTTTTCCCGCCAGGGGATCATGCTGAAGCCGAGGTGCCCCATGCCCTTTGACGCCGTCACCCGGGAGACCTACCTTCACCGCTACCGCCAGGGGGCCGCGCTACTGCGGCAGGCCTGGGGCGAGGTGCCCGCCGAGGCCCGGACCTGGCGGCCCGGCGAGGGCAGGTGGAGCGCCCACGAGGTGGTGGTCCACTGCGCCGACTCGGAGACGTACTCCGGCATCCGCATCCGGCTCCTCCTGGCTGAAGCGGAGCCCCTCATCGTGGGTTACGACGAGACCACCTGGGCCAGGCGCTTCGACTACCACGCCTCCGATCCCGAGCTGGCCCTGCGCCTGGTGGAAACGGTAAGGGCCCACACCTCGGCCATGCTGGACCGCCTGCCCGAGGAGGCCTGGGGACGCATGGGCCGCCATACCCACAGCGGTCTCTATGGAACCGATGACTGGCTGCGGAGCTACGGAGAGCACTTGGAGTTCCACGCGGCCCAGATCCGGCGCAACCTCGCGGCCTGGTTGGCTCGCTGATCCTGGAGATCCCATGCATGTCGCACGCACCTCCCACTCGCTCGGCAAGGGCGAAGCGCAGCATGTCCGCTGAGCTGGACCTGGGCGCCTACCTGCGGCGCATCGGCCTGATGGAGCCTCCCCGGGCGGACCTGGCGGGCCTCCAGGCGCTGCACCTCGCCCACGCCACCAGCATCCCCTTCGAGAACCTGGACATCCAGCTGGGCCTGCCCATCCGCCTGGATCTGGGCTCTCTGCAGGCCAAGCTTGTGCGGCAGCGCCGAGGCGGCTACTGCTTCGAACACAACACGCTGTTCCTGGCCGTGCTGCAGGAACTTGGCTTCGAAGCCAGCGCCTGCGAGGCCCGGGTGCGCCTTGGCGCCCAGGGGCTGCTTCCCCGGACCCACATGCTGTTGGTGGTGCGGCTGGCGGGGAGCGACTGGCTGGCGGACGTGGGCTTCGGCGGCGAAGGCCTGCTCGGACCGGTGCCCATGGACGGCGCGGCCCATGCCCAGTTCCTGAACGTCTACCGGGTGGGGGTGGAGGGCGGCCTGCGCGTGCTCCAGTCCTTCCACCATGGGGCCTGGGAGGACCTCTACGCCTTCGAGCCCGTCCCGCGCTTCCCCGTCGATTTCGAGGTGGCCAACCACTACACCAGCACCCACCCGGACTCGCGCTTCCTCCGGACGCTCACCGCCCAGCTGCCCGGACCGGAGGTGCGCCGCATCCTCCGCAACCGCGCCTACGCAGAGCTGCGCGGCGACCAGGTGGTGGGCCACGAGCTGGCGCCGGAGGAGGTGGTCCCGCTCCTGCGGAAAACCTTCGGCATCGAGGTGCCGGCTGGAGCGAGGTTCAAGGCCCTGACGAGCTAGCTGCTACCAGTCGATCCGCTCGCCGTCCCGCCAGAAGCCGCCCGTGAGCCCTGGATCGGCCTGGAGCATCAGCCACAGGATGCTGTCGGCGCCCTGCTGGAGGCTCCGGGGCGCCTCGGGCCCGCCGAGGTCCGTGCGCACCCAGCCCGGGCACACGGCGTTGACGGCGATGCCGCGGGGCCTGAGCGCTTCCGCGAGCTGCACCGTGACGGCATTGAGCGCGGTCTTCGAGATGCAGTAGGCGGGGGCCCAGGTGGCGGGCGTCGAGAGCTGGCCGCCCCCGCTGCTCACGTTCACGATGCGGCCGCCCTTGGGCATGAGGGGTGCCAGGGCCTGGACCAGCCGCAGGGGGCCCACCGTGTTCGTCTCGAGAGTGCGGTGCAGCAGCTCGGGATCGAGTGCCAGCGCATCGACCATGCGGTCGAGCAGGATGCCCGCGTTGTTCACCAGCACATCCAGGCGGCCCTGGCGCGCGCGGACGGAAGCCGCTGCGGCGGCGATGGAGGCGGGATCGGCCACGTCCAATGCCAGCACGTCCACCCCGGGCAGGGGCAGTATCCCTGCCGGATTCCGGACACCGGCGAGGACCGTGTAGCCCTCCTGGGCGAGGCGGCGGACCACTTCCCGGCCCAGACCGCGGGAGGCTCCGGTGACAAGGGCGATGGGCTGAGTCATGGTCTCCCCCACTGGGTCACGGGACCGGGATGCAGATCCAGGCCTTCAAGGATCTGCCGCTGGCCGGGCTGGAGGGACAGGGTTGCTTCCAGCAGAGCCGTGGCCACCTCCCGCACATGCACCGGGGCCCAGCGCCACCACCCGGGGCTGCCGGCGAAGGCCGCCCTCCCGAGCGCCAGCCAGGGGGGCGCGATGAGACGGTTCACGAGGACTTCCAGAAGACGGAATTCCCGGCGATCGCTGCGCAGAAAGGAAGGCCGGGCGATGGCGTGGGCCAGGCCGCTGGCCTCCAGCTCCGTTTCGACCGTGGCCTTGGCGCCGAGATACAGGCCTTTCCCCCGGTCGGCCCCGACGCTGCTCACGAGGCCCACCTTGGCCCCGGGATGGGTGGTGGCCAGGGCCGAGATCAGCCGCATCGGATAGTCCCGGTCCACGCGGAGGAAGGCCTCGGCACTGCCGGCCCCGGCGAGGGTGGTGCCCAGGGCGATGAGGAGCAGGTCGCAGGGCGGCCCGAAAACGGGACCGTAGGCGCCCAAGTCCTCGAAATCGAAAGCGACTTCCTCAAGGTTGGCGGCCAAGGGGAGTGAACCCGGCCTGCGCACGAGGGCCCGCACGGACAGCTCCGGGCGCTGCGCCAGCAGGGCCAGCAGCTGCCTGCCAACCTCCCCCGTGCCACCAGCGATCACCACCTGCTGAGTCATGGAATGATGATGCCATGTCGAAAGCGCCTTCCACCAATGCCACCCGGCTCCTGAAGCAGGCGGGCGTGCCCTTCACGGAGCACCTCTACCGCTACGAGGAGCATGGCGGCACGGCCGTGAGCGCCCGGGAGCTGGGGGTGCCGGAGCACGCCGTCATCAAGACCCTGGTCATGGAGGACGAGAAGGGCCTTCCCCTGATCATCCTCATGCACGGCGACCGCGAAGTGAGCACCAAGGAGTTGGCCCGGCAGATCGGCGCCAAGGCTGTGCAGCCCTGTCGGCCTGAGGTGGCGAACAAGCACAGCGGCTACCTGGTGGGTGGCACCAGCCCCCTTGGCACCAGGAGGTCCATGCCCATCCATGCTGAAGCCACGATCTTTGAACTCGACCGCATCTACCTGAACGGCGGCAGCCGGGGCTTCCTGGTGGGGCTTGCTCCGGCGGACCTGGACAAGGTGCTCAAGATGAGCCGGCTGAGGGTGGCGATTTCCTAGGCTCGAACCGGGCGAGGTTGGTTAAATGTCTAGATTTATATAGATGCTGTATCTCGTTGCCACAGGCCTGAGCGACGATACTGTCCAGGTATAAATATTTGCTTGTCGAGAAATTCCCTGCCCGTAACGCCTTCTTCTGTCAAGGATGGCAAGGGTTTAGGAGCGCGCTGTGGCTGGATTTTTTAGAAGGGGCCGGGTCGAGGAACCCCCACCCATGGTCGGGAGCTCTGGGAGCCCTCTGGCCGAGGACGGTCTTAGGCCCAGCCTGACCGCCCTGCTTCTGGCGCAGGTCAGCCTGCTGGACCAGGCCGTGCTGGAGCAGACCCTTAAGCTCCAACAGGCTGAGACCCTGATGTCCGAGGCCGTGCAGGGCTTCGGCGGGGCCCTCCAGTCCCTGGACGTGTTGGCCACCGAGCAATACCGCTTGGCCATGGAGCTGCAGGACGTCCTGGAAGTGCGCCTGGACGGCGAGGAAGGGGCCCACTCGGTGGAGGATTTCACCATGCGCATCCTCGGCACCATGGACCAATTCGTGGACGCCATGATGGACATTGGTTAGTCCAGCTTCCAGCTGGTGGAAGAGATGGACGGCATCCGCGTCCGGTCTGACGCCATGGGCCAGTCCTTGGGGGAACTGGCCGAGGTGGCGATGCAAACTCACATGCTTGCGCTCAATGCCAGCATCGAGGCAGCCCATGCACGGAAGCACGGGGCGGGGTTCGCCGTGGTGGCTGGAGAGGTGCAGAAGCTCTCCCACAAGAGCGCCAGGATCAGCGATCACATCGCAGGCCAGGTCCGGGAGACGGCGGCTGCTCTGAACCGCACATCGGTCCAGGTGGAGCGCATCGCCTCCAAAGACCTCAACGAGATCATCCGATCCAAGGACCTCGCCGAGCAGATGGTGAACGCCATCGGCCAAAGCGAGATCAAGGCTCAGCGCTTGGTGACCCGCATGGAGGAGGTGGGCAGGGAGGTGAGCGCCCAAGTGGCCCGGTCCATCCAGGCCCTACAGTTCGAGGACATGGTGCGCCAGATCCTCCAGCGCGTGGCCGCCGGTTTCCAGCGGCTGGCGCTTCTCGCCGCCAGCCTTCAGTCCCTCGCAGCGGCCGTGGACGAGGGACAGAGGCCCCTGCCGGAGCTGCTGGCCGAGGCCGCCGGGGAGATTGCCGGGTTTGGCCGGGAGACCCACGATTCGGTCCAGGCAGCGTCCATGGACTCGGGCGATGTGGAACTGTTCTGAGGGAGCGGCCATGGAATTCAAGACCACCGTTGAATCTGGCTGCGCCACGGTATTCCTCCAGGGCCGGCTCGCCTTTGGCAGCTATCCGGATTTCCGGGTAGCCACGATGGCCGCCCTGGAGCACCCCCAGGTGGACCGGATCCAGCTCAACATGGCCGCCGTCGATTACCTGGATTCCAGCGCCTTAGGTATGATCCTGCACTTCAAGGAGAAAGCCGATGAAGCCCGGAAGGGCCTGGCCATCTCGAGCCCCGGGCCCCATGTCGCCAAGGTGCTGGCGGTGGTGAACTTCAGCCGGTTGATCCCCATCCTTCCATGAACCACCCACCCAAAGAAATTCAACCCGGTTTTTCAGGAATTGCGCCAGTCGCCCATGTTCGATGACAGGGATCAAGCCCCTCTGAAGCTACTCGTCATCGAAGATGACGCGATCACGCGCGCCCTTCTGAGGTCCGCCCTGGGGGATGAGGAGTTCCAGGTGTTCTGGGCCGAGGACGGCTTAGCCGGGGCGAAGCTCTTCGAACTCCACGAGCCCGACCTGGTCCTGACGGACTATTCAATGCCTGGAATGAATGGCGCCGAGCTTACAGGGCGGGTGCGTGCCTCCCTTCGCAGCCGTTTCGGCGATGACCATGGCTTCCTGCCCGTGGTGATCATGACGGGGCGAGGGGAAGCTGCTGTGCGCAGAGAGTGCATGGAGGCTGGGGTCGTCGCATTCATTGAAAAACCTCTCAATGTGGTCGAACTGCGTTACCGCACCCGCATGATCGCGGAAGCCTCCCGGGCCCAGAGGCACCTGCAGTCAAGGTTGGTCGAGGAGCAGCACGAGATCGCGGTGGTAAAGCATGTGTTGGATCGCCTGCTGGAGCAGGGCAGGGCCGGCAAGCCTCCGGAATTCCTCATGGAGACCATGACCACCCGCCGCATCAACGGAGACGCCTGTGCCTACCGGACCGGCGCCCCCGGGATCCACTTCGGCATGATCTGCGACCCCATGGGCCACGGTCTGATGGCCGGGGTTTCCGCAATGCCCACCATCGAGGTGTTCAACGCCCTGGCCACCAAGGATCTCCCCCTGCCCGGCATCCTCGCCGAGATCAACCGGAAGCTGCTTCTCCTCCTGCCGTCCGGACGGTTTTCTTGCTCGATCTTGTTCCGCATGGACTGGCATTTAGGCGAGCTCTCGGCGCTGAACGCGGGCATACCGATGGCCTTCCTCCTGGGCGCGGACGGCAGCCTAGTGCGCTTCGCCTCCACCAGCATTCCCCTCGGCATCCAGGCCGACCTCGGGTCCGCTCGCGTCGAGAGTGCCTGGATGGCCCCGGGGGACCTGTTCTTCGCCTGCAGTGACGGGTTCTCGGAGCTGGTGTCGGAGGAGGAGATCCTGGACCTGCTCCAGACAGGTGGGGCGGAGGGTTTCACGTCCCTGGCCCATGACTTGGTCGCGCGGCGGGTCCACTCCCTTGAGTTGGCGGACGACGTGAGCTGGTGCCTGTGGCCCTTCCAGCCCAAGGACATCGAGCCGGCCTTTTCAGCGGTGGCTCGGCACGAGGTCGTCTCGGCTGAGCAGGGCCTCCACCTTCGCCTGACCCTCCATCCGGGCCAGGTCAATTACCACGAGATGGGCCCAAACCTGGTGGGACTCCTCGGCCGGCTGGGGGTTCCCGCTGAAACCTGCCAGATCCTGGCCCTGCTCCTGTCCGAGGCCATTGTGAACGCAGTGGAGCATGGCGCCCTGGGCCTGGGTTCGGCCCTCAAGGAAGCCGGCTTCGAGGCCTTCGAACAGGAACGGAACCACCGCCTGGCCACGGGATGCAAGGGAACCATTGAGATCCAGATCATGGTCCACCGTGGGGCTGATGGTGACTTTTCCTATTTAAGCGTCCTGGTCTCGGACCCCGGGCTGGGCTTCCCCTGGCGCCAGTACCTCGCGGAGGCGGACGGCAGTTCTGCCACGCCCTATGGGCGCGGGCTCTTGCTCCTGAAATCACTGGCGCAGGATCTCACCTTCAACGAGAAGGGAAACGAGATCAGCTTTCGCCTCTATGCTTCCTCTGGTCACTGAAGCGCGTTCTCCACGGGACCACTTCGTCGCGAATTGTCCTCTGATCAACTGGAATTTCCACTGTCCGTCCGGTGGGTGTAGGCTGTCCTCCCTTTCCAGGAGCAAACCATGAAAATGACGATGCTTTCCCTACTGTTCGCCCTGCCACTGGCAGCCCAGGCACCTGCCCCCAAAGCTCCCGCGCCTGCCGCCCCGGTGGCCGAACCCACCGTCGGCGTGGCCATGGACGGCACCTACCAGTGGGTGGTGGGCCAGTTCGTGGGCGCCGCCGAGGCCATGCCTGAGGACAAGTTCGACTGGGCCCCCAGCCAGGGCGAGTTCAAAGGCGTGAAGACCTTCGCTCAGCAGGTGAAGCATGTCTCTGCCGTGAACTTCTTCCTCGGTTCGGTGCTCCTGGGCGAGAAGCCCCCGGCGGAAGTGGGCAACCCCGAGATGGGCCCCGACAGCCTCAAGACCAAGGCCGAGATCCTGAAGTACATGAAGGATTCTTTCGCCTACGCCCGGAAGGCCATCCAGAGCATCACGGCCCAGACGGGCAGCCGGGCCGTGAAGAACCCCTTCGGCCAGGGCCCGGACATGACCCCCATCGGCATGGCCACGTTGCTCTCCTTCCACGGCATGGACCACTACGGCCAGATGGTGGAGTACCTCCGCATGAACGGCATCGTGCCCCCGGCCAGCCGCCCCAGGCCAAAGTCCTAAGGGTCAGTCCCCGTCCCGCTCGTAGGCCCGCTTTAGCCAGGGCAGGGCCGCCTTCAGGTCCGCTGCCGAGGTGACCTCGAGCTTGTGGGAGATGCGGTCTTTCTTGGCGTGCCCGCCGGTGTCCTTCAGGCGGCCGCTGGGATCCTGCACGCCCGCCGGAGCGCCCAGGGCCAGGCCCAGGTCCAGCCGGGACACGAAGGGCTTCACTTCGGCGAAGACATGGTTCCGGTAGAAGGGGACGGTGGTCTCGCAGGGGCAGACCTTCACGTCGGAACCCAGGCCGCGGGCGAGGGCCACGACCTGCTCGAAGAGGGGCCGGAGCGGGGCCTTCTTTCCGCCGTACTGGGTCTCGACATAGCCCGGAGCGGCCGCGAGATAGCCTTCCGGTGTGTCGTCGAAGGCGTGGCCGGGGGTGGCCCCGGCCCGCTGCAGGACGAACCCCGCCTGGTTGGTGCCCAGGCCCTGGGCCTTCAGCCAGCCCTTGGGGTCGGCCGGCTGCTCCCGGCGCAGGAGGGTCACCCAATGCTCCAGGGTGTGCCCGGTCCTGGCCTTGAAGTTGGTGAGGATGGACTGGACATAGGCCACGCTGGGATGGACGTCGAAAGGGGCCGGGGGGGTGGTTTTTGCCATGGGCAGGGCTCCGGGGCCAGGGTGGCTGTGATGACCGTCATCGATTGTCGGCGATCTCCCGGACCTCGTGCTACCTTCCCTCCCAACCAATCCCATCTCACCACCCGCATCCCGTTCTCGGAGCCTTCCATGAGCGAAGTGGAAATCAGCATCACCCAGCAGAAGACCATCCAGGCCTTGCAGAAGGGCGAGGCCCCCATTCCCATGAAGGGCTGGCTGGCCAAGCAGGCGGCCATCAACTACGAGGTGGAGCGGGCCCTGGCCGAGGACGATCCCGCGGCTTTCTGGGGCGAGAAGGCCAAGGCCCTGGACTGGGCCGAGCCCTGGACGAAGGTCCTCGAGTTCAATCCCCCCAACCACGCCTGGTTCCTGGGCGGCAAGCTCAACGCCACGGTGAACTGCATCGACCGTCATGTGCACAGCGACCGGCGCAACAAGGCGGCCCTGCTGTGGGTGGGGGAGGACGGCGACGAGCGCTCCTACACCTACAACCGCCTCTATCGCGAGATGAACCGCTTCGCCAACACCCTCAAGCGCCTGGGCGTGAAGAAGGGCGACCGCGTCATCCTCTACATGCCGCTGACGCCGGAAGGCATCATCTCCATGCTGGCCTGCGCCCGCATCGGCGCCATCCACAGCGTGGTCTACGCGGGCATGGGCGCCCTGGCCCTGCGCACCCGCATTGAGGATGCCGGCGCCAAGGTGATCGTCTGCTCGGACTTCACCTACCGCCGCGGGAAGGCCATCGCCCTGAAGCCCATCGTCGATGAGGCCGTGCGTGACCTGACTTCGGTGGATCACGTCATCGTCCACCGGCGCGGCTCCCGCCCCGGCGACGCGCCGGTGACCTTCGCCAGCGAGCGGGAGAAGGACTTCTACGACATCCAGCAGGGCCGCGACATCCACTGCGATCCCGAGATGGTGGATGCGGAACACCCGCTGTTCATCCTCTACACCAGCGGCACCACCGGCAAGCCCAAGGGCGTGGTCCACGCGACGGGTGGCTACATGGTGGGCGTGAACTACCTGAGCAAGGCCTTCTACCAGATCCAGGAGCGGGACATCTACTGGAGCACCTCGGACATCGGCTGGGTGGTGGGCCACAGCTTCATCGTCTACGGCCCCATGAGCATCGGCGCCACGGTGCTCTGCCGCGAGGGCGCCCCTGACTACCCGAGCCCCGACGTCACCTGGGAGATCTGCGAGCGCTTCGGTGTGAACGTGATGTTCACGGCCCCCACCGCGGTCCGCATGTGGATGAGTCATGGGGCCGAGGCCCCCGGCAAGTTCGACCTCAGCCGCCTGCGCCTCATGGCCTGCGCCGGGGAGCCCCTGAACCCCGAAGCCCACCGCTGGGCCCAGCAGCACCTCGTGGGCCAAGGCAACGGCCAGGTGGTGGACAACTGGTGGCAGACCGAAATCGCCGGCCCCGTCATCGGCACCCTGCCGACCTTCGAGGTGCGGCCCGGCAAGGCGGGCAAGGCCATGCCGGGGGCCCAGCTGGCGGTGGTGAACAAGGACGGTTCGGCCGTGCCTGACGGCCAGGGCGGTCTGCTGGTCATCAAGTTCCCGCTGCCGTACATGCTCCGAACCGTGTGGAACGACCACAAGCGCTACGAGGACTACTGGAAGGAGATCCCGGGCTACTACACCGTGGGTGACGTGGCGGTCCGCGACGCCGACGGCTACATCGCCGTGCTGGGCCGGTCCGATGATGTGCTCAACGTGGCTGGCCACCGCATCGGCACCGCCGATGTGGAGGGTTCCCTCATCCGCCATCCCGCCGTGGCCGAAAGCGCCGTGGTGGGCATTCCCGATCCCATCAAGGGGGAGAGCATCAAGGCCTTCGTGGTGGTGCGGGCGGGGGTGGCCACCGGACCGGGCCTCATCGCCAGCCTGAAGGACCATGTCCGTGAGGACCTGGGCGGCATCGCCGTGCCTGCCGACATCGAGATCAGGGCCACCCTGCCCAAGACCCGCTCCGGCAAGATCCTCCGCCGCGCCCTCAAGGCCGAAGCCCTGGGGCAGGATCCCGGCGACCTCAGCACCCTCGCGGATTGAGATTCTCCACGGGTTCCCCTCGCAACGTATGCGTTGCTAGGTTCTAGGTTCTAGGTTCACGCTTCGCGCCTCCATGGGGTGCGGCGCATGGCGTGGCTCCCACTCGCCTGGGGCTCGCGGAGGCGGAGCTTCTGCCGGGCCCCGGCGCTCGGCCCGGCGGAGCCGTGCCTCCGCCATGCCTGTCCCCCCGTCGGGCCTTCCCATTCCGGCGCAATGCGCCATGATCGAAGCTTTGATCATGGAGCCCCCATGCTGCCGCCCTGGAACCACCTCCACCCGGCCATCGTCCACTTTCCCATCGCCCTGCTCTCCGTGGCGCCGCTGCTGGTGCTGGTGGGCCTGTTCTGGTCAGCCCAGCGGCGGGGAATTCACGCCGCCGCGCTGATCCTGCTGGTCCTTGGGTTTGGCGGGCTCCTGCTGGCCATGGAAAGCGGCGAGGCCGCAGAGCGGTACGCCCGCGCCACGCCGGCGCTCCTGGCCGGGCTGCGCGACCATGAGCTGACCGCGCAGAAGACCACCCTGATCTTCGGCCTGCTCGGCGCCGGTTTCGCGGCCATGTGGGTGGCACCCCTGGTGCGGAGGCGCGAGCTGGCCCGGCACGTCGAGCTGGGCCTGCTGGTCTTCTGGCTGTTCCTCGCGGCGGGGGGCGTGTTCGCCCTGGCCCGCACGGGGCATCTCGGCGGCCACCTGGTCCACGACCTGCACACGCACGCTGTTCCAGAGACCAGCCTGCGCTAGGGCGCTGCGCCCCCGCTACCATCAGCCATGCCCTCCCGCCGTCTCGTCGTCCTCATCCTGCTCGGGTTCGCCTCGGGGTTGCCCCTGTTCCTGACGGGTTCGACCCTGAAGGCCTGGATGACCGACGAAGGCTTGAGCCTCGGCACCATCGGCCTCTTCAGCTTCGTCACCCTTCCGTACAGCCTGAAGGTGCTCTGGGCGCCCTTCCTGGACCGCTATGCCCTGCCCGGCCTGGGGCGCCGCCGGGGTTGGCTGCTGGCCATGCAGGGGGCCATGGCCCTGGCCCTGGTGTTGCTGGCCCGCACCCAGCCGCAGCTCGATCTCCTGCGGGTGGTGGTCCTGGCCCTGGCTGTGGCCGTGGCCAGCGCCAGCTTCGACATCGCCGTGGACGCTTGGCGGGCCGAGGCCCTGGAGCAGAAGCAACTGGGGCTGGGTAACAGCATCCACATAGCCGCCTACCGCGTCGCCATGCTGGTGAGCGGGGGACTGGCCCTGATCGTCGCCCAGGCCTTCGGATGGCGGACCACCTACCTGGGCATGGCCGTCCTGACCGTGCTGGGCATGGCCGGGACCTGGCTGGCGCAGAACACCGATGCCGTGGCCCAGGCACCGCGCACCCTCCGGGAGGCCATCACGGGACCGCTGAAGGACTTGCTGCAGCGCAAGGGCATCGGCTACCTCCTGGCCTTTGCCGTGTTCTACAAGCTGGGTGACTGGCTGGCGGAGTCCATGACCATCCCCTTCCTGCTGCGGGGCATGGGCTTCAGCAAGATGCAGATCGGCAGCGTGCAGAAGACCACCGCCATGGTGGCCATCATCCTGGGGGGGCTGATCGGTGGCTGGATGCTCACCCGCATGAGCCTCCGGAAGGCCCTGTGGATCTGCGGCTTCGTGCAGGCGGGGAGCATCCTTGGCTTCTGGGCGATTTCCCTGCTGGGCCGCCACCTGCCCCTGCTGGTGGCGGCCAATACGCTGGAGAACCTGGCCTATGGCATGGGCGGCAGCGCTTTCGCGGCCCTGCTCATGGGCAGCTGCAACCGCTCGTACACCGGCACCCAGTACGCCCTCTTCAGCGCCCTCATGGCCCTCCCCCGGACCCTCTTCGCCGGCATGACGGGGTTCATGGCCGAGGCCTACGGCTGGAAACTCTATTTTCCGATTTGCGCCGCCGCCGCCATCCCCGGCCTGCTGCTGCTGCTGCTCTACGACCGATGGGGACTCCCCGAGGAGGGCCAGTCATGACACATTCATGGTGCATGGAGGTTCCGTGATCCGTTCGCTGCTCTGCCTGACCGCCCTGTCCCTGGTCGCCCAGGGGCCGCCGCCCGCCAAGAAGAAGGTCGCGGACCTGCCGACCTTGCCCGCGCCCAGTTCGAGCCCCGTCAAGGAGCTGGTGCGGGCCGACCTGAGTTCGGCCGAGGTCGGCACCCCCGAGGCCCTGACCGCCTCGCTGTATGCGTTCATCTCCGGACCCAAGGACCAGAAGCGCGACATCGAGAAGATCCGCGCTCTCTTCCACCTGCACGCCCGGCTTGCGGTGGCGGCCAAGCATCCCGAGAAGGGCGCCTTCATGCGCCCCATGGACCTCGAGGCCTTCCTGGCCTTTGCCATTCCACAATGGGAGAAGGGCTTCTTCGAAAAGGGCACGGCGGTGACCGTGACCAGGCAGGAGGGCGTCGCCCAGGTCTGGTCGCCCTACGAGATTCGCCTGGAGGCCGAGGGACCTGCGCTCTACACGGGCATCAATGCCCTGCAGTGCGTCTATGACGGCAAGCGCTGGTGGATCATGCACCTCGCCTTCCAAAGCGCTCCCACGGAGGCCCTTCCGGCAACTCTGGAGGCGCCCAAGAAGCCCGTAGAGGAACCGAAAAAGTAGCCTACTTGGCCAGTGGCCTGTTGGCCCGCCGCCAGGCCTTCATGCCGCCCTGCATCACGTAGAGCCAGGTGAAGCCCCTCCGCGTCAGCAGGTCGAAGGCCTGATGGGAGATCTCATCGGTCTCATCCACCAGGATCAGGGCCCGGCTGGCCTTGGGATCCGGCGTGGTGAAACGCTGCGACAGTTCCCCGAAGGGCACGTGCAGGCAGCCCCTGATGTGGCCCGTCCGGAAGGTCTCGGCGCTCCGCAGGTCCACCACCAGGGCCCCGGAGCCCATGATGAGTTCATCCACCTGCACGGGGCCCAGGACCGGGCGCCCTTTCCCGCGGCGCCAGGAGGCGATCCTGGGCAGCACCACCAGGAGGAGGATCAGGAGGCAGATGGCCGCCAGCAGAATGCCTGGCAGGTGGGGATAGGCTTTCAGCCAGCCTTCTAGAGTGGTGGGCGCGGGCGCGGGACCAAGCATGGAACCCCCAAGTGCAGATTCTCTGAGGGATGATGCGCCCGGCTCAGAACCCAGGCAAGCCCAGGGAGGCCGCCAGGGCTCGGAAGGCGTCGGGAATGGGGGCCTCCGCATCGATCCGGACCCCGGTGAGGGGATGGTCCACGGACAGCTTCCACGCATGGAGGGCCGGATGGGGCAGCAGCAGGGGCAGGCCGTCCACGTCCTTCCACTTGCCGGGGCCGCCATAGAGCGGATCGCCCATGAGCGGTGCCCGCAGGTGTGCGAGGTGGACGCGGATCTGATGCGTGCGACCCGTCAGCAGCTCGCACTCCACCAGGGCGGCGCTGGTGGTGCGGGCCAGCACCCGGATGCGGGTCTGGGCTGAGCGCCCGCCCGCGGCCACCACCATGCGCAGGCGGTCGCGCTTGTGGCGGGCGATGGGCTCGTCGATGAGGAGGCTGCCCAGCTGGGGCAGCTTGGGGGAGTGCCGCACAATGGCGAGGTAACGCTTCTCCACGGTGCGGGCCTTGAACTGGTCCTGAATGGCGCGCTGGGCCTCGGCGGTTTTCGCCAGGCAGAGGCAGCCCGTGGTGTAGCGGTCCAGGCGATGCACGAGGCCGGGCCAGCCCGAGGACAGCTCCTCGGTGTCCTCGCTGGGCTCATCATCCTCCGCAACTTCGACCACCACGGGGGTCTTGAGGCGGTGCAGCAGCGCGTTCACCACGGTGCCGCCGGGATGGCCCGGGCCTGGATGCACGACCATGCCCGTAGGCTTGTTGACGATCCATAGCTGGTTGTCCTCGAAGAGGGTGGGGAGGTCGATGGCTTCGCCTTCCAGGTGGGCCGCCGGTGGGGCGATCGTCGGCAGTTCGGTCTCAACCAGGTCACCCGGTCGCAGCTTCACGCCGCCCTTGGTCACCGCCACGCCGTTCACCTTGATCTCGCCCGTACGGACATGGACATCCCAGCGGGCGCGGGGAATGTCGGGATAGCGGTCCGCGAGGAATCGATCCAGGCGGGGGGCGCCTTCTTCGGCGGTGAGTTTCACTTCGTCTCCTTACGCCGGCTCCAGACCAACCAGAGGCCCAGTCCAAGCAACATGAATGCAATGCCCGTGAGGCGCCCCGTGCTCAGCCAGGCCCAGCCCAGCCAGCCGGTGCCCCGGTCCACGTCGCCCCGCCAGGTCTCGGTGATGACGCGCCCCAGGCCCTCCACCAGGAAGTAGAGGGCGAAGATCTGCCCCTGGAAGGCCCGCTTCGGCCGGGCCAGCAGAAGGACGGCCATCACGGCGAGATTGGCCAGGGTGTTGTAGAGCTGGACGGGGTGGACCAAAAAGCCCGGAGCGCCCATGGCCTGGGCCAGCGGATGGGTGAAGTGCACGGCCCAGGGCAGGTGGGACTCCGTGCCGTAGCAGCAGCCGGCCGAGAAGCAGCCCAGCCGCCCGATGGCCTGGCCGAGGGCCACGCCGGGCACCAGGGCGTCGCCCGTGATTCGCAGGGGCAGGCCCCGCCCTTTCCGTAGCTTCCAGAAGAACACGGCTGTGGCGGCGATGATGCCGCCGTGGATGGCGCCACCGGCGCGCAGGGTCCCCAGGGAGAAGACCTCTGCTAGCGGCCGGTGATTGATCAGGTCCACCACGATCATCAGGAGCTTCGACCCCAGGATCGCGGAGATGAGCATGGCGATGGCCAGATCCGTGATGGCCGCAGGCTCCAGGCCATCCAGCTTCGCCTGCCGCTTGGCCAGGGCGGTGCCGGCGAAGAAGGCGATGGCCAGCAGCAGCCCGTAGGTGCCCAGGGGGAAGGAGCCGATCTCGAAAAGAACAGGATGCATGTCGGATTCCGAACGGATGACTGGAAACTGAAGACTGAAGACTGAAGACTGAAGACTGATGAGGAGGCCCCCATGTCCCGGACCGTGACGACCCTGAGTGCGCAGGATCTGGCCGAACGTCTGGGAGGCACCCTGGAACATTGTCCCCCGGAACGCCCCATTTCCGAAGTGAAGCCCCTGGAAGAGGCAGGGGCCGGCTCCGTGTCCTTCCTCGCCAACCCGAAATACGCCGCCAAGGCCAAGGACAGCGCAGCGGGTCTGATCCTCGTGGACGCAGCCGTGGATCTGGGGGATCGCCCGGTGTTGCGGGTGAAGCACCCCTACTGGGCCTTCGCCCAGGCCATCGGCTGGCTGCACCCGGAACCGGAGCCCCGCTGGAGCGCCGCCGCGGTGGATCCGACGGCCTCGGTGGGCGAGGGGTGCCGCCTCGCACCTGGCGCCACGGTGGGGGCCCGCACGGTGTTGGGCCGGGGCTGCGTGCTACATCCCGGTGTCCACATCGGCGATGAATGTCTGCTGGGGGATGGCTGTGAGCTGTTCTCCGGGGCGGTGCTCTACCGCCGCACGAAGCTCGGGAACCGCGTGGCGGTCCACGCCAACTCCGTGGTGGGCAGCGACGGCTACGGCTACGTGCTGGTGGAGGGCCGCCACGCCAAGATCCCCCAGGTGGGCTGGGTGGAGGTGGGCGATGACGTGGAGATCGGCGCCTGCGTATGCATCGACCGGGGCGTGCTGGGGCCCACCCGCATCGGGGCGGGCACCAAGATCGACAACCAGGTGCAGGTGGGGCACAACGTGCAGGTAGGGAGCCACTGCCTCCTGGTGAGCCAGACCGGCATCAGCGGCTCGACGAAGCTTGGTGACTACGTGACCCTAGCCGGCAAGGTGGGCGTGGTGGGCCACATCGAGATCGGCAGCCGCAGCGTGGTGGGTGGCAACAGCGTGGTGGCCAAGAGCCTGCCCGAGGGCAGCTTTGTCACGGGTTTCCCTGCCCGCCCCCACAAGGAGTGGACCGAGGCCCAGGCCGCCCTGAACCGGCTGCCGCGACTCATGAAGCAGCTGCGCAAGGGCTGATCACTCGCCCAGGCAGCTCCGGATTTTTTGGATGAGGTCGCCCGGGTTGTACGGCTTCTGAAGGAACTGGATGGGGGCGAACTGCTGGAGGTTCCCCGCCACGTCCGAGCTGCTGTAGCCGCTGGAGAGCAGGACGGGCACGGTGGCTCCCGGCCCCTCCTCGGAGCGGAGCTTCGTGAGGACCTCGTCCCCACCCAGGATGGGCATGGTGAGATCCAGAACCACCGCCCGGATGTCACCCGCCTGCTTGAGGTATGCACTGAGACCGTCGCGGCCGTTGGACGCGGTCTCGACCCGAAACCCGCAGCGCTCGAGGGTGGCCGTGGCGACGCTGCGCACCGTCTCCTCATCGTCCACGACGAGGATGGTTCCCTGGCTTGAGTAACTCAGGGAGGGGCGGTCCTGCCAGATGTCATGCCCGTGGGTGCTTTCGGAGCGGGGGAAAAGCAGGCGGAAGGTGGTGCCCTGGCCCGGCTCGCTGAGCACCTGGATGGCACCGTGGTGGCCGTGCACGATTCCGAGGACGGCGGCCAGGCCGAGCCCGCGCCCGGTGAACTTGGTGGTGAAGAAGGGATCGAAGATCCGGTCGAGGGTGTCCTGTCCCATGCCGGAGCCGGTGTCCTTCACCTCGAGGAAGACCGATTCGCCCTCTGGAGGCGTGCCCGCGAGGGACGGCGTGAGGGGGCCGGTGGGCATGGCCCCCACGGTGATGGTGATCTTGCCGGACCGCTCGCCCAGGGCGTCCGAGGCATTGGTGATCAGGTTCATGATCACCTGGCGGATCTGGGTGGCATCCCCGTCGATCAGGGGCAGGTCGGGCGCGAAGTGGTGCTCGAGCACCGCCTTCTTGGAGATCACGGTCTCCAGCAGGCTCTCCATCTCATCCACCAGGCGGGACAGCGACACGGGCTCGACCAGGAACTTGCCCCGGCCGGAGTAGGCGAGCAGCTGGTTGGTGAGCTCTGCGGCCCGGGTGGCGGCGAGCTCGATCTGGTGCAGGCGCCGCCGCTGGGGGCTGTCCTCGTCGAGGTCCATGAGGGCCAGGCCCGCGTGGCCCATGATGCCCATCAGCAGGTTGTTGAAGTCGTGGGCGATGCCGCCCGCCAGCACGCCCAGGCTTTCGAGCTTCTGGGCCTGCTGCACCTTGGCTTCCATGACCTGGCGGTCCAGCTCCACCTGGCGTTTTTCCGTGATGTCCCGGGCATTGATCACGATGCCGTGGACGCCGGGCACGTCAAAGGCGTTGTGGGCGACCGCCTCCATGAGGCGCGAACTGCCGTCCTTGTGGAGGATGCGGATCTCGATGGTCCTGGACTCGCCTGGAGCCTGGCTCAGCTCACCCAGGATGGCGGCGTAGGCCTGGAGGTCTTCCGGGTGGACGAGCTCGGCGGCGGGCGTGCCGTAGCGCTCCCCGTGGCGATAGCCCAGGACCCGCTCTGCGGAGGGGCTGCTGTAGGACACCCGCCCGGACTGGTCGAGGATCACGACCAGATCCAGGGCGTGCTCGATGATCGCCCGCATCTTCGATTCGCTGGCCTTCAGCTCCTGCTCCATCCGGTGGCGGTAGAGGGCCATCTCGATGGTGGAGTGGAGGGTCCGCTCGTCATAGGGCTTGAGGAGGTATCCGTAGGGCCCGCTCTCCTTGGCCCGGGTGAGCGTCGTTTCATCGGCGAAGGCGGTGAGGTACACCACAGGCAGGCCCATGGCCTGCATGTGGCGGGCGGCCTCGATTCCATCCATGCCCGCGCCCAGGGAGATGTCCATGAGCACCAGGGCGGGCCGCGTGCTCGCGGCCATGGCCAGCGCTTCTTCACCGGTGGAAGCCAGACCGGACACAGCGTAGCCCAGCTCCTGCAGGTGCAGGCGCAGGTCCATGGCCACGATGGCTTCGTCTTCGACGATAAGGATCAGAGGTTGGCTCATGGGTGGCGGCTGGGAGGGAAGCTCAGGAGGAAGGCGGCGCCCCGGCGGCGTTCAAGCTCCAGGGTTCCCCCCAACTGATCGGTCAGGGCCCGGACCAACTGGAATCCCAGGCCGCCGCTGTCCAGGTCCACGGCCTCCGGCAGGCCCTGTCCTGAATCAGCCACGCGGAGCGTGATCCAGCCCCGATCGTCCGGTTCGATCTCAATGTCCAGGCTGCCGCCCTGTCCCGGCGGGAAGGCGTGCTGGAGGGCGTTGGCCACCAGCTCGTTCAGGATCAACCCGAGCGGGACCGGGACATCCGGCCCGAGTTCCACGCTGGCCACCTGCACCCTCAGATCGATGAGGGCCGGCACGCTGGCATAGCTGCGGACCAGTCGTTCCGCCAGGGTCTGCACGTAGCCGGGCAGGTCCAGCTGGGAGAAATCGGGCGCATGCTTGAGCTTCTGATGGATGAGGGCGATGGCCTGGACGCGCTCCTGGGCCTCCTGCAGGGCCAGATGCACAGCCGGGTCCTCCTGGGTGGAGGCTTGCAGCCGGAGCAGGCTGGAGACCACCTGGAGGTTGTTCTTCACCCGGTGGTGGATCTCGCGCAGCAGCAGGTCCTTTTCCCGCAGGGAGGCCCGGAGCGCGTTCTCCTCGGCGTGCTTGTGGGCATGGATGTCGAACAGGAACCCCATGACCCGGCCCTGGCCAGGCGAGGATTCCAGCCCGCCCGCCACCCGCACCCAGTGCTCGCCGCCATCCGGGGTCCGCAGCCGGAATTCGAGCTGCCGGTCCCCCTCGGGGCGGCTGATCTCCAGGAGGAACCGGAGGAAGGCGAGTTGGTCCTCGGGGTGGATCACGTCGGCCCAGAAGGGCTGCTTCAGCCAATGCTCCTGCGGCCAGCCGAAGTGGCTCTCGACCGCGGTGCCCAGGTAGGCGCAGCGGCCGCTGTTGAGGTCCATCTCCCAGGGGATGGCGCCCGTGACCTCCATGAGCTGGTTCAGGTGCCGGCTGCGCCGGACACGGATGCTCAGCGACGCCCGCTGGGCATCCATGGCGGAGCCCAGGAACATGGCCATCCCGAACAGGACGCTGAGGAACGACTGGATTCCCAGCTGGGCCTCCACCGGCAGGTCGTTCCTCAGGATGAGGACGGTCAAGGTCAGGCCCAGGAGCGGGAAGCCCAGGCTGGCTGCCCGCAGCCCGCCCCGGACGACCAACCAGGTCATGGGGAGGAAGAGCAGGTACTTCATGTGCAGGGTGCCAGGCTCGCTCAACCGCACCACCAGAATCATGGTCAGGATCAGGCCTGCCGCCTGGGCGAGGAACTCCAGGGGCCGGAGGGCCGGCGTGAGGGGCCTGAGCCGGGCCGTTCCCAGGCGGAGCCAGGGCCGGATCCACAGGAGGAGCGCGGGCCCCAGGGTGAGCACCCCGAGGACGTCGCCGAGGAGCAGGAGGCGCACCTCGCGGGCGAGGTGGAGGTCCTGCAGGATGCCCAGGCTGCGCAGGAGGGCGTAGACGGGCAGGGCTGCCAGCAGCGGGCCGAGGAAGGCCAGAAGCAGGAAGCCGCCCACATCCTTGGTGCGGTGGAGGCGGATCGATAGCCGGGCCTTGACGAAGGCCAGGGCGGCCAGGGCGTGGGCACAGGCATAGAGGCCCGACACGGCCAGGATGGTCCAGGGGCCCATCCCCAGGGGGCGGAGCCAGAGGTCCACAGGCAGGGGCGCCAGGATGACGGCGGGCAGGACTTTCGGGCCATACACCAGGAGCAGGGCGACGCTCAGTGCAGCGGGGAAATACCACAGGGAGACGCCATCCTTCGTGCTCAAGGAGGAGGCCACCAGATGAAGAAGGATGAAGGCCACCCAGTAACAGACCAGGACGGTCGTCAGACCGGGACGGCGGCTGCGGAGTCCCTCTGTGGCAGGGAAGACCTCTTCGGCTTGGCTGGGCTGGAGGGTAGATTCAGCCATGTCTCAGCCCATGGCCTGGAGGGGGCTGCCGCCGGCAAGCGCCCTCAGGTCCGGAGCCTCCGGGGGAAGCTCGAAGACCTGGAAGTCCACGGGACGGCCCAGCGCCACGAGCTCGGCCTCCAGATCCCGGCGGAGGGCCGATACCTGTCCGGGATCCTGGAGCCAGAGCCGGACCCTCAGCCCGGCGCTGCGCTGCTCCAGACCCAGCCGAACCTCGCCGAGCTTCGAGAAGGGGACACTGAGGAAGACGCGATGGACTGCGCTGACCTCCGCCTTGCCAGGATCGCCTTCCCCTTCGATCCAGAGCCGCAGGGGCTCCGCGCCCGGCGCCCAGGGCAGGGGAAGCTCGAACCACCCAGTGCCCTCCTTGGCCTGCAACCGGTGGAACGCCGACTCGGCGGGGGAGGTGGCGGGATCGGCGAGGGCCTTCATGGCTTCCTTCAGCCAGGCCGACCAGGCCTCGGGCTGGTCCGCCACTGCCAGGCCCGCCTGCAGCAGCTGGCCCAGTAGCTTCCCGAGCGGTGTCTGGGTGGCGCTGGACTGGAGCCGCGCGAGCAAGGGCCCCGCCTCGCCAAAGACCAGCGGGGCCAGCAGAGCCGGACTGGGCGGCGGCGTGGCCCGGACCACCTGGAGGCGGATGCCGGCACCCTCTGGC
>NZ_JBATQW010000006.1:0-17899 GCF_049292215.1 Geothrix sp. | reverse complement strand
CTTCCTGCGGCGGAGCGGCGGCGGTGCCGGCGAGGCCCTGCTGCTGCGCAGCCTCGGCGGAGGCGCCTTCGAGGCCATGGTGAAGCCCGGCGCGCGCCTGAAGCCCGGGACCTCCGCCACCGTGGTGGATCCCGTCTCGGACGCGCCCCTCGCCCGCCTCGACATTCTTGAAACCCTGCCCGAGGGCCTGCGTGTTGTTCGGGTCCACGCAGAGCACGGCCTGGATTGGGACGCAATCGACCGCATCGGCCGCCTGCCCCTGCCCCCCTACATCGACCACTTAGCCGAGGGGGAAGATGAGACCCGCTACCAGACGGTGTTCGCGGCGCGGGAGGGCGAGGCCGTGGCCGCCCCCACGGCGGGCCTGCACTTCACACCGGAGCTGATCTCCTCCCTGCGCTCCCGCGGCTGTCTCTGGCAACCGGTCCGTCTGCATGTGGGCCTGGGCACCTTCCGGCCCATGACCGCCGAGCGGCTGAAAGACCACGCCATGCACGAGGAGCGCTTCGAGATTCCCCAGGGTACCGCAGAGCTCCTCGAGCCCGTCCTGCGCGAACACACCCGCCCTATCGTCTGCGTGGGCACCACCTCCCTGCGCACCCTCGAAGGTGCCTGGGACGGGCAGCGGCTGGCCCGCCAGGGCGCCACCCGCCTCTTCATCACGCCCGGCTACCGGCTGCGAACCGCCGACCACCTGCTCACCAACTTCCACCTGCCCGAGAGTACTCTCTTCGTGCTGGTCTCGGCCCTGCTGAGTCTGGAGGTGGCGGAGGCGGCCTACGCCGAGGCCGTGCGGGAACGGTACCGGTTCTTCAGCTATGGGGATGCGATGCTGATCTTGAATGCCCGACGCTGAAGGCTACAAATATTCCACGAACTGGTGGATCACCGGGATGCGATGCTTCTTTCCCTTGGTGGCCTGCAGGATGCTGGTCACGGACATGCCCAGGCACCAGAGCAGCCAGAGGGGCAGGAAGAAGCGCACGGAGACGGACCCGAAGATTGGGAAGAGTCCGATGATGACCAGGGCCAGCGTCATCACGCACTCGACGAAGGCCAGGATCACCCCCTGCCGCGCGTGCCACAGCAGCTCCGAGTCCTCCCGGTTCCGCATGTACGGCAGGAAGGCCCACGGCCCCGCATAGCACAGGATCAGGTCTCGCAGGCGCTCCCCCACGAAGAGCGGGGACGGGACATCCAGGGGCACGGCCACCTCCACCCCGAAGAATAGCGCAACGGGACGTAAACCCACTGGCGCCTGTTTGTGTCCCTGGCGCTAGGCCAAAGGAACTAGCTGTCACAACCTTGACTTGGGCGCAGGGTCACCCATGCTGGTCGTTTCCCCCCGGAGTCCCATGCGCCCGATCCTTCCGCTGGCCGCGCTGTCCCTGCTCTGCGGCTGCGGAGGCGGGGGTGGGACGAGCGCGCCGCCGCCTCCCGCCACCACCTGCCCCATCCCCACTGCCAAGGCCAGCCCCACCTTTGCCGCCGACATCCTGCCCGCCCTGCAGGGAAGCTGCGGCTCCTCGGCCACCTCCTGCCACGGGGGCGCCTCGCCCACGGGGCACGTGAGCTATGCCGGCACTGCCGCCGAGGTCCATGCGCGCCTGGTGGGTGCCGTCCCCGCCAATGCCCCGGCGGGGGCGGGCTGGTTCCTGGTGAAGGCGGGAGATCCCGCGCACTCCTGGATCCTCGAGAAGGTCACCAGGGACCAGCCCGGCGGTTCCGGCTATGGCACGCGCATGCCCCAGGGGGCCCCCAACCTCTGCCAACCCACCGTGGACACCCTCTCGGCCTGGATCAGCGCCGGGGCCCATAACGACTAGGAGCCCGCCATGGCCGTTCTCAGCGCCATCTCCACCTGGACCGTCACGGATGTCCAGCACTTCGCCCGCCGGGCCGGCTTCGGTCTCACGCCGACGGACGCCGCGGCACTGCAGGCCCAGGCCCCCGGTACCGCCATCGACGCCTGGATCGACGGCACGGGTGCGGCCTACAATGCCACCGCGTTCAACGCCGCCCTGGCCACGGCGGACGTGGTGGCTGAGCCCCTGATCACCGCCAATGCCAACGACCCCGGCAGCGTCGACGTGCCCGCCGTGGCCGCCCCCCACGCCTTCCTGGTCGAGGGCGCTGCGGCCTGGCGGAACAGCCTGAACACCGCCCAGGGCCTCCTGACCTGGCGCATGCAGCACAATCCTCACGCCTTCGAGGAGCGCATGGCGCTCTTCTGGCACAACCTCTTCGCCACGGGCTGGCACAAGGTGGACAACACCGCCCTGATGCTCAAGCAGTATCAGCTCTTCCGCACGCAGGGGCTGGCCCGCTTCGATGACCTGCTGGTGGCCGTCAGCAAGGACCCGGCCATGTGCCTGTGGCTGGATTCGGTCCGCAACAACGCCTCGGGCTCGAACATCCCCAACGAGAACTATGCCCGCGAGGTCCTGGAGCTCTACAGCCTCGGCGCCGACAACGGCTACAGCCAGGCCGACATCACCCAGCTGGCCCGGGCCCTCAGCGGCTGGAGCTTCACCTTCGCCGAGGCCGACTTCGTCGCGAATCCCGCGAGCCCCAGCAAGAAGCGGGTGGCGAACGCCCGCTTCAAGGTCTACGACGGCTCAGCCATCAGCCCGGACACCCGCCTGTGGTGGAGCAGCACCGCCACCACCAGCTACACCATGCACGGCACTGGCAGCATCACCCTCTTCGGCCAGCCCTTCGACATCACCACCACGGCGAACGGCTGGGCCAAGGGCGAGAACGCGCTGCGCGGCATCCTCTCCAACCGCGCGACGCAGTGCGCCCAGTTCCTGGCCCAGCGCCTGCTCACCCACTACGTCACCGCCAGCTACTCCACCCAGGACCGCGATGATGTGGCGGCCATGATCCAGGCTTCCGCCTTTGACCTGCGGGTGGTGATGAAGACCCTCTTGAAGTCCCAGTACTTCTTCGATGCCGCCAACCGGTACGCCTTGGTGGAAGGGCCCGTGTCCTGGCTGGTCCGGGCCGCCCGCATGCTCTGCCCCGCCCTGGCCTCCGCCACCGCCCAGACGCCGAAGGGCCACCCCGCCTGGCGCCTCGTCGCCAACAACGCGACCACCTTCGACCAGCTGGGCATGAGCCTGCTGGACCCCAGCGGCCCCAACGGCTGGAAGGAACACACCGCCTGGCTGAACAGCAACACCATGCGCTATCGCACCAAGGCGGCCGCCGGCCTGGCTCTGGGGGAAACCCGCTCCTACAACGGCACGACCTACCCCCTGTTCCCCACCTTCGTCGCCACGGACTGGTTCCCCTCAACGCCAGTCAGCGCCCAGGCCGTATACGACCGTCTGGTGGACCTACTGCAGCCAGGCCCCATCCCCGCCAGCGTGACCACCGCGTGGTTGTCGGCCCTCTGGCCAGGATCCTTCACCTGGGACGCAGCCTCGCAGACCAAGGCCCGCGAGCTGGCCTTCCTCATCCTCTGCTCGCCCGCGGGCCAGCTTTACTAGGGAGGCCTCTATGACGACCCGGCGCGAATTCATCCAGACCCTCGGCGCCACCGGTGCCGCCCTCGCGGGGCTCAGCGCCTGCGGCGGCGGGAAGGGATCCTCCGGCGGCGGTGGCAGCACCACCGAGCCGCCCATTCCCACCCCCAGCGACACCATTCTCGTCATCGTGAACATTGACGGGGGGTACGACTGGCTGAACATCCTCCCGCCCAATTCAGGCACCAACCTGGGCGTGTACCAGGCCAAACGCGCCACCCTTGCCGTCCCAAACCCGGGGTCGCTCCCGGATCTGGGGAGCGGCATCGCCCTCAGCAGCGACTTCACGGGCATGGACGCCCTGAACGCCCTGGGCCGGGTGGCATGGATTCCCGGCATCGGCATGCCCAATCCGAACCTGTCCCACTTCACGGCCCAGGACCTCTGGGGCCAGGGCGCCGCCACCCCGGCCGGGACCGGGTGGCTGGGCCGCTTCGCGGACACCGCCTTCAGCCCCACCGGGGATGTGCTCCGCGGGATCACCGTGACCTCTGACCTGACCGTCATGCTTGAGGGTGCCAATCGGAGCTTCGTGTCCATCCCGAGCGCCGGCGGCTATGTGTTTCCCGCCTACCTGTTGTCCGGGAACCCGGTGCCGGATGCGGCCCTCATCGAGGCCGGCTGGGGTGCCTCCCTCAACGCCGCCAGCCCGAGTCCCGGCTATCAGGCGGCCGCCCAGGCCGGACGGCTCTTCTACGACGCCCAGAACAACCCCGCCTTCGGCGGCGGGGGGTCCATTCCGGCACGCACCCCCTCCGTGCCTTATCCCGGCGACGCCGCCTACCCCATCAAGCGGGCCGACAACGGCGGGAATCTCAATGGCAGCCTGAGCCGACAGTTCAAGCTCATCGCGCAGATGATCGCGGCGGGTCTCCCGGCGCAGGTCTACTTCTCCCGCCTGGGCGGCTGGGACACGCACAGCAACCAGGCCGTGGACCACCCCAACCTGCAGAGAGCCCTGGGCGGCGCCATCAAGGCCCTCTACGACGACCTCGCCACCATCACCACCCCCTCCGGCAAGGCCCAGGACCGGGTGATGATCCTCGCCTACAGCGAGTTTGGCCGCCGCGTACAGGAGAACGATGGCGGCACGGATCACGGCACGGCGGGGCTTTCGTTCTGCGTGGGGAAGGCGGTGAGAGGAGGTCTGTACGGTGGCTATCCCAACCTCTCCAGCCTGGATGGGAACGGCAACATGAAGTTCACCACCGACTTCCGGAGCCTCTACGCCACAGTGCTGGACCGCTGGCTGGGACAGGCCGCCACCACCACCAACACCCTCCTGGGCTCCAACTATTCCAGGCTGGCCTTCCTCTGAACCGGGACAGCCCTCAGGGGTGCCGCACCATCACCAGCAGCGCCATCAGCAGCACGAAGGCGGCATAGACCTGCTTCAGCCGCGGTCCGCGGAGGCGCGTCGCCACCCGGGCTCCGCCAAAGGCCCCGGCGGCAAAGCCCACCGCCACACCCCCGATCACCAGCCAGGGCAGCCCTCCCTGGGCCCTTGCGTAGATGAGGACACCCGGCAGGCCGATGGGCGGCAGCAGCATCATCAGGCTGGTGAGCTGGGCCTCGTGCTGGGTCATGCGGAACCTGGAAGCTAGGAGCGGGATCACCACCACGGCGCCCCCAAGTCCGGTCAGGCCCGACAGGAGCCCCGCCAGGAGGCCGATGGACGGGCCCCAGGTCCAGAGCCCGACCGGGTCGATGAACGCGGCACCACGGTCCATGGCCGGCTCCCTCCGCAGGACGGTCCAGACCGCCAGCAGCACCAGGAAGGCCGCAAAGCCCCAACGCAGCGGCACCGGGGGGATCTGGTTGGCCAGGAAAGAGCCGCCGGTGACCCCGAAGAGAAAGGCCAGGACCAGCACGCCCACCAGGGGGAGGCTGGCGGCGATGCCCCGCCGCCGGTACTCCAGCACCGCCGGGAGCCCCGTGGGCAGGAGCATGGCCGCCAGGGTGGCCCCCTGGGCCCGGTGCTGATCCAGGCGCAGGATCAGACCCAGGAGGGGCACCATGACGATGCCCCCGCCGACGCCAAAGAGGCCTGAGAGGAAGCCTCCACAGAGTCCTGTTCCCATGCCGGCCAGCAGGTGGCTCCCGTCCGCGGTCATGCCGAGTGGCCTCCCTCAGAGGATTCTGGGACCGCGTGTGGTCCAATGGAAGGTTGGAGGTTCCGGTGCAGGTGCAGCTCAACGACGACGTGGTGCTCGACAGCCGAAGAGCCGTCTGGCTGCCCCGCTACAAGACGCTGGTGCTGTCGGACCTCTTCTTCGGCCTGGGCGCCTCGCGGCGCCGTCGGCCAGATCCCATGCCCGCCACCCCGCAGATGGAGATCTGGGAGCGGGTCTTCAGCCTTATCGATGACTACGCCCCGGAGCAGGTCGCCCTGCTGGGGGATCTGAAGCCCAGCCAGGGTACCGTGGAAGGGGACGAGGCCGAGGAGCTGCGCACCATCTTCCGCAAGCTGAAGGCCGGGGGGCGGAAGGTCGTCCAGGTGGTGGGCCACCCCGAGCGCAGCAGCGGACCCGCCCTGGAGGGCACCGGCATCGAGCCCGTCGAGCAGCACCGGGTCGGCCCCTTCACCCTCATGCATCGCCGGCGCATCTTCGTCTACCCGCGCCACGACCCCTCACACGGCTTCTGGATCAACGGCGGCGTCCACCCCCTCTTCGCCGTCCCCGCGCCAGGGCCCATGGCCGAGCCGGACTGGCTGCGGCTGCCGGCCTTCCTCTACACGGGCTTCGCCCTGGTGATGCCTCCCTTCGTGAGCTACGCCCAGGGCTTCGAAGTCATCCAGCCGGAGCGCCTGCCTCGCCAGGCCAAGGCCTGGAAGCTGCTCGCCGACCGCCTTAGCCCCCTGGACCTAGGCGAGCTCCCGCCCACGCCGGAGCACCTGCGCACCCTCACGCGCCCCCCGCGCAAGGGCAAGGACACGGGCAAAGCCGAAGAGTAGGCCTAGCGCTGCACCATCATCCCCCAGGCGCCGCCCTTCAGTCGGGTGCCGTCATCCAGGGTGAGGTCCCAGCGCAGGGCATCGCCCTTCTTCAGCTTCAGGCGCTTGAAGGTGCCCGCGGCAAACTCGATGAAGTTCCGGGCCGGCACAGTCCCGCCATAGGTGGGGCAGGGGCTCGGCTCCAGCTTCGACTGGGCCTTCGAGCAGGGTGGGACGTTCTCGGCGACCTCCACCACCACGCCCTGGGCATCCACCCAGGCCACGTCCAGGCTGATGAGGCAGTTCCGCATCCAGATGGTGTGGTAGCCGTCCCGCCCATACAGGAAGATCATGCAGCGGTCCTTGGCCAGGTGGCTGCGGCGCATGAGGCCCAGCTCCTGCTCCCGCGGCTCCGAGGCGACCTCCGCCAGGAAGGCCTGGTTCCGAAAGTGGACGGTGCCGCCGCCCCCCGCCAGCAGCGGCAGGGACAGCAGGGCGGTGAAGAGCATGCGCATGACGACTCCTTGGACCTCATTATCAGATGAAGTGTCCACGGGACCGCGAAGGATCCCCGCTCGATGATACCTCGCGTGCTGTGGCACCATGATTGCGGTGGCCGCAGTGCTGCTAGGAGTGCCATGCGCGCCACGTCCCTGTCCGTGATTCCTCTGCTCGCCGCGGTGGCCCTGGCCGCGCCCGGACCGGATTCGGGCCTGCGGGCCCAGCGCACTGCCAGCGGCATCCAGGTCGATGGTCGCCTCGAAGAAGCCGAATGGGCCCAGACCAGCCCCGCCTCCGGCTTCACCCAGGAGTGGCCCCTGCGCGGCGTGCCCGCCCGCCAGCAGACCGAGGTCCGGGTCCTCTTCGACGACCACTTCCTCTACATCGGCGCACGCATGCACCACGATCCCGCCCTGGACGGTGGTTCCGCGAAGATCGTGCGGCGCCTCCACCGGCGGGACCAGGAGAGCCAGGGGGACTGGTTCGGCGTGGCGGTGGACTCCAACCATGACCACCGGACGGCGCTGGTCTTCGAGGTGAATGCCGCGGGCGTCCAGAAGGACCAGGTCATCTACAACGACTCCACCTACGACCCTAGTTGGGATGGCGTCTGGGAGAGCGCCGTGACCATCGACGAGGGCGGATGGACGGCGGAGCTGAAGATCCCCCTGTCCCTGCTCCGCTTCAAGCCCGGCGAAGGGCCTCAGACCTGGGGCATCAACTTCAGCCGCGCCGACCAGGGCGTCGTCCGCGAGTCCAGCCGCTGGCGGGTGGTCCCCCGGGGCGATACCGGCTTCGTGAGCCGCTTCCCCGAGCTGGCGGGACTGGAAGGACTCCGCCCCCAGGCCCGGCAGGAGTACTTGCCTTACCTCAGCTCTCTGCGAAAGTTCGAGACCACGCGCTCCTTCGATGACCGCCGCTGGGACCAGCGGGCGGGCCTCGATGCCCGCTGGGGCCTGAACTCCCACGCCCAAGTGGACCTGAGCCTCCGGCCAGACTTCGGGCAGGTCGAAGTCGACCAGGCCGTGCTTAACCTGAGCACCGTGGAGACGTTCTTCCCGGAGAAGCGGCCCTTCTTCCTGGAGGGCATGGATGTCTTCCGGGTGGCCGGGCCCGACCTCTTCTACAGCCGCCGCATTGGACAAGGACTGTCGGATCCAACCCTCAATGCCGGAGAAACGCTCCAGGACCGCCCAGGCGCCGCCGACATCACCGCCGCCGCCAAGTACACCGCCAAGTACTCCAGCGGCACGAACCTGGGACTCATGGGTGCCAGCGTGGAGCCCGCCCGCGCGGTGATCCAGGATGCGGGGGGCGGCCGCTACCGGCGCGAGCTCGCGCCGCTCACCAACTTCGGGATCCTGCGTGTCCAGCAGCTGCTGGACGAGCGGGGCAGCTACCTGGGGGCCTTCGCCTCCGGGATGCACCAAGCGGGACCCACGGGCCGGGTCGCCCAAGTCGAAGCCATCGACGGCGTCTACAAATCCACCGACCGGAGCGGGCTTCTTGAGGGCACCCTCAGCCGCTCCCAGGCAGGCCCGAAGGAGAACCAGGACCAGGGCTGGCGGGGCCGCCTGCGCCTTCACCAGGACTGGCGCGGCGGCTGGGTGCTTGAGGCCCAGGCCATCAACGCCGGACGGGCCTACAACCCCAACGACACCGGCTACCTGAACCGCGCCGACGAGCAGAAGGTCTACGTCGAGCTGGTTCGGCACTGGGAGGTCCCCTGGGGCATCCTCCGGCACCGCGAGCTGGGCCTCAACCACACCGTCGCCCGGGATCAGGCGGGGCACACCTTCCTCCGGAACTTCAACGGCTGGGCCAAGACCGACTTCAGCAACTTCGTCTCGCTGTGGGGCGGTGGCGGCGTGGATGTGGCCGCCGAGGATGACCGCGAGCTGCGCACCTACGCCGATCCCGCCAAGAAGTACCTGGCCCGGCCCTCCCTGCCCTACGCCAACCTGGGCTTCGACACGCCGGGCAACCGGCCCTGGTACGTGAAGGTGAAGGCCAGCCGCTCCTGGCAGGAGGGAGGACCCTCCACCGACACGACCTTCTTCCAGATCCTCAAGCCCACCTCGGCCATGGAGGTCCAGCTGACCACCTCCCTGACCCGCGATGAGGGGGAGCTGAAGTGGCTGGAGACGCCCGCCACCACGCCCATCGTCGGCCTGCGCCGCCTCAGCCAGTTCGACCAGTCCCTACGGGTGGCCTACGCCTTCAACCCCAGCTTTACCATCCAGCTCTTCAGCCAGTGGCTCGCGGCGAACTGGAACTTCCGCGACTTGAAGCACTACGTCAACGACCAGACCCTGGTCCCGGGGCTGCCCCAGGACCAGCCCCCCGGCACCACACCTGAGACCGCCTTCAGCTTCCGCACCTGGAACCTGAACCTCATCACCCGCTGGGAATTCCGGCCGGGCTCCACCTTCTTCCTCGTCTACACCCACGGCGCCAGCACCGATGCCCTCATCAACGACCGGGCCAGCCTCGCCCCCCGTCCCGACCTGGCCATCCTGCGGAAGCTGCCCTCGGACGATGTGATCCAGGCCAAGGTCAGCTGGCTCTTCCGCTGAGCCATCCGGCCACGCGGTCGGCGTCGCCCTCGGTGTGGAAACCATGGAACGCCACGCGCAGGTAGCCTTCGCGGACGGAGGCGTAGATGCCCTGGCGGTAGCCGGCCCGGAGCAGCAGGTTCAGGCGCTCAGGCCCCTGACCTTCATGGTGGAAGGCAAGGATGGGCCCCAGGCGGTCCATCGCGAGCAGTCCCTCCAGGCGCTCAGCCTCTATGGACCAGCAGGACCCGCGCAGGGCCGCCAACAGCCGACACTGAAGCTGCACCACGTGGGCCCCGATGGCGGGCACCCCGACCCCGTTGAGCAGGCGCAGCGACTCGAGCAGCGCCGAGGCGTGCAGCAGGTTCGGGCCGCCAGGTTCGAGCGCCCGGCCATCCGTCAGCCAGGCCCGGTGGAAATCCGTGGAGGGCCGGGCGAAATCCGTGGCCTGCTCCACCGACAGCCAGCTGCCCGAGGGCGCCAGGCGCTGACGGAAGGCCTCGTCGGTCCAGAGCAGCCCCAGTCCCTCCGGGGCCAGCAACCCCTTGTAGCCGCCCGAGGCCAGGGCCGACAGGCCCTCCAGGTCCGCGGGCACCGTGCCGAGGGCCTGGATGCCGTCCACCACCAGGTGGATGCCCCGCTCACGACAGGCCCCACCGAGACGCCGCAGGTCCAGCTTCAGACCATCCTGGAAGCGCACCCAGGAGAGGGCCAGGATGCGCGTCTTCGGGCCAAGCGCCTCGAGGAGCCGCGCTTCCGGGTCCACCCCCGGGGGCGGTGGGGCGCTGGACCAAGCCTCCCTTCCAGAGGTGTGCCCTTCCCATAAGGGCACTTCCCGGAAATCCACCCCACGCACCCGGAGCGCCAGCCAGGGCCAGACGTTCGAGGGGAACTCCCCCAGGGGTGCTAGGACCTCGTCGCCCTCATGCCAGGAGAACCCCTGGGCCACGGCGACCAGCCCCGAGGACGTGGTGGGCGTCAGGCTGAGGTCGTCCGGACGTCCACCCAGCAGGAGGGCCGCCTCGGCCCGCACGGCAGCCGGGAGCCCCACGAAGTCCGCTTCAAAACCCATCTCCCAGGGCCTGAGCTCCTTGTGCATGAAGGCCCGCACCGCCCGCAGCGCGGCCCGGGGCACCGGCCCCTCGGCGCAGTGCATGACCCAGAGGTGGTCCGCATCCAGATGGAAGAGGGCCGGGTTGAGGGGCGGGGCGTTCATCCCTTGCCGGAGGCCAGGAGGGCCTTGAGGCCCACGGGGTACAGGGGTTCCACCACGGTGCGCACGGCGGCGGCGTACTGCTGGATCTCCCACTGGGCGTGGCCGTCGGCCCGCAGGCGGATGAAGTGGGCCACGGCCTGGAGGCTGACGGTCCAGTAGACCTCCGAATAGAGGGCCAAGGGGAGCACGCAGCGGGCCTGCTCGCGGCAGACGCCCAGGGCGATGAGCTCCTTGTAGTGGGCCACCGCACCGCGGCAGCTCTCCAGGTAGGACGCCAGGGCCCGCTCACGGTGCGCCTCGTCGAGGGCGCCCTCGCTGCCCTGCTTGTTCACCTTGGCCTGTTTCCGGAACAGCTCCGGCACGAAGAACTCGTCCTCGGGAAACTCCACGTAGCGGCCGCTGATCTCGTTGAACTCCGAGCCGATGCGGTGCTTCATCCACTGGCGGAACACGAAGATGGGCGCCTTCACGTGCAGGGTCAGGGCCGTGTGGCGGAAGGGGGAGGTGTGCTCGTGCTCGGCCAGGTAGTCCACCAGCTTCGCGTCACTGTCCTCGAAACTCGCCTTCACCTTGCCAAAGGACACCCGCGCCGCGTTCACCACGGAGAGGTCTGAGCCCATGTGGTCGATGAGGCGGACAAAGCCCTTGTCCAGCACGTTGATCTCGGGATTCACCATGGTCAGACTCCGGGCTTCCAGCTTCCCGCGAGCCCTGGGAGAATGGAAGGGTCCAGCATGAGCAGGGCCAGGAGCGACCATGAAGTTTTTTATCGACACCGCCAACATAGACGAGATCAAGCGCATCAACGCCCTGGGTGTGCTGGACGGGGTCACCACCAATCCAAGCCTCATCGCCAAGGAGACCGGCAAGCCCTTCGAGGCCATCATCGAGGAGATCTGCCAGATCGTGGATGGCCCCATCAGCGCCGAGGTCATCGGTCTGGAGGCCCCGGGCATGATCGAAGAGGGCCGCCGCCTCGCCAAGATCCACCCGAACGTGGTGGTGAAGCTGCCCCTCATCGCCGAGGGCCTGAAGGCCTGCAAGGCCCTCACCGTCGAGGGCGTCAAGACCAACGTGACCCTCTGCTTCAGTTCCACCCAGGCCCTCATGGCGGCCAAGGCCGGCGCCACCTACGTCAGCCCCTTCGTGGGCCGCCTGGACGACATCAACCTCGAGGGCATGGAGCTCATCCGCGAGATCTGCGCCATCTTCGAGAACTACGCCTTCGACACTCAGGTGCTCTCCGCCAGCATCCGCAGCCCCCGCCACGTCACCGACTCCGCCTTGGCCGGCGCCCACGTGGCCACCATCCCCACCAAGGTCTTCGACCAGATGCTCAAGCACCCGCTGACCGACAAGGGCGTGGAAGGGTTCCTCGCCGATTGGAAGAAGAGCGGGCGCTGATGCGACCTCTCCGCACCCTCGCCGCCTGCCTCGCGCTGAGCATCGCAGCGCTGGCCGCCGAGGCGCCCAAGATGACCGCAGACTGCATCTTCTGCAAAATCGTGGCGGGGACGGCACCCTCGCGCAAAGTGTTCGAGGACAAATACGTGCTGGCCTTCTGGGACATCCGGCCCCGCGCCAAGGTGCACCTGCTCGTCATCCCCAAGCAGCACGTGGCCAGCCTGAAGGAGCTGGAGGAGCTCCCCGTGGAGACCCGAGCGGCCCTGCTCAGCACCTGCGTGAAGGTGGCACGGGAACAGGGCATCCTCGACGAGGGCTTCCGCGTCATCTCCAATGCCGGCAAGGATGCCAGCCAGAGCGTCTTCCACCTCCACTTCCACGTGGTGGGCGGCGAGAAGCTGCGGGAGGACGCCATCACGAAGGACCTGCCCGCCCGCCCCTGAGATTCACGACTTGCGGGTATCGTAGGGCTGCAACCTCGTCCCGAAAGGATCCCCGATGCGCCACTGCCTCTCCACGTCCATCCGTGCCTGCACGGCCGCCCTGGTCGCCTCTGCGGCCCTGACAGCGGCGGACGGGCCTTCCTTCAGCATGTCGCTCCAGTGGCGCCCCACCTCTCCCCTGTCCGATACCACGGAACGCATCGAGCTGATGCCCTTCGCGAACGTCAAGGTCGCCCTGAAGCCCCTGGTGGACCAGCGCAAGGACAAGACCTTTGTGGGTGAGAACCGTGAAAAGGGCTACTCCCGCTACGTCACCACCACGGATGATGTGCCCGTCCTCCTCACCAGCCGCGTGCTCGACCTCATGAAGGAGGCGGGGCTGCCCGTCTCCGACAAGGTCGAAGGGGCCAACCTCGTGCTCACCGGCGAGATCCTCCGCTATGGCGTGACCGAAACCCAGACCTACAAAGGGGAGCTGCGCCTCCTGCTCGAGATCCATTCCGGTGACAAGTCGGTGTGGAAGGGCATGGTCGTGGGTCGGGCCAGCCGATTCGGCCGCTCCTACAAGCCGGAGAACTACCAGGAAGTGCTGAGCGACGTCGTGGTGGAGGCGGTTTCGAGGATGCTCTCGGACCAGACCTTCCTGCGGGTGCTCTCCGGCAAGGCCATGGTGGTTCCCATCCCGGCCGCCAACTGATCGGGAAGGGCTCCTGGACGCATGCTTCTCGAGGGGCCCAGCATCCATGTCTGACCTCTCGGTCTCCGTCCCCCTTCTCCGCGCGGCATTCTGGTCGCTCGCACCTCTGCTTGGCGCTCAGGGAGACCCGTTCCTTGAGGTGAGCAGCGGGGCGCCAGACCTCGGCTTCGTCGAGCCCCTGCTCCGCCGCCGCCTCAGCCCCCTGGGTCGCGCCATGCTGCACTGCGCGGGCCGGGTGGCGGAGGGGCTGGGGCCCCTGCCTTCGGTCTTCGCCTCCCGCCACGGCGAGGTGGCGCGCTCTCTGCCCATCCTGGAGGACCTAGCCCGGGGTCTTCCCTCCTCCCCCACCCAGTTCTCCATGAACGTCCACAATGCCGTGGCGGGCGTCTGGTCCATCGTCCGGCAGGATCCCAGCCCTTCGGTTTCCCTGGCGGCCGGTCCCGAGACCTTCGGCATGGGCCTGCTCGAAGCCTTCGCCCTCCATGTCGCGGACCCCACCCAGCCCGTGCTGTTCGTCTACGCCGACGAGCCCCTGCCCGCGCCCTTCGCGGCCTTCGCCGACCGCGAGGCGCCCCTGCACGCGGTGGCCCTGCTCATCGGCCTTCCCGCTGCGAAGCGGCTGGTGTTTGAGCGGGAGCCCGGCGGCGCCGGAGAACCGGCCCCCCTCCCCCAGTCCCTGCAGGCGCTCCAGGCCCTTCACTCCGGGCTCCCCCAGGGAACCTGGGCCGAGGCGGGCGGGACCTGGCGCTGGGCCGTGGACTAGACCGCCATGAAGCGCTTCCTCAAGATCATCGCCAGCGGCATCGGCTTCTCGTCCCTGGGCGTGCTCGGAGTCCTGTTCTCTCTGCTGGTGCTGCCCCTCCTGCACCTCCTCCCGGGGGGCCGGGAGAAGCTGCACCGGCGGACCCGCTGGTTCGTGTTCCAGTACTTCCGGGCCCTGGCCGGCTTCCTGGAGTGGGCCGGCATCTTCGACCTGCGCACCGAGGCCCTGCCGCCCCGGAAGGAACTGGACGGCGTGCTCATCCTCGCCACCCACCCGGGCTATCTGGACGTGGTGATCCTCCTCTCGCTGATCGACCAGCTCACCTGCGTGGTGAAGGCCGGCATCTGGAACAACCCCCTCTTCGGCTGGGTGGTCAAGGCCGCGGGCTACATCCCGGCTCTGGATCCGACCATGGTCATCGAGGAGGGCGCCAAGGCCCTGGCCCGGGGCGAGACCATCCTCCTGTTCCCGGAAGGCACGCGGACCCTGCCCGGGGAGCCCTACGCGTTCCACCGCGGGGCCGCCCACCTGGCCCTTCACTCCCGCGCGCCGATTCTGCCCATCCTGGTCGCCTGCGAGCCGCCCCTGCTGGCCAAGGGCCACCGCTGGTACGACATGCCCCGCGATCCATGCGATTATAGCTTCCGCGCCATCGCGCCCCTTGACCTGCCCTGGCCTGGCCTGATCGACCTCCCACCGTCCCAGGCTGCCCGCAGGGTGACGGCTTGGCTCGAGGACCGGTTCAACCAGGAGATCCATGCTGCAGGACATCACGCCGCTCGACATGAAGCGGTTCATCGTCAAGACCCTTGACCTCGAGGACACCACCCCCGAGGACATCGGCGATGACCAGCCCCTGTTCGCAGGGGGCCTGGGCCTGGACTCCATCGACGCCTTCGAGCTGGGCATCGCCCTGAAGAAGGCCTATGGCCTCCAGCTGGACGGCGAGAAGACCTCGGGCTTCGCCCACCACTTCCGCACCCCGGCCACCCTGGCCGCCTTCGTCGCCACCCACCGCCAGGTGTCCCCATGAGCGCTTCCGGAGCCGCCTCCATGACCATGACCGAGCAGGACATCTTCAACAAACTCAAGGAGGTCCTCGCGGATTCCTTCCGCCTGGATCCCGAGAAGATCACGCTGGACTCCCACCTCTTCAAGGACCTGGACCTGGACAGCATCGATGCCGTCGAGCTGGCCATCCAGCTCCAGGACTTCACGGGACGCCGCGTGAAGGCCCAGGAGTTCAAGGACGTGCGCACCGTGGGCGACGTGGTGACCACCATCCACAGGATGCTCCAGCCGTGATGCCCTTCCCCGGGGAGCTGCGGGCCAAGGCCGGAGACCCGGGGACCTTCACCCTCCAGGTGGAAGAGAACCACCCCGCCTTCGAGGGGCACTTCCCGAACGAGCCGATCCTGTCCGGCCTGATCCAGGTGGACTGGGCCATCCGCCTGGGGCGTGAGGTCTTTGCCTGTCCGGGCACCTTCCAGGGCCTGGAGCACCTCAAGTTCCAGGCCCCCATCCGCCCCGAGGAGCCCCTGGAGCTCGACCTCACCTGGGATGGCGGGGCCGGGCACCTCTCCTTCCGCTATTCGGGCCGGGAGGGCCGGAAATCCCAGGGCATCGCGGTCTTCTGTCCAGTTCCATGACCGACTTCAGGCCCTGCCTCCTCGTGCCGGTGTTCAATCCCGGCCCCGCGCTGGGTCGCACCCTCCGAGCCCTGCTGCTGCACCGCCTGCCCATCTTCGTGCAGGACGACGGCAGCAATGAGGGCACTCGGCTGGAGCTGGAGGCCCTGGCCGCCGCCGAACCCCTGCTCCGCCTCGCCCGGTGGGAGGTGAACCAGGGCAAGGGCGCCGCCGTGGTCGCGGCCCTGCGCCGGGCCCATGCGGCGGGCTTCACCCACGGCCTGCAGGTGGATGCGGATGGTCAGCACGATCCCGAGGCGGTGGGTCCCTTCCTGGTGCTCGGCGAGGCCCACCCGGAGGCCGTCATCGCCGGGGTGCCCCGCTACGAGGGTCCCGTTCCGCCAGCGCGGCGCTACGGGCGCTGGTTCACTCACGCCTGGGTCTGGCTGGAGACCCTCTCCTTCGCCATCGGGGACTCGCTCTGCGGGTTCCGCCTCTACCCGCTCGAAGCCGCCGTGAGGCTCGCCGGGCGCGTGGCCCTGCCCCAGCGCATGGACTTCGACACGGCCATCATCGTCCGCCTCCACTGGGCGGGCCTGCCCATCCTGAACGCCCCGGTGCGGGTCACCTACCCGGCCGACGGTGTGTCCCACTTCGACGTCCTCCGGGACAACCTCCGGATCACGCGGATGCACACCCGCCTGGTCTGCGGGATGCTGCTGCGCCTGCCGCACCTCCTCGGGCGCAAGGTCCGCCCCCGCACCGAGGACCCCGCCCACTGGTCCCGGATCCAGGAGCGGGGCACCGCCCTGGGCCTGCGCTTCGCGCTGTGGACCTACCGCCTCCTGGGGCGCCGGGGCCTGCGCTTCATCACCGAGTTCGTGGCGGCGTATTTCTTCGTCACGGGCCGCGAGGCGCGGCGAGCCTCCCGGGACTACCTGGAGCGCCTCTTCGCCAGCTCGGGGCCCCTGCCGGAGCTGCCCCGGCCGCCCCGGCTCCGCGATCAGTACCGCCATGTGCGCACTTTCGCCCTGTCCTATGTGGACCGCTTCCTGGCCTGGATGGATGCGGGAGATGCCACCGTCGACTTTCCGGAAGAGGCCGCCTTCCACGCTCAGCTGGCCTCGGGCCGGGGCGCCCTGTTCCTCAGCGCCCACCTGGGCAACCTGGACATGCTGCGGGGCCTGGGCGCCCTGCGCGGAATCCAGGGCCTGAACGCCGTGGTGTATTCCGAGCACGTGGTGCGCTTCCAGGACCTCCTGAAGGAAGTCAACCCCGGCTACGAGTCGAACCTCATCCACCTGCCGGAGGTGACCGTGGGCACCGCCATGGCCCTGGAGGACAAGGTGGCGAAGGGCGAGAGCCTGTTCCTGGTGGGGGACCGGCCCCCCGCCTCGGAGAATGGCCGCACGGTTCCGGTGCCCTTCCTGGGCCGTGAGGCCCCGTTTCCCATGGGCCCCATCTTCCTGGCCCATCTGCTGCAGTGCCCGGTCTACCTGTTCTTCTGCATCAAGGAGGGGGCCGCCTACCAGGTCCACATGGCGCCCTTCGCCGACCGCATCGACCTGCCGCGCCGCGGCCGGGAGGCGGCGCTGAAGGACTGGGTGGCGCGGTATGCGGCGGCCGTGGAGGCGCACTGCCGGAGGGCGCCCTTCCAGTGGTTTAATTTCTATGATTTCTGGGGCCCGGCGACCTCCGTTCCCGCCTCGCCACCACCCACCTCTCCCACCGCCTCCCCGGCCGCCCCATGACGCCTCCCCTCACCGCCGCCGTGACCCTGGAAGTCCCGTTCCATGACGTGGATTCCATGGGCATCGTGTGGCACGGCCACTACCTGAAGTACTTCGAGATCGCACGGACGGCCCTCATGCGGCGTGTCGGCATGGACCTCGCCGAGATGAACGCCTCTGGCTGCGTCTGGCCCGTGGTCACCTGCGAGGTGAAATACCTCCGGCCCCTGCGCTACGGCCAGGCCTTCCGGGTGGAGGCCGAGCTGCAGGACCACGACTGCCGGCTCAAGATCGCCTACACCATCTCTGACGTGGCCACCGGCGAGCGGCTGACCCGCGCGTATACGGTGCAGTTCCCCGTGGACGCCACCACCGGCGAGACCCGCTACGAGACGCCGGCGGGCCTGGTCGAAGCCATCGAGCGGGCCAGGGCATGACCGGCCCCGAGCGCTGCCACCTCTCGGCCCTGGGCCTGGTCACCGCCCTGGGCCGCGGCA
>NZ_JBATQW010000005.1:0-17881 GCF_049292215.1 Geothrix sp. | reverse complement strand
CCGGTGGCGGTGACCCGCACCTGGTAGGTGGCCGCGGGGATCTCCAGCGCGCCGGAGAAGCCCTTGAAGGGGACATTGGTCAGGGTTGGCATCGCGGTGGCGAGATCGGCGGACGGAGCCGTCACATAGATATCCACGGCAGGGGCATGGGGGGCGGCGTGGACCACGCGGACCTTCAGCTTGCCGCTGGCCGGAGCGGAACCGTCCTCCTCGATGACCAGAGGCTCCAGGGCAGACACGGCATTGACGGCCATCACGGTGTAGTACTTACCTGCCGTGAAGGTCGGTCCGGCTGACAGGGCCAGCGTGTTGGTGCCTGCCACATAGACTCGGACATCAGCCATTCCGGCGTTGACGCTGGCGAAGGTCGTGGCGGCCTTGTAGGGTGCATTGGCTACCACCTGGCTGCCATTGACGGTGACGTCCACGGCGGGCGCATCGGGGCTGGCGTGCACGACGCGAACCTGGGCCTTCGGGGCGGGAGGCGGCGCGTCGTTGCTGCTGGTGCAGGCGAGTCCGAGGGCGAGCGAGGCGAAGGCGAGGGCGGAATGCAGGGGCTTGATCATGGTCGGCTCCTGGAGTGTGAGTGGATTAGAGGGGGATGAGGACGGTGTCGATGACGTGGATGACGCCATTGCTCGCGGCGATGTCGGCCTTGGTCACGGTGGCCGGACCAACCTTCACGCCCTTGGCGGTGGTGATGGCCAGGTCCTGACCCTGCAAGGTCCGCGCGGAAGACAGCTTCACGACCTGGTCCGAGGAAACCTTCCCGGCCACCACGTGGTAGGTGAGGATGCCCCGCAGCTTGGGGATGTCCTTCAGGAGGGCTTCCACCGTGCCAGCAGGGAGCTTGGCGAAGGCCTCGTCGGTGGGGGCGAAGACCGTGAAGGGCCCCTCACCCTTGAGGGTTCCCACCAAGTCGGCGGCCTGCAGAGCGGCAGCCAGAGTCTTGAACGAGCCAGCGGCCACGGCAGTGTCCACCAGGTCGACCTTGGCGGCCCTGGCCGGAGCGGAAGGATCCGCCGCGTGAGCCAGGACGGCAGGGATGGAGAGGATCAGGGCAAGACTGAGATGCTTCATGGTTGTCTCCTCGTTGGAAACCCAGGGGGGCTTCAAGGAGATCAACGGAGCCGGGTGCTTCCCGGATGACCTGTCCAGATAAAAATCAGGTCATTAGAGCTTGAAGCCAACCCCTCCAGCCCGTGAAGCGAAGGGTGCCCTGGAGGCTGGCAAGGATCCAGCAGTCCTCATCCGGGAGCGCCCAAGGGCGGTGGATCCGATCGGTGGTGGCTTCATCGAAGTCCCCTGCCTCCAGGATCTTCACACCATCCCGCAGGCCTCCGCAGAGCACGACGGAGCGCTCGTTGCCCACATGGCCATGCCGGGGAAAGCGCCTCCCGCGGCGGAGGTGGATCAGGTAGAGGTGGGGCCCCTCTGGCAGGGGGATGTCCAGGTAGCGGAAGCCCGGGGTCAAGGCACCTCGCCAGCCTCCGGAGGGCAACTGGGGGAGAAGGGGCCAGAAGGCCGCGGGAATGGGCAGAGACTCCGAGCCGATCTTGGGTGGGGCAAGGGAGGGGACCTGTCGAACGCGGGCCAGGAGTGACGAAAGGATCGAGCCTGGCAGCGCCGGCGCAGGCAGGTGAGGGAAGAACCCCTCCTCGGACGAGGCCTGGGCGAGACCACGGGCGCTGCAGTCACGGCAGACCGCAAGGTGGCCCTCAAGGATCCAGCGCGAGGCGGCATCCAGCTGGCCCGAGCGGTAGTCCTGCCAGAGTTCCTCTGAAGGGTGATGGGCCGTCGTCACCGTGCACTCCGGGACAGGCTCAGCAGAGGTTTGAGCATCGACAGCCCGGAGCGGATCCGGGACTTGAGGGTGCCCAGGGGCACTCCCAGGCGGCGGGCGGTCTCCTCATAGGTCAGCCCGCCATAGTAGGCGAGGCGCAGGGGCAGTTGCTGATCGGGATGGAGCATCTTGAGGGCCTTGCGAAGGGAGTGGCCAAGGGTGTTGTCCAGGTCCAGAGCCGGGAGGCGGTCCATGTCCTCATGCCCCTCTTCCCTAACGCTCCGTTGGGAACGCCGGATGTCCAAGACCCGGTGCCGGGTCAGGGTGAAGATCCAGCCCTCCGCGCGACCGCCTTCCGGATTGAAGAGATGGGCCTTTTGCCAGAGGGCCAGGAAGATGTCCTGCACCGCGTCCTCCGCCGGAAAGCGGGGGCCCCCCATAACCCGGACATAGGCCAAGATCCGGCCTCCATAGCGGTGGAAAAGCTCGGTCAAGGCGGACTCATCCCGCCGGGCCACCGCCTGAAGCAGGTCATCGACGGACCAGTTACCCAGACCATGATCGACTTGCAAGGCAGATGCGGCTGTGGTCATGGGAGGTCCCTCCACCCGTGGCAGACAAGCCTAAAGGCAGATCTAAATTTAGTCTAAATATAAAACTAGACATTATTCAGATCCGTTCTTGTGGTCATGGCGTCAAGCCAGGACTCACACAAGGTCCTCGGAGGTTCATCCAATCCCTGACGATCGGACCGCATCCATTCGATCCGGGTCGACCGCCCATCCTTGCTGGATCTGGAAATCATCAGGGTTGAGGTAAGGTGATTTCATGCGCTTTTTCCCCTCCCGTCAGCGGGGCTTCACCCTCATCGAACTGGTCGTGGTCATGACCCTCCTGGCCCTGCTGGCCACGGTGGGCCTGGCGGGCTACCGCCAGAAGGTGCGGACGGCCAAGGAGGCCGTGCTCAAGGAGAACCTGTTCCAGATCAACCATGCCCTGGAGCAGCACCGGGCGGACCGGGGAAAATACCCTTCCAGCCTGGGACCCCTCAGGGAACTGGGCTACCTGCGGGACATTCCTTACGACCCCATGACTCAGTCCCGGGATACGTGGCAGACTGAGTTGGAACCCCCGGATCCGGACAATCCCGAAGCAGAGCTGGGTGTCTTCCGGGTGCGCAGCGGCTCCGCGGAAAAGGGGTCGAACGGCCTCTCCTACAACGAATGGTTATGAGACACCGCAGGATTTCATGAACCCGACCACCCTACGCCGCCTCGACCAGCTCACCCTGATTCTGCTGCTGCTATGGGCAGGCGCGGCGCTGGGCTTTGGCATCTTCTCGGCCCCTGTCTTCTTCCGTGAACTGCCCAGCCGGGATGTGGCCGGGCGCATCGCCGGGCTCATCATCGGCCGCCTGGACTGGGCTGCCTGGGCGGCCTTCGGCCTGGCAGGACTCAGCTGGGTGGGCCGCTGGGTCGCGGAAGTGAAGGAGGACCTCATCGGCCCCATCCGCCTCTGGAGCGGCGGCCTGATGGTGGCCCTGCTCATGTGCCTGGCCAGCAGCTTCGTCGTGACCCCGAAAGTGCAGGCCATCCGGGCCCGCATCAACGCGCCGATCGAGAGCCTGGCCCCAGATTCGGCCGACCGCGTGGCCTACAACAAGGCCCACGGCCTGAGCCGCAACCTGTTCTTCCTCCGCATACTGCTGGCGGTGGGCCTAGCGGCCACCGTGGGTCTGCTGCCCGGCCTGGAACGCAAGGATGGTCTGGCCGAAAGCTGACCCGCCAGCCGCATGAGCGCCCTGCTTCAGGCCATATCGCCGGGGCTAGAAGACCGCCTCGCCATTCGGTAAGCCACACTCTGGGCAACCCGGGCGATTTTCTGGGCGTACTTCGGATCGGTGGCATAGCCATTCGCCTGCAGGGCCCTGCCAAACCCTTCGGCGGTCGCCCCATGCGCCATGGCCTCGCCGTAGCGATTCTTGATCAACCTCGCGTAGTCCGAAAAGGATTCGGCGTAGGAGCCATAGGCGCGGAAGGATTCCACCTTCTTTTGAGGCACGCCGTGGCTGTACTCGGTCGTGGTGACCTCCACGGTCTTGCCGGTCCAATGCTTGCTGGCCTTGATTCCGAACAGGTTGAAGCTTTCCTGGCCCGCCGCATCCTTGATCGCCTTGCGGCCCCAGCCGGTTTCCAGCGCGGCCTGGGCCAGGAGCAAGTGGGGGGAAAGCCCCAGGACCTCGGCCGTGGAACGGGCCACCCCGGCCAGGTTTTCCAGGAACCCATCCGCCGCACTGGGCGGGTGAACAACGGTCACCTCGCGAGGCTTTTGCGTGGCGGGCTCGGCTACGACAACGGGTGGCGGGATAGGCCTGGCCTGGGTCGACCTGGGTGAGTGGGGAGCCGCATGATGGGCGTGGCCAGTCTGCGCCAGGGGAACGTCCCGGCTGGCGGCGTGGCGGATGGCTGGTTTCTCGCCCAGGCCTTGATGGCCAAGGTATGCAGGCCGACGCCACGAGGGCGACAGCGGGAGGGCTTCGCCAGCTGGTTCGTTCATCATCAGGGAACTGCGATCACAGTCGCCCATCACCTGCTGGAGCAACTGGGCCTGGAAGGATCCGGCCCCTGATCCGGTGTTCATGGCCGGCTCACGGAATGCCAGCTGCTGCATCTGCCCAAGCAGCTGTGCCTGGCCCCTCAAAGCGTCGAGTGGCAGTTGGGACCGCAGGAAGGACATTTGGGGCTCGATTCAACCACGGCGAGAAAGGCCCGGTTACCAGGACTTCAGCAATTCGGGTGCCCGCCACCTGGGCAATTCCGCCTTCTTCCCGTCACGGGCTAAGACACGAGCGTGGCCGCCAGGCGCGGCCAGTCCACCTGCAGCAGCCCCAACATCCTTACTTCGGGCCCGAACTACTGAGCCGGAATCGACTCCGGCAGCTCCCAGGCCTCCAGTTCCCGGGGTTTGGCCGGACCGGGGACCAGTTCCCGCAGCCAGAGGCGGATCTCGTCCAGTCCGAGGTCCTGGATGGCACAGGCCTGCACCGCGCCGGGATGCTGCCTCCTGAGTTCCAGCTTCTGGGGCCGATGAAGGCGGTCAACCTGGTTGAGGATGAGGAGCCGCGGCTGGGCCTCGATGCCCTCCGGTTCGCAGCCGATCTCCCGCAGGGTGGCGCCCACGACCTTGAGGTGGTCCTCCAGATCCGGGTGGGCCGCATCGGCCACCACCAGCAGCGCGTCGGCGGTGCGGACTTCCCCCAGGGTGCTCCGGAAGGCGGCCACCAGCTGGTGGGGCAGCTTGCGGATGAAGCCCACGGTGTCGGCCACCAGACAGTGCTTAGGCTCCAGGCTGCCCTCGCCGGTTTCCGGGTTGAAGTCCTGGCCCAGCCAGGCCTTGCGGGTGGTGGTGTCCAGGGTGGCGAAGAGCAGGTCCCGGGGCTCGCCCTCGCCCGTGAGGGCCTTGAGGAGGCTGGTCTTGCCGGCATTGGTGTAGCCCACCAGGGCCACCCGCGGTAGGCCTTTGGGCCGGCCGTCGCGCTGGGTCTTCCGCACCTGCTCCAGGTGAGTGAGCTCCCGCTTTAGCTGGCTGATGCGGGTGCGGACCATGCGGCGGTCCACCTCGATCTGGGTCTCGCCGGGCCCGCCCCGCAGACCCACGCCCCCGCCCTGGCGCTCCAGGTGGGTCCAGGCCCCCTTGAGCCGGGGCAGCTCGTATTCGCACCGGGCCAGCTCCACCTGGGCCTTGGCCTCCCGGGTCTGGGCCCGCTGCTCGAAGATGCTGAGGATCAAGCCCGTCCTGTCGAGGCAGATGAGGCCCGTCAGCTTCTCGATGGCGTTCACCTGACTGCCCCTCAGTTCGTCGTCGCAGATGAGGTGCGTGACGCCCTGTCGGGACACTTCCTCCCCCAGGGCCGCCAACTGACCGGAGCCATAGAAGGTCTTGGAGGCGATCTCGGAGCGCTTCAGGATCCGCCTGGACTGCACGGCAAACCCGCAGCTCCGGGCCAGCTCGGCCAGTTCCAACAGGTGGTCCTGGATGAGCTCCTCCCGGTCCTCGGGGCCTTGGCGGGCGATGAGCAGGCAGCGCAGGGGCGATTCATCCATATGGCAAACCTGCCTGTCCCTGCGGTAATAATCAAGCCCTTGTCCCCGGGGACGATGCAGAGGACTGGGAGCCACGTCTTCATGGCCATGTTCGGGCTGAAAAAATCCAAGTCGTCGGAAGGATCCGAGCTGGTCTTGGCCTATCTGGAGGACGCCCAGCGGGTGCGGGCGACCATCTTCGCCGTGGACCCCAAGGGCAGGGAGATCCCGGCCTCGCTGGTCGTGGTCGGCGAGGAGCGCGTGACGCTCGGGACTCAGGGACGGGTTATGGCCGAGAAGGGTGAGCCGATCCGGCTCCTCTTCTACCTCGATGGCCTCCGGCTTATGGCCACAGGCAAGCTGCAAGAGCTCAAGACGGGCACCCTGATCATGGAGCTCCCCTCCACCATCGAGCTGGCCGAGCGCCGCAAGAAGGCCCGGGCCAGGCTCAACCAGCGGGAGGGCGCCACCGCCATTGCCCTCACCGGATTGTTCGAAGGCATCGGCCTCACCGGTACCATCGACAACATCTCCGAAGGCGGGGTGTGTCTCAAGGTCGGTCGCGCCATCAACGTGAAAACCCAGGGTCCCATGCACATGGGCCCCAACCTGCTGTCCGTCGGCGAAGTCTTCATGGTGATCAAGCTCAACAAGCTGCCCAAGTGCCCACTGATCGAAGTCGGTGGCATCGCTGCCCACGTCGCCTCCGAAGGGAATGGCCTCTCCATCGGGATCACCTTTGATTCGGGCAAGGAGTCGATCCTGAGTCCCGTCAAGGCCATGGTGACGAGTCGGACCGGTTCGCTCCCCACCTCGGTACCCCCCAAGGTCCGGCGCCCCCCACAGCCCAAGGCCGAACCCGCCGAGCCCTCCATCGAGCTGGCGCCCCCCCGCCCTGTGCCGAAGAAGGAGCCGGAACCGGCCCCCGCTCCACCCCCCGCCACGGCCCCGGAACCCACGGCCATGGTCGCTGCTGCCATCCCTGAGACCACCACCCCCCAACCCGATTTCGCCAACCGGGGATCGGCCCTTTACCGAATGAAGAAGCGCACCCGCGGTGTGTTGTTGGCCATGCCCGTGGGGCCGGACCAGGAGGCCCTGGTCGGGTTCCTCTCGGCGGACGGCTACGGCAAGATCCGGGTCGCGGCCACCCTCACGGAGCTGCTCGACCAGCTCGACGAAGTCCAGCTGGTGTTCGTGGATGGCGGCGTTGCAGAGCTCCAGGGTCTCGCCCTGGCCTCCCTTCTCCGGCAGCGCCTGGATGGCGAGGCGACCCGAGTGGTCCTGGCCGCGACCTCCGTGGATGCCGAGCTGGTGCTGGGTGCCCAGGAGATGGGTGTGGCCCAGGTCCTGGTGAAGCCCTACGGCCTGGATGCCGAGTTTCTGCAGATGATCGAAGGTCACCTGGGCATCGGCTAGGAGTCCCTCCGGCTACTCTGGTGGCATGGCCCTGTTCGAACGCACCGTCGCCGACCGCTACCTGAGGACCCACCGCAAGGGGGCCTTCGTGCGGGTCATGGTGCGCTTCGCCCGGGGCGGCACAGCGGTGGGCGTCTTCGCCATGGTGGTGACCCTGGCCGTCATGAACGGGTTCCGGGAGGAGATCCAGGCCACCCTCTTCAGTGCCACGGCCCACTTCACGGTGTTCCACCTGGCCGGGGACATCCCGGACACCGAGGGTGCCCTCAAGACCATCCGGGCCCTGCCGGGTGTGCAAGCCGCCTCGCCCATCCGCATGGAGAAAGGCCTGCTGCGCCGTCCCGACAGCGAGATGCCTCCCGAGGCCATCGTGGTGAAGGCGGTGGATCCCGCCACGGCCCACGGCACCTCCAGCATCTTCGACTCCATGCAGCCCGTCCCCATCGAGCGCCTCAAAGAGGGTGAGATCGTCCTGGGCAAGGAGTTGGCCCAGCGCATGAGCGTTCAGGTAGGCGATACGGTGGCCCTGGCCTTCTTTCGGCTGGAACTGGGGCTGGGCGGCCAGCAGCCGAAGGTGGCCGCCTTCCGGGTGGCCGGCACCTTCCACAGTCGCAGTTCCGAATACGACAAGGCCTGGGCCTTCATCCAGCTGGGTGATGCCATGCGGATCGCCAAAGCCGAGGGTCGGGCGGAGATGATCGAAGTCCGCGCCTCAGGCATAGACGCCATCGCAGATGTGAAGCCCCGCGTGCTGGACGCCCTCGGCCCCGCATTCCAGGCCACGGACCTGCGGGACTCTAACAAGGCCCTCTTTGCCGCGCTCCTGGTGGAGAAGTGGGCCTTCGCCGCCATCCTCAGCCTCATCGTCCTGGTGGCTGCCTTCAACATCGTGGCCTCCCTGGTACTGCTGGTGACCGAGAAGCGCCGCGACCTGGGCGTCCTGCTGGCCCTGGGCGCCACGCCCCGGCAGATCCAGCGGCTCTTCGAACTGCAGGGCCTGCGCATCGGGGCCGTGGGCACCGCCTGGGGGCTGGGCGTGAGCGTCCCCCTCTGTCTGATCCTCGATCACTTCAAGCTGCTGAAGCTCCCCGCTGCCGTCTACGACTTCATCACCTACATGCCCTTCCGGCTCAAGGTGCTGGACATTGTGCTGGTGGCCGCCTTCCCCCTCCTGGTGTCCTGGCTGGCCGCGCGATATCCCGCGAAGAAGGCCGCCGCCCTGGATCCCGTTGACGCGCTGAGGGCGGAATGATCGGCCAGACGCTTGCCATCCAGGGCCTCCACAAGACCTACCCGGGCAATGAGCACCCCGTGTTCGATGGCTTCGACCTGGAGGTGGAGGCCGGCAGCCTCTGCGCCATCGTGGGCGTCTCCGGCGTGGGCAAGACCACCTTGCTGAACTGTGTGGCGGGGCTGGATCGCTGGGAGGATGGCCGCATTACCGTGGGCGGCGTCCCTGTCCCCGAGGGCAGCGAGGCCCGCGCCCTCTACCGCCGCCGCTCCGTGGGCCTAGCCTTCCAACAGCCCCACCTACTGCCCGAGTTCACCGTGCGGGAGAACCTGCGCATGCCCCTGCTCATCGAGGGTGACGTGGCTCCCGAGGCCGAGGTCTGGATCGACCGCCTCCTGAGCACCGTGGGCCTGGGCACCCTCGGCGAGCGCATGCCCGGCCAGCTCTCGGGCGGCGAGGCGGCCCGTGCCGGCCTCGCCCGCGCCCTGGTGCGCAAGCCCGCCCTGTGGCTCCTCGACGAGCCCACGGGCAACCTCGACCCCGCCACCGCGGAAGAAGTCTTCGGCTTCCTCCTCAGCCTGCACGCCGAGTTGCGCCCCACCACCCTGCTCGTCACCCACAACCCGGGCCTCGCCGAACGCTGCATGCGGACTGTGCGGCTGGGATAGTCAGTCCAGTTCAGGTGGTGCGATCCCCCTCGCTCGCCGATCCTCCAGTAACTCGGAGAGGATCACCGCCGCTGCCGCCGCGTCCAGCATGGCCTTCCGCTTCTCAGGCTTGACGCCCCGCTCGCGCAGGAGGCGTTCCGCCTCGGCGCTGCTGAGGTGCTCGTTCACGAAGCGGACCGGCAGGCCCGTGCGGACCGCCAGAGCCTCGCCGAAGGCCCGCGCAGCCGGGGCCGTGGCGCTCTCAACGCCGTCTTTGTGGCGGGGCAGTCCCACGGCCAGAGCTTGGACGCCCTCCTCTTTGCATAACCGGGCCAGGCGGTCGAGGGTGCGCTCGTCTTCTTGGGGCCACACCTCGAAGGGCGAAGCCAGGATCTCCAGCTCGTCCGAGAAGGCGAGGCCGATCTTCTTCGTGCCATGATCGATGGAAAGCCAGCGCATGACTTCAGCCTAACGGAAGGACGCCTCCCCGGAGACTCTCCATGGAATGGGACTACATCATCATCGGGTCCGGATTCGGCGGCAGCGTGAGCGCCCTGCGGCTGGTGGAGAAGGGCTACAAGGTGCTGGTGCTGGAGAAGGGCCGCCGCCTGCGGGCCGGTGACTTCCCCAAGACCAACTGGAACCTGAAGCGGTTCTTCTGGCTGCCCCAGGTGGGCTTCCGCGGATTGTTCAAGATGACCTTCCTGGGCCACGTCACGGCACTCTCGGGCGTGGGCGTGGGGGGCGGCTCCCTGGTCTACGCCAACACCCTGCCCGTGCCCAAGGACCCCTTCTTCGAGGCACCCTCCTGGTCCCACCTGGCGGACTGGAAAGCCGAGCTGGCCGCTCCCTACCAGCTGGTGCTGCGCATGCTCGGAGCCACCCGGAACCCATCCCTGACCTACCCGGATGAGGTGCTCCAGGCGGTGGGAAAGGAACTCGGCCGCGAGTCCACCTTCGAGCACACGAACGTGGCGGTTTACTTCGGAAAGACAGGCGAGACCGTGAAGGATCCCTTCTTCAACGGCGAAGGTCCGGACCGCACTGGCTGCACCCTCTGTGGGGGCTGCATGCTGGGCTGCAACCACGGGGCGAAAAACACCTTGGACCGCAACTACCTCTACCTGGCCGAAAAGCTCGGACTGCAGATCGAGGCCGACACGGAGGTGACCTGGGTGAAGCCCCTCCCTGGAGGTGGCTACGAGGTCGAAGCCCGCCAGGGTACCTGGGCGATCCCCGCGTTGAATTCGAAACGAACCTACCAAGCCAAGCAGATCATCTTCGCCGGTGGCGTACTGGGCACAGTGCCGCTTCTGCTGCAGCTCAAGGAGCAGGCCACCGGCCTGCCAGCGCTGTCTGACCGGGTCGGCGACTTCGTGCGCACCAACTCGGAGGTGCTCATCGGCGTCGTCACCCAGCGTCGCGACCAAGATCTGTCGAAGGGCATCGCCATCGGCTCGATCCTGCACACGGACGAGCATTCCCACCTGGAGCCCGTGCGCTACTCGGCGGGCGCAGGGTTCTTCCGCACCCTCATGCTCCCCATGGCCCCAGGCGACACGCTCTTCCAGCGCTTCGCCAACGCCCTCGGCCTGGTCCTGCGCCATCCGATCCGGACCCTCCGCACCTACTTCGTCTCAGACTGGGCGAAGTTCACCATGATCCTGCTCTACATGCGCACCGTTGACGGGCACATCAAGATGCGCCTGGGCCGGGGCTTCCGGACGGCCTTCCTGCGGGGTGCGGTCACCGAACCCGGCGATGGCCCCCCGGCCAAGGCCTGGGCCCCTGAGGCCAACGATCTCTCTGAGCGGGTCACCAAGCATCTCGATGGCTACCCCACCAGCCTGCTCACGGAGACGCTGCTGGGCATTCCCACTACGGCCCACATCCTGGGTGGGGCGCCCATGGGCGATTCTGCCGAGACTGGCGCCATCGACCACAGGCACCAACTGTTCGGCTATCAGGGGCTCTATGTCATCGATGGTGCCGCCATCTCGGCCAACCCCGGCGTGAACCCTTCGCTCACCATCGCCGCCCTGGCCGAGCGGGCCATGACCTTCATCCCTCCCAAGCGGGAGTTGGAGAACTCGGCCTGAAGGAAGATCAACATATGCCCAAGGCACTCTCCTTCACCACCCCACTCGGCCGATTGGGGCTGTCCTGGACCATCGACGGGGTCTGCGCGCTGCGCTTCGTGGAGGGGATCGACCCCCGCGAGTCACCGAAGGCCCCAGCCTGGGTGTTGGAGGCAGTGCATAGACTCATGACCCACCTGGCGGGCCGGCCCCAGGACCTGAGCCGGATCCCCCTCGACCTGTCGGAGTTGACGCCTTTCCAGCGTCGCGTAGCCGAGGTGCTCCGGGGCACCCGGCCCGGCCAGACCATCAGCTATGGCGAGGTCGCCCTGCTCTGCGGCCGGACCGGCGCGGCACGGGCCGTGGGCCAGGCCGTAAAGGCCAACCCGATCCTCATCCTCGTGCCTTGCCACCGCGTGGTGGCCGCCCGCGGCCCGGGCGGCTGGAGCGCCTTCGGCACCCCCGAACGCAAGGCACGGCTGCTGGAACTGGAGCGGCCCCATACTGGAGTGGATGCTGCACCCGCTCCCTGACGACATGCTGCAGGTCCCGCACCGCCGGGACGTGCCCTTCTCGAAGCTCACCACCCTGGGCGTGGGCGGCCTCTGCCAGTGGCTCTTTGAGCCAACGACCGAACTCGAAGCCCAGGCCTTTGTCCGCGCCTGCGCTCGGGAGGGCCTCCCCTGGCGGGTGTTGGGGGGTGGCTCGAACCTGGTGGTGCTGGGCGACGTGTCCACACCTGTCCTGCGGCTGGCCCTGCCGAAGGAGGTCCGGCGCGAAGGCCTCTGCCTCACGGCCCCCGCCAGCCATGGCCATATCGCCCTGGCCGAAGCCGCGGCCGTCGCGGGCCTGTCGGGTCTGGAGTTCGCCAGCGGTATCCCCGGCTCCCTGGGCGGCGCCATCCGCATGAACGCCGGGGCCTATGGCCGCGAGTGGGTGGACGTGCTGAAGCGCTATCGCTTCCTCACACCCGAAGGCGACCTGGTGGAGAAGGTGCCTGAGCCTGGCGAGTTCCGCTACCGCTGGAGCTTCCTCACCGGCGGTCGGGTGATCCTGTCGGCCACGGCGCAGCTGGTGGAGGGTGACCCCGCCACCATCCGCGCCCAGGTGGCCGAGTACCGCGAGAAGCGCGGCACCAGCCAGCCCCTGTCCAAGCGCAACGCCGGCTGCATCTTCAAGAACCCGCCCGGGCTGAGCGCAGGCCGGCTCATCGACAAGGCCCACCTCAAGGGCCTGCGCATCGGTGATGCCGAGGTGAGCCCGGAGCACGGCAACTTCCTGGTGAACCACGGCCGGGCCACGGCCTCGGAGTTTGCCGAGTTGATGGAACAGGTCCGGGCCAAGGTGCTGGAAGTCCACGGAGTGGACCTGGAACCCGAAGTCGAGATCTGGCGGGAGTAGACTGGCTGCATGTCCATGCTCCCCCGCACACGCCCCAAGCGCCCCTGGCTGCCATGGGCCCGGGCGGGGATCACCGTGACCGTCATCGGCCTCGCCGGATGGGGCCTTCTGGAGCTGGGCACGCGCTACCTGGGCCTGCAGAAGCTGGTGATCGAGCAGGTCAATGTGAGCGGTTGCCGGGGTGAGCGGCAGGCCGAGGTCCAGAAGCTGGCAGAACAGCTGGTGCTGGGCAAACCGCTCTTCTGGGTGGATGCCGAGGAGCTGAGGGCCCGCATCGAAACCAAGCGCTGGGTGAGGGGCTTGCAGATCCGCAAGGACCCCCCCGACCGCCTCAGCCTCGCCATCGAGGAGCGGCGACCCGTCCTCTGGCTGGTCCGCCCCAATGGGGTGTTTCTGGTCTCGGATGACGGGGTCCTGCTCGATCGCGTCAACCAGGCCAATCTAAATCCCATTCCTGTGGTGGTGGATCCCACCAGTCAGACAGATCTTGGATTGGCCCGTTTGGTCAGTGCTGCCCGCATTCTCCGTGAAAAGCAGCAGGGATTTTACGAGCGGATCACCGAGCTGAGGGACAGCCCGAAGGGGCCTGTGGCCTATATCGAGGGGCTGCTCGCGCCGATATACCTATCACGCAAGGATGTCACGAAAAACGTGCCCAATTTTCAGGGTCTCTTCGTGGATCGCCTCTCTCAGCGGCCGGATCTCACCCGGCTCAGGTACATCGACCTGCGCTGGGACGATGAGGTGGCCGTGGGCGAACCCGAAGACGAACCGCCCCCGGCAAAGCCCCGGCGCTGAACGCCGGAAGGAGTATTCCGGGTTTTTCCCGCCACGAATCCTCGATTTCGCGGGCGGAACTGGTATAAACCTAGAGCAAGGAAAAGGATCTTCATGCCGCAGCGCGCCGTACTCCTCGGACTCGACCCAGGTGCAAGCAAAGTGGTGGCGGTGGTCGCCGTCCAGGAGGAAGACGGAACCCTGAACGTGACCGGGACGGGCCAGGCTTCGCCCCAGGGCGGCATGACCCAGGGGCAGATCACGGACATGGACCTCAGCACCCGCGCCATCGTGCGGGCCGTCGAGGAGGCCATGAACACCGCGGGACAGACCAAGGTCGATGGCATCCGTGTGGCCGTGGACGGCATCCAGTTCAAGGGTGAGAACCTCCGCGATTCCATCACGATCTCCAGTGGCGACAAGATCATCACCGCCGGCGACCGGGACCGGGTGCTGGAGCAGGCCACCAACAGCTGCAAGCTGGCCAAGGAGGAGCTGGTCCTCCACCGCATCCCGCAGATCTTCCACATCAAGGGCCAGCGGGACATCCGCAATCCCGTGGGCATGTTCGGCGAGACGCTGGAGGCCGAGGTCCGCATCATCGTGGCGCCCAGTCCCGTGATCATGAACATCCAGCTGGCCCTGAAGAACGCGGGCCTGCACGGCTCGGAGCTGATCTACTCGCCCCTGGCCAGCTCCGAGGCGGTCCTCAGCCGCGAGGACCGCGAAAACGGCGCGGTGGTGGTGGACATCGGCGAGCAGCTCACCCACTTGGGGATCTTCCTGCACGGCACGCTGTTCCACTCGGCGGTGATCCCCATCGGCGGCGCACACTTCACCCGCGACCTCGAGATCACCAAGCACCTGGGCGGCATTGCGGCCTCCGAACGCGTGAAGATTCGCTTCGGCACCGTCCTGCCCAGTCACGTTCCGGCCGAGGAGTCCATCGAACTCGAGGAGGAGGGCCGCCTGGTCTCCCGCCGCGAGATCGCCGAGGTGCTGCAGGCCCGCGCAGCGGAACTGCTGAACCACGTGCTGGCCGAGATGGGCCGGACGGGCCTCATGCATGAGATCCACGGCGGGGTGCACCTGGTGGGCGGCGGCGCCCTGCTCACCCACCTGCCCATCCTGGCCCAGACCCTGTTGGGCAGGCCCCGGGTGGTGCTGGGCCGGATCCAGGGTGTGGTCGGCCTGCCACAGGCCACGGGCAACCCCTTCTTCGTGAATGCCCTGGGCGCGGTCAAGGCCCTGGCGCGCGACCTGAGCGAGAACCGCACCAAGCAGGACCGCAGTGATGGATTATTCGGCCGATTCATGGGCCGTTTTAAGTAGCTCTTCTGCCACACCCCTTCGGGAGCCCCGATGTCTGAGACCCCCTATCTTCCCTGCCCCCACGGTCTGCCTGGCGCCAACATCAAGGTGCTGGGCGTGGGCGGCGCGGGCTGCAATGCCATCAACCGCATGATCGACAGCGGCGTCACCGGCGTGCAGTTCATCGCCATGAACACCGACCAGCAGAGCCTTGCCCACAGCAAGGCCCACCTGAAGCTGCCCCTCGGTCCCCAGAGCAGCCGGGGCCTGGGCGCCGGGGGCAATGCCGAGCGCGGCGCCGTGGCGGCGGAGGAGAGCCGGGAGGAAGTGCTGGCGGCCCTCCAGGGCGCCGACATGATATTCATCACCGCCGGCATGGGTGGCGGTACTGGCACGGGCGCCGCGCCCGTGCTGGCCAACTACGCCCGCGAACTGGGCGCCCTCACCGTGGCCGTGGTCATCACGCCCTTCGCTTGGGAGGGCCGCAAGAAGGGTGATCTCGCCCTCGCCGGCCTGGCGAACCTGCGCGACACCGCCGACACCGTCATCGTCGTCAGCAACGAGCGGCTGAAAAACGTCTGCGACGCCCGCGTCACCATGAAGGAGGCCTTCCGCGTGGCGGACGGCGTCCTCATCCAGGGCGTGCGCGGCATCGCGGACCTCATCCTGAAGCCCGGCATCATCAATGGAGACTTCGCCGACGTGGAGGCGGTCCTGCGCAATGGGGGCGAGGCCCTCATCGGCACCGGCGCCGGCCGCGGCGAGGATGCCGTCATGGACGCCCTGAAGAAAGCCCTGGCCTGCCCCCTGCTGGAGCGCGCCCAGTCCGGCGCCGCCTCCAACGTCATGGTGTCCATCACCGCCGACTGGGAGGTCATGGAGGCCTCGGCCATCGAGACCGCCATGAACTATCTGCAGGACCACTACCGAGGCCGGCCCGACATCAAGGCCTGCACCGTCGAGGGCGAGGGCATGGAGGACCGCGTGCTGGTCACCGTCCTCGCCAGCGGCTTCGACCAAGAGGAGAAGCTCCTGGAGGAGCGGCGGAACAGCCTGCACCTGAGTGGTGGCGAAGCCCCCGCCCAGGTCTACACGACCGCGCTCCCCATCCAGTCCCAGCCCCTCCCCGCCAATGTGGTGAGCGGTCGGGTCTACGGCGAAGTGCCCGCCGGGGAGCTCCAGGGACCCACGCCCACCCGTCTGCTGCCCCAGGCTCCCACGCCCAGCGGCGAGGTGCCCGGTGCGGATGACCTTCATGTGCCCGCCATCATGCGCATGCGGCCAGGCCAGCTGCTCGGCGACAATTAGACTGGCCCACCCCGCATTTCCGGCGGCGGAACTGCTCCCATGCCCCACCCTGCCATGACACCGCCCCCGGGCTCCCAGCTGCTCCGCTTCGTGGGGGATCGGGTGGTCTTTGGGCTGACGCATCCGGCCGCCGGGTCGGTTGGCTGGCGAGCCTTTCTGCGCACCAACCTCACGAGGGGCGCGGGGATGCGGGCCGAGACGCTGGCCCTCCATGGCGAAGGCACCCGCGATCCCGCGGGGTCCTCCTGGCGGGACATCCCGCTACAGGAGACGGAAGGAGGCTGGGGCCTAGACCTGGCCCTCACGGAGCCCGGGTGCTTCCGTGCGAAGGCCTACTCTGTGGACCCGGCGGGGTTCCAGCACTGGCCCGAAGGCGAGGATCTCAGCCTCTCGATCCATCCCGACCGCCTGCGCACCGCCAACACAATCTACTGTGCCTTCCCACGCATGTTCGGGGGGGCCGCAGCCCGCCAGCTGCCGGCCTTGGATGAGGCCGTCCGGGCGCTGGATGCGGCCGGCTATGCGGTGATCCCGCCCTCGGGCGGCCTGCGGGACCTCACGGCCGCCGTGCCCCACATCTTCGAGCGCCTGGGCAGCCGCATCCTGCACCTCCTGCCCGTAGGCCCCGTGCCCACCACGTACGCCCGCATGGGCCGCTTCGGCAGCCCCTACGCCCAGCTGGACCTGACCGCCATCGATCCCGCCCTGGTCGACTTCGACCGCCGGACCACCGCCGAGGAGCAGTTCCGCGAGCTGACCGAGGCTGTCCACCTCCGGGGTGGTCAGGTCCTCCTGGACATCCTGGTCAACCACACGGGCTGGGGTTCCCGTCTCCTCGAGCACCGGCCCGACTGGTTCCGGCGCAACCCCGATGGAACCTTCCACAGCCCGGGCGCTTGGGGCACCACTTGGGAGGACCTGGTGGAGCTGGACCACGGGAGTCCCGCCCTCTGGGACACCGTGGCGCGGGCGCTGCTGGTGTGGTGCGAGCGTGGCGTGGACGGCTTCCGCTGCGATGCGGGCTACATGGTGCCCCTGCCGGCCTGGCAGTACATCACCGCAAAGGTCCATCAGGCCTACCCCGAAGCGGTCTTCCTCCTGGAGGGCCTGGGCGGCGGCTGGGACGCCACTGAGGCCCTGCTCACCCGGGGCGGCATGCAGTGGGCCTACTCGGAGCTGTTCCAGAATCACCACCCCATCGAGGTGGCCCACTACCTGGACCACTGCCTGCGCCAGGGTGAGCGGACGGGCCTGCTCGTCCACTACAGCGAGACCCATGACAACCTCCGCCTGGCGGGCCGCGGCGCCGCCTGGTCGCGCCAGCGCAACCGACTCAGCGCCCTGGCCACGCAGAACGGTGCCTTCGGCTTCACCGCGGGCGTGGAGTGGCTGGCCACGGAGAAGGTGGATGTGCACGAGGCTCGGGACCTAGCCTGGGGCACGGAGCCGAACCTGGTGGAGGAACTCGCCACGCTCAACCGCCTGCTGGCCCAGCACCCCTGCTTCTTCGACGGCGCTGACATCCGCCGCCTCAGCGCCGACGATGCCTCCGTGCTGGCCCTGCTGAGGCATTCCGCCGAAGGCCTCGATGCCGTTCTCGTGCTGGTCAACCTGGATCAGGACCGCCCTCAGGTCTGCCCCGTGGGTGCCTCGGATTGGGCCCTGCTCGGGGAAGCCGGCCTTGATCTCCTGGGCCAACCCGCCCCCACCGCCCGCCTCCTGCCCAGCGGTGACCGGGAACTGAGTCTGCCGCCTGCGTCCTGCTACTGCATGTCCGCCCACGCCACCCCGCGGGGCCTGGCGGGCGACGCCTACCGCCAGGCCAGGGCGCAGGCGGCCTGGGG
>NZ_JBATQW010000004.1:0-6672 GCF_049292215.1 Geothrix sp. | reverse complement strand
CTCCATAAGCCCACTTGACGCTGGATCCCGGCGACGTCCGCGTGGCCGGGGCTGGCCAGAGTCCAGCTAGGCGCGTGGGGGCGCCGACCCATTTAACGCTGGACTCGAACTGCATCCGGCTGCGCCGTCTGCCGGTCTCGCTCCCGGCCCTCCCCCGGAGGGCCTCCGCGAGCCCACTCGCTGGCCCGAGTCCAGCAAGGCGTACTGGTGCGCCTAGCTGGACTCGAACCAGCGACCTACGGCTTAGAAGGCCGTTGCTCTATCCACCTGAGCTATAGGCGCGCAGGGGATAGTCTAGCGGGTCGGCTCAGAAGTGGACCTGCACCTGCAGCATGGGGGCGGTGACGCGGCGGTTGGTGGCGGGGGCCGGGGCGTCGCTGTTCTGGCCGCCGAACTTGTTGTTCCAGTATTCGTAGCCCACGCCGGCGTAGACCTTCTTCTTGGTGCCGAAGACGGGGCTGACGTCCACGAGCAGTGACAGGTTGGCCAGGGTCTCGGGCTTGGTTTCCACCCCGAAGCCGTCCTTGCCCTTGGCGCCCACGTAGTTGGCGTAGCCCTTGAATTCGGCGCCCACGCGGCCCACCTGGAAGGGGAGGCCCCAGGCGGCGGAGATCAGGTACGTGGTCTTGAAGTCCACGGACTTGCCCACGATGCCGTTGTAGTTCTGCTCGTGGCAGCCCCAGAGGCCCAGGTCGAAGAAGCCGCTGCCCGCCTTGAAGTTCAGGGTGGGGCCCAAGACCAGGAAGCGCTTCTTGGACGCGAAGGCCGTGTCCTTGGCGTTGAAGTCGAAGCCGGCGGTGAAGGAGACATCGCGCACGGGGCCGAAGCCCAGGTTCTTTCCGCTGAGCTTGCCCAGGCTCAGGGCTGTGCGGTAGACCACATAGACCTCGTTGGCGCCGCTCTTGCCGTTGGCCGCCGGGTCGCCCTTGTCGGACATGAGCATGTCCACGTTGAAGAAGTTCGTGCCGTAGGCCCAGCCGCTGACGTGGTTGAGCTGGAGGATGTCCTTCTTGATGGTGCCATCGATGCCGGGCTCCCGGAACTGGTCGCTGGTGCGGTAGCCGAGGAAGGTGTCGCTCCAGTCGGCGGCGCCCAAGGGCAGGGCCGCAGCGGCGAGGAGGGCGAGGGCGAGCTTGGTCATGGGATCTCCGGAGTGGAAGCCGTCAACGGCTAGGCGGACAGGAACAGGAGCTTGAGGAGGAAGACGGCGGAGAGCGCGAGGATGATCGGGTTGACCTCCTTGAAGCGGCCCGTGGCGGCCTTCAGGATGGTGTAGGCGATCATGCCCAGCGCGATGCCATTCACGATGGAAAAGGTGAAGGGCATGACGATGACGGCCAGGTAGGCAGGGATGGCGTCCGTGATGTCGTCGAAGGCGATCTCCTTGATCTCGGAGAGCATGAAGAAGCCGATCATCATGAGCGCCGGCGAGGTGGCCTGCAGGGGCACCATCAAGAAGAGGGGTGACAGGAAGAGGGCGATGGCCAGCCAGCCCGCCACCACCAGGGCCGTGAGGCCCGTGCGACCGCCCTCGGCCACGCCCGAAGCGCTCTCGATGTAGGCGGTGATGGCCGTGGTGCCGAACATGGAGGCGAAGGTGGTGCCCACGGCGTCGGCCATGAAGGCCTTGGAGGCACCCGGGAAGCGGCCCTCCTTGTCCAGCATCTTGCCCTGGGCGCCGATGCCCATGAGGGTGCCGATGGTGTCGAACATGTCCACGAAGAGCAGGGTGAACAGGATGATGAAGATGTTGATCATCCCCCCCAGGGACTGGGTCCAGCTCCAGTCGTACTGGAACATCTTCGGCCAGACGGGGATCTGGAAGAGGGCGCCCTTGGGCAGGTGCGTGAACCCGCCGCCGAAGGAGACGGGCAGCAGGCCCACCAGGGTGATGACGAGGATTCCGATGAGGATGGCGCCCTTCACGCGTCTGGCCACCAGCACGGCGATGAGGAAGAGCCCCACCACGCTCCAGAAGGCGGGGGTGAGGTGCCCGTGGTCCCAGAACTTCGCGATGAAGAGGTTGTTCACGTCATGCAGACCGAACAGGGCCGAGGGATCGTTCTTCAGGATGGGGAAAACCGTGTCGGGCTCGAACTTCAGGCCCACCTGGGTGACGCCGGAATCCACGAAGCCGATGATGGCGATGAAGAGTCCGATGCCTACCGAGATGCCTTTCTTCAGGGAGAAGGGGATGGCGTCCATGAACTGCTCGCGCACCTTCATGGCGCTGAGGAAGATGAAGACGATGCCCTCCAGCAGCAGGGCCGTGAGCGCCACCTGGATGGTGTAGCCCATGCCGCCCTGGTTGGCGGGGGCGCAGACCGTGAAGGCGAAGAAGGCAGAGAGGCCAATGCCCGAGGCGAAGGCGATGGGCAGGTTCGCGTAGAAGGCGCCGATGAGAGTGGAGATGATGGCGCAGACCACGAAGGCCGTGAAGCCTTGGGCCGGGGCGATGCCCGCCACCTTGAGGAAGGCGTTGGGGATCAGCGAGATCACGTAGGCCAGCGAGATGAAGGTGGTGGTGCCCGCTAGCACCTCCGTGGCCACCGTGGTGCCCCTGGCCTTCAGGTTGAAGAAACGTTCCATGCGGTCCTCCGAAATGGGGATGAGAGATCAGTGCTGCGCGTCGGTGTCGTTGCTGAGGCCCAGGCGGTCGAAACCCCAGAACAGCAGGCTCAGGCCGATGGCCACCACGGTGCCCAGGGCCATGCCCTTCAGTTCGACGGTGCCCAGCTTCACGGCGGCGCCGCTGATGCCGCTGATGAGCACCACGGACGTGAGGATCAGGTTGCGGGACTGGGTGTAGTCCACCTTCTTCTCGATGAGCATGCGGATGCCCGCCGCGGCGATGACGCCGAAGAGCAGGATGCACACCCCGCCCATCACGGGCACCGGGATGCTACGGATGATGGCCGCCAGCTTGCCGGAGAAGGACACCAGGATGGCGATGCAGGCCGTGCCGCCGATGACCCACACGCTGTAGACCTTGGTGATGGCCATGACGCCGATGTTCTCGCCGTAGGTGGTGTTGGGGGTGGCGCCCACCAGGCCCGACAGCACGTTGGACAGGCCGTCCCCCAGCAGGGAGCGGTGCAGGCCCGGGTCCTTCATCAGGTCCTTGCCCACGATGTTGCCCGTGACCACCAGGTGGCCCACATGCTCGGCCAGCACCACCAGGGAGGCGGGCAGGATGATGAGGATGGCCTGGAGGTTGAAGGTGGGCGCGTAGAGGGTGGGCACCTGGAACCAGGGGGCCAGGCGCACCGCCTGGAAGTCCACCACGCCGAGACCCAGGGAGAGCAGGTAGCCGGCGATCACACCCAGCAGGACCGGGATCACCGCCAGGAAGCCCCGCAGCAGGACGGAGGCCAGGATGGTCACGGCCAGGGTGGCGAGGGACACCACCAGGGCCTTGGCCAGGGACATGCCCAGCACTGCGGGGCCGGGCGTGAGGCCCGCCATGTTGGTGGCCACGGGGGCCAGCTCCAGGCCGATGATGGCCACGATCGCCCCCATGGCGGCGGGCGGGAAGATGATGTCGATCCACCGGGTGCCCGCGAAGCGCACGACCTGGGAGACCAGGATGAAGATGAGGCCGAAGACGATGAAGCCGCCCTGGGCCGCGGGGTAGCTCAGGCCAGCCGCCAGCACGGCGAAGACCGGGGACAGGAAGGCGAAGCTCGAGCCCAGGTAGGCGGGAATGCGGCCCTTGGCCACCACGAGGTAGATCAGCGTCCCCACGCCGTTCATGAGCAGGCAGGTGGCGGGGTTCACCTTGAAGAGGAAGGGCACCAGCACCGTGGCGCCGAACATGGCGAACAGGTGCTGGAGGCTTAGGGGCAGGGTCTGCGCCAGGGGCAGGCGTTCGTGAACGTCGATGGTGCGGCGCAGCATGGGGGCCTCGGTTGGTGAGCATCCTGAGAGGGGTCATGACCACACGGCCTGCTACCAGCAGAGAGGGGGATGGACCCTGGCGAGGGGGGAACGCCTAGAGATTTTTTCAGACGACCCGTGGTGCGGGCGTCACATGTTGTTCACGTACCATGAGCACCCCGTCATCGAGGTGACCGCCTTGCGGCTACCGCCCGCTCCTGTACGCCACCATCGCTGCGACATGTTGTTACAACACCAGGGGTAGGTTGAAACCGGTGAGGAGAGCTTCCGAAGCGCGGTCTGTTCGGGTTCGGGTCTCGGCGGAATCAGGCCGGAATTAGACCCTTTGAACTACGGCTATTGAGAACGCAAATCAATAATCCACTTGGGGTTGCGATTGCGGAATCAAAGGATTTGCCTATGATCTGGAAATGCTTTGTACACAACCATGACAAAACAGCTAGAAGGGCTGTAGGAAGCATTCCCCAAAGAGCCCAGCATTCCATAACCTCTTCCGGGCATCTGCCGAAGAACTTGTACAGACAGCGGACCCAACCCTCCCCTTCTTCTTTCGATCCAGAAACCCGGACATGCGCTTTTCAAGGATGTGGGCCATGAAGGATCAGCGAACCAAGTGGCATCCCATCGCGGTCGCGGCGGTCCTCTGCGTCCTCGGCCTGTTCGGCTGCGGCGGCACCAAGAGCCCGGCCAACACCACCCAGTACTACGGGAGCTACCACCCGGCCGGCTGGATGGATGTGCACGGGGGCCAGGCCGTGGCCGGGCTCAGCGCCTGCACGAAGTGCCATGAGATCTCGATCCTCCGGGTGGGCAGCGGCATTCCGACCTGCATGACCACTGGGTGCCACCACCAGTCCACGCCCGGCTTTGCCGATCCCGGCAGCCACGGCCTGCGCGCCAAGGGGGCGCTGGCCACCCCGGCCGGCGCGGGCCTGGCCTCCTGCCAGATCTGCCACAACAAGGACTTTTCCGGCGGCCCCTCCGCCAATGCCTGCGCCACCTGCCACGGCGTGAGCGCCCCGCACCCGCCCAAGCCCTGGCGGCTGGGACCAGGCTCCACCTTCACGCACGTGACTGCGGATCCCTCCAATGCCGCCGTTTGCGCCCAGTGCCACTTCACGGGCTCGCCGATGAACCCGGTCGGCCATCCCGCCATCCCCGCGCCTGCGGGCACGCAGCCCGGCTGCTTCAACGCCACGCTCTGCCACGACAACAACATCGCTCCCCATGCCATCCCCTTCCTGAGCGGCATGACCGACAGCCGCGGGAACGGACACATGACAGTCACCGCCGCCGCCTTTGCTGCCGACTGTGCGTCCTGCCATGCCTATTCGGGGACCTCGCCCACCACGACGGCCCCGCTCTGCCAGGAGTGCCACGCCCTGGCGGATCCCACCCTGCCCGGCACCAATGCGGGCACCTGCCGGTCCTGCCACACCGGCACCAGCGGGCTGCCGAAGGGCCCCGGGGGCACGGGCTATCCCAGCATCGCGGGCGCCCACCTGAAGCACATGAACCTCCCCACAGGGCTGAGCTGCAACACCTGCCATGCCGGCAGCGGCAGCGGCACCTTCGAGCACTATGACAACGCCAATGCCCGGCTCTGGGAGCTCGCAGGGCCAGCCAGCGTGGCCATTGACACGACGTTCAGGGCCAAGGCGGGCGGGACGCCTGCCTTCAGCTATACAGCACTGACCTGCTCGAACGTGAGCTGCCACGGTGGTCAGGCCACGCCCGACTGGACCGTGGGTACCATCAACAGCGCCACCCAGTGCACGGCCTGCCACGTAGTTGCCAGCACCGCCGCCACCGCCACCCAGTACAACGACGCCTTCGGCCGCCACAGCCTGGGCTCCCACAACGCCACGAACCCCGCCGCCGCCATCGCCTGCACCACCTGCCACAACATGGCGAACGGCTCGGCCGGTGCCCTGGCGCACTTCAAGTACCTGCACACGACGGGCGTGGACGGCGTGGCCACCGGCACGCCGGCGGACCAGCTGCCCAGTGGGACCATCGTCTTCAATCCCGCCATCGTCACGGGGCCCGGGACCTATACCGTGAACAGCGCCACCCAGGGCAACGGCGGCTGCGCCCTCACCTGCCACACCCACATCCATGTCGCCGCCGTCAACACCTGGACCGCCTCCGGGCCGCCCCACCCGATCCCCTTCCTGACCGGCATGGCGACCACGCAGGGTAACGGCCACCTGAACGCCACCGCCGCCACCTTCACCGCCGACTGCGGCACCTGCCATGCCTACAGTGGCACATCCCCCATGGCGACGGCGCCCCTCTGCAGCGCCTGCCACAAGCTCGCGAATCCCACCGTGGTGGCCTCAGGGAAAGGCACTTGCCTGTCCTGCCACGCCGGCACCAGCGGCCTGCCGCAGGGACCCGGCGGCACCGCCTTCCCGAGCATCGCCGGCGCCCACGTAAAACACATGGGCCTGCCCACCGGCCTCACCTGCAGCGCCTGCCACGCCGGCAGCGGCACGGGCACGGCCGCCCACTACACCAACGCCGATTACCTGCACGGGACCCCCACGGCCCCGGCCTCTGTCGCCATCGAGGCGATCTTCAGTGCCAAGACCGGCGCCTCGGCCTTCACACCAGCCTCGCTCACCTGCTCGAACGTGAGCTGCCACGGCGCCCAGACGACCCCCAGCTGGACCACGGGCACGATCAACAGCCTCACCCAGTGCACCGCCTGCCATGGGGTCGCCACGACGGCTGTCACCGCCACCCAGTACAACGACGCCTTCGGACGGCACA
>NZ_JBATQW010000003.1:0-2629 GCF_049292215.1 Geothrix sp. | reverse complement strand
CTCCCGCCGCGGCCGTCCTGCCCGCCACGCCCGCCGCGGCGCCGGAGCTGGGCATCGCCAAACTGGCCATCACCGGCGGCCGCCTCAGCTTCATCGACCGCTCCGTGCAGCCCAACGCCGCCCTGGTGCTGAGCGATCTGGAGGGCTCGTACCTCGGCCTGTCCAGCCGCCCCGACGCCGCCTCCAAGGTGGACTTCCGGGGCAAGGCCGGCGGGCTCGCACCCATCACCATCACGGGCCACGCCATGCCCCTGCGCAACGACCTCGACACCGACGTGGCCCTGAAGATCCAGGGCGCCGACCTCACGGACTTCACGCCCTACACCGGCAAGTACCTGGGCTACACCGTGCAGAAGGGCAAGCTGAACGTGGACGCCCGCCTGCGCATCGACCACCGCAACCTCAAGGCCGAGAACGCCGTGAAGCTCGACCAGTTCTACCTTGGCGAGAAGGTGGCAAGTCCCGATGCCACGGGCCTGCCCGTGAAGCTTGGCCTGGCCATCCTCCGGGACCGCAAGGGCGTCATCGCCTTCGACCTGCCCATCGAGGGCAGCCTGGATGATCCCGACATCAAGTACGGCAAGCTCGTTTGGAAGGCCGTCTTCGGACTGCTGGGCAAGATCGCGACTTCGCCCTTCACGCTGATCGGCAAGGTCTTCGGCAGCGATGCGGGAGACCTCAGCAGCCTGGCCTTCGCGCCGGGCTCCAGCGCCCTGGAGGCCGGGGCCACGCCCAAGCTCCAGGCCCTGGCCAAGGCGCTGCAGGAGCGGCCCGAGCTGCGCCTCGACGCCGAGGGCGGCGTGGATGCCGACCAGGACGGTGCCGCCCTGCGCAAGGCCGCCCTGGAGGCCTTGCTGCGGCGAACCCGCGGGGCCGCGCTCAAGTCCGGTGACGAGCAGCCCGTTCCCACCGCCGAACGTGAGCGCTGTATCAGGGCCGCACACGATGCCGCCTTCCCGCCCCCGAAGGAGGCGAAGGACGCCAAGCCGACCCCACCTCCGCCGGCCGCCGAGATGGAGCAGCGCCTGCTGGGCACCCTCCAGGTGGACCCCGCGGACCTGGCCCAGCTGGCGGACGCCCGGGTGAAGCGCGTGCTCGCCTGGCTGCTGGACACCGCCAAGGCCGATCCCGCCCGGGTCTTCGAGGTGAATACCGGGCAGGCCAAGGGCGCCGTGGTGGCCTTCACGCTGAAGTAAGGGGCACTACCTGGTGGTGGGCCGCTCCCGCAGGCCATGCACCTGCTCGAACAGCGCCTGGATGAGCGGCAGGTCCTGGTCCAGGTCGCCGCTGGGATGGAACAGCGGCATCAGCCGGACCACGTGCTCCCGGTAGTCGAAGCCCACGGGCAGGATGGGGACCTGCGCCGCCACGGCGATGCGGTAGAAGCCGCTCTTCCACTGGCTCACGCCCTTGCGCGTGCCCTCGGGCGCCAGGGCGAGCATGAGCGTGGGCGCCGACTCGAAGGCGTGCACGCAGGCGCCGACCATGCCATGGCTGGCGCTGCGGTTCACGGGGATGCCCCCCAGCCAGCGCAGGAAGGAGGCGAAGGGGGCCCGGAACAGCGAGTGCTTGCCCAGCCACGAGGCCCGCAGCTCCACCGCGAAGGCCACCGCCACGCCCACGAGGAAATCCCAGTTCGATGTGTGCGGCGCCACGATGAGCACGTACTTGGGGTCGGCGGGGAAGGCCCCTTCGATCCGCCAGCCGGCCAGTTCCAGGTAGCTCCGTCCGAGGGCCCGCCAGACCCAGCCCCGGGGCTGATGGAAGGCGGGGGGGACCGGCTGGTATTGTTGGGCCTGCGACAAACCGGACCTCGCAAAGGGGATGGGATCGGAGCTGGGGGTGCCAGCAGGTTAACCATTCGGCGAGCCCACCGCGATGCGGTGTTTCTGCCCAGCGCGGCCGCTCAGGGGCGGCTGGAGGCTGCCCAGCCCTCCAGGCCTTCGGCGAGCTCGGCGAGGCCAGGGCCGAAGCGCGCCGCCCCCACCCAGTGCAGGCCCGGAGGCAGGGCCAGGAGCATCCGGGCCACCCGTCCGCTGTGGCCGGGTTCCAGCAGGGGAAAGGCGCCGGCACAGGCCTCCTCCCGCACCTGGACGGCCTCGGGCAGCTCCGGCAGCCAGCGGCGCAGCTCGCCGAGGACGCCGGGCCACGCATCCAGCTCAGGGGCCACCGGGTAGGCGCCGCCGAGGTAGGTGCGCACCTGGAGCAGGCCGGACACGCCCCGGGGATCATCCCCGGCGAAGGCCACGGCCCCCAGCATGCCGCGCCCCTCCGGAGGATGGATGAGCAGGCCGAAGCCCCGCTCCCAGCCGGGCACCGGGGCGTGGCGGCTGTGCCAGACGCGCAGGTCCAGGCGCGGAATTCCCTCCAGGAGGGTGGCTGCCTCCGGCGAGACCGGGGCCAGAAGCGCTGCGGCCTGCCGCGAGGGCAGGGCCACCACCACGGCATCCGCCTCGGCGGAACACCCCTCCCCCACCACCCGCCAGCGCCCCTCAGGCAGGGGCTCCAGGGCCAGGACACGGTTCGTCCGCACCTGGAGGCGGGCGCCGAGGGCTGTGGCGAGGGTGCCCGTGCCGCCCTCAGGCACGCGGGTGCGCTCGGGTCCCAGGCGCAGGGCACCGAGGAACAG
>NZ_JBATQW010000002.1:0-80106 GCF_049292215.1 Geothrix sp. | reverse complement strand
GCCCTGGCCCGGGCCCTCGGCAAGGTGGGCGGCGCCGAGGCACTGCAGCCTCTGCTGGCCCTGCTGAGCGATCCCTTCGCCCAGCGGGAGGCCGCCGAGGCCGCCGCCGCCGTGGCCACCCGCACGGGACAGGTGGAGGCCGCCCTCAAGGCCTTGCGGGAGTCCGGCCTGGGGAATGCCTGGCGCTGGCCCGCCCGGTCGGCCTTGGGCGACGAGGCGTGGGTGAAGGCGATGCTGACCGGGTGGTCGGCGCTCACCCCGCCTTCGAGGCTCCAGGCCCTGGAGGCGGGTCGCCTCCTGCCCGACGCGCTGCGGGCCCGCCTGAAGGCTGCCACGGCCGATGCCACGGGCCAGGCCCGGGCCACCTGGGACGCGCTCTGACCCGGACTTTGGAGGTAACATCGGCGCTTCCCGTCGAGGTGCCTGCATGGTCCTACTCCTGCTGCTCATGGCCTTCGTCATCGGGCTGGTGATTCCACTGCAGTCCGCGGTGAACAACTCGCTGCGGCAGACGCTGGGTAGCGGCTCCCCGCTGGCGGCGCTGGTGTCTTTCGTCGTGGGGACCGTGGCCCTGGCCCTCACCTGCATGGCCACCGGCCAGCCCTTCCACACACTGGCGGGCCTACCGCGCATCGCCTGGTGGGAGTGGCTGGGCGGCGTGCTGGGCGCCTTCTTCGTGTTTGGCTCGACCCTGCTTGCCCCCCGCATCGGCATGGCGGCCATGATCTCCCTCATCGTGGCCGGTCAGGTCCTGTCGTCCATGGTCTTCGACCGCTTCGGCCTTCTGGGTCTGCCCGTGCGGGACATCACCTGGATCCGCGTGGCCGGGGCGACCCTGCTCCTGCTCGGGGCCGTGCTGGTGAATTTCGGGGACCGGTGGTTGGCGAAGGTCTGATCAGCCCTTCTTGGTCCGCTCCGCCACCTTGTCCAGTGCGTCCCAAACCGAGTGGCAGTCGTCGCAGGAGGACCGGGGAGTGCCGCAGGGGAAGCCATCCACACCAACGCCCTGGCACTTGGGGTTCTGGAAGAAATAGAGCAGCTCGCCCAGTGACGCGTGGACACGATTGCGCAGCGGCTCGTCTGGCAGAGCCCGCAGGTCCTGGATGAGCTTCCACTCGGCGGCGCTGAGTTCGGGACGGTCGATGGACTGGGACATGGACGCTCCGGAAGCGCTGAGTATAGCGGCCCGCGTCCCCTCCGGCGGAAGGGCCACAGGTTCCGGCGGTTCCCCCCTGCTGGGCCACGGCTCGTCCCGCGCTCGTGGGCTTCACCCCTAAAGCCTTCCAGAGGGAGAGGTTGGATCGCAGGTTTCCTGTCACAACCACCTTCTGGAGGTCACCATGAGAAAGACCCTGCTCAGCTTCGGCCGCATGGCGGCCCTTCTCGCCGCCGGGCAGATCCAGGGCCTGGCCCAGGGCACCCAGACGGCCAGCCTCGTGGGCCAGGTGGTGGACCCCTCCGGAACCCCGGCCGCGGGCGTGGACGTGCGACTCAGCAGCCCCTCGCTGCAGGGCGTCCGTGTGGTCGTCACAGATGCAGGGGGCCGCTTCGCCGCCCGCCTGCTGCCCCCCGGCCTCTACCGGATCAGCCTGTCCAAGGCGGGCTTCACGACCATCACCCGCGAAGAGCGCCTGGGCCTGGAGCAGAATCTCAACATCCGCTTCACGCTCTCGAAGGAGGCTGGTACCACCGTCGAGGTGGTGGCCTCCTCCATCCAGCAGGACAAGACGGAGTTCAAGACCTCCTCCAACTTCTCGAAGGAGGCCATCGACGCCCTGCCGGTGGACCGCAATCCTCTGAACGTGGCGCTCATGGCCCCGGGCGTGGTGGAGAACCTGAACCAGGATCGAGGCGGCATGCAGATCCGCGGCAGCCAGGGCACCGGGAACCTCTGGCTGCTGGATGGCCAGAACTATGCAGACAACGTCTACAACGGCCCCCGCGCCAAGTTCGTGACTGACGCCATCGAGGAAACCCAGGTGATCACCGGCGCCATCCCCGCCGAGTTCGGCGATGTGGAGGGCGGTGTGGTGAACACCATCACCAAGTCGGGTGGTGATGACTTCACGGCCCAGTTGCGCTGGGACCTGAGCAGCGACCGGTGGAAGGCCGCCCGGCACGGGGAGAATGGCAACGCATTCTCCGACAGGATCAACCAGGAAAAGATGTTCCAGGTGGGCGGCCCCATCGTGAAGTCGAAGCTCTGGTTCTACAGCAGCTACTTCAGTAAGGCCCAGGACAATGCCCAGAGCCTGCCCACGGACCAGGCCGCGGTGGGCGCCCCCTTCGGCGCGCCCTACACCGAGAACATCAAGGACATCCGCCGCCAGCTGAAGCTCACCTGGGCCATCACGGACCGGCACACGCTCGTGGGGACATACCACGGCTACAACGAGACCTTCGCAAACATCGACTACGTGGGCAGCGGCGATGGCAACTTCAGCACCCGACGCTTCACCCAGGAGGTCTACGGCCTCCAGCTACGCAGCCTCCTTACCGACGTGCTCACCATGTCCCTCAAGGTCGGCAAGAAGGACCAGGTCATCGCCGTGGGCTCCAACAACGTGGCCCTGCCCATCTTCAACAACGACGACGGCTACTTCTACCGGGCCGGCTACTTCGATCCCCGCGACCCTGGTGACGTCCGCAACAACCAGACCGCCAACCTGAAGTTCTCCTACTTTGCAGCCAGTGCCGAGAGCAGCCATCAGGTGGACGTGGGCTGGGACTACTATCGCGGCACCACCAAGGCCTCCGGTGCCCAGACGCCCTTCGACCTGCTCATTGGCGGCAAGGTCTGGAACTCCTACGCCAATGCCAGTGGCATCAACCTCATCAACGGTACCGCGAACACCGACGGGGCCTTCACCTTCAGCTACCTCACCCAGCCCGGAGAGGCCGGCACCGAACAGCACGCGCTCTACGTCAATGACAAGTGGTCCGTGAACAAGCACTGGAACGCGAACTTGGGCCTGCGCTGGGACAAGTACACCGCCGAGGACCGGGCCCTCAAACGGACCACGGCTTCGAACAACGCGCTGTCGCCCCGCCTGGGCGTCAACTACGACATCCTGGGCGACAGCGCCTGGATCCTGGGAGCGGCCTTCAGCCGCTACAACGGCAAGCCCCTGGAGATCCAGCTGAGCGTCGCCACCTATGTGAACAACCCCATTGCCGCCACCTTCAGCTACAACGGGCCCGCCGGGGTCCAGCCCATCTCCGCCCTGGCCAACCCGGCCAACTACGACCCGACGCCCCAGTCCTACACGGATGCCGCCATCAACATCAAGGTGGACCCCAACCTCCAGGCCCAGACCGTGGACGAGATCCAGCTGAGCGCCCTGCACAACTTCAAGCACAAGACGCTGGGCGAGGGCTACCTGAAGGCCACCTTCATCAGCAAGACCTGGAACCACCTCATCGATCTCCGGGCGGGAAACGATGGCACCGTGGCCAACCCCGGCGGCGGCAGCCCCCTCTATGTCACCTACTGGCATAACGAACCCAACGCCAAGCGCGACTACCGCAGCCTGGAACTGGAAGGCGCCCTCGCCAAGGGGCGCTACACCGTCAGCGGCAACCTCGTGCTGAGCAGCCTCAAGGGCAACTACGAAGGCGAGGTGAAGGGCGCTCCGGGCTCCGGTGCAGGCTACGACTGGTTCACGGTGCAGAATGGCGCCCGGATGTACGATCCCGCCGTGACGAACCCCTACGGCTACCTGCTGGGCCATGTGCCCGTGCGCTCCCGCGTCAACGCCATCGCCCGCTGGGCGAACCCCGTGGGCGAGCTCACGACCGGGCTGCTGATCAGCTACGACGGGCCCCAGACCTACAGCCACACCCGGGTGATCTCCGATCCCAGCAGCCTGAACCCCGCCATCGATCCCCAGGCGGCCGGATTGCGCCTCCTGCAGTACCAGAACAACACCCGGGGCGATGGGACCTACCACGCCCAGTACTACCTGGACCTCAGCGTGCAGCAGGACTTCCGGCTCATGACCTTCGGGAACGGCCGGAAGGTGAGCGCCTACGTGAAGGCGGTGGTGGAGAACGTCTTCAACCATCAGCAGCAGGTCACCCAGGGCATCAGCTACTCCGCTCTGCCCGCCGGCGATCCCATCTCCACGCCCTTCGTTCCCAACTCAGGGTTCGGAGCGGCCGGCCCCACCAACTACGGTCGGGCCCGCCGGATGTATCTCAGCACGGGGTTGAAGTTCTAGTTCCACTGAGGGGGGCGGAGGCATCGACCCCGCCCCCCTAAACGACCTCCGACATGTTTCGTAGCCCACGCACGATCTCTGACATCAGGAGGCTCCCATGGCCCTCGCCCGACCCCTCGCCGCGGCCGTCGCCGCCGTCATCCTCTGCGCCTCGCTGGCGGCCCAGTCCCAGGTGATCCAGCCCGCAAAGGCCGAGAAGACCACCGAAAGCCGGACCCTGCCCCTGGCCTCGGGTTCCACCCTGAAGGTGAAGAACGTCAACGGCTTCATCCGCGTGGAGGCCTGGGACCGCGAGGAGGTCCAGTTCACGGGCGAGTTCAAGCCCAGCAGCAAGGATGAGCAGGTGAAGGTGGTGGTCGAGGCGGGCAGCGGCAACCTGGAGATCCGCGGCGAATACCCCAAGCACACCGGCTGGGGTTCCTACCAGGGACCTCAGTGCCAGATGACCTTGAAGGTGCCCCGCCGGGTCGCCACCACGCTCGAGACCGTGAACGGGGAGGTCAGCGTCAGCGGCACCCAGGGCAAGGCGGTCCTCAGCACCGTGAACGGCGGCATCCGCGCCACCAACCTGCAGGAGCAGCTGAAGGCCGACACCGTGAACGGCAGCATCAACCTCGATCAGGTGAAAGGCAGCCTGAACCTTCAGACGGTTAATGGCGCCATCAAGGGTTCGGGCCTGGACGGTCAGGGGCAGGGCATCAAGGCGGAGACCGTCAACGGCTCCATCCACCTCCAGGTGGGGGGCATGAAAGGCCGCCTGAAGGCCAGCACGGTCAACGGCGGCATCTCCTTCAATGCCAAGGGCGCCGAGCAGGTGGAGGTGAAGAAGCACCGCGTCAGCGCCGTCTTCCCCGGCAGTGACCAGGGCATCACCATCGAGACCGTGAACGGCGCGATCACGCTGGACTGAGGGGAGTCGGCATTCACCCGAGGGCCGGGTCCGCCCGGCCCTCGGCCAATCCGGTCTGGCCTACCGATACTTCGCGGCCATCGCCTTCAGTGTCCTGACCACGTGCTCCCTCAGCGGCTTAGGCTCCAGCACCTCGGCGTCCGCCCCGAACTGCAGGGCGAACCGGGTGGGCCCAGACAGCTCGGTGGCCTGGAAGCACAACAGCACGGTGCCGCCCTTCTCCTTGCGCACCTCCACGCCGGGCAGGGCGGGGGGAGCGTCCAGCAGCGCCTGGGGCCAGTTGGTGCCGGAGACGCGCACCTGGATCCGGAAGGGCTCGGCGAGGCGGTACCAGCCGCCGATCTGCAGATCGCGGGCCTGCTCCAGGGGCTGCTTGTCCGGGATCAGCCCCCGCCGGGCAAGAGCCTTGGCCTCCTCGATGCGGGCCAGGCGGAAGTGTCGAGGCTCCTGCTTGGCCTGGTCCCAGGCCAGAAGGAAGGCGCCACCGGAGAAGACATCGTGGGTGAGCGTGTAGGGCACCACGGTGCGGGCGCTGGTGCGGCCCGTGGAGGCGGCCTTGTAGGTGAGCTCGAGCTCCCGTGGACCATCGGGATGTCCGAGCGCCAGCAGCACCTGGGTGAGCATCCGGGTATCGAGGGCCTGCTGGTCGTCGGCGCCGCCCCGCACGCAGACATGCTCCTGCAGAGCCCGGAACAGGTCCCGGTCCCGGGTGCTCAGGTGGCTGTCCGCCAGGCGCCGCAACCCCTCCAGCTGATCGAACCAGAGCTCCGTGGCCGTGCCCTCCAAGGCCATGAGAGCCACCTCCAGGGCCATGCGGGCGTGGGGCGTGATCTTGCTGTCCCAGTCCGGGGCCTTTTCCAGCGTGAAGTGGATGACGGCCGGGAGGCCCTGCCGGGCCTTGCCGAAGCGCGCGCCCTGCTCCTCCAGCAGCTGTATCGCCCTGTCCACGGTGCGGGCGGCCACGCCGCCGAGGCTGCGGACCAGCCCCTCCTTGGTGATGCCGCGGTCCCCGGCGTCGCGGATGGCCTCGAGCACCAGCTGGAGGCGCTCCGGCTTCACCAGATGGCCGCCATCGGGGCGGGGAGACTCGAGGGGTTTCCTGGATGCGGAGCGGGCCATGACGACCTCCGCGTCCAGGATTGGTCAGTGGGTGTCCAATGGCAAGGACTCTCGCGAGCCTAACCCTGCCAGAGCCCGCCGAAGGGACGCGGGTCCCATGGGGCGGCCCCGAGCACCGCGTGGGCTCCCGCATAGAGGGCGCTCCACAGCGCCGCCCGGGGCGCAGCTTCCCCGAGTCCCAACAGGGGCAGCTCCACCCGCGTGTCATGGTCCCAGCCGAGCTGCACATTGAGTCGGCGGAGCCGGATCATCAGCCCGGCATGGTCCAGGCCGGCGGTGAAGGGCGTGTCGGCTCCCACGAACTGCTCCTGGGCGTGGTAGGGGCCCCGCCCCGCCTCATCATTGAAGAGGGACCCGCCCAACACCTCCGGGGGCACGGACTGCCCGGCCGGGTCCCAGGTCAGGCCCGAGGCGGCGACCGCCAGCTCGGCGGCCCAGTCCCAGGGCGTGCCGGTGGCGCAGAACACGGCGGACGGCGGATCCGTGGCCAGGAGCCCCAGGGCCACCCCCTCGACGCGGTTGCGGAGCTGGGCGTAACTCAAGGTGCCCCAATCCGGGGTGGTCAGAGCAGGGCGGCCCTGGAGGCGCGCCGCGCGCTGGATGAGCAGGTCCCGCAGGGTGGTGGCCATGGCTGGAAGTATTGCAAGGCAAGGACCAGGGCTGTCGCAACTTTCTTACATCAACCCTTTCCCGTCCGGGCGGGTCAGTGGAGTTGACCGATTCTTTACCCTCCCATCTGGAGCCCCGGCTCCGACCTCTGGAGATCCCCATGCGTTCTTCCATCCGAACCCTCTCCCTGCTGGCCCTGCCCGCCCTCACCACGCTGGCCTTGTCCCTGGCCTGTGGCGGCAACAGCAACTCCTCGAACCCCGCCCCGGTGGCCACGGGCTCGGCCGCCATCATCCTGACCGACGCGCCCTCAGACCAGTGGTCCGCCGTCGAGGTGGTGGTCACCAAGATCACGCTGCGGAGCAAGGCCGACCACTCCAAGGAGGTGGTGGCTTTCGAGGGCGCCACCGCCAAGATCAACCTGGTGGACCTCGACAGCGTGGGCGAGCTGCTCGCCACGGCCCAGCTCCCCGTGGGCACCTATGACGCGCTGCGCGTCACCATCGACCCCGCCAGCGTGACCCTGGTGAAGGCCGACGGCACCACCGTTCCCGCCGGCCAGGTGCACGTGAACGGCGCCAATGTGCTCGTGCGCCTCGAGACGGACCTGGTGGTCACGGCCACCGGCAGCAACGCGGTGCAGATCGACTTCGACCTGGGCCACCCCCTCTTCCTCGTCCAGCTGCCCAACGGCGACTGGGTGATGAACCTGCAGGTCCGGCACCGTCCCAATGCGAACGGCATGATGGGCATGGGCCAGCTGATGTTCCGGCACCGCCGCGGCACCATCGCCTCCGTGGGCACCTCCAGCTTCGTGCTGCACACGGACAGTGGGAACGACCTCACCGTGAACGTGGGCGCCGGCGCCTGGTTCTTCGATGCGGATGCCAAGACCTTGGGCAGCTTCGCCGGCCTGGCGGCGGGCAAGCACGCCCTGGTCTCCCTGCGCATGCAGACGGACGGCACCCTCTGGGCCGTGCGCGTCTGGTACGGCGCCAATGCCCTGCCGGGCTGGACCCCCGAGGGCCATGTTGTTGGTGTCGACCGCGTGAATAACCGGCTGCTGGTCAGCACCAACGCCAGTGCACCCCGCGCAATCGCCATCGATGCCGATACCACCTTCACCTTCCGCACAGACCAGGCCATCGGCACCGGCCAGGCGACCCTGGCCAACATCTGGATGGGCTTCAAGGTCCAGGTGGACGTGAAGGATCCCCTGCAAGTGCCCATGCACGCCAAGTCCGTGAACATCCAGCGGGCGGTGGACGGTGGTGCCATCAAGGCGGCGGATGCCACCCAGTTCACCTACACCCACCCCGTGGCCGGGGACCGGGTCCATGCCTACGGCAACCCGTTCAGCTGGTGGTATCTGGGCTTCCCCGGGGTGACCTCCACCAGTAGCAGCGCCTTCGCAGCGGCCTGCGCGGGCTCCGGTGATGTCCGCGTCCAGGGCGTGAGCGACCTGGTCTGGAATGGCGGCACCAGCGCCTGGGATGCCAGCAACGCGATCTTCCTGCCGGTGGCGTTGCCCAAGGGCACCATCAGCACCTCGTACAACGGCGGCCAGCTCAGCTTCACCTTCACCAACTCGGCCGCAGCCACGCAGACCATCCCGGTGAGCCTGAACACCACCGTGGGCATGCAGCCAGCCGTGCTTGAGGTGGTGAACCAGTCCGGTGTCATCACCGTCACGGCGATCCCCGAGACGGCTTGGGCCGCCAAGCTCGTCGCCCCCGCGGTGACTCGTGTGGCCGTGGTGCCCAAGACCGATGGCACCTATGCCGCCTACTCCGTGGTGATCTTCACTGGGTTCTGAGCACCTGCAATCCCAGCCAGACTTGAAGCGGCGCCTCGGCGCCGCTTCTTCGTTGGGTTAGCCCCGGGCGGTGAGGGCGCCCACCGTGAAGGTCGGGTGCCGGTCCATGAGGGGGCGGGGCGGGGGAGTGTGCACGATCTGCGCGAAGCCGGCGTGGCGCAGGGCCGCCTCCCAGGCCTCCGGGGTGAGGAAGCCGTGGCGGGGGCGCCAGCGCGGATCCAGGGTCACCTCGGTGAAGCTCTTGATGAAGTTGAAGAAGAACTCCAGGTAGAGGGGCTGGTCCAGGGAGGGCTTCAGGCACTCGCCGATGACCAGGCGCCCCGCGGGCTTTAGGCGGCTCCGCAGGTCGCCCAGGGTCGCCTCGAGGTCCTGGGCCACGTGGAGCACATTGATGCCGACAATGGCATCCAGGCTGGCGGGCTCCACACCCTGGTCCCCCAGGGGGCGGTTCAGGTCCAGTGACTGGAAGCTGAGGGGCAGACCCGGTGCCAGGGCCTTCAGCTCGCGCTGGGCGCGGCGAAGGAAGGTCGGGGCCACGTCCGTGAAGCGGTAGTCCGCGATGCGGCCGAGCCAGCCCTCCTCTGCGCCCTGCCGCGCCACCAGCTGGGCGAAGGAGCCGGCGCCGGCGCCCAGTTCCAGGACCCGCGCCCCCTCCGGCAGCTGCTCGCGCAGCGCCAGCACGGTCAGGAGGTTGTTGGGGTGGTAGCAGAGGTTCTCATTGCGGAAGTAGGCCAGCCAGAGGGGGAAGAGGGTCAGGTCGAAGAGCAGGCCTTCCCCGGCCTTCCCTTCGGTGAAGAAGGGCCGGATGCGCGCGCGCACGCCGTCAAGCAGGTCGAAGTTGACGCCATGACCCGGGGCCTCTGCCGCCATGAGGGCGCGGATCCCATCCAGGTCCAAGTCCGGATCGCCGCCCAGAGTGAAGACCTCGCCGGTCCGGAGGAGCAGGCCTTCGTAGGCGAGGAAAGGCAGCATCCAGGCCAGGGGCTTCCGCACCTGGTCCGGCAGGCCGAGGCAGAGCTGATCGAGGGTGGTCCCAGCGCGGAGCCGGTCCTCCCAGCCCAGGTCCTGGAGCAGGAGCAGGCAGATTCGGGCGGTGTACAGCTCCGAGGCCCGGTGCATCCGCAGGAAGGGCTGGGTGAAGAGCCGGAGGATCTCGGGTCCCTGAGGCCCCAGCAGGTCGAGGCTGGGGACAGCCTCCGTGGGGCCGAGGGGGTCGGCCATCAGTCCATCATCTCGCTGATGCTGCGTCCCCCGTGGATGCGCAGGATCGCGTCGCCGAAGAGCGCCGCGGTGGAGAGCACCTTGAGGTAGGGCATGGCCTTGGCGCGCTCGGCGGAGACCGGGATGCTGTCCGTGACCACCAGCTCGTCGAGCTCCGCGGAATTGAGGGTCTCCAGGGCGTTGCCCGAGAACACGGGGTGCGTGACGCCCACGCGCACCGACTTGGCGCCCAGCTCCCGGAGGATGCGGGCGGCCTCCTTGATGGAGCCCCCGGTGGCGATCTCGTCATCGTAGATGATGGCGTCACGGCCCTTCACGTCACCGATGAGGGCCACGCTCTGGGCCTTCTCGGAGTCGTCGAAGCGGCGCTTGTCGATGATTGCCATGGGCACGGACAGGCGCTTGGCAAAGTGGCCCGCGAACTTGGCGGCGCCGGCATCGGTGGCCACCACCGTGGTGTTGCTGAGGTCCTTGGTCAGGAAGTAGTTGGTGAGGATGGGCGTGGCCAGCAGCTGGTCGGCGGGCTTGCGGAAGAAGCCCAGGATCTGCGGGGCGTGCAGGGTCATGGTCAACACGCGGTCGGCGCCGGCGGTCTCCAGCAGGTCGGCCACCAGGCGGGCCGTGATGGAAATGCGTGCCTCGTCCTTCTTGTCGCTGCGGGCGTAGGGGAAGTAGGGCAGTACGGCGGTGATGCGGGCGGCGGAAGCGAACTTGAGCGCATCGATGAGGATCAGCATCTCCATCAGGTTGTCGCTGACGGGCGGGCAGGAGGACTGGATGACGAAGACATCCGCCTCACGGACGTTCTCCTCGATCTTCACCTTGATGTTCTCGTTAGAGAACCGGGTCACCTTCAGGCGGCCCAGCGGCATGCCCATGTGGGTCGCGATGCCCCTCGCCAGCTCCGGGTGGCTGCTCCCGGAAAAGACCTTCATCTCGCCGAACATGAAGCCCCCGATCGTGACGCCAGTGTAACCCAGCGGCCGGGTGGAGGTCGTTACATGGAACACGGAGGAACCGCGAAAAACGCGAAAAGTAAAAGAAAAGCGCGGCTCTCGTCATCCTCTGCGGTTCAGACCTTCCCGCCACCGACCCTTTCAATTCGGGCACCCACGGCCTGGAGCTTCTTCTCGAGGCCCGAGTAGCCGCGGTCCAGGTGGTAGATCCGGTCCACGATGGTCTCGCCCTGGGCCACCAAGCCGGCGATGACCAGGGCGGCGCTGGCGCGCAGATCCGTCGCCATGACCGTGCAGCCCGTGAGGTCGGCGGGGCCCGCCACGATGGCCGTGTGGCCGTCCGTGCGGAGGTTGGCGCCCAGGCGCTCCAGCTCCATGGCGTGCTGGAAGCGGTTCTCGAAGATGCCTTCGTTGATGACGCTGATGCCGCAGGCCTGGGTCATGACGGCCATCACCTGGGCCTGCAGGTCCGTGGGGAAGCCGGGGAAGGGCAGGGTGGTGACATCCTTCGAGCGCAGCTTCTGGCCGGGCTCCCGCTGGATGCGAAGCTGGCGGCCATCCTGGCCCATCCGTTCGGTGACCACGCAGCCGGAGCGCTCCAGCAGATCGAGCAGGGACCGCAGGTGCTCGGGTTCGCAGCGGTCCAGGACTACGTCGCCGCAAGCGGCCGCCACGGCGCAGAGGTAGGTGCCGGCCTCGATGCGGTCAGCGATGACCGCATGCTCGCAGCCATGCAGCTGCTCGACGCCGATGATGGTGAGCGTCCCCGTGCCGATGCCTTCGACCTGGGCACCCATCTCCACCAGCAACTGGGCCAGGTCGCCGATCTCCGGTTCGAGCGCTGCGTTGCGCAGGATGGTGGTGCCCTCGGCCAGGGCCGCAGCCATGAGGATGTTCTCCGTGGCGCCCACGCTCACCTTCTCGAAGGTGTGGTCGATGGCCTTCAACCGACCCTTCACGGAGGCGTGGATGTAGCCATGGCTGATCTCGATGGAAGCGCCCATGCGCTCCAGAGCTTCGAGGTGCAGGTTCACGGGGCGCGCGCCGATGGCGCAGCCGCCGGGCAGACTCACGGTGGCCTTGCCGAAGCGGGCGAGGAGGGGCCCCAGGACCAGGATGGAGGCCCGCATGGTCTTCACGAGGTCATAGGGCGCCTTCGGGTCGTCCGAGCCGGCGCATGCCAGGTTCGCCGTGAACTCGAAGCCGTCAGGATGGGCCTCCAGCGAAGCTTCGGTGCCCAGGGCCTGCAGCACCTTGACCATGGTGCGGATGTCCGCCACAGCGGGCAGGTTGGAGAGAACCACCGGCTCCGCGGTCAGCAGCGCCGCCGCCAGGCACGGCAGGGCCGCGTTCTTGGCACCCGACACCCGGATGCGCCCCCGCAGGGGATGTCCACCTTGGATCACCAGTCGGTCCATCGAAACTCCAGCCTTCCAGCGTAGCCCATCCAACTGGACCTCAGGGGCCGGCGGTACGAGTGGAAAGATCGCCACCGCTCAGGTCTGGGCTCCCCCCGTTCTCCAACCACCCGGCTGGCGCAGGGCAAGGCGGGCCAAGCCGGATGAACTCGCTAGCCTGTGAAAATAATGGCATTGAATCATAATTAATGAACAATGGTGATCGCCTCCAACCAGACGCCCCCGCTGAAAGCACAACCCCCAGGCACCTAGGCAGCTCCAAGACCGCTTCGTCCCCTCATCCCTCGTATGGAGCACTCATGATGCAGATCAAGCGCAGCGGCCGCGTCTGGCAGATGGCCACCCTGGCCATGGTCGCCCTGCCCTGGTTCTTCCGGGATCAACTGGCAATTTCTCTTGAGGAGAGCTCCCGGGAGGTCCAGCAGGCGCTCATCGAGGCCAATTCCCAGCAGCAGCAGGAGCAGCAGGGCGACGACCTGCGCCAGCTGAACCAGCAGCTGGCCAGGATCGAACTCCGTCAGCGGCAGAGCACAGGCGAACTGGGTGAACAGCAGGTCCGGGAAGAGACGGCCCAGCTGCTCTCAGGCACCTTTGCCGCAGAGGGCAAGGCCCTGGAGCACCGGGTGAAGTCATTCGAGAAACTGCTTCCGAAGATCGACATGGAGGCCACCACGAGGAAGGGCCTCGCCGACAAGGCCCATGCGGCGGGAGAGGCGGCTCATGCCCTGGCGACCTTCGACGTGAAGGCCCAGCACGAGCACCTGGATCACCTGGTGGAACAGTGGGACCACGCCGAGACCCAACTGCGGGAAGCCTATGAGCAGCTCGTCCTTGAGGCGGAAAACGATCGGGAGGCCAGCGCCACCCTGGCCACCTGGGCCCGGTTTGTGGCCTGGGCCTTCACGGCCCTGGCCGCCTTCATGGTGGGGGGCTGGAAGCGGCTCCTCCCGGGGAACGAGGGGGGCGGTGAGAAGGAAACCCCTGAGCACCCATCCAGCTAAAGGACGCGGCCGCCCAGGGCCGTGGCCGGCAGGGGGCCCCAGCTGCGCCCATCCCGGCTCTCGGGCCGATTGTCGCCGAGGACCAGGTATCCTTCGCCACAGGTCAGGGTTCCGGAGCCGGACCGCTCGGGATGGACCACCCATGGTTCGTCTAGCCGCGGCCCGTTGACGCAGACATCGGGGCCCTGCCAGGTGACCAGGTCTCCGGGTAGCCCGATGACCCGCTTGACCGAGGCGCCCTGTGGACCCGCCACGACCCAGATCTCGCCCCGCCGGGGAGGGTGGCTGGCCCAGGCCCGGAGGGCCCAGCGCAGCTCGCCCTCCCGCAGGGCGGGCTCCATGCTCCGTCCCGTCACGCGGACAGGGTGCACGATGGCCAGCGGTGACACGGCGAGGAGCACGGCGGCCAGGGGAACCCAGGGGCGCATGGCCCTAGGACTCGACCGAGAGGCGCCGCCCTGTCCCATCGGTTAAGACCACTTCTTTCAGGCGGGCGGGGGCGGGGACGAAGGGAGCGAGGTCCAGCAGGAGGCGCTGGGCCAGGGCGAGGGGGCCGTCGAGGCCCAGGTCCGACAGCAGCCGCCCCTGCAGGGGGGCCAGACTGCGGTCCAGCGCCGCCTCCAGATCGCGGAAGTCCACCACCACGTCGAAGCCGTCCAGCCCACGCCGAGCAGTCACGACTTCCACCGTGTAGTCATGGCCCTCCCAGCGGTCACCCACCCGGAACACCACCGACAGCGGGCGGGTCACGGCGGCTTCGAACTGAAGGGGGGGCAGGATGGTCAACACGGGCTCCGGGACCTGACTCCAGGTCGGGACTTCAGTTTCGCATGGCCACCGCTACACTGGGCCTTCGACCACTGCATACCTGACAATCAGGTGGGACAATCAAGGACCCCCGGCCTCGCACTGGGGACCGTTCGGATCGTTGATCGCCATGGAGGGACCCCATGAAGGCCCTGGAAATCGCGCTGTTCTGGATCATGACCCTGGGGGCCCTCGGGTTCTTCGCCTGGACCATCCGCCAGCGGCTGGCCACCTTGAAGGCCGGCCTTCCGGACAACCGCTTCGACCAGCCCTGGGTGCGCCTCAAGGGCGTGTTCACCCTGGCCCTGCTGCAGAAGCGCATGGTCCGCGACAAATACGCAGGCTTCTACCACATCCTCATCTTCTGGGGTTTCTGCGTTCTGGGCCTGCGCTCCGTGGGCCTGGTTCTGGAGGGCCTGTTCCCGGCCTTCCACATGACCGAGGCCCTGGGCCGCTTCGGCTATGGCTATCAATTTACGAAGGACATCTTCGAGGTGCTGGTGCTCCTGGGCCTAGGCTTGGCGGCGGCCCGCCGCATCCGGGGCAAGGTCTGGCGTCTGGAGAACTCCTGGGATGCCTGGGCCACCCTGAGTCTCATCGGCGCGTTGATGGTCACCGACCTGCTGGCGGATGCAGCCTACATCTGGCTGCACAACCCGGCCTGGAAGACCTGGGCCCCCGTGAGCCTGGCCCTTGCGCAGCCGCTGCGGGACCTGAGCGGCCCCGCCTTGACCGTGCTCTACAAGACCATGTGGTGGCTGCACCTGGCGATCCTCTACTTCTTCGCCAATTTCCTGCCCTACTCCAAGCACTTCCACGTGTTCACATCGCTGTTCAACATCTACTTCCGCGACCTGGAGCCCAACAAGAACCTCAAGCCCATGGACATGGAGGCCGAGCACTTCGGCATCAACAAGATCCAGGACTTCACCTGGAAGCAGATGCTCGACTTCTACACCTGCGTGGAGTGCGGCCGCTGCCTGGAGAACTGCCCCACCACGCTCACCGGCAAGCCGCTTCGGCCTAAGGACTTCGGCAATGACCTCCGCGACTACCTGAAGGCCACCCCTCTGTCCCAGATGGGCCAGGATCAGGCCGTGCCCGAGGATCGCCTGCTCATCGGCGGGCCCGTGCCCGAGGGCTCCGTGTGGAAGCGCGACGAGGAGCACGCCCCCTGGAGCAAGACACAGCTGGAAGGCTGGATAAGCCAGGACACCATCTGGGCCTGCACCAGCTGCGGCTACTGCGAGTGGGCCTGCCCCCTGCAGATCACCTTCGTGGACAAGCTCATCGGCATGCGCCGCTACCTGACCCTGGAGGAGAGCAACTTCCCCGCCGAGGCGCAGACCGCCTTCAAGGGCATGGAGCGCCAGGGCAATCCCTGGAACCTGGCCCAGGCTGACCGGGCCAAGTGGGCCGAGGGCCTTGACGTGCCCACCATCGCCGAGAACCCCGAGGCCGAGTACCTGTTCTGGGTGGGCTGCGCAGGCAGCTACGACGCCGCGGGCCAGAAGGTCTCCCAGGCCCTGGTGAAGCTGCTGAAGGCTGCGAATGTCTCCTTCGCCATCCTGGGCACCGAGGAGAGTTGCACCTGCGAGTCCGCCCGGCGCCTGGGGAACGAGTACCTCTTCCAGACCGCCACAGAGACCAACGTGGAGCTGCTCAAGGGGTATAGCGTCAAGAAGGTCATCACCAACTGCCCCCACTGCATGAACACTCTCAGGAATGAGTACCCGGCCTTCGGCGGCAACTTCGAGGTGGTGCACGGCACGGAGCTGGTGGCCAAGCTCATCAGCGAGGGCAGGCTGAAGATGGAACAGACCGTGGACGTGGATCTCACCTACCACGATCCCTGCTACCTCAGCCGCATCAACGGCCAGGTGGAGGCGCCCCGCGCCATCCTCGACGCCATCCCCGGCGTGAAGCTCACGGAGATGGAGAAGCACGGCGAGGCCACCATGTGCTGCGGCGCCGGTGGCGGCCGCTTCTGGCTGGAGGAGCACCTGGGCAAGCGCGTCAACCACGAGCGTTTCGAGCAGGCCCTCGAGACCAAGGCCACCACCATCGCCGTGGGCTGCCCCTTCTGCAACGTCATGCTGAACAACGCGGCTGGCGAAACCAACCACGAGGGCGTGGCCACCACGGATGTGCTCGAGCTGGCGGCAAAGGCGCTGAAGACCTAACACCGCCGGGCCACCAGCCCGACCCTTTACTGCGGCACTTGGCCAACCACGCGGGGGCCGGGGAGCGCCTTGGAGGGGTTTGGGGTGCCTGTGGGGTTGCGGAGCGGTGGTTTTTTGCCCTGACGATGTAATCAAGTGCCATGTCCCGAGGGCCAATTGCCATACTGGTGTCCCGCCGCACCAGGGGTTTGCCCACCCAGGGAGCCACGCACGCATGTTCCGCCTTCTCCGCTACTTCTCGCTGACGAGCCTGATCTCGATTGCCATCGCTGCGGCAGTGCTGAATCTGCTCTATCGCAGAAACGCCCTGGACAACCTGGTGGTGATGGGAGAGGCGAACAATCGAGCCCTGACACAGACGCTGGCCAACTCGCTGCGGCCAAAGCTCAACAGCTACCTCGCCGTGGCGCAGACTCTGCCGACGGCGCAACTCCGGGAACACCCTCAGCGGGAGGCGTTCCAGGCCGCGATCGTCGGACACCTGCAAGGCCTCTCAGTGGTCAAGGTGAAGGTTTACGATCTGCAGGGCCGGACGCTGTTCTCCACCGAGGCGAAGCAGATCGGCGATGACAAGAGCGGCAACCTCGGGTTCCAGGGGGCCCGCGATGGAATCGTCCGTAGTGAACTGGTACACCGCCACCGTTTCAGCGCATTCGAGCAGGAGATCGCGGACCGCGACCTGCTTTCGACATATATCCCTGTGCGGTCGGCCAGTGGGGGAGGCGTCGAGGCGGTGTTCGAGGTGTACGACGACGTCACACCCTTCCTCGTCTTTATTAATCAAACCCAGCGTTTGGCCGTCTTCTGGGTGGTCGGGATCTTTGGCCTCCTCTACGCCTTCCTGTTCCTGATTGTCCGCCATGCCGACGGGGTGATCCGGAACCAATACCACGAGCGCGAAGCAGCCGAGGAAGCGCTGCGACTCTGGCAGGCCACGCTGGAGCAGCGCGTCGAAGAACGTACGCTGGCGCTGGCTAGCGCCAATCTCGGCCTCGAGGCCGAGATGGCCGAGCGCAAACTGACGGAGGAACGGCTCCGCCAATCCGAGAAGATGCAGGCCGTCGGCCAGCTCGCCGGCGGGGTTGCCCACGACTTCAACAACCAGCTCACGCCCATCCTCGGCTATTCAGAGATGCTCCTGAACCGGCTGGATGATCCGGTTCTCCAGAAATACGCCAGCCACATCCGCACGGCGGCCACGCGGGCTGCAGACCTCACGAACCAGCTCCTGGCCTTCTCCCGAAAGGGCAATTACATCTCCGTCACGGTCGACATTCACAAGGTGATCGCAGAAGTCATCGCACTCCTGGAGCATAGTCTGGACAAACGGATCGAGATCCGTCAGCAGCTCGAGGCCAATCCGCATACCGTTCTGGGTGACCCGACGCAAATCCAGAACGCGCTGCTGAACCTGGCCGTCAATGCCCGCGACGCGATGCCAGGAGGGGGCAAGCTCACGTTCACGACCTCGGTTGTGGAGCAGCAAGCCGACCCCGCGGACCCGGAGAGCCTCGCCGGCCGCTACCTGGAGGTCTGCGTGGTGGATACCGGGACCGGGATGACGGCCGAGACGCAAAGGCACCTCTTCGAGCCCTTCTTCACGACCAAGCCGGTAGGAGAAGGCACTGGCCTCGGCCTGGCGGCCGTCCATGGCGCCGTCAAGAACCACCACGGCAGGGTCCGGGTGGAGAGCCAGCTGGGGGTGGGCTCGACCTTTGCCGTCCGGCTGCCGCTCTTGGAGAACGCGGAAGCTGGTCCGGAAGGAGAACCCGCCCCCGCCACGGTCCAGGGCCAGGCGCGCATCCTGCTCGTGGATGATGAGGACCTGGTCCGGCAGATCGCCTCGGACCTGCTCCGCAGCTTCGGCTACAAGGTCACGACCTGCGAGAACGGCGAGGAGGCCGTCGGTTACTACCGTCAGTCCTGGGAACACATCGACCTTGTCATTCTGGACATGGTGATGCCACGAATGGGGGGCCGGGAGACCTTCACGGCGATGCGCAACATCAACCCGAAGATCAAGGCGATCCTCGTTTCCGGCCATAGCCTCGGCGGCGAGGCCCAGCAGGTTCTGGATGAGGGCGGCCTCGCCTGGGTGCAGAAGCCGTTCAACCGCACCCAGCTGTCGCGGCAGGTGGCGGAGGCCTTGCGACGCGGCTGAGGTGGCCGCTCCCGGGTGGACTGAATGGGCGCCAGCGGTCAGCGCTTCGGCAGCACCGCCTTCAGCAGGGACCGCGTCTCCCTCAGCATGGTCACGGTGTCGTTCCAGCCCAGGCAGGCATCGGTCACGGAGCAGCCGTAGCGCAGCTGGGCGAGGTCGGTCGGGATGGGCTGGTTGCCCTCTTCGAGGAAGCTCTCCACCATCACACCCACGATGGAGCGGTTACCGCGCAGGATCTGGTGGGCGCAGTCCTGCAGCACCAGGGGCTGGAGGCGGGGGTTCTTGAGGCTGTTGGCGTGGGAGCAGTCCACCACGATGTTCTCGGCCAGACCCGCCTTGCGCAGGGCCGTCTCCGCCAGCGAGATGCTTACGGTGTCGTAGTTGGGGCGACCGCTGCCGCCCCGCAGGACCAGGTGGCCCTGAGCATTGCCCCGGGTTCGCACGATGGCGGCCTGGCCCTGGTCGTTGATGCCCAGGAAGCTGTGGGGATGGGAGGCCGAGAGGATGCCATTCACCGCCGCGCCCAGGTCGCCGTCCGTGGCGTTCTTGAAGCCCACGGGGGTGGAGAGGCCGCTGGACATCTCCCGGTGGGTCTGGGATTCGGAGGTCCTAGCCCCGATGGCCGTCCAGGCGATGAGGTCACCCAGATACTGGGGCGTGATGGGATCCAGGGCCTCGGTGCCGGCGGGCAGGCCCACCTCGCCGATGCGGAGGAGGAACTCCCGGGCCTGCCGCACGCCCTCCTCGATGTGGAAGGAGTCGTCCATCCGGGGATCATTGACGAAGCCCTTCCAGCCCGTGGAGGTGCGGGGCTTCTCGAAGTAGACCCGCATGACCAGCAGCAGGGTGTCTGAGAGCTCATCGGCCAGGGCCTTCAGCCGCCTCGCGTAGTCCAGCCCGGCCACGGGGTCGTGGATGCTGCAGGGACCCACCACCACCATGAGGCGGGGATCCTCCCGGGCCAGGATGCGCTGGAGGTCGCGGCGGCCGGTGGCCACGGCCTCAGCGACGGCCTCCGGCACGGGCAGGGCCGTGTGGACCTCGGCGGGGGAGGGCATCCGCTGGAAGCCATCGATGTTGAGGTTTTCGAGGGTCTGGTGGGTCATGGCGCTGGCTTTCCTGAGGAAACGAAAAACCCCGATCCCTGGGAAGGATCGGGGTGGTGGGTGGCAGGTTCCGGAACTTAGGAAGGACCCTGGCCGCGCCACGCGCGATCCGCGCGGGGGCTCCAATAGGGATAGGTAAACCGATGGGTCATGGGGCTTCCAGGGGGTGACTCATCCTGAAGCATGGGGCGGCGGACCGTCAAGCCAGCGTGATGACCATGTTCAGACATCAAAAATCGGCCGAATGCGTCCCGCCCCCGGCTAGACTCAGGGCGGAGCTTCCCATGACACGATTGCTGCCCGCGCTGGCCCTGGGCCTCGCGCTTCTGCCCCTCTCGGCCCAGGAGAAGCCCCAGGCCTTCGTCGGGGCCCGGATCATCCCCATCGAGGGGCCAGAGATCGAGAACGGGGTGCTGGTGGTCCACCGCGGCAGGATCCTCGCGGTGGGCGGCATGGCCACGGTCATCCCCGACGGCGCCGTGCGGCACGACGCGAAAGGGAAGGTTGTCCTGCCAGGCCTGGTCGATTCCCACAGCCACATCGGCAGCGCCGAAGGGGCCGACAGCACGGCCCCCATCCAGCCGGATGTGCGGGTCTCCGACAGCCTCAACCTGCGCAGCGCCTCTGTCATGCGGGCCCGCGCCGGCGGCATCACGACGGTGAACGTCATGCCAGGCTCGGGCCACCTGCTCAGCGGCCAGACCATGTACCTGAAGCTGCGAGGTGGCCAGACTGTGGACGCCCTGGCCATGGAGAAGCGCCCGAACGGGAGCTACCTGGGCGGCATGAAGATGGCCAACGGCACCAACTCCCGCCGCACCTCCGGGCCCTTCCCCGGCACCCGGGCGAAGAGCGCCGCCCTCGTGCGGGAGCAGTTCGTGAAGGCCCAGGACTATCAGCGCAGGCTCAGGGAGGCCGGGGACGACCCGAAGAAGCGCCCCGCCCGGGACCTGGCCCTGGAGGCCCTGGTCGAGGTGCTGGAAGGGAAGCGTGTGGTCCACCACCACACCCACCGCCACGACGACATCCTCACGGTACTGCGCCTCTCCAAGGAATTCGGCTTCAAGGTCGTGCTGCACCACGTGAGCGATGCATGGTTGGTGGCCGATGAAATCGCGAAAAGTGGTTTCGGCTCCTCGATCATCTGCATCGACAGTCCTGGCGGCAAGCTCGAGACGAAGGACATCCGCATGACCAACGGTGCGGCCCTGGAGCGCTCTGGGGCGCTGGCGGCCTTCCATACTGACGATCCCATCACCGACTCTCGGTGGTTCCTCCGCGAGGCGGGCCTCGCCGTGCGCGCGGGCATGAGCCGCCAGGGGGCCCTGGAGGCCATGACCCTAAATGGGGCGAAGCTCCTGGACCTGCAGGGACGGATCGGCTCCCTCAAGCCGGGGAAGGATGCCGATTTCCTGGTGTTGAGCGCGGATCCCCTGAGCGTCTACGCCCATGTGGAGCAGACTTGGGTGGAGGGGGCCAAGGTGTTCGATCGGGCCGATCCCAGGCATCGCCTCTACGCAGTGGGCGGCCAGGGCGCCAGCCACGACACCTACGACCTGACCCACCTACTGGCGATGGAAGCCGAGGAGACCTACCAGTGATCCGCTTCGGCCTCCTCTTCTCCCTCAGTGCATCCCTCGGTGCCCAATCCCTGGCCGTTCGCGCCGATCTCCTCCACACCTCGGTGGGCCCCGCCATCCGCGATGGCATCGTCCTCATCCAGGACGGCAGGATCATGGCTGTGGGCAGGGCCGCCGATGTGAAGCTCCCCGAAGGAACGGTGGTGCATCGCGCCAAGGTGGCCGTCCCGGGCCTCGTGGACGGACGCAGCACGGTTGGCCTGTCCGGCCTGCTCAACCAGCCCCACGACCAGGACCAGCTTGAGGGCTCGGCGCCCATCCAGCCCGAGCTTCGGGCCATCGACGCGTACAACGGCCGTGACCTCCTGGTGGGCTACCTGCGCAGCTTGGGCATAACCACTGTGCACACCGGGCATGGCCCTGGCGCCCTGATCAGCGGCCAGACCTTCGTCATCAAGACCCACGCCACCGAAGTGACCCAGGGAGTGGTGAAGACCCAGGCCATGGTTGCGGCCACCCTCGGCGACGGTGCCCGATCCCGGGAGGCAGGGAAGGCCCCGGGCACCCGTGCCAAGCAGATCGCCATGCTGCGGGCCGAGCTGGTGGCCGCGCAGGAATACGCCCGCAAGCTGAAGGAGGCGGAAAAGGGCAAGGAGCCCGCCCGGGACCTCCGCAAGGAGACCCTGGTGCAGGTGTTGCGCAAGGAGCTGCCCCTGCTGGCCACGGCCCATCGGGCCCAGGACATCCTGTCGCTGCTGCGGCTCGCCCAGGAGTTCAACCTGGACATCGTGCTGGATGGCGGTGCCGAGGCCAGCCTGGTGCTAGCTGAGCTGAAGGCCGCGAAGGTATCGGTGATCCTCCACCCCACCATGTCTCGCACTTTTGGGGAGTTGGAGAATGCCTCGCTGGAGACCGCCGCCCGGCTGCAGGCCGCCGGCATCCCCTTCAGCTTTCAGAGCGGCTTCGAAGGCTATGTCCCCAAGACCCGGGTGGTGCTGTGGGAGGGCGCCATGGCCGCCGCCAACGGCCTCGCCTTCGATCAGGCCCTGCAGGCCCTCACCATCACCCCCGCGAAGCTCCTCGGGATCGCGGATCGCGTGGGCAGCCTGGAGAAGGGCAAGGACGGCGACGTGGCCCTTTTTGATGGCGACCCTTTCGAGTTCACCACCCACTGCGTCGGCACCATCATCAACGGCGTGATGGTAAGCAGGGGCGAGGAAACCCGGGGGCCGGTCCGCTGAACGAGAACTATTCGGGATAATTTTACAAAATTGTAATTTAAAATGAAGTTTGTTACAATTTCGTATAATCTCCTGACTGGAGGCTCTCGTGACCCCCTCGGAGGACGCCCTACTTCTCTCCCCTCTGCTGGAGTTGAGCCATGCCCTGGCTGCTTCGGACATCCGCTCGGCGCTGCCCAAGGCGCTGGAGATCCTGTCGGAGGCCTTCGGGGCTCTGAACGGGGCCATCCTCCTGGCGGATGAGGAGGGGAAGGGGCTGCGCATCGAAGCCGCCCGGGGCCTCTCCAAGCTGGCGGCGGAGCGGGCCCACTACAAGGCGGGGGAGGGCATCAACGGCCGGGTGCTGGTGAGCGGCAAGGCCGTGGTGCTGCCCCAGGCTAGCCAGGAGCCGCTGTTCCTGGACCGCACGGGCGTATTGAAGGAGCAGAAGCGCAAGAAGACAGAGCTCTCCTTCTTCTGTGTGCCGATCTTCCTGGACCAGAAGACGGCCGGGACCCTCTGTCTCACGGTGCCCTATGACCGGCACCGCGACTTCGACCGGGACACCAAGCTGCTGCAGATCGCGGCCTCCATGGTGGGCCTGGCCATGAAGGTGGCCAAGCTGGTGGCCGCCGACCGGCAGCGGCTGGTGGAGGAGAACCAGCAGCTGCGCCTTGAACTGCGGGAGCGCTACGACCTGCGCCACCTCATCGGGCACAGCCACGCCATGCAGCGGGTCTACGAGGCCGTGGCCCAGGCGGCCCCCAGCAGCACCACGGTGCTCATCCGGGGCGAGTCGGGCACCGGCAAGGAGCTGGTGGCCCATGCCCTGCACTACAACTCCCCGCGCGCCGAGAAGCCCTTCATCAAGGTGAGCTGCGGGGCCCTGCCGGAGAACCTCATCGAGTCGGAACTCTTCGGCTACGAGCCCGGGGCCTTCACGGACGCCCGCCACCAGAAGAAGGGCCGCTTCGAGCTGGCCCACGGCGGCACCCTCTTCCTGGATGAAGTCGGAGAGCTGTCCGCGGCCACCCAGGTGAAGCTGCTGCGGGTGCTGCAGGAGCGGGAGTTCGAGCGGCTGGGCGGAGTGAGCCCGGTGAAGGTGGATGTGCGCCTCATCGCCGCCACCCACCGAGACCTGGAGGCCGCCGTCAGGGGCGGCACCTTCCGGGAGGACCTTTACTACCGCCTGCACGTCTTCGAGCTGTTCATGCCCCCGCTCCGGGAGCGCCAGGCGGACATCCTCCTGCTGGCGGACCACTTCGTCGAGAAGGTGGCCACGGCCCAGGGCAAGGACGTGCGACGCATTTCCACTTCGGCCATCGACATGCTGGCGGCCTACCATTGGCCCGGCAACGTGCGCGAACTGGAGAACGCCATCGAGCGGGCCGTCCTGGTGTGCGAAGGCGGGGTGATCCACGCGCACCACCTACCTCCCTCGCTGCAGACGGCGGAGGTTTCTGGCACCCTCCCGGGCACGGGCCTGGGTGAGGCGGTGGCGGCGTTCGAGCGGGACCTGCTGCAGGACGCGCTGAAGTCCGCCCGGGGCAACCGCTCCCGCGCGGCCCGCCTGCTCCAGACCACCGAACGGATCCTGAACTACAAGGTGCAAAAGCACGGGCTGGAGCCTGAGCGTTTCCGGAATCTTTAATATTACAAAAATGTAATTCATTTCAATATTTTCTACATTTTTGTGTATTCAAAATGCGACGACTGGTCGATATTTTTTGTTTTAAATAGCTATTTGTCAACATTTGCGAACAGCTTAGCCGGGAGAATTCGTTCCGGCACGCTCCCTGCCAAAGGAATCCAGCAGAGGGGCCGATGGTCGGTTCCGAGAACTGGGGGGACGGGATCGGAGCACACATGATCGTGGCCTGAGCTGGAACAACGGATTCCCACCGTGCTCAGGCCACACCGATCCACCGACTTTCGTAGGAGGACTATTCATGGACCGGCGGAAGCTCTACAGGCTTTTCGCAGTGGCGGTGGCCTTTGCGGCCATGACGCCCCTGCTCTTCGCTGCCGACCCGAACGGCGGCGCCACGGGGGGCATCCAGAACGTGCCTGCCGCAACTGCGGGCGCCCCGACCATCCAAGAGTTGGGCGCGGCCGTGGGCCAGACCCGTGTGGCGCTCAATTTTGTCTGGGTCCTGCTGGCGGGCTTCCTGGTGATGTTCATGCAGGCGGGCTTCGCCTTGGCTGAGACCGGCTTCACCCGCGCCAAGAACGCCGCCCACACCATGATGATGAACTTCATGGTCTACGGCATCGGCATCTTGGGCTTCTGGGCCGTTGGCTACGCCCTGCAGATGGGTGGTTCTGGTGCGCCCATGGGTGCCGCCCTGAGCGCTCCGGAAGGCATGTCCAAGCTCATCGGGCCTACGATCGGCGGCAACGTCTGGGGCTTGTTCGGCGGCAAGGGCTTCTTCCTGACGGGTGTGGCCTATGATGTCTCGGCCTTCGCCATGTTCCTCTTCCAGATGGTGTTCATGGACACGGCCCTGACCATTCCCACGGGCTCCATGGCTGAGCGCTGGAAGCTGTCGGCCTTCATCATCTACGGCTTCGTCGCTTCGGCCCTCATCTACCCCGTCTTCGGCTGCTGGGCCTGGGGCGGGGGGTGGCTGGCTTCCCTGGCCAAGATCGGCTTGGGCAATGGCTATGTGGATTTCGCCGGTTCCGGCGTGGTGCACCTCACCGGCGGTGTCATGGCCCTCACGGGTGCCATCGTGCTCGGCCCTCGCATCGGGAAGTACGTGAAGGGGAAGGCCCAGGCGATCCCTGGCCACAACCTACCCATGGGTGTGCTGGGCTGCTTCATCCTGGCCTTCGGGTGGTTCGGGTTCAACGCGGGTTCCACGCTCGCAGGGACCGACCTCCGTATCGCTGTGGTTGCCGTCAATACCATGCTGGCCTCGGCCTCAGGTGCCGCCTTGGCGTATGCCTACACTCTGAAGAAGTTTGGCGCGCCTGATCTCTCCATGGCCGTCAACGGCATGCTGGCGGGCATGGTGGCCATCACCGCCCCCTGCGCCTTTGTGACCGCTCCAGTGGCCGTGCTCATCGGCGCCATCTCAGGCGTCCTGGTGGTTGCCGCCGCGCTCTACATCGAGAACACCCTCAAGATCGACGATCCCGTCGGTGCCATCGCGGTGCACGGGGTCAACGGCGCCTGGGGCCTCATCGCGCTGGGGCTCTTCGCAGATGGCACCTACGGCCAGGGCCTCAACGGCACCGCCGCTGGCGTGACCGGACTCTTCTACGGGGGTGGCAAGCAGCTCGTCGCCCAGTTCATCGGGATCGGCGCCAACCTCGTCTGGGTGGGTGTCACGAGCTTCACGCTCTTCAAGGTGCTGGACAAGCTGATCGGCATGCGGGTCACACCCGAGCAGGAAATGGCGGGCCTGGATTTCCATGAAGTCTCCGCCCCGGCCTACCCTGGGGATGGCTCCACCGTGAACACCCCCGTGATGATCCTTCCTAAGCCCATGACGACAACCGCACCCATCGGAGGCAAGGCATGAGACTCATCACAGCCATCATCCGGCCAGAGAAGCTCGAGGACGTGAAGACAGCCTTGTTCGCCGCGGAAGTCACCGGCATGACAATCCTCCGGGTGGCGGGCCACGGCGGCGAGAAGATCGCCCTGGAGACCTACCGCGGCGCGCCGATGGTCTACGAGTTCCACGAGAAGATCCAGCTCGAGATCGCGGTCTCGGAGCCCTTCGTGGCCGTCACCGTCAAGGCGATCCTGGACTCCGCCCGGACTGGGGAGGTGGGCGATGGCAAGATCTTCGTGCGCCCCCTGGAGCAGGTCATCCGCATCCGAACCGGGGAAGTCGACAATGAGGCCCTGACACCGGAACCCATGCGTCACCACTGAACCTGGAAACACTTTCACGCCTGGGCCCGACTCCCAGATCAGCGGCTCGCGGCGCGGCCAGGCTGGAAGGGGTAGAACCACCCCTTTCCTTACAGGATCTTCTTATCAATAATGATCTGACTTTCTTCGGGAGTGCTCTCGTGCGTCGACTCTTCATCGTTCCCCTGGCCGCGGCCCTGACCGCCCACCTGCTGGCTCAGTCCCCCGCCGTGCCCGCGGCAGCCCCCGCACCTCCGACCCCGCCCACCCTCCTGGGTTTCGCGGTGACGGGCTACACCACGCTTGGCTCCCAATACATCTTCCGCGGGCTCACCCAGACGGACGGAAAGCCTACGGTCCAGGCTGAGCTCGACCTGGTGCACCCCTCGGGTTTCTACGTCAGCGCCGCCCTGAGCAACATCACCTGGATCTCGGACTCCTTCTCCTCGGGTCCGGTCTCCGCCGGCGTGGAGGTCGATCTGTTCGGGGGCTACAAGTGGGGATTCGCCAAGGACTGGACGCTGGATGTCGGGCTCTACCGCTACCTCTACCCGGGTGACTACAAGGCCGTCCCCGGCTACACCCCCAACACCACGGAAGCATACTTGGGTCTGAGCTACAGTTGGGCGAGCCTCAAATACTCACGGGTCGTCAGCGACGGCAACTTTGGGGTCGCGAAGGCCAGTGGCTCCAGCTACATCGATCTCAGCTTGGCCTTCCCTCTGGGTGAGAGCGGCTGGACCATCCTGGCCCACGGCGGGAAGACCACCTACAACACAAGTGATGCTGCGGTGAACAGCCTGTTCGACTACACGGACTACAAGCTGGGAATCGCCAAGGAGATCAAAGGCTACACCTTCGCCTTGGCGGGAACCAACGCCGACACTAAGGATGCTGGCTACAAGAACCTGCTGGGCCGCAACATCGGCAAGGATCGCGTGACGCTAACCATCGCCAAGACCTTCTAGGCGTCCGGTGTTGAATCCGGGAACAACTCTCGCCCCCGCAGGGGGGCCGGGTTTGGACTGCTTTCGGGTGCTGGGGCCGTGGTCAGCCATCGCGGGGTTTGCGCCCTTCCTGCTGCTGCTGGGCGCCATCGCCATCCTACCGCTCCTCACGAGGACGTCTGGCTGGTGGAGCCGGCAGTCCAGCAAGTGGATGCTGGCCCTGGTCTGCGGCCTTGCGGGCATCAGTTTTCATCATGCGGTGGCGGGAGACTCGGCCAGGTTGCTGGAAACCCTTCTGGACTACCTAGCCTTCATCACCCTACTGGCCTCGCTCTACGTGGTGAGTGGGGGCATCCACATCTCCGGGGCCTTCTCCGGCCTGCCCTGGCTGAATACGGCCTTCCTGGCCATGGGCGCCCTTCTGGCCAATGTGATGGGCACCACCGGGGCCAGCATGGTACTGATCCGACCCCTGCTCCATGCCAACCGCCGCCGACGGCACAAGGTGCATGTGGTGGTCTTCTTCATTTTCGTGGTCTCGAACACAGGCGGCCTCCTGACGCCCCTCGGGGACCCCCCGCTTTATCTGGGCTTCCTCAAGGGTGTCCCCTTCACATGGACGCTGGGGCTCCTGCCCCAGTGGGCGCTGCTGCAGGCCATGCTGCTCACGGTGTTCCACTTCGTGGACGAGATTGTCTTCCACCGGGAGGAACTGGAGATCAAGCACGCCCTGGCCGAGGATCTCCGTCTGGCCGAGCGCCCGCTCCACGTCGAGGGCTGGGTGAACGTGGGGCTGCTCCTGGGGATCCTGGCGGTGGTGGTCGGCGCGGGCCAACTGCTGCTCCCCCTGCTGCATGCAAAATATGGCGAAACCCTCGCTCAGGCTCTCTGTAAACTGGCACAGATCCTGGCGCTTGGGCTCATCACCGGAGTGGCGTTGTGGCGGAGGCGGAGCCCGGCAGGCTCAGTTCCATTCCGGAGGAACCACTTCAGCTTCGAACCCCTGGGGGAAGTGGCCGCCCTCTTCCTGGGCATCTTCGGGGCCATGCTCCCAGCCCTTGATCTGGTGCAGGCACATGCGGCGAGCCTGCCGCTGGAACGGCCCTGGCAACTCTTCTGGGCAAGCGGCCTGCTCAGCAGCTTTCTCGACAATGCCCCGACCTACCTCACCTTCGCCTCCCTGGCGGCGGCGAAGGCGGGCCTTGCCGGAAGTTCCCTGAGCGCCCTGGCAGAAGGCTCACCCATGCTCCTGAAGGCCGTGGCCTGCGGATCCGTGTTCATGGGCGCCAACACCTACATCGGGAACGGTCCGAACTTCATGGTGAAGGCCATCGCCGAGCACAGTGGGCTGGAGATGCCCTCGTTCCTGGCATACATGGGGTGGTCCGCGGCGGTGCTGCTCCCCCTCTTTCTGATCGAGACGCTGGTGTTCTTTCGCTAGAGGCTGTCGTGGGTCGAGCGGAACGCCTCGACCGGGTGGCTCACGGTCACCTCCTGATTCCGATAAGCTACCCCCATGCCCCTCGACCCGCGCCTCCTCGAGATCCTCTGCTGTCCAGCCTGCCACGGCGACCTCGTGGAGCGTCTGGAGGGTCTGCACTGCCAGTCCTGCGGGCTACTCTACCCCATCGAGGATGGCATCCCCGTGATGCTGGTGGACGGGGCCAAGAAGGTGGAATTGTGAGACTAGACCGCGCCCAGGCCGAGTCCCTGCTCCAGCGCATGGAGGGCCGGAAGGTGGCCGTGCTGGGTGACGTGATGCTGGACGAGTATCTGTTCGGTGAAGTGAACCGGATCTCGCCCGAGGCGCCGGTGCCCGTCGTGCGGGTGCTGCGGGAGCGGGCGGTGCTGGGCGGCGCAGCCAATGTGGCGGCCAACCTGAAGGCCCTCGGCACAGAGCCCCTGCTCATTGGAACCCTGCAGAAGGACGCGGCGGGGGACCGGGTGCTGGGCCTGCTGACGGGTTTGGGCGTGTCCATCTCAGGGTTGGTGCTGGACACCTCCCGCCCGACCATCATCAAGACCCGCGTGATTGGGCAGCAGCAGCAGATGCTTCGTATCGACCGGGAGGATCCGGGCATGCCTGACGCCGCGGTGCTCCTGGGCCTGAAGGACCGGCTGGAGCGGGCCCTGAGCTCAGCCTCGGCGTTGATCGTCTCGGATTACGCCAAGGGCACCATCAACGAGCCGGTCATGGACACGGTTCGCGCCCTCTGTGTCGCCCGGGGCATCCCCTGGATCGTGGACCCCAAGCCGGCTCACAAGGCCCTCTACCGTGGTGCCACCCTGATGACGCCCAATACCAAGGAAACCTCGGAGCTCACCACTCGCGAAGCCAGGTCGGATATGGAAGTGACCATCGCGGGTCGGGCCCTGATGGCCGAGCTTGGTCTGAAGGGCCTGCTCGTCACGCGCAGCGAGCGGGGCATGGCCCTGTTCGCGCCCGATGAGGAACACGCGGCGCCCTGGATGATTCCCACTGAGGCCCGCGAGGTGTTCGACGTGAGCGGCGCCGGCGATACCGTCATCGCCGCCTTCAGCGCCGCCGTTGCGGCAGGCGGCGACTGGCGCGAAGCGGCCATGCTCGCCAACGCCGCTGCCGGCGTGGTGGTGGCCAAGGTGGGGACCGCCACGGTCACGCCACTTGAACTGCTGGCGCACTATCACGAGCAGGAAGCGAACTAGGGTCTGAGTTCGATGGCCAGGAAGAACTTGTCGCCCATGGCCAGCCGCTCCTTCACCTGGGTGAAGTTCAGGTCGAAGGTCTCGGTCTCGCCCGGCTTGATGGTGCCGACTTTGGTGCCGCCGGAGGCCACGCCGATCAGGCGCCCCTCCTTGTCCACCACGGCCACCGCGAAGCCTGCCACTTTCGCGAACTTGCCGGTGTTCGTGACCTCGACTTGGGCCCTCGTGCCGAACTCGGCACCCTTCAGGAGGTTGAAGAACCCGGGCTGGATGACGCGCTTGTTGAAGAAGATGCTGCTGACCTTCAGCCCATCAAGATTGGCGGTCAGGGGGATGACGCGATCCCAGGCGAAGGGGAAGGTCTCGGAATAGAAGGACAGCGGAGCCGCGGAAACCACAGCGGCGGGTGCTTCGGGTGCTGCGGGCGTGGCCTTGGGGGGCGGGGCAGGGGCCGGAGGTGGCGCAGGCGCGGGTGCCTGGGCTGGCGCTTCCGCTACCGGAGGCGGGATCTGGAGGGGTGGTTCCTGGGCTAGGCCCAGGGCGGCGAGGAGAAATAGCATCTGCATGTCAGCTCTTTCCGAACAGGCCCCCGAAGAGGCTCTTCTTGGAGGAGGCATCCCCGATGCCGGAATCCAGGCTGGGGGCGCCACCACTCCGCTCGCGGCGGAGGCGCTCGAAGACCGGCCGCAGGCCCGGAACCTTGTGGGCCTCCAGCCAGTTCTCACTGTGCTGACGGGCCACGAGGTGGTTCTCGAGGATGCGGCCCTCCTCGACCCAGGCCATCAGCTGGGGCATGGTGAGACCACCGTAGATGTCCTCGCCGATCTTCAGCCGCAGCAACTCGGCGCCTGTGTCGGGGGACTCGGGGAGGGGAGCGAAGGAGCGGGTGACTGGGACCGTCGCGACCAGGTCCCGGTACGGTTCCGGCGTTGTGATCAGGTCCGAGGCGCGCAGCGCCACGGTGGGCTCCGCGGGAGCGGAGGCGGAGGCGATGATGGCCTGCATGTCCTCCTGGGTCAGGCGCATGGTCGAACTGGACGGTCCGGCCAGGTCCTCCTCCGTCAGCCCCGAGGCCGTGGGGCTGTCCCCTTGGGTTTCGGTGCCCGTGGCGCGGGGAAGTGCGGGGGTGGGCCCAAGCGTGGTGTCCAGGGCGGACAGGGCGGCATCCATGTCCACGGCGTGGGAGTCCTGGTTGAGCTTCATGCTTCCAGCGGCGGGGGAACTGCCGAAGAGCTTCTCGATGGCATCCCGGGCCGAGGTGTAGCCCGACAGGGTGGTCTCTGTGATCTCGGGCGGGAAGGCGGGGGCTTCGGCTTTCGCCTCGGGCAGCGACTCGGGGATGGCCACTAGGGTCTTTTCTAGGATCTCCTCGTCGGCCACATCCAGGTCACCCAGGGTCAGGGAGGATGGCAGGGGTGCGGCGGGCGTCGGATCGTCCAGGTGGATCGACTCGATGCTCTCGGGGAAGAAGTCATCCAGGGACGGTTCCACCGGGGGCGCGAGCAGCCGCTGGACCACGTCCCCCACGGAGAACACGCTGCCGCAGGAAAAACATTTTGCTCGCCGGATGACCGGCTTCAGCCGCTCGGGGCGAAGGCGGTAGCGGGTGGTGCAGCTCGGGCAATGGATCGCTTCGGCCACCTGGAACTCCTGGTGTTTCGAGCAGGATAGCACTGTGTAACGGCTCTGTCCTCCAGCCGGGCCGGGTATCCTCGAACCACGGAGGCACCGTGCAGGGCGTGTTCATCACCATCGAGGGCGTGGAGGGGTCCGGCAAGTCCACCCAGCTGCTCCACCTGTCGGAGCGCCTGCGGCGCCTCGGCCTGCCCCTGGTGGTGACGAAGGAACCCGGCGGCACGGCCCTCGGCCGGGAGATCCGGCGCCTGCTGCTCGAGCGCCACGGCAGCGGGGAGACCTGGTGCGCGGAGGCCGAGCTGCTTCTGTTCTACGCGGACCGCGCCCAGCACCTGGAGACCGTGATCCGCCCGGCGTTGGCGGCCGGGAAGGTCGTCCTGGTGGACCGCTTCGAGGATTCCACCCGCGCCTACCAGGGGGCCAGCGGCGTGGCGGAGTCGTCCCTGGACCGGCTCAGCGAGCTGGTGCTGCGGGGGCTCAAGCCGCATCTCACCGTGATGCTGGACATGGACCCCGAGGTGTCCCTGCAGCGGGTCGAGGTGCGGAACCTGTCGCTGGGGGCTGAGTTCGCGGAGACACGCTTCGACGAGGCCGAAGTGGACTTCCACCGGCGCGTGCGGAACCGCTTCCTCGCCATTGCCCAGAACCATCCCAACCGGGTGGCCCTCATCCCCGCGCGGGATCCTGTGGATCAGGTGGAGGCCGCCATCTGGCAGCGGGTGGCCCCCCTTCTGCGCAACGCCGGGTTCGGAGTCGACTGATGTATTCGCCCGACATCGCCGGCCACCAAGCCATCCGCGAGCGCCTGCTCCAGCGGCTGCAGGGCGGGCGCATCCGCGGCTCGCTGCTGTTTGTGGGCCCCGAGGGCATCGGGAAGCGCCGCGTGGCCCTGGAGCTGGCCCAACGCGAGCTCTGCTTCCGGAGGACCGCCTGCGGCCAGTGCGAGGGGTGCCGGATGTTCCAGGGGGAGGACCTGCCCTTCGAGCTGCCCAACCTGCTGCGCATCGCCCCCGAGGGCAAGGCGGGCGTCATCCGAATTGACCAGATCCGCGAAGGTCTGGATTCCAACAACCAGCCCCGGTTCAGCCGCGGGGTCATCGAGTGGGCCGCCCTGGCCCCGGCCATGGGCTGCCACCGCTGGATCCTGGTGGAGGAGGCGCACCGCCTCAACGAGTCCAGCGGCAACATCCTGCTCAAGACCCTGGAGGAGCCGCCCCAGGACACCCACTTCATCCTGGTCACCCACCGCCCCGAGGCCCTGCTGCAGACCATCCGCAGCCGCTGCGAGCGCATCCCCTTCGCGCCCCTGGCCCCCCGGGAGGCCTGGGCCGTGGCCCAGCGGAACGGCTGGCGGGAGGCGGACCACGACCGCTGGCTGGCCCTGGGGGAGGGCAGTCTGAGGCACCTGGACGAGTCCGCCTTCCGTCGCGCCGAGGCCCAGCTGGAGGCTTGGCTCGCCCTGATGGGTGGTCGCGCCTTTGGCGAAGCCTCCGAGCCCCTCCTGCCCGAGAAGGAATCTGCCATGGCCCAGGGCGAGCAGCTGCGGCAGCCCTTGGAACTGCTGCTGCGTCTGCTGGCTGATCTGGCCCGGATCCGCGCCGGTGAGACCCCGGCCCTGGCCCCTTGGCGGGAGGCGCTGGCGGCGCTGGCGACGCCTGAACGGAACCTGAAGGCGCCCCAGGAGGCCGCCCTCCAAGCCCTGCGGCACCTGCCCAGGAACCTCAGCCCCGAGCCCCTCATTCGGGAAGTGGCGCTGTCCTTGGTGTCGTGACCGGAATCACCGGCCCAAGCGTTAGAATGTGTTTAGGAGTTCCGGCTCCTGAATAGGAGATCCCCATGTCCGAACCCCTCTATGGCCACGACCTGCTGAGCCTGCTGATGGAGAAGGGCGGGACCTGCACCCTCGACGACCTCCGCGCCGCCTCCGCGGCAGCCCACGGCCAGACGGCGATCTACTGCAACTGCCACGGCGACAGCTTCGACTTCGACGGCGTCATCGCCTTCCTGGGCAGCAAGGGCAAGGTCCGCGTGACCGACGGGACCGTCAGCCTGGGCATGGCACCCGCCTGCCAGCACTGAATCAGGTCTGGGCGATCACTACGCCCGCGATGACGAGGGCGGCTCCCACGCCGAAGGCTGCGGTCGGTGGCGTGCCAAAGACTGCCCAGGCCAGCAGGGCCGTGAGGATGGGCTGACCGTTGGCCACGATGGACACCCGACTGGCCTCCCGGAGGCTGAGGGCGCGGAACCACAGCAGGTACATCACCACGCTGGACACCAAGCCCAGATAGGCTGCGCCCAGCCAGGCCGAGAAAGGAATGCTCGCCGGGTGGAAGTCCCGTAGACCGAAGGCGCCCACGGGGAGGAAGAGGACCGTCCCGAGGAGGATCGTCAAGCTGGTGGCGGCCTCCGGGCCGTGCTTCAGGAGGAGGGGACGGCTCTGCACAGTGAACGCCGCCCAGGCCACCACCGCCAACAGGATCAGGAAGTCCCCGGCCAGCCAGGTGGGCGGCAGGGTGCCATCCTGGCGACTACTGAACAGCCACGCGACCCCGGAGAAGGCCAGGACGATGCCGGCCAGCTTGCGCCGGGTGGGCTTCTCGGTGCCTTTTAGCCAGCCGTGCAGGAGGACCACGGTCGGCGTGAGGGCGTAGAGCAGGGCCCCATGCGAGGGCAGGGTGAGCTTCAGTCCCCAGAGGAACCCGAGCTGGTTCAGGACCACACCGAGGAATCCGGAGAGCAGGAAGCCCCGCCAGTCCTCCCGCAGCAGTGGGCCTAGGCGCGTCCCGCGCAGGCCCATGAGCAGGAGGAAGCAGAGGGCGGCCAGGAGGAACCGGAAGAGGCCCAGGGCCAGCACGGGGAAGTGCGCGGTGGCCGCCTTGCCCATGATGTAGGTGCCGGCCGCCAGCCCAGTGTGGGTCAGCATGATGGTCCAGAACCGGGCGCGCGCAGTCATCCCCCGAGCATGACAGCTGAGGACGCGGCGCCACGGATGCTCCCCGCTCACCTGCAGACCACGCCCTGTTGGGGAGCCAGAATGGCCCTCTGTCGGAACCAACCAGACCCGGGACCTGGCGGCCTCCCTGCCGTCTCTGACCCGAAACCCTTACACTGGCGAGGGAGGCCTCATGCAGCTGCTCCGCATCAACCACCTGGGCATCGCGGCCACGGGCCTGGACGAGGCCATGGCGCGCATGGCGCGGCTCTTCGACATGGCCCCCGATCACACGGAAGAAGTGGCCGAACAGAAGGTGAAGACGGCCTTCTTCCCCGTGGGCCAGAGCACCCTGGAATACCTGGAGAGCACTGATCCCGAAGGTCCCATCGGCAAGTTCCTGGCGAAGCGCGGCCCTGGCATCCACCACGTCTGCTTCGAAGTCGATGACATCGATGGTGCCGTGGCCCACCTGCTGGTCAAGGGCGTGCGCATGATCGACCAGGCTCCGCGGAACGGCGCCCATGGCTGCCGCGTGGCCTTCATCCACCCAGCGGAGACGGGCGGGGTGTTGATGGAGCTCAGCCAGGGGCCGGGGACCGCACCATCCCATGGGTGAGGCGGCCACGTCCAGGAGCAGCTGGTGAACCGAGCCTTCGTCAAGGACCCAGATGACGCGGGACGCCCGGAGGAGGTGCCCGAGCGTCCCCAGAGTCCCCACCCCAACTACGTGACGCCCACCGGGCTCCGGCAGCTGGAGGCCCTTGCCAGTGACCTCGCCGTCCGCCGCGACCACCTGCTCGAGGCCGGAAAGCTCGCGGACCCGCACGAACTGGCCACGGTGCAGCGGGACCTGCGCTGGGTGGAGGGGCGGCTCCAGCGCGCCGTCCGGGTGGATCCCACGGTCCACGCTCCGGACCAGGTCCGCTTCGGGATGACCGTGGAGGTCCAGGACGAGGCGGGGCGGGTCGAGATCTACTGCATCGTGGGCGAGGACGAGGCCGACGCCGCCCTCGGGAAGATCAGCTGGGTCTCGCCCCTCGCCGAGGCCCTCCTGCATGCCGAGTCCGGCGACGAGGTGGTCTGGCGGCGACCCGCCGGAAACAAGCGCCTCGAGGTGCTCGCCATCCGACCCGGCCTGAGAGAGTGAAGGATACTTCCGCCACCTCCCAGGGTTGGGGACCGGTTGAGGTGTTCGGGTTCAACCTGACCCAGGAGTGCCGGAGACAGGACAAACTTGCTGAGCGATTAGCAGGTTGTCGCGCTGTTCACGGATGAAGGGCGGGGACTCTGGGCAGGCGCACCTCGAAGCAGGTCCCGCCTCCCGCCTCGCTGGTCACGGTGATGTCCCCGCCCGCATGGGCGACCATGGCGGCGACCGTCGCCAGCCCGAGTCCTGTCCCCTGCGACCCCTTGGTACTGAAGAAGGGCTCGAAGATCTTCTCCCGGACCTCGGGGGGGATGCCTACTCCTGCATCCGCGACGCGGAGGCGCACCCACTCGCCGGGCGCCTCCGCTAGGGTCTCACCCCGCTTGGGGAGGGCCGCGGTCTCCAGGGCGGACTCGATCCGGATCTCGCCGCCAGGCTGGCTGGCGTCCCTGGCATTGGCTACCAGGTTCATCAGCATTCGATCCAGGGACGTGAGGTCCAGCGGCACCACGGCGCCGGGGCTGGCAGTGCTGATGCGGACGGTCACCCCGTCGCCAGCGAGGTGCGCGATGGAGTCCCCATTCAGGACCAGGTACTCATCGAGGACGCAATGGCCGGCCGGGGCAGCCCCTGCCCGGGCGTAGCCAAGGAGCTGGGCCACCAGGGCCTTCCCCCGCTCTGCCTGGCGGGCGACCAGGTCCAGGGACTTCACGGCCGGAGAGGAACCGGGCAGATCCTCTCTCGCCAATTCCACGCCAGTGGAGATCCCCTGGAGCACGTTGCCGAAGTCGTGGGCCACACGGGCCGCCAGGTCGCCCAGGCTGGCGAGGTGGCGCGCCTTGAAAAGGCGCGACTCGGCGTTGCGCAGGCGCTCAGACTGCTCGAAGATGGCGAGCTGCTCCAGGCTCAGGGATACGACCAGGCAGATGGCGCCGAATGATGCGACCTGGGCCATCTGTAGACCGGCCACCAGGGCCAGCTGGGAGAACCGGGCCGTGTTGAAGCCCCCGGTCGGCAGCAGGAGAATGGATGCCTCGGCGCGGAAGGTGAACAGCAGGAAGCCGAAGGCAAGCCAGCGCAGCATTCCGGCGTTACGCGTGGCTATGCGGCTCTCCCGCCAGGTGATCCAGGCGAGCCAGAGGAAGGCGGCGGCGAAGACATGGTCCAGGACGTTCGGCGGGATCCAGGGAACCTTCAACGCATCGAGGGTGTCCCAGGTGATGGCGCCGAGCCCGACCACCAGTTGCCAGGTCCGGTCGCGCCGCCAAGACCGCTCCTCCGGCCTTCCGGATAGTTTTCCGGCGACCGGGCGCCACAGCCACCACATGGCCACCACCGTGATGTCCTGCGCGGCCGCCGCGGTGGCCTGCCACAGCCACGGCTGGCGGGTCTTGAAGGTCATGACGTAGAACAGCGAGAACACCAGCAGCATGAGGAAACAGGCCCAGCCGCGTGCCAGGGTGGCGATGGCCTCGTGATGGAAGAGCCGCACCAGCCCGAGGATCGCCACCAGCAGTACCACGCTGAGCGTCACCTGCATCAGCTGCGAGAGCAGCATGACATCGAGGGGCACCAACTCGGCCAATGAGTCCTCCCGGCACGGTCCAAAGGGGGCCAGATAAAGGACATGATCAGCGCGCGCCTGCGCTACAGCAAGGAATCTGTCCCGCTCCAGCCGCCAGGCGTGAACGCAGAGATGGGGAAAGGCCATCCCGCCCGTTACCGCGGGCGATTCACGGCGCGAACGCCGCGATCAAGGATTCTCCTGAAAGCCCTGCCTGCTAGCCCACCCAGCCCAGGTAGCCCAGCCAGAGCGCCCGCCCGAAGAACACCACGAGGGGTGCGGCCAGGGCCAGGAAGCAGCCGAAGGGCAGCATGGTCTGGCCGTCGCCCTTGCGCATGAGCATGAGGGGCACGCCCACGGCGGCGCCCAGGCCCGCGCCCAGGAAGAGGATTCCCAGCATGGGGGCCCAGCCCCAGAAGGCGCCCAGCCAGGCCAGCATCTTGAAGTCGCCCATGCCCAGGCCGTCGGTCTTGCGGATCGCCTTGTAGATCTGGTTCATGAGGGCGGGCACGCCGTAGCCCACGGCCAGGCCGATGAGGCTGGCCTGCCAGGTGACGGCCGGTTCGAAGCCAGCCCAGGCGGGAGCCGGCTGCAGGCCGTTGTGGAAGGCCAGGGCCTGGACGAGGGCACCGCCGCCGGTCCAGATCTGCACGAGGGCCTCGGGCCGCAGCACCTGGGGCAGGGTGAGTAGCACCCCCAGGGCCATGAGCGGAAACTGCAGCGCGTCCGGCAGCATCATCTCAGTGAAGTCCGTAAAGAACAGGACGATCAGCGCGAAGCCGCAGAGGAGGCCCTTGAACCAGATCAGGGTGCCGAAGGGGAAGAGCCAGGGCGAGGCGGCGAAGAGCAGCCCAGCCAGCAGCTCCACCAGCGGGTAGCGCACGGGGATCTTCCAGCCGCAGGCGGCGCACCTGCCGCGCAGCCACAGCCAGCCCAGCAGGGGCACGTTGTGCCAGGGCTTGATCTTCGCCTTGCAGCCGGGGCAGTGGCTGGCCTTGGTGACCACATTCCGGTCGGCGGGCTCCTCCTGGGGCAGGCGGTGGATCAACACGTTGCCGAAAGAGCCCATCACCAGGCCGAAGGGGGCCAGGAGCAGGGAGAGCAGCCAAGTGGGCAGGTCGATGAAGGGCATGCGTCCACGATAGCGGGGACTTCCCGGCGATTCCCGGCAGAATGAAGTGTCCACTCCTGGAGTCCCCGTGATCCGATCCGCCCTCGTCACCCTGGTCCTCGCCCTGCCCCTAGTCGCCCAGGCGCCCGCCCCCCAGCCTGCCTCAGCCCCTGCGCCCACCCCCGCGGCCAAGCCCCGGGTGCAGCTGCTCACCAGCTATGGCCCCATCGTGGTGGAGCTGGAATCGGAACTGGCACCGAAGACAGTGGCGAACTTCCTGCAGTACGTGAAGGACGGCTTCTACAAGGGCACCATCTTCCACCGCGTCATCGACGGCTTCATGGTCCAGGGCGGCGGTATGACAGACACCCTGATGGAGAAGCCCACCCGGGACCCGATCCTCAACGAGGTGGGCTCGACCTTCAAGGCCGGCCTGAAGAACGCCAGGGGCACCATCGCCATGGCCCGCACCCAGAATCCCCACAGCGCCTCGTCCCAGTTCTACATCAACCTCGTGGACAACCCCAGCCTGGATCCCCACGGCTTCAGCGAGGAGGGCTTCGGCTACTGCGCCTTCGGCCGCGTGGTCTCGGGCATGGAGGCCGTGGACAAGATCGCCAAGGTGCGGACCGAGTGGCGCCGGGGCATGGGCGACATCCCGCAGTTCCCGGTGTATCTCAAGGACGCGGTCCTGCTGCCGCCCCAGTAGGATCATGGTGCACCGCTCCCTCCTGCGGCCCCTGCTCGTCTGGGCCGCCGGTTCCCTGGCCCTGGCCCTTGCCGTGGTGCTCTGCTTCCTGCTGGCGCCCTTCCTGGGCGGAGCAGGCGCCTTCTGGGCGGTGGCTCCGCGCTACATCCGCGCCACGGCCTGGGCCTTCGGCATCCGCCGGGAGCTGGAAGGCTGGGAGGGCCTACCGGCGGCGATCCGGGACGGCACCCAGTCCGTCATCTTTGCGGGCAACCACACGTCCCTGCTCGATCCACCCCTGGTCATCTCCACCCTGCCCGGCAGGCCCGTCTTCATTGCCAAGCGGGAGCTTGCCCGGGTGCCTTTCCTGGGCTGGGTGATCTGGCTGGCGGGCTTCATCTTCATCGACCGGAGCCGCCGGGACACGGCCCTGGAGAGCCTGCGGTCTGCCGCCCGGCGCATCCGCGGCGGCCAGTCCATCGCCGCCTTCCCTGAAGGCACGCGCAGTTTCGACGGGCGCCTGTTGCCCTTCAAGAAGGGGATCTTCACCCTGGCCATGGAGACGGGAGTGCCCATGGTCCCCTTCGCCATTCAGGGCGGCGTGGACATCCTGCCCAGGGGTGGTTGGCGAGTGCGGGCCGGCACCTACCGGATCATGGTGGGTCGGCCCCTGCATCCTGAGGACTACCCCAGCGCCGAGGCGCTCCTGCAGGCCACGGAGGCCGCAGTGCGCGGGCTCCTGGGGCAGTCCGGGGTCAGTTCACCACCTTGATCGAAGGCGGCGGGCCCTGCGGGCGCTGCCGGTCCTTGGGGATGAAGATGGCGCCGAGGACCGAGGCGACCACGCTCGACACCAGGGCCCCGAAGAAGCCCGCCCAGAAGCCGCCCACCGTGAAGTTCAATCCAAGTTTCGCTGACAGCATGCCGGCCAGCCAGAAGACCAGACCGTTGATGACGAGGCTGAAGCAGCCGAAGGAGCAGGCCATGGGCACCAGGGCGATGAGCTTCAGGAAGCTGCCCACCGTGGTGTTCAGGGCCGCCAGGATCACGGCCACGATGAGCAGGTCCAGGAAGGAGCCGTGGCCCAGACCCGGCACGAAGGAGCAGGCCACCAGCAGGCCGATGGCCGAGAAGACGAAGCGCAGCAAGACGCTCATGAGGGCATCCCGTCCTTCTCGTTGGCCTGGGTGATGACGCTGCTGGGGGGCACGCTGCGAGTGAGCCACACGTTCCCGCCGATGGCCGAGCCCTTCCCGAGGGTGATGCGGCCCAGCACGGTGGCATTGGAGTAGACGATGACGTCGTCCTCCACCACCGGGTGGCGCGGGACGCCCTTGACGGGGTGGCCCTCGGCATCGAGGGGGAAGCTCTTGGCGCCCAGTGTCACGCCCTGGTAGATGCGCACATTCCGGCCGATGACGCAGGTCTCGCCGATGACCACGCCCGTGCCATGGTCGATGAAGAAGCGCTCGCCGATCTGGGCGCCGGGATGGATGTCGATGCCCGTGAGGCTGTGGGCGTGTTCGGTGATCATGCGGGGCAGCAGGGGCACGCCCAGCTTCAGCAGCTCGTGGGCCAGACGCTGGCTGGCCACGGCCAGAAGCCCGGGATAGGAGAAGAGCACCTCCTCGGGGCTGGTGGCCGCGGGATCGCCCTCGAAGCCGGCCTGGATGTCCGTGGCCAGCAGGTGGCGCACCGCGGGTAGCCGGGCGAGGAAGGCCTGGGCCAGCGCCACGGAGCGGGCCCGGCACTCGGTGCAGGCCGGGTCCGTGGCCATGAGGCCCCGCTGGATCTGGTCCGACAGGCCGTGGAGCACGCGATCCATCCGGGCGCCCAGGTGGTAGCGGAGGGTCTCGGCCGTGAGCTCCGAGGGGCCGAAATAGCCCGGGAAGAGCAGGGCGCGCAGGTCCTCCACCAGGGCCGCCACGGCAGTGCGGGATGGAAACTCCCGGCGGCCCAGGGGCATTTCGGTCAGGGCCGTGGAGGCCTCGGCCAGGGCTTCGACGACGGCGTGGAGGTCGGGGGAGGGAGATGGGTCTTTCGACATGGAGTGAGGATACTCCGGCCGAGCCTCAGTAGGTCCAGGTCAGGGCGCAGCCGGTCTCCTTGGCCACCTTCTCCTTCAGCGCCTCGTCGTACTTCAGCCGCAGGTCGCGGCCGGCCCTCACCCGGGCTACGAGGCCCTCCTTGGAGCGATACTCGAAGGTCACGGGCAGCTCACCCTTGTGGTCGCCGAGGACCGTCGCCAGGCGGGGCGGGCACTCACCCGGGGGCAGTCGCACCAGGGCGCCAGTGAAGCCCAGCCCCTGGAAGCCCTCCAGGGGCTCCAGCAGGGTGGCGAAGACCTTCACCACGGTCTGCTCTTCGTCATCTTCGCCCTCGGTTCCGTTGCCGTTGCCCTGGATGGTCTCCACCCGCAGCTCGCCCGTGATGCGCAGCATGGCCTCGGGCACGGCGAGGTGGCGGTAGCGCTCGAAGGGGCGCAGTGCATCCTTCTTCTTGGTGACGGGGTCCCACTTGGTGGCCATGAGCAAGACTTCCATCTTCCCGGTGGTGTCCTCGACCTGGAGGATGGCCCAGGGCTCCCCCTTCTGGTTGGTCTTGAAGGCCACGGTGGAGACCATGGCGCCGAGGGTGACCTCGTTGCGATCCCGCAGGCGGCCGGAGGTGGCGTCCTCTGCGATCTTGGCCAGGGTGCCGTGGGTGTGCACCTGGATGGCGTCGGTGAACTCCTCCAGGGGATGGCCGCTGACGAAGAGGCCCAGCACCTCGCGCTCGGCGGCCAGCCGGACCTTGCGATCCCAGGGCTCGATGTTCTCGGGCACGCGCCAGTCCTCGCTGAGCGTGGCCAGTTCGGCATCGTCGAAGAGACTGGTCATGCCCGTGTCGCCGGTGCCGCGGGAGGCGGCGGACACCGCGTCCGGCAGGCCCTGCAGCAGGGCGGCGCGGTTGGGTTCCAGGCTGTCGAAGGCGCCGGCCTTGATGAGGGACTCCCACACCTTGCGGTTGGCCTTCTGGAGGTCCGTGCTCTTCAGGGCGTGGAAGAGGTCCTTGAACCTGCCCTCGGCCTGCCGGGCCTCGAGGATCGCCTGCAGCGCGGCATCGCCCAATCCCTTGACGGCGGCAAAGCCGAACCGGATCTGCCGGTCGGAGGTGGCCGTGAAGTCCAGGGCCGATTCGTTGATGTCGGGCCCCAGGACCTCGATGCCCCCCTCGCGGCAGTTCTGCACGTACTTCGCCACGTCGTCCGTGCGGCCGGACTTGGTGGAGAGCAGGCCCGCCATGAACTCCACGGTGTAGTTGGCCTTCAGGTAGGCGGTCTCGTAGGCCACCATGGCGTAGGCGGCGCTGTGGCTCTTGTTGAAGCCGTAGCCCGCGAAGAACTCGATGAGGTCGAAGAGCTCGGCCACCTTGGCCTTGTCGTAGCCCCGGCTGGCGCCCTGCTCGATGAACTTGGATTTCTCCTTGGCCATCTTCTCCTTGTCCTTCTTGCCCATCGCCCGGCGCAGCATGTCCGCCTCGCCCAGGGAGTATCCGGCGATGAGGCTGGCGATCTGCATGACCTGTTCCTGGTAGAGGATCACGCCGTAGGTCGGCGAAAGGATGGGCTCCAGGTCAGGGAACATGTAGGTGACGGGTTCGCGGCCGTGGCGGCGCTCCACGTAGGTGGTGCCCATGCCTGCCCCCAGGGGGCCGGGGCGGAAGAGGGCGTTCAGCGCGATGAGGTCGTCGAAGCGGTCGGGGCCCAACTGCCGCAGCAGCTGCTTCATGCCGCCGGACTCGAACTGGAAGACCCCATCGGTATCGCCGGCGGCGAAGAGCTCGAAGGTCTTCTTGTCGTCGAAGGCGCGGATGGTGGTCATGTCCTTGGGCTGGCCATGGCGCCGGGCGATGACCTCCTGCGTCTTGGCGATCTGGGTGAGCGTCTCCAGGCCCAGGAAGTCCATCTTCAGCAGGCCCGCACGCTCGGCCTCCATCATGGTGTACTGCACCATCACCTTGCCGTCCTTGTCCCGGGACAGCGGTGCGAACTGGGTGAGCTCATCCGGGGCGATGATGACGCCTGCCGCGTGGACGCCCGTGTTGCGGGACAGGCCCTCGAGCCGGGCCGAGATGTCCAGAATGTTCTTCACCTCGGGATCGGACTCGTAGAGCTCGCGCAGCTTGTCGCTCTTCTGCAGGGCCTCGCCGATGCTCATGGGCTTGCCGGGTTCCTGGGGCACCAGCTTCGTCAGGTTGTTGGCGAAGGCGAAGTCCTTCTCGAAGACCCGGGCCACGTCCTTGATCACGGCCTTGGTCTTGAGCTGGTTGATGGTGATGATGTTGCTCACCTTGTCCTGGCCATACTTCTCGGTGACGTAGTCGATGACGCGCTGGCGGCCATCCCGGCAGAAGTCGATGTCCACATCGGGCATGGACACGCGCTCGGGGTTGAGGAAGCGCTCGAAGAGCAGGTCGTACTGCATTGGATCAATGTCGGTGATCATCATGGACCAGGCCACGATGCTGCCGGCCGCCGAGCCACGGCCGGGGCCCACGGGCACGCCCATCTCCCGGGCCTTGCGGATGAAGTCCCAGACCAGCAGGAAGTAGCCGGGGAAGCCCATCTTCAGGATCATGTCCAGCTCGAAGGCCAGCCGCGCGCGGTACTTCTCCTCGCTGTGCTTGAGGGCGCCCACCTGCCAGAGGGGTCGGCAGCCGGCCAGGCGCTGCTCAAAGGTCTCCTGGGCGATGTGCACAAAGTAGGAGTCGAGGTCGTAGCCCTCGGGCACGGGAAAGCGCGGTGTCACGGGCTTGCGCGTAATGGGGAAGAGGTCCACCTTGGCGGCGATCTCCAGGGTGCGGTCCAGGTACTCCGGATGATCCGGGAAGACCGACCGCATCTCCTCAGGCGTCTTCACGAAGAACTGATCCGTGGAGAAGCGCATGCGCTTCTCCTTCGCCTTCGTGGTCTTCGTGCCGATGCAGAGCAGCGTGTCGTGCAGGTCGGCGTCCGCGTGGTTGAGGTAGTGGGCGTCGTTGGTGGCCACCAGCGGGATGCCGAGCTTCTGGGCCAGCTCCTGCTGGAAGGGGATGATCTCCTTCTCCTTGTCGAAGCCCTGGTCCTGGATCTCCAGGTAGAAGTCCTCCCCGAAGATGTCGCGGAAGTCACGGGACACCTTCTCGGCCTGGTCCAGCCGGTTCTGGAGGATGCGGGCCTGCACTTCGCCACCGAGACAGGCCGACAGGGCGATAAGCCCCTCGCTGTGCTCCCGGAGGAGGTCCTTGTCGATGCGCGGCTTGTAGTAGAAGCCCTCGGTGAAACCCGCGGACACCAGCTTGGATAGGTTCGCGAAGCCAACGGGGTTCTTGGCCAGCAGCACCAGGTGGTAGCCCGCATCGCGGGAGCCGCTGGGGTCGACGCAGTCTTCCAGGCCCTCCTCGCCAGTGGCGTTCTTCGCCTCGAGCTTCTTGTCGAAGCGGGTCTTGGGCGCGACGTAGACCTCGCAGCCCAGGATGGGCTTCACGGCCCAGGTGCCGCTCTCGTCCTGTGTCTTTTCGCAGGCGTCGAAGAGCTTCATCATGCCGAACATGTTTCCGTGGTCGGTCACGGCCACGGCGGGCATGCCCGAGGCCCGGCACTTCTTCACGAGGTCGGGAATGCGCGTGAGGCCGTCGAGGAGGGAGTGCTCGGTGTGCAGGTGGAGATGGGCGAAGCTCATCCGCCCATTCTCCGATGGATGCCACGCCTTGGGGCAAGTGCCGCAGGTTCAGCGCTGGGCTCAGTGCCGGGACAGGAGGCGCTCGAGTGTGCCCCGCAGGTCCTCCTCCTGGGCCCCGGGTTCCAGGCGCGCATGGGGCCCCTCGGTGATGGGTCCGCCAATCTGGACCCATCGGGGCCGCCTCCTGGCAAGGTCGTCCTCCCGCCAGACCGAGAGGATGCTGGGCTCCCGGGCCCAGAGCAGCACGCTCGGATAGGGCCCCTCCCGTGGTGGCACCGTGCCCCAGGCCTGCACCTCCGCCCCCCAGGCGCGCAGCAGCAGCTGGATCCGCTCATGCTCTGCGCCCTCCTCCATGCCGAGGCCAACCGTCCAGCCGGACAGGAAGCCTTGGTGACCGGGCTGCGTGTCCTCATCGCGCTCGTACCATCCGATCCGCTCCAGGTGGTAGAGGAGCCTGCTGTGCACCCGGTAGGCGGCGCCATCCAGCCCGATCAAGGTCGCCTCGGGCGTGGCCTTGAGCCGTTCCGGCCAGGAGGCTCCGAAGGTCTTCTCCATCAAGGGTGATGGACGGTCGGTGCGGAAGGCGGTGCCTGGTACGAGGCTGCGCCAGACCTCCACTTCGGCCTCGGCCCGGTGGATGCGGGACTCCATGCCACTGACCATCAACCAGTGCCAGGAGGTCCCGACCCCCATGGACAAGAACACCAGGCTGAAGCCGGACAGCCGCACCTTCATGTCGAAGAGGCTGAGGGCGGCGACCTCCACCACTACCGGCAGCGTCAGTCCCAGAAAGCCCAGGAACAGCCGACGGCCCATGGGGTCCTCGTCCTGGCGTGCCCGCAGAGCCCAGTAAATGGTCAAGCCGCAACCCACCAGGTAGGTGAGGTTGGCCACATGGTGCAACCAGGTGTCCCAGAGGCTAGGGTGGGGCAGCAGCAGGTTGCGGACGTAGCTCGGGATCATGCCGATGGCGACCCAGGCAGGGAACCGGCGGGGGACATGGCGCGGGAAGAGGTTCGTGAGGGCGGTGCAGAGAGCGATGAAGCCGAAGGCCACCAGCAGGCTCTGGGCACGATCCACCAGGTCGGGATTTATGCTGGGGAGGGTGCCCAGAACGAGGACGCCATGGCGCAGGCCCACCAGGAGGCACGTGACTGAGAGCCAGCCCATCATGCGGTCCCGCCGGGAGAGCGCATCTGTGCCGAAGCTGATGAAAAGGGCCATCAGGGCGCCGGCCTGCAGGGCATCGAGAATGGGCCAGTCCAGGAGTTGCATGCGGGGGCGTCCGGGTGGTGGGAGGATGGTGGCTACAGCCTAATCCATTTCAGAGTCCGCTTCGTAGCCGCCTTCAACCTGGAGTTCCTCTTGATCGCCTTCGAAAACCTGGAAGTGCGCTACGCCGCGTCGGCGGCGCCCGCCCTGAAGGGCCTGAGCCTCACGCTGGAGCGCGGGATCGTGGGTCTGCTCGGTCCCAACGGCGCCGGCAAGTCCACCCTGCTGAAGGCCCTGCTCGGCCTGCTCACGCCTTCGGGCGGCACCGGATCGGTTCTGGGCGTGGCCCTGGGGGCGCCCGAAGCGGCCCGGCTGCGGGCCCGCATCGGGTACATGCCGGAGTACGACGCCCTCATCGAGGATGCCTCCGCCTATGAGCAGGTGGCCTTCTGGGGCGAGCTGAGCGGCCTGGCGCCGGAGGCCTCCCGGGACCGCGCCCACGAGGTGCTCTATTTCGTGGGGCTGGATGAATCCCGCTACCGCCCGGTGAGCGGCTACTCCACGGGCATGCGGCAGCGTGTGAAGCTGGCCCAGGCCCTGGTGCACAGTCCCGAGCTGATCTTCCTGGACGAGCCCACCAACGGCCTCGATCCCGATGGCCGACGCCGCATGCTGGACCTGGTGCTGCGGGTCCACTCGGAGTTGGGCACGGGGGTCATCCTGGCCTCGCACCTGCTGGGCGACGTGGAGCGGGTGGCGGACCAGCTGGTGATCCTCGATCAGGGTGAGATCAAGGCGGCCGGCTCCATGGCGGGCCTTCGCAGGGCCCTCGCGAAGCGCGTGGAGCTCCGCTTCCTGGATCCCCTGGATGCAGCGCAGGAGGTGGCCCTGTCCGAGCTGGGCACCGTCCTGGAAGCCCGCAATGGTCTTTACGACCTGGAGTTGACCGAAGCTGATCCCGCGGGTGCCTTCCGCTGGGCCCAGGCCCAGGGCGCCACCCTGGTGCAGGTGACCCCTCGCCATGACCGCCTGGACGAGGTCCTCCTGCGCGCCCTCCATCCTGTGGCTGCGGGAGCCTGAGCCATGCCCATCTACGCCCCCACCCTCCCGCCCGCGCCGGATCTCCATCAGGGCCATCCTCCAGCCCTGGTGCTCATGCGCTTCGACCTGGCCCGGCTCTGGCGTCAGAAGATCGGCCGCTTCTTCGGGTTCGCCTTCCTGGTCGTACTCATCGTGAAGGTGGCTCGCATCTACATGGAGCACCTCTTCCGGACCAACCAGACCTTCAAACCGATGCAGGACTTCGCCAAGACAATCCTGACCCAGGGCGCAGACTTCCAGGCCGACCTCCTGAACCCCGCCAGCTACCTGCTGTGGTTCCTGGTGGCCCTGGTGGGGGGCGGCCTCGTGGCCCGGGATACCCTTTACCGGGTGCGTCCCCTGATTTACGCCCACCCCGTGGCGCCCAGGGACTACCTGCTCGCCAAGCTCGGTTTCGCCTCGGCACTGCCCTTCGCCATCCTGCTGCCGTTTGCCCTGCTGCCATGGGCCATGTCCCTGCTGCTGGCGGGCCTCCAGGGGCCGGTGTGGGTGACGGCGCCCCTGCGGCTGCTGCCGGCCATGGCCATCAGCTCGGTGCTGATGGGCTCCCTGGCCGTGGGCGCCTCCAGCATGGCCGCCACCCCGCGGGCCGGCATCGGCTGGGTGCTGGGGCTGGTGCTGGGGGCCGGCACCCTGGCGACCATGATCCATGGCCTCACGGGCATCAAGGCTGTGGACGCCCTGAACCCCGTCATGCTGGCCGAGGCCTGGCCCCAGCTCTTCGTGGGCGTGGACCATCCGATGGTGGCTTGGCTGCCAGCGATTCTGGGCACCGCCTTCCACATCACCCTCTGGACCTATGTGGCCGCGCGGCGGACGCGCCCCTCTGAAGCGGTGATCTGATGATTTCCCTCGACCGCGCCTCCCTCCGCTACGGTCCGATCCTGGGCCTCAGCCCCACCTCCTTCGGCCTGCCCGAGGGCGGCGGCATCACGGGCCTGCTTGGACCCAACGGCGCCGGCAAGTCCTCCCTGCTTCAGCTCCTGGCGGGCCTGCTGCCGCCCTCCGGCGGCGAGGTGCGGGTGTTTGGCGAGGCGCCTTTCCGCAACCCTGCTGTGCTCGCCCGCCTGGGGCTGGTGCCCGAGGGGGACCGGCTGCCCACGGGCCTCCGGGCGGATAGGTGGCTGCGCATGATGGGCGAGCTATCCGGCCTCTCGGGCGCAGGCCTGGACACTGCGGTGGCCAAGGCCCTCGCCACCGTGGGCATGGCCGACCGCGCCCACCTCACCTTCGCGCGCATGTCCAAGGGCATGCGCCAGCGCATCCGGCTGGCCCAAGCCCTCCTGCACGAACCGGAGCTGCTCATCCTGGATGAGCCCTTCAACGGACTGGATCCCGAGGCCCGGCTCACGCTCATGGCCCTGCTCCGCAGCCTCGCTGAGAAGGGCACCCGCATCCTGGTCTCCAGCCACATCCTCGGTGAGATTGCCCAGCTCACGGAGCGCATCCTCCTGCTCTTCCGCGGCCGCCTGCTGGCCGAGGGGACCGTCACCGAAATCCGCCAGCTGCTGGACCGCCATCCGGTGGAACTGCGCCTGACAGGCGAGGCCCAGGTCCTGGCCCGCTGGGCCGTGGAACAGCCGGAGCTGGCGGCCCTCCGGATCGAAGAAGGGGCTGTGGTCCTGTCGGTGCGCTCCCCTCGGGACATCCTCCCCCGCCTGCAGAAGGCCGCGGCAGAGGGTGGCATCCCTCTGCAGGCGCTCGACCCACTGGATTTGAACCTCGATGCCGTCTTCCAGTATCTGACGAAGGATCACGCATGAACGCCGCCCCTTCTCCCCTGGCGACGATCCGCGCCACGGCGCGGGGCTACTTGCCCCGCGTCTTCCAGGGTCGCGGCTGGGTGCTGGCCTCCCTGGTCATGGTGCCCGTGGCGCTCACGCTCCTCATCTACACCGTGGCCCAGATCAAGGGAGCGGAGGGTCGTCCCTATCCCGGCGAAACCTTAAGGGTGTTCCACGATGTGCTGGTGAAGATGATGCTGCCCATCATGGCCCTGGTGGCCGCCCCCGCAGGCATCCGCGAGGATCTGGAGCAGCGCACGCTCCCCCTCCTGCTGGTGCGCCCCGCCCCTGCCTGGGCCCTGCCCCTAGGCAAGGGGCTGCCATGGTTCGCCTGGGGTGCTGTGTGGCTCATCATCGGCACCCTGGGCCTCCAGGTCATCGGCGGCGATCCCTCCCTCCTGCTGGGGCGCCTCGTGGCCCTGGTCAGTGCCTGGTGGGGGGAGCTGGCCCTGATGACGCTGATCGGCCTGGTCTTCAAGCGCGGCACCCTCTGGGGCGCCCTCTACTTCTTCCTGTGGGAGCCACTGGTGCGGATCTTCCCGCCCTTCCTCCAGCGGCTCACCTTCACCCACCACATCGAGAGCCTGGCCGGAAGCCGCGCGGCCACGGTCCAGACCAGCCAGCTCCTGGCCCAGGAGCAGGTCAGTACTCATCCGGTGGTGGCGTGTCTGGCACTCCTGGCCTTCGGCGCCCTCTGCTGGGCCCTGGCCGGCTGGAAGCTCCACCGCACGCCCATCGGCCTGGCGGGAAGCGAAGCCGAAGGGTAGGGGCTCTGGGCGGTAGACTGGTGGAATGCCACATGCTCCGCTCCGCACCGTCACGCCCGAGGGCACCGAGATCCTGATCGAGCAGCTGCCCCATGTTCGGAGCTGCGCGGTGGGCTTCTGGGTGCGGCGGGGGTCGCGCCACGAAGGCCCCGAGGAGGAGGGCTTGGCCCACTTCCTGGAACACACCGTGTTCAAGGGCACGGCCTCCTACCCCACCCCGGATGAACTGGCGGCGGCCACGGACCGCCTGGGGGGCCACGTGGACGCCTTCACAGGGAAGGAGGTGGCCTGCTTCTACGGCAAGGTGCTGGCGGACCAGTTGCCGGAGCTGCTGCACCTGCTGGGCGAGCTGGTGACCGCCCCCCGCTTCGAGGCCGACGAATTGGTGCGCGAGCGCGGCGTGATCCTGGAAGAGATCGCACAGAGTGAGGACCAGCCCGACGACTGGGTGAGCGAGCTGTTCTATGGCGGCTTCTGGGAAGGCACGCCGCTGGCCCACCCCATCCTGGGCCGTCGCGAGCAGGTCTCCGGCTACGGCGCCACGGAGGCCCGCGCCTTCTTCGACCACACCTACCGCGCGCCGAACCTGGTGGTGGCAGCCGCCGGCGCCATCGAGGCGGCGCCTTTCCTCGACCTGCTGAAGCCCATCCTGGACCGCCTGCCCAAGGGGACCGCCCATGCGCCCGGCATCCAGGCGCGGACCCGACCCTTCCTGCTGAACGTGCCCCGCAAGGACCTCCAGCAGGCCAACCTGGTCATGGGCTTCCCAGCTACCGATCACCACTCCCCGGACCGGGCGGCGGCCCACCTCCTCAGCCACGTGCTGGGAGGCGGCATGGCCTCCCGGCTCTTCATGGAGCTGCGGGAGCGCCGGGGCCTCTGCTATCAGGTGGGCAGCTACCTCAGCCCCTATGCGGACACTGGCGCGCTGCAGATCAGCGCCAGCTGCGCCCCGGCCCAGCTGCGGGAGCTGGTGCAGCGAACCATGGCCGAGTGCGCCAGGATCCGCGAGAAGGGCGTGGAGTCCGATGAGCTGGAGCGAGCCAAGCTCCAGGCCCGCACGGGCCTCGTGTTCAGCCAGGAGAGCAGCAGCAGCCGCATGTTCAGCCTGGCGCACCAAGCCATCCACCTGGGGCAGCTGCGTAGCCTCGACCAGCAGATGGCCGAGATCGAGGCTGTAACGCCGGACGACCTGCTTCGCATCGCCCAGGACCTGCTCGACCCGGCCCAGCTGGGTGTCAGCGCCCTCGGCACCCGGCGCGGCTGCGACATCCGGCCGCAGGACCTGGTGGCCTGATTCCCTTCGCGGGTTACTTGGGCATCTGGGTTCCCCAGTAGCAGTCGCGGAACAGCGGACCGAAGTCCTTGCGGCCGGCCATGGTCGCGAGCTGTTCGATGGAGGGCGTGTTGGCGGCCTTCCACCGGAAGTTGGCGATGATGGACTTCATGAACAGGGCGAAGTTCTTGTCGCCCATCTCCTTGTGTAGGGAGGCGAGGATGAGCGCCCCCTTCTCATAGAGGAGGGAGGTCCGAGCGAGGAAGGCGCCTCGGGGGTCCCCGATCCACTGGAGCCGGTTGGCGAAGGGAATGGTGCCTGTTTCCGTGTAGGCATTCGCCTGGTTCCGCCACCGGCTCAGCATGCCCTCGTAGGCGCTGGTCCCCTGGTTCTTCATGCTTCTCATGGCCAGGGCGGAGGCGTAGTTGGCAAAGGACTCGGTGATCCACTGCTCCTCCGGGGTCGCCATCTTGACCAGGTGGCCCCAGTATTGGTGGGCGATCTCGTGGGCGAAGCGCTGATTGATGCCCTTGGTGAACAGGGCACTGAGGTCATCCACTTTCCCGTTGAAGGCCTCGTTGGTGATGATCATCATCCCGGGAGGGGCTTGGCCGTACCCGAATGAGTTCACCTGGATGATGTTGAACTCCTCGAAAGGGAATTTTTCGAACAAGTCCTCGTAGAACCCGATGGTCTGCCTGGCGATGTCGATGAGCCGCTTCTGCATACCGCCGCCCTGGTTGCCATAGGCGGCCACCCGGATCGTGAGGCCATCCTTGGCCTCCTCGGTGAAGGTGTAGGCTCCTGCGAACATCGAGAAGAACTGCACGGGCTTGTCGATGCGGACCTCGAGGAGGTTTCCCGATTCACTCTGGCTCCGGCGGATCGTCGTGCCAGGGGCCACCGGCACGTCCTCCTTGGGCGTCTGGATGACGGCATGCACCGTGTAGGCTTGGCCATCCATGTCGGGCTGGGGGAACCAGGGCTCGACGCCGAGCTCCCAGTAGCTGTCGCCGCCGGGACGGAGCAGGATGGCGCCGCCGTATTCGAAGGTGAGCTTGAATGGCTCACCAGCCGGGTGGGGCTGATCCAACTGGACCACGATCGTGTCGTTGCGGTGGTGGAAGGGGAGGCTGCGTCCTTCGGCATCCAGGACCTTGGAGACCCGGTAGTTCCCCTGCTTGTAGGTGGGATCCACGATGTTGTAGAGATTCAAGGAGATGACGGACATCCCCTCGTCTCCAGCCACCAGGGTTTCGGTGACCCTCAGGTCAGCGCCACCCAGGCTTGCCTTCATGTCGATGTCCACGGCTGTCAGGTTCAGCAGTGCGGAAAGGGGGGCCTTCCAGGTCCAGCCGATGGGCTGCTCCGAGAGGAGCACCCTGCGGAGGCCGTCATAGACCGCTGGGCGGTAGGGACCCGCCACGGACCAGAGCTGTTCGCGCTGGGATCCCCCCTGGTCCAGCGTGTAGATGAAGGGGCTGTCCGCACCGGTGATCTCCGCTCGGGCCAGGCCGCGACTCGGAGTGTTGGCCAGGTGGGCCGCGAAGTCATGACCCCGGTCTCCCAGCCCATCCCGCTTGAAGAAGGCCCAGTCCCGGGTGAAGGAATCGTTGGGAGTCTCGGCGGGCGTTCCACTCGGTAGGGCCTGGACCAATCCTTCCTGCCAGAGGGTGAAGCTTTTTAACTCCACGGTCAGGACCTGCTGGCCCTTCTCCTCCGAGAGGATGGCCTTGGTGTTGATGCCACCGATGTTCTTCTTGTAGTTCGAGGTGAGCGCCGCCCGCTCGAGGGGCTCTTCTGAGCGGTAGCGGAAGGAGCCCTTCCCCTTGAAGTGGAATCCAAGCGTGCGTCCCGCAGAGACCATGGGCGCCACCGTGCCCGAGGTCATGGTGAAGGTCATCCGGCCCATGGGAAGGGACCAGTCCAGGACGGTGAAGGCCTCCCCCAGGGTGGGCTGTTCACTGTAGATCGCGACCTGCTTCTGCAGGGGCACCGAGGCCGGCCCATCCGCCGCCAGGGTCAGGGCGGAGAGGCTGACCAAGGCCAGAACGAGACGCAGCGGGGCGGCAACGGACATGGGGGCTCCCTTAATGGACAACCTCATCAGGATAGCCACGCCGGGCTCTGAAATGAATCCGCTGCCAGCCGGTACACTGCCTGGATGTCCGATTCACGACCCATGCCCTGGGATCACGCCGCCCCCGAACGGGATGGCCTGCCTTCGGCCTGGTCACTCTTCCCTGAGGACCTATCCGCCCTGGGTTGTCCTGGCAGCGCTTTGGAGACCTTCAAGCGGCTGCACCGGCCCTGGACCTGGAAGGGGGGTGTGCCGGATCTGGGATCGAGCATCCGCGCCTGGCTGGAGAGCGTGGCGGACCTGCGCCTGCCCACCCTCGTGGAGCGTCAGCCCTCCGACGACGGCTCCACCAAGCTGGCCTTGGAACTGGCGGATGGGAAGCGCATCGAGGCCGTCCACATGCCGCGCCGGGTGCGGAACCCCCGGGTGACCTACTGCATCTCCAGCCAGGTGGGCTGTGCCATGGGCTGCACCTTCTGCGCCACGGGCAGCATGGGCATCCTCCGCAACCTGCAGGCCGGCGAGATCCTGGGCCAGGTGCTGGCCCTCATGGCGGACTTGGGGCCCGACCGCGGCCACGAACTCACCCTGGTGTTCATGGGCATGGGCGAGCCCCTGCACAACCTGGAGCACCTACACCGCGCCATCCGCCTCATGTGCCATCCCGCCGGCCTGGGGCTGGGGAAGAACCGCATCACCGTCAGCACGTCGGGCCTGGTGAGCGGCATCGACAAGCTGGCGAAGCTGGAGCCCCGGCCCCTCCTGGCGCTGAGCCTCAACGCCACCACCGACGAGGCCCGCAACCGCACCATGCCCGTGAACCGTGTGTGGAACCTGGCCCGCCTCCGCCAGGCCTTGGATGACTGGGGTCCGAAGCGGGGCGAGAAGTTCTGCTTCGAGTACGTGCTGCTGGCCGGCGAGAACGACACCGAGGCCGACGCCCAGCGCCTGGCGGACTGGCTCGGCGACCTGCGGAGCGCCCACAACCTGAACCTGATTCCCATGAACGAGCACGCGGCCAGCGACTTCCTCCAGCCCAGCGAGGACGGGGTGCAGCAGTTCGCCCGGTGGCTCAAGGCCCGCGGCTGCTTCGTCACCGTGCGCCGAAGCCGGGGGCGGGACGTGCAGGGGGCCTGCGGCCAGCTTGTCAAGGAAAGGACTTGAGTCAGGAGGCTGGAGGCTGGAGGCTGGGAGCCATGCGCATTCCGGTCCATCAGCTCCCCCACGGCCTCGGCCTCGATCTGCCGGTGGCGGCCACGCCCCATGCGGCTGGCATGGACCTGCGGGCGGCGATTCCGGAAGGCGAGACCTGGGCCATCGCCCCGGGCCAACGACGCCTGGTGCCCACGGGCCTGGTGATGGCCATCCCGCCGGCCTTCGAGGGGCAGGTACGGCCCCGTTCCGGTCTGGCCCTGCGCCATGGGCTCACGGTGCTCAACGCCCCGGGCACCATCGATGCGGACTACCGCGGCGAGGTGCAGGTGCTGCTGGTGAACCATGGGGAGGCTCCCTTCGAGCTCCGCCGAGGGGAGCGCATCGCCCAGCTCCTCATTGCCCCGGTGGCCAGCTGGAGCTGGATCCCCGAGCCCACCGTCGAGGCCCTGGGTGACACTGAGCGCGGCGAAGGCGGCTACGGCAGCACGGGGCGGTAACGGGTTTCCCTGGAATAGCCGTTTAAACAGCTATACGATCGGTCTCCCACCCCAGGAGGCTCCATGCGATCCGCCGCCCTCGCCCTCTCCCTTGCCGCCCTTCCGGTCTTCGCGGGCCAGCCGCTCAGTTATGCAGACGGGGCAACCAAGCTTGCGGGCTACCTGTCCCACCCGGCCGAGGCCAAGGGCAAGGTGCCGGGCGTGGTGGTCATCCACCAGTGGATGGGCCTAACGGACCATGAGCGCAAGGTCTCTGACGACCTGGCCAAGCTGGGCTATGCCGCCCTGGCGGCGGACATCTACGGGGAGGGTGTCCGCCCGGCGAACACCGGAGAAGCAGGCAAGCTGGCGGGCTCTTTCAAGGGCGACCGCGCACTGTTCCGCCGCCGCATCGCCGCCGCCATCGAGGCGCTCAAGGCCCAGAAGGGCGTGGATGGTAGCAGGGTGGCCGTCATCGGCTTCTGCTTCGGCGGCACGGGGGCCCTCGAAGCGGCCCGGGGCGGCCTGCCGGTGAAGGCGGTGGTGTCATACCACGGCGGGCTGGATGTGCCCGCGGGTCAGGCGCCAGGTCCCATCACCGCCAAGGTGCTGGTCTGCCACGGGGCCGACGATCCCTGGGTGCCGGCCAAGGACGTGGCCGCCTTCCAGGACGAGATGCGGACGGCCAAGGCCGACTGCGTCTTCGTGGCATATTCTGGCGCCGTCCATGCCTTCACGCAGAAGGAGGCCGGCAGCGACAACAGCAAGGGCGCCGCCTACAACGAGGCCGCCCATCGCCGCAGCTGGCAGCACATGAAGGACCTCTTCAAGGAGGTCTTCTGACCGCAACCGGGCCACGAGGGGCACAGGCTATGGTGGTGGCATGACAAACACCCTTCTCCCAGTCCTTCTCGCGGCCTTGGCGCTCACGCCTCTCTGGGCCCAGCGGTCGCAGGTCGATGAGATAGCCCTCAGGGCACACCTTGCTTTCCTGGCTGACGATGTGCTGGAAGGCCGCGGCACCGGGCAGCGGGGTGGTGAACTCGCCGTGCGCTACCTGGAGACCCAGCTGCAGGTCCTAGGGCTGCAGCCCGCGAACGGCGCCAGCTATCGGCAGACAGTACGGCTGTCCGGCCTGCGGCTGGACGCGGCCGCCAGCAGCCTCCGCTTTATAGGTCCACAGGATGCACTGGCACCTGCTCTGGGCACGGACCTCGTCATGGGCGCGGCGGCCGCGGAAACCACCCTGGCCGTGGACGCGCCTCTGGTGTTCGTGGGCCATGGCATCACGGCCGCCGATGGCAGCCGGGACGACTACAAGGGCCTGGATGTGCGGGGCCGCATCCTGTTGATGCTGGTGGGGGACCGCAAGGGCGGGGCGCCCATGCCCCTCTGCTGCGAGCCGGAGAACCTCTACGGTCGGTGGACACACAAGTTTGAAGAGGCCCGCCGCCGTGGCGCCGCGGGCGTCCTGTTGGTGCACACGGATGCCTCCGCCGGCTACGGCTGGGCCGTGGTTCGCAACGGCTGGGTCCAGGAACGCTTCCAGCGGGAGGGCGCCGGCCAGGCTGGGGCCATGCAGGGCTGGATCACCGAGGCCATGGCCACCCGGCTCTTCACCCTGGCGGGCCAGGATTTCCGCGCGCTGGCTTCCGGCGCGGACGCCCTGTCCTTCCGCCCCGTGGCCCTGCCCATCCAGGCCCGGGGACGGCTGGTCTCCAAGGTGCGGAGCCTAGAGCAGTGGAACGTGGCGGGCATCCTGCCGGGCACCGATCCCAAGCTGAAACAGGAGCTGGTCATCTACTCGGCCCACTGGGATCACTTCGGCAAAGGGGCGGACGGCGCCATCTACTCCGGGGCCGTGGACAACGCCAGCGGCTGTGCCGCCGTGCTGGCCCTGGCCCAGACCCTGGTACACCAGCCCCTGAAACGCAGCGTCATGGTCTTCTTCCCCTGCGCCGAGGAGCAGGGCCTGCTCGGGTCGGCTGCCTATGTGGCCTCGCCGCTCTGGCCCCTGGCGGCCACGGTGCTGAACATCAACCTTGAGAGCCTGAACGTGATCGGCCCCACCCGGGACATCGGTCTGCTGGGAACGAACGCTCCGAAGCTGCGGGCCCTCTGCGCCCAGGCGGCCGCCTCGACGGGCCTGGTCGTCACCCCGGCCAAGGCGGATCCCGCGGGGCTCTGCTTTCGCTCGGACCACTTCCCCTTCATGCAGGCGGGCGTGCCGGCCCTGTCGCCGGGCTTCTCGCTGAACGGGGGCTGGGACTACCTGGGCGACAAGGCCGCGGCCCAGGCCAGGGCGGCGGACTTCCTCAACCACTACCACCGGCCCACGGACCGCTACGATCCCGCCTGGAACCTGGCGGGGCTGATGCAGCAGGTGAACTTTGCGCTGGCGCTGGGACGCCTGGCGGGGACCGTACCTAGCGCCCGGTGACCACCGCGTCTTTCGAGTCTCCACCAGCCTTCACCTTGCTGTAATCCAACTGGCTGCCCCGCATGCTGTGGGGGATGAGGTAGACCACGGCCATGGCCAGGGTGGCCGCCAGCACCGCCGCACGGCTCCAGCCTTCTCGGCTTCGGGGCCGAGGCCCCGCGACGAGGGCCGCCAGCACCCACACGCCCCACATAAGCAGGGTCTTGTTGTCGGTCAGGTCGTAGCCCCAGGGGAAGCCGGTCCAGTAATGGCCGAAGGCGGCCTTCTGCACGAAAGGCCCGAGGATCAAACCGCCCAGGGTCATGCAGGCGAGCGTGAGCCACAGGAGGCGGCGGGGCGCGGTGGTTCCGAAGAGCGCCCCCAGTCCGGTTCGCAGGCCGAGCAGCACGGCGATGAACATCATGGCGACATGGGGCAGCAATACGGCCAGGGCCACGGGGCCCTTGTAGCGCAGCACCACCGGGCCGTCCTGGGGCAGCCGAACCGCACCAGGGCCATCGCCCAGTTCCACGGTGTACTCCAGCTTGCCGGCCGCGGGCTGCTTGGGTAGGTAGCCCGCCAGCTCGCCCTTGCCGTCCTTCTGCTCGCGAACCATGGGCTGGCGGTTCCAGGCCTCCTGGAGGGGGAAGCGCCGCCAGACCAGGGTGCCGGGAACGCCGGGATCCGGCAGGGCCACCCGGGCCTCACGCACCGTCTCCTCGCTGCGGATGAGCTTGAAGGTGGTAGTGGAACCGGCGATCGTCACCGTGCCGCGCAGCGGATGGGTGGGACCCGTTCGGCGCTGGTAGACCACCGTGGCGGCCATGAGCAGCAGGGCGAGAACCCAGAGGATCGTCGTGCGGAGAGGGGAGGAGGGGGCGGTAATCATATCCGACCACCCTATCGTAAGGCTCAGCCGCGGGGAAGTCGGGCCCAGCGCAGCTTGGCGCTGGTCGACCGCGGGTTGGCCCGGCGTTCCTCCGCCGAAGCCCGCTGGGGCTCGGCGGCCACCTCAGCATAGAGGCCCTCGCGCAGGCCCTGCTGGAATGCCTTCTTCACCCGGCGGTCCTCCCCCGAGTGGAAGGTGAGAATGGCCACGCGGCCGCCGGGATTCAGCACCCCAGGAAGGAGGGAGAGGAACTGGTCCAGCACCGTAAGCTCGTCGTTCACGGCGATCCGCAGGGCCTGGAAGGTGCGCTGCAGGGCCTTCTTGGTCTCTTCATCCTCCAGCCCCTCGGCGCGCAGCGCCGCCCTCACGCGCTCTGCAAGATCGCGCGTGGTCCGGATGGCTTGTCCGTGCACTTCCCGGGCGATCGCCGCCGCGTACGGTTCGTCCGAGTTCTCGACGAGCAGATCTGCCAGGGCCTGTTCGTCCAGGGAGGCCAGCAGTGCGGCCGCGGATCGGCCACGCTGGGGGTTCAACCGCAGGTCCAGGGGTCCTTCCGCCTTCCAGGTGAAGCCCCTGGCCGGGTTGTCGATCTGCATGGAGGACACACCGAGGTCCGCCAGCACCAGGTCGAACCCGCCGGACTCGGCCTTCAGCCGCGGAAGCCCTGCGAAGTTCATGCGGCGCACGGTGAGCACGTCCTCGCCGAAGCCCAGGGCCCGCAGCCGGGCCTCCGTGAGGGGCAGTTCCAGGGGATCCACGTCCACGCCGAAGAGTCGCCCCCCGGGCAGCAGGCGCGGCAGCAGCTCCCGCGTGTGGCCGCCGTAGCCCAGGGTGGCGTCCAGGGCCACCTCGCCCGGCTTCGGATCCAGCACCGCCAGGATCTCGTCCACCATGATCGACCGGTGAGTGCCTGCCGGTGTATGACCCCGGGCCATGACCTTCTCCAGCTCCGAAGCATGCTGCTCCGGGGCCAGCTCCTTGTACTTCTCCACGAAGCGCCGGGGGTGGGTGCCCTTGTAGCGGGGCCGGCGGGCGCGGGGGGGATCGTCGGGGCTCATATCCGAATGGTAGGGGCACCGGACAGCCCTGGGGCCCCCGGAGTGCCGGATTGACCCCTCCCGTTGGCCCGCCCCGATTAATCCGGGATGGAGGAAATCCCGAACAGACGGCAGGGATGGTCCACCTGGGATCATTCGATCTGCCCAAAATCCATCTCACCTGTCTCCATCCCACCGGACCCCATGACCTGGCCCTTCATGTCCCTGCCTCGCCTCTTGCGGAGCCTGCTGTTCGGCGCGCTCCTGCCCATGGTCGCGGCCGATGGACAGGCACCGGGGCGCTACCCGGGCCGGACCTTCGGGTTCCCGGAGGGGCTCACCAACACGTCGGTCATCGCCCTGGCCCAGGGGGCGGACGGTCTGATCTATGCGGGGACGGAAGGGGGGCTCTTCCGCTTCGACGGCCGCCGGTTCGAACCCCTGGACCTGCCCCCGGACCACCGCTTCATCACGACCCTCCTGGCGGGCCAGGATGGCCGGCTCTGGGTGGGGACACGGAACGGCCTCGGCTGGCTGGACGCAGGCTGGACCTTTCATGCAGAGGGGGGCCCCCTCGCCCAGCGGATCCATCACCTGGGTCTCGACGCCCAGGGCGATCTGTGGGTCCACGCCGGGACCCAGCTGTTCGTGCATTCCGGAGGGACATTCTCCCTGGCGCCGGCCCGGCCCGGTCCGGCAGACCTCATCCAGGTCTTTGCGGATCCTACCGCGACCGGAGTGAAGGTACTCGGCAAGCAGGGGATCTGGACTCTGGACGCTTCCCGGCGGGCCTGGGCCCTGGAGCGGATGCCGGCGGAGACGGGCGACATCCCCCTGGCCTTCGGCTGGGATGGCGCGGGTTTCACTTGGATGCGGACCCGGTTGAGCTTCTGGCGCAAGGCGCCGGGCAAGGCCCCCTGGACACGCCTTGGCAGTCCCTTCTCCGAGGCGATCCCAGACCACTTCGGCATCGCCCGGGACCGGACCGGGTGGCTCTGGATCAACACGGCCCAGGGCCTGCTGAGGTGCCGGGGCACCGAGACGCGCCCGGTGGCCACCGGACCCAAGGGCTATGTTCCCGTGACCGGTATGCTCGATGCAGAAAGCTCCCCCTGGGTGGCTTCCCTGGGCGTGACCCAGGTGCTCGGCCGGGGCCTCTGGACCCTCCACGACGTGGAGGACGGCCTCCCCAGCAACGTGGTCTGGACCAGCCTCCGGGACCGCCAGGGGCGCCTGTGGGCCGCCACGGACGGGGGCCTCGCCGTCCTTGGACCGGCGGGCTGGAAGGTGGTGGCCAAGGGGCAGTTTTCGAGGGTGCGCCTGCATCCGGACGGCACCCTCCTCGCCGTGGGCAGTCCCGGCGGCACCCTCTACACCATCGACCCGGCCTCCCTGAAGGTGCAGAGCCATGCCTCCTGCATGGAGCCTTCTGGGGTCTCCCGGGGTCTGGGGGTGGAGGCGGACGGCACGGTCTGGATCTCCGACTACCAGCACCGCCTCGCGCGGGGGGTGAAGCGGTCCGGGGGATGGGCGTGGGAGCCCGGGACCCTGGACGGGAAGCCGCCGGAGGGGATCTTCGAAGTCGTGCAGGACAGCACCGGGGCCGTCTACCTGCCCACGAAATCCACGGTGTATCTGAGGTCCGGAGGGACCTGGGAATCCCTTGGCGCGACCCTTCCCTACACACCCCTCAGCGCCCAGCGCATGGGCGACGGAGACATCTGGGTGGCCTACCTGGATCGCCCGGTTCTCACCCGCCATCGGCATGAGGGGGGGACCTGGAAGCAGGTGGAGGAGTGGTCGCCCTTCCGCGACAAGGGGCAGCTCCTCGTGTTCTCCCTGGCCGCCGCGCCCTCTGGGCGCCTCTGGGTGGGCACCAGCCAGGGCCTGGGTCGGCTGGATGCTGGCACCCGCACCCTGGAGGCCTGGTTCGCCCCCGGCGAGGGCATCCCGGGCGCGGATGCCACCACCCAAGGGCTGTTGCTTGAGCCGAATGGGGACCTCTGGTTTGGTACCACCTCGGGGCTGGGGCGCTACCGGACTGCGGAGGAGACCAAGCCCCCGGCCCTGGTGCGCCCGCTCCTCCTGGGCTGGAGTGTCCACGGCAAGCCGCTTCCCCTCGGTGGACCGGAACCCCGACTCGGACCCAGGGCCGATCTGGAGGCGCGCTTCGCCCTGCCGTCCGCGCTATCGCCCAGCTCGTTGCAACTCGAAGCCCGGCTGTCCGGCGTGGAGCAGGACTGGGTCCGGCTGGACAGCAACCACCTGAGGTATGGCGCGCTCCCCGAGGGAAGCTACCAGCTGGAGGTCCGCCTTCGGCAGGAGGGGGGGCCGCCGGGACCGAGCACCAGCCTGGCCTTCCGGGTCCTCCCCCGCTGGTTCGAAACCTGGTGGGCCAGGCTGCTCTTCCTGCTTGGCGCCTCCGGGGCGGTATACGGGGCGGTCCTGCTCCGCTACCGCTCCCTCCGCCGCCAGAACCGCATCCTGCAGGAGACCGTCGACGCCCGGACCCGCGACCTGCGCGAGGCCAACGAGGATCTGACGCAGGCCAACCAGCTCAAGAGCCGCTTCCTAGCCACCACCGCCCACGATCTCAAGAACCCCCTCACCGGGATCCTCTTGCACGCCCAGCTGATTCAGGAGGAGGCCTGGGAGACCAGCCCCGACATCGAAGCCCGGGCCCGGAAGCTCCGGGAGATCGGCCAGAAGATGCTTCAGATCATCAACGGCCTGCTGGACACGGCCGCCCAGGAGGCCCGGGACGTGACGCTCCGTCTGGTGGAGTCCAACATCCCCAGCCTGGTCCACCAGGTGGTGACGACCAACCTCGAATACGCCGCCAGCAAGGCCATCCGGCTCACCTACCGGGAGATGCTCGCCGGCGAGTGCTGGGGCCACGTGGACGAGGTCCACTTCAAGCGGGCCGTGGACAACCTGGTGAACAACGCCATCAAGTACTCGCCCCACGGGAAGGAGGTCCTGGTGATGGTCACTCCGAGGGTGGAGGAGGGTCAGGGCTGGGTCGAGATCCAGGTGAGCGACGAAGGGCCGGGTCTGTCACCCGAGGATAAGGTCCAGGCTTTCGGCCTCTTCCAGCGGCTCTCGGCGAAGCCAACGGGTGGCGAGTACAGCACGGGCCTGGGTCTGTCCATCGTCAAGCAGATGGTGGAGCTCCATGGGGGCCGGGTCTGGATCGAGAGCGAGTCCGGTCAGGGCGCCACGTTCAGGATCGAGATCCCCCTTCGCACCGGGCCAAACCTGGATCCGGCGGCCCTACCACCCCCGAGTCCGCAGCCTGGAGACGACTGGTCTGTCTGAGTGGCCGGCGTCAGGCGTCCAGCCTGATGTCGCCCAGGGCCTTCATGACCTGGTCGGCACAGGCTTGGTAGCGCTCCCGGCCTGTGAGTTCCGCGGGGATGGCCGAGAAATCCACCGGCAGGCCGGGGACGATGGTGATGCGGCCCGGCCGTGGCCAGCTGGAGCCCCGAGGGAAGCACTCGAAGGCGCCGAAGATCCGCACGGGCACCACGGGCACGTCGCACTTGGCGATGATGAAGCCGATGCCGGCCTCCGCCTGCTGGAGCGTGCCATCCACGGAGCGGGTTCCCTCCGGGAAGATGACCACCCGGTTGCCCTCCTTGAGCAGGCTGAGGATCCGCTTCATGCTGGCGAGGTCGCCTTTGCCGCGATCCACGGGTAGCACCTGGATGCGGGGCAGCAGCCAGCCGAGAAAGCCCTTGAAGAGGGACTTGCGGGCCAGGTAGTAGATCGGTTTCCGGAAGGATGCGCCCACCGCGGCGGGATCCAGGTAGCTGACGTGGTTGGCCACGATGAGGGCCCCGCCGGCTTCGGGAATCCGCTCGCGGTGAAGGGTCCGGTGCCGGAACAAGAGGCGGCCGACGATGCGGGATCCAGTGTGGGCGATGCGGTAGATGATCATGGGCGGGCAGTCAGAAGGAGCAGCAAGGTGAGGCGGACGGCTGGCACCTGCCGCCTTGGTGATGCTCCTATCCATGGCCCCCCGCGTCCAGTCCAAGTCAAGGGAGCCGCCAGGATCAAGGGCCCCGGGTTGCCCCGGGGCGCTACGCTTCACCCATGGATTCCCCGGCCTTCACCTACCGACCCATCGGCATCGTACGCACGCCCTATGCGAAGCGCATCGACGCGCCGCACCAGCCCACGGTGGTGGCGGGCACCGAATCGGGTGCGCCGGCCGAGGCCACCCTGGAACTCGACGCCTCCCTGCCCGCGACCGTGCTGCGCGACCTGGCGGGCTTCGAGCGCGTCTGGCTCATCTTCGCCTTCCACCTCAGCGAAGGCTGGGCGCCCCTGGTGCAGCCGCCCCGGGGACCGAAGGGCAAGCGGGGCGTGCTGGCCACGCGCTCGCCGCACCGACCCAACGCCCTCGGCCTCTCGGCGGTGGAGCTGGTGGCCGTCGAGGGCCGGACCCTGCATCTGCGGGGCGTGGACCTGTTGGACGGCACGCCGGTGCTGGATGTGAAGCCCTACGTGCCCTACGCGGATGCCTTTCCCGAGGCCAAGGCGGGCTGGATCGACGCCGTGGATGCTGCCACTGGCTGCCACTCCGCGCCGGGACCCCGGAAGCCCCGCCGGAACCCTTGACGGGCGCCGGCTGCGAATTCACCCTACGGACATCCCCAAACCGCTGTCTAGACAACAGGAGCTGCCATGCCCCATGTCTCCCTCACTCAGCTCTGGCTGCCCATCCTGCTCTCGGCCGTTGGCGTCTTCGTCGCCAGCAGCCTCGTGCACATGGTGCTGAAGTGGCACGCCTCGGAGTACAAGGCCCTCGCCAATGAAGACGAGGTGCGGGCCGCGATCCGCAAGGAGTCGCCCACGCCTGGCCAGTACGTGCTGCCCCACTGCTCGGACCACAAGGACATGGGCAAGCCCGAGATGCTGGCGAAATACCAGGAAGGCCCCGTGGCCATGGTGGTGGTGATGCCCAACGGGGCCCCGGCCATGGGCGCGGCCTTGGGCAAGTGGTTCGCCTTTACGGTGCTGGTCGCCATCACGGCGGCCTACCTGGCCGGCCGGACCCTCGGTGTCGGCACCCACTACCTGCAGGTGTTCCGCGTCGTGGGCGCCGTGTCCTTCGTGGCCTACGGCTTCGGCAGCATCAGCCTGGCCATCTGGATGGGCAAGCCCTGGAGCAGCGTCCTGAAGGACCTGGCGGATGCCCTGATCTACGGCCTGCTCAGCGCGGGGATCTTCGGGTCGCTGTGGCCCCGTTGAGGCCAAGGGCTACACTCCCTCCATGAGTGGACCTGAGCCCGACCCCTACGGACGCATCGCCTACCGGGGCCTCATCGCCTGGCCCGAGCGCCTCCAGCGGGAGGCGCCCCTGCTCCAGCGGGTGCTGGCGGGAGCGCCCTCGCCGCGGGCGCTCGACCTCGGCTGCGGCAGCGGCGAGCACACGCGGTTCCTGACCGGGCTCGGCTTCGAGGTCACTGGGGTGGATGTCTCGGCCTCCCAGCTGGATGCCGCCCGCGAGCTCGATCCACAAGGCAGCTATGTCGAAGCGGGGCTCACGGACCTGGCGGGAGCCATCCCGGGTGGCCAGGGTGCCGCGATCTGTGTGGGCAACACGCTGCCCCACCTCTGCGAGGAAGCCGAGGTGCGTGCCTTCTTCTCGGCACTTGCCGGCGGTCTCGCGCCGGGAGCGCCTTTCCTCCTCCAGCTGCTCAACTACGACCGCATCCTCGCCCGCGGCGAGCGCACCTTTCCGGTGGTCCTGCGCCCAGGCGAAGGGGAGGGCGGGGAGACCGTCTTCCTGCGCCTCATGACCCACCATGGTGGCGGCCGCCTCACCTTCACGCCGGCCCACCTGCGCTATCGACCCGGAGCGGAACCTCCGCTCGAGCTGATCGCCGCCCACGACGTGGCCATCAGGGGGTGGTGTCGGGTCGAGGTCGAGGCCCTCCTCAGGGAGGCTGGCTTCACCGTGGAGGAGACGCTGGGAACCATGACTGGGGAACCGTGGGGTCCCGCGTCTTCGGACCTGGTGGTCGTCGCCCGGCGGGCCTAGGGTTCCAGCGGCCAGCGCCGCGTCGTCGCGGCCTGGATCAGCTTCTTGACGGTATCGACCCCTGATCCCAACTCGGCAACCCCCGCGCTGACGGGCCCCTTCCAGACGTCGGAGCCAACGCGGACTTCCAGGCCCGGCAGGGCCGCCCGGACGCGGTCCATGAGCAGGACCGCTTCGGCGTGGGTGGTCAGGGGGCAGATGACGAGAAACTCCTCCACGCCGACATGGCAGACCACGTCGTGGTGGCGGAAGGCCATCCGGAGCAGGACGCCCAGCGACATGATGATCTCGTCGCCCGCGGCGTGACCATGGACCTCATTGACGGCCTTGAAGCCCTCCGCCGCGAAGATCACCACGCTCAGGGGATGATTGAAGTTCCGGGCGGAGGCGATCTCGGAGGTCAGCCGGTTCATGGCGTACTGCAGGTTCGGCAGGCCGGTGAGCCGGTCGATCATGGCATAGCCTTCCAATTGCCTGTTGGCCTCCTCCAGCTCCCGGCTCAGGCGGCGGGTCTCCTTCTGCTCGGCCTCGAGGCGCTTGACCGAGAGGGACAGGCGCTCGTTCACCAGCGACAGCTCCTGGGTCCGCCGGAACACGCGGTTCTCCAGGGTCTCGTTCAGCTCCGCCAGCTGCCGGCTGCGCTCGGACACCAGCATGATGAGGCCCCCGAGGGACTTGAGCAGGATGCCGGTGGCCCCGTCGATGGCGCGCTCCTCCGCTGCGAAGGCCTCGGCAGGGCTGCGGCCCGCGCTCATGGCGGCGATCTGGCGGGCCATGGCCTGGTCGGACCCCAGGATGTGCGCCGCCAGCCAGTGGACGAGGAACTCCAGCAGATGACGGGCCGCCTCGGGAACGCCGGCCGAGACCTCGGCCCGCATCCGGGCCAGGTCCAGGAAGAAGTCCGCATGTTCCCGGACATGGTGCCCCACATGCCGGGCATCCACCCCCAGCTCGTCCATGAACATCTGCTCTTCGGTGAAGTGGTACTTCGCGTACTGCGTCAGCTCCTCGCAGACCCTGGCCAGCGCCCGCGGATCCGCAATGTCGCCCGCCTCCAGCAGGCCACTGAGCCGGTTGATCAGGTCCACCAGCGCGTGGTGCTGCTCATCCACCTGGTCGAGGCCGGTCAGGAAGCTCTGGTCCCACTGAAAGGCGCTCATGGTTCTGGTCCGGGGGAGGGTGGTGGCGGAGTTGACGGCCATTAAAAGACCCGTTGGTAAAAATATCGTCTTTCCGGCACCTGGTCATGAGTCTGTGCTCGTGGTCACGATGCGATACCTTGGTCGGATGGAGCACGTCCAGGCCCCTTCGGGCATCCACGGTCTGCAGCTGGCCTACCTGGCGGGCTTTGCCGCCATGCTCTGGCTGCTGAACCAGGCGCGACGCTCCTTCTGGCTGTTCTCCCTGCTGATCCTGCCGGGGACCCTCTGCCACGAGCTTTGCCACTGGCTCCTGGGCCACCTGCTGGGCGGGCGCCCGACCCACTTCACCATCCTGCCCCGGCGGGAAGGTCGAGGCTGGGTGCTGGGGGAGGTGGGCCTGGCCAACCTGCGCTGGTACAACGCCTTCTTCATCGGCTTGGCGCCGCTGCTGCTTCTACCCCTGGCCTACTGGCTGCTTCTCTGGCGGCTGGGCGGGAACCCGCGATTCGGCTGGCCGGAGGCGGGGGTACTCTTTCTGCTGGCCAACCTGGTGTTCGCGGCCATCCCCTCGCGGCAGGATCTGAAGATCGCCGCCAGGTCCCCCATCGGCTGGCTACTGCTGGCGGCGACTCTCGCCTGGGGCTGGCGGCGGCTGAACCGGCCGAACCCTCAGCCTCAGCACTCCGCCTGGCTGAGAACGATGACTGTCGAGACATGTTAGAGTTCCGCCGGTAGCCCGACCCCCGGAGGACGCATGCCGACAGGCAGCCCACGCAATCTGGTGACGACCAGGGGGACCGTGCCCTGCGTGGCGACCGGAGCTGACGTGATCCTCGATGTCCTGGTCGAGCGGGGGGCGCTCCACTTCGTGCTGGCCTGCGAAGGCGGCCATGCCCACGGTGTCCGGGTGCGCTTCAGCCGCGTGATCCGCGATCTGGCGGGGCACCGGCTCAATGAGCAGCCGCTCTTCACCCAACTGGAGTTCCTGAGCGCCGGCCGCCGGATCCCCCTGCTGATCGACACCCTTGCCGGCTACCAGCAGCGCAAGCAGCCCATGCAGTTCGAGGCCCGGCTCGAATGGCGCACCGAGGATGGCCGGCGCCTGCGCCGGGCCATCCGCCACGACCTCGCGGCCTGGACCCGGCTGCGCGAAACCCTCTGACCCACCCAGGAGGCAGCATGCCCGCCCACTACCCCCATCAGTCCTTCCACTTCCTGGTCCAGGCGGGCTTCTCCCGCATCGGCTTCACCCACGTGCAGCTGCCTCGGCTGGAACGGGACGTGATCCGCTACCGGGAGGGCTCTGATCCCGTGGATTCTGTTCGCCAGCTGCCCGGCCTGCTCCGGGTCGGCGACTGCGTCCTGCAGCGCGGCGTGGTCCCCGCCGACCACGAGTTCTTCCAGTGGATGAACACCGTCCACTTCGGCCTGGCCGAGCGGCGTGACCTCGTGGTGAGCCTGCTGGACGAGCAGCACCAGCCCACCCTGAGCTGGCGTCTGCGCAACACCTTCCCCGTGGGACTGGAGTGGTCGCCCCTGGATGCCCAGGGCAGTGGGGTGCTCATTGAGACCCTGCGCCTCAGCGTCGAGGCGATGGACGTCCTCTCCTAGGCCGCAGATCCGCCTTCGGGGAGAGCCTGTGGCGGCTGGAAGAAGCTGAATACCCAGGCCAGCGCCACCACCGCCACACAGCCGATGAGGTTGTACCAGAGGAACGAGATGGCGGTGAACTTGAAGCAGGCCAACACACCGACCTCCGCCACCAGGGCCGCGTAGAAGGCCGTGCCACCGCGGACGCGCTTGACGTAGAAGGCCGTGATGAAGATGCCCAGTATCGTCCCGTAGAAAAGCGAACCCAGGATGTTCACGGCCTCGATGAGCGAGCCGAGTCTGGCGGCGTACTCGGCGAAGGCCATGGCGAAGCAACCCCAGGCGAAGGTGGCGATGCGGCCCACCCACACCTCGCGCTGGCCCTGGCTGCCACCGACCAGGCGCCGCCACAGGTCCACCACGGTGGTGGCGCCCAGGGCGCTGATCTCGCCGGACATGGAGGACATGGAGCCGGAGAACACAGCGGCGATGACCAGGCCCACGAGACCCACGGGCAGGCTGCTCAGCACGTAGGCCAGGAAGATGTAGTTCGTGTCGCTGGGGTTTGTGCCGGGGTTGGCCTTTTCGATGAGGGCCACCCCTTCACGCCGGATCGCTTCGCTCTCGGCGTGGGATTGCGATAGCTGGTGCTTGGCCGCCGCCATCGACGCGGCATCGCCGCTGTGGCGGGCGCTGACGTAGGCCTCAGCCTTCTGGCTTTGGGCGGTCCGGGCCTGGGCGAACTTCGTTTCGAGGGCCCGGTAGGCGGCGGCATCAGGGCCCGCCAGCACCTGCTTCACGGGGCCGGGGTTGAAGAAGAGCGGCGGCGCGTGGAACTGGTAGAAGACGAAGACCAGGGCCCCCAGCAGCAGAATGAGGAATTGCATGGGCACCTTGATCATGGCGTTCATCAGCAGGCCCAGGCGGCTCTGGGTGAGGTCGCTGCCCGCCAGGTAGCGCTGCACCTGGGACTGGTCCGTGCCGAAGTACGACAGCATGAGGAAGAAACCGCCGATGAGACCCGACCAGAGGTTGTAGCGGCTGTTGGGATCGAAGTGGGTGTCGATGACGTTCAAGCGCCCCAGGCCCCCGGCCACATGCAGGGCGTCGCCGAAGCTCACGTCGGCGGGCAGCCGGTAAGCCGTCATGACGCCGGCTAGCAGCATGCCGCAGGCGATGATCACCATCTGCGAGCTGTGGGCCCAGGCCACGGCCTTGGTGCCGCCGGTCACGGTGTAGATCATGACCAGGGTGCCCACGATCAGGATGTTGACGTGGAGGCTCCAGCCCAGCAGCACCGAGAGCACCAGGGCAGGGGCGAAGATGGTGAGGCCCACGGCAAGGCCCCGCTGGATGAGGAACAGGATGGCCGCGAGGAGGCGGGTCTTCAGGTCGAAGCGTGCCTCCAGCAGCTCGTAGGCGGTGGAGACCTTGAGCCGGTGGTAGAGGGGGATGAGGGTGACCGAGAGCACCACGGCTGCGATGGGCAGGCCGAAGTAGAACTGCACGAAGCGCATGCCGTCCACGTAGGCCTGGCCGGGCGTGGAGAGGAAGGTGATGGCGCTGGTCTGGGTGGCGATGATGGAGAGGCCGATGAGCCACCAGCGGTGGTCCCGCCCGCCGCCGATGTAGCCTTCGCCCGTGGTGGCACCGCGTCCCTTCCAGAGGCCCCAAAGGACCACAAAGAGGAGGGCGCCACCCAGGACCAGCCAGTCCAGGCGGCTCATGAGAAGGCCCAGGAGAAGAGGCGGAAGAGCAGGATGCAGAGCAGCAGCTCGCCCAGCACCAGGGCGTAGAGGCGCTTCCAGGAGCCCAGGATCGGCGGCATATCCTCCTTCTCGGGCTCAGTCATGGATGGCCCAGGGCCAAGAGGTTGGCGAAGAGGCGCGTGGCTCCGGGAACCCCGTCCGGCAGCTGGCGGAAGAAGGCGAGGCCCGTGTAGACGTAGTGCCCCTTGCCGTGTGGCGCCACGATCAGGGCGCCGGTGTCTTCGGCCTCTCCGGGATCCGCCATGCCCAGAAGGGGCGTGTAGCGGGCGTCCATGCCTTCGGCGTGGTAGAGGCTCCGCTCCTGCACCCAGCCCTCGAAATCCTTCGCGGTGAGCTCGTTGGGCCTGTGGAAGACCGGGTGCCCGGGCTGCAGGAGGCGCACGGGCACGGTCTCGTCGGTGACGCGCTTCCGGCCCACCTTGAAGGGGTAGGGGCCGATGGTGTCCGTGACCATGGCGGCATTGATGCCCGGGAAGCCCGTGTTCACGGTGTAGAGCACCACCTCCGTGCCGCCTGCGGCGACGTAGGCGTGCAGGCGCTCCTTCAGGGTCTGCAGGGCGGGGCGGGTGTTGTAGGCGCGGATGCCCAGCACGATGGCGTCGAAGCGGGCGAGGTCCTCCCGGGCCAGGGCCTCGTCGGTTAGGAGGTCCACCTCGTAGCCGAGGCGGCGCAGGGCCTGGGGGATGTCGTCGCCGGCGCCCATGACGTAGCCGATGCGGTGGCCGTTGTGCTTCAGGTCGAAGCGCTCCAGACGCACCCTGGCTTCTGGAAGCAGGGTCTGCAGGGGGATGTGCGGGTGGTCCAGCTTCACCAGGCCGCGGGCGGTCGCGTAGCCGGCCCCGGTGTCCACCTCCACCCGTAGCTCGCTGGAAGCGGAAGAAGCTGGCGGCGTGAGGCGGAAGGACAGCTTCTGCTCCTCCCCGGCGCGGGCGAGGGTGAATGCCTGTTCGGCAGGTTCCACTTTCCAGGGGGCAGGCACCTGAACTCGCACCCGGCCCGCGGCGCGGGCGGCCCCGGCGGTAACCTTCAGCCGAACCTCCCTAGCACCTGGTCCATCGAAGATCTGGACGCCCTCTTCCAGGTGGACGAAAGCCGCAGGCACCACGGCCAGGGGCTGGTAACGCTCACCCAGAACCGGATCCCGGAAGCGGAACTGCACAGGCACCACCACGTCGAAGCTGCCCTCGGGATGGACCACACGGGTCCGCACACGGAAGGGCGGGGCCGAGTCGGGCAGGCCAGCCCAGACGGCGCCTGGTCCACCCAGCCAGTGGGGATGGCTGAGGGGCGTGGTTGAGGGCACCGCGAAGGAGAAGGCTTCCTTCCGGGGGGCGTTGTCGGGCAGGGGCTTGCCGTCCGGGTGGACCTCCAGGGCGTGCGCGCCTTCGGGTGTCACGGCCTCGAGGGCCAGGGACTCCAGCACCAGGGGGGCGCCTCCTCGGGCCAGCACGGCAGTGTTCACCGTGAGCTGGTCTCCGGGAGCGAGTCGCTGGCGATCCGCGATGGCCTCCACCCAGAGTCCGGCGGCGGCCCGGAGCAGGTCCTCCAACTCGGCGACCTTGGCCTGGAGCAGGGGTTCCAACCGCAGGGCCGGAGGCAGGGCCTGGAGGGCCTGCCGCGCCCTCAGAAGCGCAGGCAGGCTGGCCGCGGGCTGATCGGGTCGGAAGCCCTGGCGGGCCTCCCGCAGCCGCGCGGCCACGTCGCCGGTGCCGGGGAAGCGGGACCAGCCCAGGTCGAGGCCCTCGAAGAGGCCGGTCTTCGCGGGCTTGCCGGCCAGCAGCTCGAAGCTCTCCTCCCTGGCGCCGCGCTGGGCCAGCACGCCGAAGCCCTGGCTGCGGTGCTGGCTGCGGCTCTCGGCGGCGAGCTCGCCGTAGGAGCGGCCCAGCAGGGGGTCGAAGGTGCCGACGTCCAGGGTGAGGCTGCCGGGGGCTGGCTTCGGCGCATCTTCGCTGAAGCGGAAGTGGTTCCACAGCAGGCGGGTGGCCTGCCAGGGACGCAGCCCGGCCTTCACCTGGTCCGGGTAGCGGGAGGGATCCGCGGCGGCTCTGAAGGCCTCGATGGCGAGCATGGCCGAGGCCGTGTGGTGGCCGTGCCCGGCCCGGGCATCAGGGGGGAAGCGGGTGAGGATCACGTCGGGGCGGAAGGTGCGGATCGTGCGTACCACATCGCCCAGCACGTGATCGTGGTTCCAGATCCGCAGGGACTCCTCGGCAGTCTTGGAGTAGCCGAAGTCCACCGCGGACGTGAAGAACTGCTCGGCGCCATCAAGGCGCCGGGCGGCCAGCAGCTCCTGGGTACGGATGGCCGCGAGGCCGTCGCCCAGCTCCGGGCCGATGAGGTTCTGCCCGCCGCCGCCCCGGGTAATGGAGAGGTAGGCCGTGCGCAGGTTTCGGCCCTTCGACAGGGTGGCCAGCACGGCGGTGTTCTCGTCGTCGGGGTGGGCCGCGATGTAGAGCACGCTGCCCAGGGTCTGCAGACGGTCCAGCTGCTTCTGCAGGTCCGCGGCGTTGCGCACTGGCACCTGGGCCTGTGCGCCCGGCACCAGCGTGGCCACCAGGATGAGTGAGGCGAGGGGGCGGAGCCGATGCACAGGGACCTACGAGCGGCCGGTGGTCGGGGTGCAGCGCATGGGGACTCCACGGATCAGGAGGGCCAGCATAGCGCCTCGCAGAACGATCAATGCGGGGGAATGTGGCCGGGCGTCAGCGACGTGGGGTGGAGCCACTCCGTAGGGGTTGTGGGACCATGCCTGGGACGAGGAGGACGCATGGACAGGACCCTTTCCCGCTGGGCCTCCGACTACGTGAACCTGGTGCTGGCGGTGGGCCGCCACGACGGGGACTTCGTCGACGCCTACTACGGCCCCAAGGCCTGGAAGCAGGTCGCGGAAGCCGGGGAGCCGCGCCCCCTGGCCGAGCTGCGGGCCGAGGCGGACCAGCTGCTCGACGGGGTGGCCGCCGCGGAGCCGCAGGAGGGCGAGGCCCTGCGCCGGGACTACCTGCTGGGCCAGCTCGGCGCTGTGGCGGCGCACCTGGCCCGTCTGGATGGCCAACGTTTCTCCTTCGACGATGAAGCCGAGGCCCTCTACCAGGTCCGGCCGCCCGTGACGTCCGAAGCCGCCCTGGATTCCGCCCTGGCGCGGCTGGACGGGCTGCTGGACGGCCCCGGCTCCGTGCAGGACCGCTACCAGCGGCTGCGGGAGCGGATCATTGTGCCAACCCTGCGGGTGGACGCGGTCTTCCAAGCGGCCATTGCCGAGGCCCGCGACCGCACGCGCCGGCACGCGACCCTGCCTGACTCGGACCACTTCCGCGTGGAGTACGTCACCGGGAAGTCCTGGTCCGCCTACAACTGGTACCAGGGCGGCGGGCACTCCGTGATCCAGGTGAACTTGGACCTGCCCATCGCCATCGACCGGGCCCTGGATCTGGCCGCCCACGAGGGCTACCCGGGCCACCACGTCTACAACGCCCTGCTGGAGCAGCGCTTCGCGCAGCCCTCGCCGGTGGGCAAGGGCTGGGTGGAGTTCACGGTCTACCCGCTGTTCTCACCCCAGTCGCTCATTGCGGAGGGCACCGCCAACTTCGGAATCGAGGTGGCTTTCCCCGGCGCTGAGCGCCTGGCCTTTGAGCGGGACGTGCTCTTCCCCCTGGCGGGTCTCGATCCCGCCGAAGCCGAGCGCTGGGCCCGCGTGCAGGCGGAGATGAAGGTGCTGGCCTTCACCGACAACGAGGCCGCCAGGGGCTACCTGGATGGCCGGCTGGACCGTGCCCAGGCCGAGGCCTTGCTCGTGCAGTATTCCCTGCGCACCGAGGCCCAGGCCGCCCAGCGCCTGCGCTTCATCGACACCTACCGCAGCTACGTCATCAACTACAACCTGGGTGAGCAGCTCGTGCGGCAGTGGGTCGAGCGGCAAGGCGGGACCGTGGCGGACCCCGGACGGCGGTGGGAGGTCTTCGTCGACCTGATTTCCAGCCCGCGGCTGCCCCGCGCTTTGGGCCTCTAGGGCTTGTGGCGATGCACCCGATCGACCCTGGTTCCCGGGAAGGCGCAGGCCCGCCGCTGCTGTCCCTCCGCCACGCGACCCTGCTTAGGGGTGGCCGACCGGCCTTGGATGACCTCAGTTTCGAGATCCTGGAAGGTGAGCACACGGCCATCCTCGGACCCAACGGCTCGGGCAAGTCCTCGCTCATCCGCCTGGTGACGCGGCAGGACTATCCGCTGCGACCCGAACCGGACGATCCGCCGATCCGCATCCTTGGGCAGGACCGGTGGGACCTCTTCGCGCTGCGCACCCAGCTGGGCATCGTCTCCGCCGACTTGCAGCAGGCCTTCCTCCGCGCCGATGGCGGCGGGGCCCGCAACGGCCTGGGCGTGGTGCTGTCCGGCTTCTTCGCCAGCCAGGGGCTCTTCTCTCATCAGGAGGTGACACCCGCCATGCGCCAGCAGGCCGAGGCTTCCCTGGCGATGGTCGGCGCCGAATACCTCTCCCGCAAGCGCCTGGAGGAGATGTCCACGGGCGAGGCCCGGCGTGTGCTCATCGCCAGGGCCCTGGTCCACGACCCTCGGGCCCTGCTGCTGGATGAGCCCACCACGGGGCTGGATCTCGTCGCCCGGCAGACCTTCCTGGAGATGCTCCAGAACCTGGCGAAGCGCCACAAGACGATCCTTCTGGTGACCCATCACATCGAGGAGGTCCTCCCCCAGGTCGAGCGCGTGATCCTGTTGAAGGCGGGGCGCGTGTTCCTGGATGGCCCGAAGGCCGAGGTGCTCACCAGCGCGAACCTGTCTGCGCTCTACGAGGTGACCATCCAGGTGCAGATTCTGCGTGGCTGCTATACCGCCACCAGCATGAACTGATCCTCAATGTAGGTAATCAAGCGTATGGAATGGGGAGGGCCCCCGAGCCAGATTGGCTATAGGAACGAGCGCCGCAGGGGATCGCCTGCGGTGGGCGGTCCTGAAGCGAGACCTTTGAGGACATCGAAGCCTGACCGGGGAATCCTCCCCACCCTGGAATCCGTCCCTGTGATCGAGCCAAACGCGCTGTTCAAATTCCGGGCTTCCGCCGAGCGGAATGTCAGGTCCGTGCTGCACCTGATGCGCCTTGGAGAGGTCCCGACCACACCCGAACCCGCGTCGGGGGCGTTCCTGGAATGGCGGGCCATCGACCAGTTGGGCAACCCGAAGATCGACGAACAGCATCGGGCCCTCGTGAACCTCATCAACCGCTTCCACACGGTGCTGGTCATCCAGCGTGACCGCAGTACTGCCAACGAGATTTTCAGCCACTTCATCCATACGGTGCGCAACCACTTCAACTACGAGGAGTCGGTGCTCATCGACCAGCGGTGCCCCGGCTACCAGGCCCACTTCGACCAACACTCCCATGCCATCGCCGAGGTCCAAGACCTGTATCGGCAGTTCAAGGGGGGCACGCTGAGTGCCTCGGTGCTGCTGGTGTGCCTGAGGAACTGGATGATCGAACACACCCGCACCTCCGACCGCCGCTATGCAGGCTGGATGAACACCCACTCGGTGGGACGGGGCTAGGACCGCGCAGTCCCTTCCCCGTCCGGGGTCTGGTTAGCGGGCTCAGGTGGAGCAGTCGACGGGAAACGGAGTCCACTTCCCACTGCGCAACGCGACCAGCCACGCACAGACGGGCCGTCTCTCCATGGACCGGAGTGCCTCGGCATAGCGTGAGAGCTGTTCCGGGCAGCCTGCCAACTCCTCTCCGATAAAGGCCTCGGAGTGCTGGAGGCCTAGGAGGTGGATCTGCAACTTAAGCCTTTCGAGGCTTTGGTTCGAATGGGGCGGGTGGGCGGTGTATTCCATTTGGTGAAAAGGTTATAAAAGGTTATAATTTCATCTGGAGGCCGGCATGCGCTCGGTGGGCTACATCACGGATGACGAGGGGCGGCGGATATTCGCCCTCGTGCCCGTGGCTCAGTTCACGCCGGCCATCCGACGTCGCCTTAAGCCCGCCGCACCTTCCACGATCAACGAGGTGGGCGCCTTGGATCGGCTCCTGGCCAACCCGGCGTCCTGCCTCGAAACCACCCTTCCCGTAAACCCCATTCGGGCGGCCCGAGAGGCGGCAGGGATCACGCAGTCGGACCTGGCCTTCGCGCTGCGCATCAGCCAGCCCATGCTCAGCCGCCAGGAGCAGCCCCTGCGGCGGGTGCGTCCAAGCACCATCACGCGGGCCCTGGAGGCCATTCGTCGCATCCAGGACAACCGGACCCGTCCAACCATTTCCTTGGAGGGCGTGCTCTCGAGGTATGGGAACCGGCTGGCCGCGAGCGCCGCCCGGAAGTCGCGGGATCCCATCGAACGTCGGCTCCTCCGTGAGGCGGAGGATCCGGTGGCGCTCAAGGAGCGGGAGGATTCGGTGCGTCTGGACGGTGAGCGGCGGCGGCCTCCCAAGCGGAAACGGACATGACCTCGCGGCGGTGGCATTACGCGCCCGCGCCGATTGGGGTGCCCTCGGCCTTGTTGAACGCCTTTGAGCAGCTCAAGGCTGACGCGGTGCTGGTGGGAGGTTCTGCCGTTCAGGTGTGGGTCGGCCAGCGGGAAGGAATCTTCGCCACTGGAGATTTGGATTTCATCACCCATCTTTCCGTGGGTGACCTCGCCAAGGCTGGGATCCACGTGGAGGAGGCCTTGGGCCGGCACGTGGTGGTGGATGGTGTTCCCATCGAGTTCCCTACGGGGCCACTGGCGGTTGGCGATTATGTGTTCGAGAAGGGCGAGGCCTCGACCTTGGTTCCGACCATGGAGGGACGCCCCATCCTTTGTCTGCGGCCGGAGGCCAGTGTGTTGGATCGGCTCACCTGGGTGGCGGGAGATCAGCTCGAGGTGGCCTACGCCCAGGCACTCGGCGTGGCGGTATGTCAGTTTCGGCAGGTGGATTGGGACGGGGATTGGATAGACGCCATCGCCCTAAAAGCTGGCCTCAGGAGGCTATGGCGGCATCTGAATGGGGAGTTGGCTTCAGGGGCACCTACCGAAAAGGGCCTCTCTCGCGCCCTCAAGATCGGGTGGGGTTGAGTGAAGGTCTACCGGCCACCATTTGGCAGTCCTATCTGGCAGAGGCGGGCATGGCTGTAGGAAGGCTCAGCGGGGTTTGGGTTCGTCAGGTCCTTCTTGAGTCCTACCCCGAAGGTGTGTTGCGGCGTGCCCTCCTCGACCACTTCGCGGTCTTTCTGGTGTCCAAGAGGTCCAGCAAAGGCGCCAAGGGGCGTGTCGCTCGGAGGCTCTACGGGGTCCTATTGAAACTTCAAAGGCGGGGGGTGATCAGCCAGGAAGGTGGCATCATCCGCCCCTTGGTGGCACTCAAGAGAACCGAGAGCCCAAGGATGCCCGAATTATGCGGGCCCCTCGAGCGAAAGCTCTTTAGAGCCCTGCTCGCCGAGGACGGGCAGGGGGACGGGCACACCCCTGCCGCCTTACGGGAGGCCAGGTGGGAATTCCTGGCCAGCGCACTCGAGGCGGGATGGTCCGTGGACCAGTCGGCTTCGATGCTGGGGATTAAAGGTGATCAGGCAGCCTTGATCCTGAAAACGAAGTAGCGAGGGTTCTCAGAGGATCGGTATGATCGAAAATGGGTCCCAAAAAAAGCTTAAGTTGTTAAAAATAAAAAATATAGAAACATAACAGAACTTACAGGGTTACTGCGCTGATAGGGGTAGTTGGTCACGCACTGTCTAATGGGTAGCCGTACACTAAAAATTGGAATTGACTCCCTTGAAAGGGATCTGTGGCATCACGAGTGATCTTACTTGTCGGTTGTTCTGGCTCTGGCAAGTCGACGTATGCGCGGGAACACTTCCCTGAGGCCGTGATTGTCAGCGCGGACCATTACTTTGAGGAATTAGCTACAGCTACCAGCCAGTCCTTCGAAGATGTTTGGGATCTCTGGCAGCTTGGTGCGGCTCATAGTCAATGTCAGCAGCGTTTTCTGGAAGCCATTACGAACAACGCTCCCATCGTGGTCGTGGACAACACAAATGTTCGAGCGACAGACCGCCAGCGCTACATCAAGAAAGCCTCTACGTTCGGACTAGAGGCTGAGCTGCATGTTTTCAGTGTCTGGCACTATGGGTATGTGGCCCCGTCCGGAAGACAGATCACCAACTATATAAATAAATGCCACAAACGCAATGCCCATGGAGTGCCACGAGAGGTCGTAGCCCAGCAATTTGGAAGGCTGGAGCTGCCCACGGGGATATACCTGGCGGGAAAGCCGGCTCAATTCCTTCGCCCGCTACATCAATTGCCTGCAACTGATGAGCCTCGACTGGGTGAAGTAGGCCGATTCCATACTTCCCACTGGGGACCTTCTTGGTCTAGGTCCCCAGCATCCCGGTCCTAGATTTTCTGGTGGCGCCTAGCTGGCCTCCTGGGCGCGCATGGCCTTCTCGGTCTCGGCGATCACGGCCGCGCGAATGGTGTACCAGTCAGGGGCCGGGCAGCCACCCGGGAGGCCGGACCCAAAGAAAGGCAAGTCCTCAGCCCGGCGGTCGGTGAAACGGGCCCCGGACAGCACCTCGCGCAGCAGCTGAATGGCAACCTCGAGGCCCTCCCAGGTGCCGACGTGCAGCACCCGGTCCCCGCGCAGCCTGCAGAGGGTTTCCTTGCGCGCATCGTGTGCCACGGAACGACGCCACTTGGCAGGCCGCCCCTTAAGGTACGAGACCTTGCAGGAAAAGTGCTGGAGGCCATCGATCTCGAGGTTCGTACGGAGATCCCCGTAGGTGAGGAGGAAATCCAGCCGGAGAGGGTGGCCCTGAAGAACGCCGGGGCCGAAAATCTTGGCCTCGCGCTCCACGTGAAGGCCGGGGAACTCGCTCTGGGACAAAAGCCAATGGGCCACACCCTGGTGGAGGGCCGACTCTCCAGGCTCGCCGCACCAGGGGCAAGACACCTCACCAGCGCCCATGTTCCGCCGGACGAAATCACCTTCCCACCCGCAAGGGGAACCGTCAGGCCGCAGCGGATGCCGGTAGTTCCCGTAGGCGAACTCAGCTCCCGGGCCCAGATAGAGAAAGCGCTGGTCCTCCGCATCCTCCCGCCAGCCCCGTTCCCGGCACACGGGACACTCGGCCGGCCCCTCGGCCAGGCGCAGATTGGCCGCCTTCTTGGGCATCGGATGGCCGCAGACGCGGCACTGGTACAGCGCGGTCTTTCCGTCGAGGCGCTCCACGAGGTCGAGGTTCCTGGCGTCGGCCTCGGCCCTCCAGTGCTCCTCGATGTTCTGGTGAACGTCGCACCTCATCCCGGCTCGCTCCATGTTGCCGGCCGTGCCCTTCTGCAGATGAACGCACGTGTTGCACTCCCAGAGGACGAGCCCATGCGCGCCGACGATCTCAAGTGCGTGCCAGCCCTTGGCCTGCCCGATGGCCTTGTACTTCTCGATAGTTTCGGGCCGCCGGGTCCGCGCCTTACGCGACTTCTGCTTCGTCGTCTTGAGCTTGGCTCGCGCGCCGCCCTCGCACACCGTGCAGGTGACGGCCCCGATTCGCATGTTCCCGGGCTGGAACTTGTCCTTGTGCCCACAGGGCTCTCCATCGGGTGTGACCACCAGGTGCTTGTACCACCGGCGGCGCTTGTCCCCCTCGATCTCCCCGATGTACTCGTAGCCCTGCGCGTGCGCCTCCTCCCGCAGTTTCTCCTCGAGGCAGGCCTTGCACCGCGGCTGGCCGGAACGGAGATTCCCGGGTTGGCCCTCCGTGGGATGCCCGCAACCATCGAAGATGTAGGTGTGGTAGCCGGACCGCCCGGCGACGGGTCCGAGGTAGGTCATGCCCCGCTGCTTGGCCGCCGCCTCGAGCCGTACCCGGAGGCAGGCGTCACAGGAGACCTGGTGGGACTGGACGTGGCCGTGCTTCTTGGGCGCGGGGGCGCCGCACACCGGGCAGGCGTAGAGGCCGTACTCGCTGTCCCGGCCCTCCGCAGGCCCGAGAAGGAGCCAATCCTTCACCCCATCGGCAGCGGGCCGCGCGGCCGGGGGGAGGGGGTCGCCGGAGGCCAGCGTCACGGTAGTGGGGGAGAGGCGGTCATTCATGAGAGTTCCTTTCGGGCAGGCCTTCGGCAGGGGTGCCACCCCCAAGGCCTTGCCCGGAAACCCTGTGGTGGCGCGGCTTCCGGCTGTCGGTGGCCGCATGCACATTGTCCCGCCGTTTTGGGGCCGTCCCGGATTGTGCTCGTAGGTTTGGATGCCATTAAGGTCTCGATTGGGGCCTCAAATCAGCTCAAACCCTCGTCGCTACTTGCTTCGAATTGATTCCAAAATTTTATGGAATCTGGTCCGCCCCCCCCGGACATTGCGCAGCGGTCGTCCCTTCCCCCCCAGTTTGCCCTCAGGATTGCGCAGGCAACCGCAAAGGTTGTGCTTAGTGCTGCCAACGGGCCTCTTGTAGCATGGCCCTCCTTAGCCGCTTGCTAAGCCTTGATGTCCGGGCAACCCCATAGGGGACTCCATCGCTGCTGAAGGCCCTGTCGTAGTCCAGGATCAGCATGATCATTGCCTTGGATCGTCGTCTTCGTCTGACTAGGGTGCTGCCCAACTTGTCTCCCTGCAGTGGAGAAGATAGGCCCAATCTCCACCGGGACCGTCTGAGGCCTTCCAGGAAGACCTTTTGGACAGCCCTTGGACACGGCACAACTTAGGCCCGCTTTCGCGGGCCTAAGTGTTGGTATTTCTGGTAGGGCTAACGGGATTTGAACCCGTGTTACCGCCGTGAAAG
>NZ_JBATQW010000001.1:0-39053 GCF_049292215.1 Geothrix sp. | reverse complement strand
CCTACCTGGGTGCCGACATGGGCGCCGAGATGGCGAACCTCACCAAGTACCAGATCATGATGCAGGCTGGCACCAGCGCTTTGAGCAATGCCAACCAGTCCGCGCAGACGATCCTGGGCCTCTTCCGTTAGTAGGCGTGCATTGACATCGGGAGGGGGCGGATCCGTTCTGCCCCCTCCAGGCGTATAGAGTCCGGAAAGGAGGTTCCTCATGGCCAATCCGATCAGCCCGTTGGGAAGTCTCCCCGTCGTGACGAGTGCGGCCGCTGCGCCCAAGCCCACCAGCCCCCGTCCGGCACCAGCCCCGGCCAGCCGTTTCGCGGCCAAGGGCCCCGGAGGCAGTCCGGCCGCCGCCGCGGCCCAGGTCAATCAGCACCTCCAGCAGGCCCAGCCGGAGCTCAAGCTCCAGGTGGATGCCGGCTCAGGCCGCACTGTCTACCAGGTGATCCAACAGGGAACCGGCGAGGTCGTGCTCCAGATTCCCTCCGAAGAAGTGCTTGGCATGTCCCGGCGGCTGCGGGATCTGGAGGGCCTGGGTCAGTCATCCGGTGCCCTGGTGGACCAGGAGGGATAGACTTTCCTGCTCGTATGATTCTCGAGGTGTGCCATGGCGACTTCCTCCCTTAGCTCAATCAGCGGCGTGACCACGGGCATCGACACCACGGCCCTGATCAATGCCATCGTGGCCCAGAAAGCCACCGGCATGAACCGCCTCCAGGCCAAGAAGGACCTGAACGACAAGAAGACCACGGCGTTGAATGCCATGAGGACGGCGCTGACCACCCTCAGCCTCAGCATGGCCACCCTGCAGGACAAGCTGAACAGCCGGGCTGTGACCAGCACCGACAGCAACAACACGAATGTGATCGCCACCGCGAGTGGGGTTGCCTCTGGCAACTACGACATCAGCGTGAAGACCGTGGCCACCAAGGGCCGCCTCTCGGCGACCGTGGACCCGGTCACCGGCTTAACCACCAACTTGGCCGTGGCCAATCCTGGTGATTCCGCCCTCTCACCGATCTTCACCTCCGGGACCTCCGCCACATTTGCCGTCCAGGGCACAGATGGGGTTGTCAAGGAGATCACCCTGGACGCCTCGTCCAACACCTTGAACGGCCTCCGGGACAGGATCAACGCCTCGGGGGCGGGCGTCGTCGCCTCGGTGGTGAACATGGGCAAGGGGCCCAATCCCTACCAGCTTGTCCTGTCGGCTAAGGACACGGGCACGGGCAAGACCGGCGGTGTCGTGACCCTCGCTGCACTGTCCGGAACGGTCGCCCCCGGCCTGGGCATTCCGGCCGGCAGCTATGGGACCCCCCTGGCGGATGGTACGCAGACCATCATCGGTGGGGTGACTTCGGCCACCTCCGGTGCCAATGCCGTGGATGCGAACTTCACGGTCAATGGCATCGCACTCACCCGCACCACCAACATCGTGAAGGATGCCGTGGATGGCATGACCTTCACCCTCAAGCAGGGGGGACAAACCGGTACGACCACCCTGACGGTGGGCCCCGACAAGGCAGGTGCCACTGCTGCAGCCCAGGATTTCATCACGAAATACAACCAGCTGATGAAGGACTACCAGGCAGCCTCCACCTCCACCAGGAATGCGGACGGCAGCATCAATGAGGCGCCCCTGGCCTCGGACTCGACCACCCGCACCATGATGGCGAACCTCAAGGCCACACTCTTCGGCCAGACGTCGGGCTTGCCGAGTGGTTCGGCCTACAAGGCCCTGCCGAACATCGGGATCAGCAGCCAGGCCGATGGCACCGTCTACCTGAATGTCATCACCTTCCAGACAGCCGTGGGCAATGACTTGGCTGCTGTTCAGCGGCTCTTCAGCTTTGCAGGGGATTCCACCAGCCCCGCCGTGACCTTCCGGGCCGGTGGTACCAAGACCGTGACGGGGGCCGTGGATTTCGCAGTCACGAGGGATCCAGGGACCGGCGCCCTCTCGGGAACTCTGACCCGCAACGGCGTGACCAGTGATCCGATCCTGGTCGTCGATGGTGTTCTCACGGGCACGGGCGATTTTGCCGGGCTGAGCCTCGCGGTCACGGATGCCGCCACCGGAACCATCACCCTGAGCCGGGGCGTGGGCCAGGCCATGAAGGACATCATCTCCAGCTTCACCAGCGTCAGCAGTGGGGGAGGCCTGAAAGCCATCCTGGACTCCATCCAGGCCCAGAACAAGAGCCTGGGCGCACAGATTCAGACCGCCCAGACCCGGCTGAACCAGGAAAAGGAGAACCTCAAGAAGAAATTTGCCCAGATGGAATCCGTGGTGGCCCAGATGCGGGGCAGTGCGGGTTCCCTGGCTTCGGTCTGAGATTTGCCTCGACTCATGGTTCGGCAGAAATCGCCGAAACACAGCTGGGGGATCCCATCTTGAACGCCTACGCCAAATCCGCCGATGCCTACCTGTCCCAGCGGGTCATGGGGGCAAGCCCCGAGCAGCAGGCTGCCCTGATCATGGAGGCTGGCCAGCGGCACCTTGGCAAGGCCGTCCAGGCCCTGAATCACAAGGATATCTCCGGGGCCGCCACCAGCCTCACCCGGGTCCTGGATGCCATCACCGAGGCGACCCTTCGCCTGAACTACGAGGACGGTGGCGAGTTGGTCGAGAACCTAGAGAAGCTCTACGACTGGTGGACGAGGGAACTCGTGGCCGCCGGTCACCTCAAGGATGCTGGACGCCTAGGGGCCGTGGCCGAGCAGATGGGGGACATCCGCCAGGCGTGGGAACAGCTCCACGAGAAAAAAACCGGCGGGGTCAAGGGCGCAGAGCCCTCCTTCGGGAACCAGGTCGTATGAGCGATGGCAGGGTCCGCGTGGCCATCGAACAGATGGAGGCGTGGCTGGACGACCCGGCCTGGGAGCCGGATGCGGACGCCTTGGCCGCCTGGGACGCTGAATTCCGGGCATCGCTGGCTGGAGCCGAACGTGGCGAAGGGTGGCCCGGCTTGGCCGACCGGTCCCACGCAGCTGGAAAAAGGCTAGAGGCTCGCCTCTCTGAGGTGGAACAGGCACTGAACCAAGTTAGGGGTGAACTGGAGGCCCAGTCCCGCGGGAATCGAGCGCTCCGGGGCTATGGCGCGGGCGCCCGCTAGGGCCGCATTCCCCTAAGGCCTATGGACGGGGGCGCTCGCACGCCTGGCGCTCACGAAGCCCCGGCAGAGCCGGAGCTCGGCGGGGTTGGGAACGAGCTTCCAGCCCTTGATCTCGCCAAAGCCGGCGGCCGAAGTCATGGCCATCAGGCATTGGAGGGTTGGCGCCCACCAGTTCGTGGCGTTGTTACTGAGCTGGGTGGTCGGATAGAACTCCATGACCATTTGCCGGTCGGGATAGCCTTTCCCGATGCCGCCGCGGTAGGGGGAGAAATCGTCACAGATGGCACTCTCGAGGTACAGGGCTCCCGAGCAGATCCCGGCGATCCGGTCGAGCGCAAGCAGGGGATGGCGCAGGTGGTACAGCGTTCCGAAGAAGAAAACCACATCGAAGGTTCCGACGAACTCCGGATCGAGGTCATAGACCGACATCTCGATCCGGGAGCACTCCTTCTCGCTGTAGCCGAAGGCTGCTCGGCAGAGGTCAAACGTGTCCCAGGCATTCCGGTCCCGGGTTTCCAGCCTGCCCAGGTAGTCTGAGAAATCATCGATCGCGACGACCTCGACGGCGCCCCGCCTCATAGCTTCGAAAGACCAGTACCCGTCCCAGGCGCCGACGTCGAGCACGCGTTTCCCCGTCAGGTCTTCTGGGATCCGGTAGGCAGTCGCAGAGAGTGGTGCCCAGCCTGGGGTCGTCACCCCGCCCGGCAGCTCAATCCGGTGATACCAGTAGGGCCGCTCGGCCACGGCGCTTGAGAGTTCCTCTGGGGTCATCGCGGGCTCCGGGGAAGGCAAGGTGGATTCTGCCGGGGTTCAGGGCATGCACCCTCTAGTGTGCAAGAAGCATGCGCTGATAGGCCGCCTCGAGGTTTGCGACAAAGCCGCTGCAGTCGCAGACTGGGGAACAGGAGATCTTTTGCCGGAGGCCACTGCGCAAGGCCGCTAGCCCGACCGGGTCTGTGGCCAAAGCTCTTCCCCGTGAGAGGAAAGCTTCATCGGATTCACAGGCGAATTCAACCAGTCCGATGGATGTGAGGATGGACTTGCCCACGCGGGCGGCATGGAGCCCGCCGGTGCGGTTGAGGACGGGAACCCCCATCCAGAGGGCTTCGCAGGTCGTGGTCGTTCCGTTATAGGGGAATGTGTCCAGGGCGATGTCGACCCTGCCATAGGAGGCCAGGTGATCAGCCGGGTCGCTTAGTAGGCCCGAGAAAGTGAGCCGGGATGGCTCAATGCCAGCGAGGAGGAATTGCCCACGGTAGCGGTCACACACCCCGGTATCGGAAAACCCCCTAGCTTTCAGAAACAGTCGGCTGTCTGGCAACTCGCACATGAGCCGAGCCCACAGCTGAACCGAGTGCTCAGAGAGCTTCGACGAATGATTGAACGAACCGAACGTGATGAAACCATTTTGGATCGAGGGGGGACGCTCGATGTCGGGAGCCCCGTGGATGGACTCGTAACAGAGAAAGGGCGAAGGTAGGCGGATCAGTGATTCCGAAGCGTGTGAATCTGCAAATGGTGGATCGGCGACCTCATCTACGAGGCGGTAATCTATGAAGGAACATCCTGTTGTCGCCGGGTAGCCAAGATAGGTCACCTGGATCGGAGCGGGTCTTTGTGCGAAGACTCCGAGTCGATTTCCAGAGGAATGTCCGGCCAGATCCACCAGGATATCGATGCCATCCCGCTCGATCTGGGCCGCGGCTTCGGTATCGCTCATTGACGCGATGTCGATAAAGCGCTCCGTCGCAAGCCTGAATTTCTGGGTGACATGATCGGGGCTATGGGTTGAGGAATAGCACGTGATCTCGAATGTATTGCGCTCATGGGACTCGACGACGCCGACCATGAAGCAGGCCACGGAATGGCTGCGGAAATCCGGGGACACGTACCCCACACGAATTCGTCGTCCATTCACATTTGGGGTTGCCTTGGGCGCAACCCCGGGCAACAGGGCACAGTGGGCCTGGTGCTCCCTCCGGTGCGCCACGCCATCCGTCGCAAGAAAATTCAGGGCCATTAAATAGTTGTCCCGGGCAATGTGATAGGAAGGCGCTAGGCTCAGGGCCCGCCGGAGGCACTCGAGCCCTTCGGAGATCCGCCCCTGCTCATTGATGGCCAGGCCGAGGGTGGTCCACCCGATGTGGTGCTTCGGATCGAGTGCGACAATGCGCCGGCTGGTATCTTCGGCGGCCCGCGATTGACCCAGCTTGGTCAAGGCCGTTGCAAGGTTGTTGAGAGCGTCCAGGGATGTGGGGTTGTAGCGCAAGGCTTCCCGCATCTGCCGACTGCCGCTCTGCCAGGCCCCGCACTGCATCAAGGTCGTTCCGAAATTGAAATGGATGGTGAAGTCGGATGCCCCCATGGCCACGGCTTCTGCGAACGCGGCGGCGGCCTCCCGCCATCTCCCAGCCAGTGCAAGGCTGGTTGCAACCTGGACTTGGTCGTCGCGTCTTCCCATGGTTTCCGGACCCCCACTCTCCAGATGACTGCCAAGACATTTCACGGCAGTATATGCCGTGATCCTCCTCCAAGTGGACCTGTCCTGTCATCAGAAGCTCCCGCCATTCTGGGTTTCCCGCTTCAGTAGCTGAGTCGTCGTCCGCGGCCGGTGCCACCGGACGGCGTGGAGACTGCCAGTGGAGCCGAGCGCCTGAAGTCATCCATCGAGATCAGATGGCCGATAGGACTGGTGGATGCTACTGCCATGACTTTCAACATCGACCCTTCGACCACTCCTATTCAGAGCGAACCGCCTGCTGTTCCTGAGCACATCGTGGTGTTGCTCCTGGAGGCGGCGCAGCGCTTCCTGGTTAAGCTGGAGGAGGCCATCGTCTCTGGAGATACTAGGCTGAAGGATCACTTCACCAAAAAGGTGCTGGCCATCCTCGAAGAGCTCCAGCGATGGCTGAACCACGAGCAGGGGGGAGAGCTGGTGGACAACCTGATCCGTCTCTATGGGTGGTGGCATCGCGAGATCCTCATTGCCCGCGGCAAGGAGGATGTCGATCGACTGATGAGAGTGCACGCCCAGATGGGTGACATGCGTCAGGCTTGGGAATACGTGCTTTTTCAAGGTGAGGGGATGTCGGAGAGCCCGGAGATCTAGGGGCCTCGGCTGTCGTGCCCAAGGCAGGGTGATGGTGCTGGATGTGCGGGCATCGGACACAGTCCTGCTGGGCCCTGAGTGCCTGTGGCCATGGCCACCACTCCACCCGGGCAGGACAATTCAGCATCTCCTTCTCGGCCGTCTTCCTCCTGGAGAGTCGCCCAGATCTGAAGGCTCACCCAGGGGCCGTGCGGCGCTCTACCCATGGCCCCGGGGTATGGACTTCCAATCTTGCATCGACACTTCAGATCTCTCCGTCCCGTTTTCTCGAACCCGACGGCCACCCGGGGACAGGCCGTCGAGTCCAAAGGCACGGCCCCCGCGGTCAACCTCAAGGGAAGGTCACGACCCCCTAGGTCACCGTAGCCATCCCCTCGTGGGTATCCCCGCCTCCGGCGCCTCGCAATCCAGAGGTGAAGGGACGCGACGCCGGCACCCGGGCTAGGCGGTGCCGAAGAGGCGGTCTCCGGCATCGCCTAGCCCTGGGAGGATGTAGCCCTTCTCGTTGAGCTGACGATCCACCGCGCCCACCACGATCGCGAGATCGGGGTGATCGCCCTGGAGCCTCTCCAGGCCTTCGGGCGCAGCCAGAACGGATACGAGCGTGAGGTTCACCGCGCCCGCAGCCTTCAACTGCCGCACCGCCTCGGAGGCACTGCCGCCGGTGGCGAGCATGGGGTCGAGCACGAAGACCGGGCGCGCCTCCAGGAGCGGCGGGAAGTTCCGGTAGTACGGGACTGGCACCAGCGAATCGTGGTCGCGATAGAGGCCGAGGTGCCCCACCTTGGCGGTGGGCAGCAGCTTGAGAAAGGAGGGGAGCAGGCCCAGGCCGGCGCGGAGGACTGGCACCAGGACTGGATCCAGCGCCTTCAAGCGGAGCGTGCCCGTGCGCTCGAGCGGAGTCTCGATGACCACCGATTCGGTGGGTAGGGTGCGGGTGGATTCGATGGCGAGGATAAGGCCGACCTCCTCGATCAGAGCCCGGAACAAGCTTCCGGGGGTCTTCCGATCCCGGATGAGGGAGAGCTTGTGGTGGATGAGGGGGTGATCGACGACGTGGATGGTCATGGTCCTGGCCTCCCGCTGTTTCCGACTGGATCCCGGGTGGCCCAATGCCGCGCCAGGACTGGATTGTGCGATGAGAAGGTTAACAGGATCGGCGCTGGTCGCAGGACACGAAGCCGCAGGGGTGGTAGGCCGATCCTGGTGGGGCATTCGAAGCCACGATCCCACCGCTGTCGCGACCCATCGAGCTCCGCAGGCGAGGCTAGGAGTCAATGCTGGCGCGGGTTTATGCTGTTGCCTCAAGCGCTGATCCGAAGGGCACTCCTGGAGTGGCGGCTCAAAAAACAAGAGGCAGCCGGTGCGGAATTCAGGTTCGGGAGCTCTGGGACGAAGGAGACGTGAACGGTGAGGTAGCGTCAAAAAAAATGAAGATTTTTCATTTTTCTCTGTTGACCTCATCCAGATCGCTGGTTTCATGTTGAATCAGAGGAAAAACAGACCATCATCTTCCCCATAGGGCCAGCAGCGAGGTATCTGAGATTTGGAGAGTGGGAAATGCTAAAGAAAGTCGCCATCTTCAAGGCCCTGGATGTGGAAATCAAGAAGCAGAGGGGCCCCGTGGCGGTTAAGGATGCTTACAAGGGGCACCACTCCCTGAAAGAAGAGCTCAGCCAGCCTGGAATCACCATCTTGGGTGAAGTGGCCGGGGGCGACCCGGGCCGTGGTCAGGTCCGGGAATCCTACAAAGCCTCCACCCACGCCAAGAGCTTGGCCGAAAACGGCGCCAGGGCCCTCTCGGTGGCCACCGACAAGTTTCTCTATTTCGGCGAGGACAAGCATCTCTCCGAGGTGCGCAGCCAGGTGAAGCTGCCCCTGATCCGGCGGGAGTTCATCTTCGAGGAATACCAGGTCGAGGAGAGCAAGATCCTCGGGGCCGATGCAATCTTCCTCATGCCCGCCCTGCTGGGGCAGGAGCGCCTGCAGACGCTCCTCAAGTTCGCCACCAGCAAGGGTCTGGACGTGGTGGTGGAAGTCACCTCCGAGGTGGAACTGCGGAGGGCCGTCGATGCGGGCGCCGACATCATCTGCGCCGTGGGTCGGAACCTGGACACCTGGGAGGCGTCCTGGGACCAGGCCGTCGCGCTGGTCAAGAAAGTCCCCAAGAGCTGTCTCAAACTCGTCGAGGGTGGAGCGCACCGCCTGGAGCAGATCAAGCAGGTGGAGGCCCTGGGCGTCCACGGCCTGCTGATCGGCGATGCCCTCCTCGATGACTACTATCCCGGCAAGCGCCTGGCCCAGATCCTGGCAGGTGTCGAGCCCCCGAAAAAAGCCGCGAAGCCCAAGGGCAAGACCGGCTCTGCCGCTGACGCGGCGTCAGCCCCCACGGCCGCACCGGCGGCCAAGGAACGCGTGTCCACCCCGCGGAAAGACGCGGCCCAACCTGGCGCGAAAGATGCTAAGGGCAAGCCCACTTCCCGCACGACCCCTTCCAACCCCGCCCATAAGGGCGTAAAGGAGCCAATTATGGCCGATCCCATGACCCCCCCCGTCGTCGCCGACGCCCCCGCCGCCAAGAAGCCGGCGAAGAAGGCTGCGCCCAAGAAGAAGGCCGCGCCGAAGAAGGCCGCCGCCAAGAAGGCCGCGCCGAAGAAGGCCGCCGCCAAGAAGCCGGCCGCCAAGAAGGCCGTGAAGAAGGCTGCGCCGAAGAAGGCCGCCGTGAAGAAGGCCGCGCCGAAGAAGGCCGCCGCCAAGAAGCCGGCAGCCAAGAAGGTCGTGAAGAAGGCCGCGCCGAAGAAGGCCGCCAAGAAGTAGGCCCAAACGGCACACATAACCTGGCTAAGATCAGAGGGGCGCGATGGCGCGCCTCTCTGAGCCGGGTGCCCATATGCTTACCATCGACCGTGTTTCAGCCCTCGAAGTGCTCGACAGCCGGGGGAATCCCACCGTGCTGGCCAGGGTGCTACTTTCCGATGGAACCACCGGTCAGGCCATCGTCCCCTCTGGGGCCTCGACGGGAAGCCGCGAGGCGCTTGAGCGTCGGGACGGGGACAAGAAGCGTTACCTCGGCAAGGGTGTGCTCGGGGCCGTGGACGCCATCAATGTGGAGCTGGCCCAGGCGCTGCAGGGGATGGATCCCTTCCAGCAGGCCGAGCTCGACGAGTTGATGTGTGATCTGGACGGGACGGAGAACAAGGGCCGTCTGGGCGCCAACGCCGTCCTGGGCGTCTCCATGGCCCTGGCGGGTGCCGCCGCCACGGCTTCACGGCTGCCGCTCTACCGCTACCTCGGGGGGGCCACCGCCCGGCTGCTGCCCGTGCCCATGATGAACATCATGAATGGCGGGGCCCACGCGGATAACAACGTGGACATCCAGGAATTCATGGTGCTGCCCGTGGGGGCTCCGAACTTCCGGGAGGCCCTCCGGTGGGGCGCCGAGGCCTACCACGCCCTGAAGGGCGTCCTGAAGACCCGCAAGCTGGCAACCGGGGTGGGGGACGAAGGTGGCTTCGCCCCGAACCTCGGTTCCAACGAGGAAGCCCTCGAACTGATCGGGGAGGCCGTCAAGAAGGCCGGATTCAAGCTGGGCAAGGACGTCTTCCTGGGGCTCGATTGCGCCGCCAGCGAATTCCACAACGGCAAGGTTTACTCCCTGGACGGGGCCCAGAAGACCCCCTCCCAGCTCGTGGAGTATTACCAGGGCCTGGTCTCCCGCCATCCCATCATCTCCATCGAGGATGGGTTCGCCGAGGGCGACTGGAAGGGCTGGAAGGCCCAGACAGATGCCATGGGCGCCAAGACCCAGCTGGTGGGCGACGACCTCTTCGTGACCAACCCCGCCATCCTGGCGCGGGGCATCAAGGAGGGCGTTGCCAACGCCATCCTGATCAAGCTCAACCAGATCGGTACGGTTACCGAGACCCTGCGGGCTGTGGACATGGCCCATAAGGCGGGCTACCGGGCCATCATCAGCCACCGCAGCGGCGAGACCGAAGACACCTTCATCGCCGACCTGGCCGTGGCCACCGGGGCTGGCCAGATCAAGACGGGTGCCCCCTGCCGCACGGACCGGGTGGCCAAGTACAACCGTCTGCTCCAGATCGAATGGGAACTCGGGGCCTCGGCCCGCTACGCCGGCCGGGACGCCTTTGGCTCCTGCCTGAACTAGGAGGCTCTCTGGCATGAACGCCAACTGGCTCTTGAAGTCCTCCACGCTGTGGAGTGTGCTGGGGGCCTCGGGGTTCCTGTCCCTGATGGCAATCCTGTTCTCCCAGGGCGGGTTGCCCGAGTTGCGGAAGCGGGAGGCCGAGTTGAAGGCGGCCCGAGCGCGCCTGGTAGAGCTCAACCACCGCAACCGAGAGCTCCTGGACGAGGTCCAGCGGCTCGCGGCGAAGGATCCCGAACTCATGGAGGCTCTGGCCCGGCGCCAGGGCTACGCGCGGAAGGGCGAGACCGTCTATACCTTCCGAAACCGGGAACGGTAGCTTGGAGCTCCATCTTGCCTCCGCCTCAGGCAACGTCTTCGGCTACCTCTGGAGCGATGAGGCTAAAGATTGCTCTGGTGAGGATTATGCAAAATTGCTCTGCCCCAAGGGGCGCGGCTTCGGTTTAGATGGCCTTTTTTTGATGCAAAGACCGAATGTGGGCCCTTGGCAGTTGGAGCATTGGGATTCGGATGGGTCCAAGTCCTTTTGTTCCAATGGTAGTAGGGCCGCACTGATACTTCCTGGGGCGCCCTCGGAAGCTCTTGTGGAGGTTCTCTCGAACGGTGAGCGGATCCTGCTCCGCCGCATCGGGGAGGCGGTCGGCATTCGCATGCCACAGGGCGAAGGCTTCGGCCTGCGTCCGCTGCCACTCCCAACGACCCTGCCTGCGGGCTTCGGATGGATCGGGAATCCGCAGCTGGTGCTGCGCGTGCCTTCGGTGGACAAGGTGGACCTGAAGGCCTTCGCACCGCCGCTGCGTCACCATGCGGCGATCCCCGGCGGCACCAACGTGAACGTGGTCGAAGTCATCGCTCCTGGCTTAGCCAGAATCCGCTCCTGGGAGCGAGGCGTCGAAGGGGAGACCCTCTGCTGCGGGACCGGCAGCGCCGTCGCGGCCGCCTGGCTGGCGCGCACGGAAGGTGGCTGCAGCTGGCGTATCCATACGGCCAGCGGCGAGGAGGTGAACATCGAGCTGGAGCTGGCTGAAGATGGATCGTGGCGGGATTTGTGGCTCTCGGGCCCGGTTCGCCGGTTGGGCATCGTGCATCCAGATCCCACGCTATTGCTTGGTTTCCCTCACTGAAAACACCAGCGCTTCGCCGTGGAACCTGACCTGCTAGACTTGCATGTTCCACACCCGAGGGGATGCCGAGATGCGTGGTTTGACCAGCGCCTGGATGACGATGGGGATCGCCTGATGCGCGCCCGGGTGGTGGCCTTGGCGAACCAGAAGGGCGGCGTGGGGAAGACCACCACCGCCATCAACCTCGCTGCCTCACTGGCCATGATGGAGAAGATGGTGCTTCTGGTGGACTTCGATCCCCAGGGCCACAGCACGACCGGTCTCGGGTTTCCGAAGCCAGATCACCGCGCGGGTTCCTACGCCCTGATGAAGGGCGCCCCTGCTGAGGCCCTGCTGCTCAGCACCGAAGTGCCGATGATGCAGGTAATTCCCGCAGGCAAGGACCTCGCGCAGCTGGAGTTCGAGCTCTTCGAGCTGCCTCAGCTGCAGGTGCTCAAGCAGGGACTCGCCCCGCTCATGGACAAGTTCGACTACATCCTCATCGACCCACCGCCCAGCCTCGGCATGATCACCCTGAATGCGCTCACGGCGGCTGATGAAGTCATCGTCCCCATGCCCTGCGAGTTCTTCGCCCTGGACGGTCTGGCGGAACTGACCGAGACTCTCCGGCGCATCCAGGCCGGCCCGAATCCCCGGCTCCAGCTTGGCGGCATCCTGCTCACCATGGCCGAAGAGCGGACGAACCTCGGCGCGGCCGTCGCCAACGAAGTGCGCCATGCCTTCCCCGGGAAGGTCTTCCAGACCATGATCCCCCGGAACATCCGGCTTGCCGAGGCGCCCAGTCACGGCAAGCCCGTGGCCTTCTATGATCTGCGCTCCAAGGGCGCCCAAGCCTACCTCAGCCTGGCGAAGGAATGGCTGGGTCTGGAGCTCCTTGCGAGGAGGGAAGCCTGATGACCCTGTTGAAGCGACCGGCCCTCGGCCGTGGACTCACCTCGCTCATGAGCCAGATGGCTCCCGAGGACTCTGGCCAGCGGGAGCTCCCCCTGGGCAGCATGGTGCCCAACCGGTCCCAGCCCCGCACGCACTTCGACGAGGCCGCCCTGGCTGAACTCGCCGAGAGCCTGAAGCAGCATGGGATGGTCCAGCCCATCGTGGTGCGGAAGGTGGGCGACCAGTACGAGATCATCGCCGGCGAGCGCCGCTGGCGCGCCGCCCGGAAGGCCGGCATTGCCATGGTCCCCGTGGTGGTGAAGGAGGTCCCCGACGACCGGCTGCTCGAGATCGCCCTGGTCGAGAACATCCAGCGCCAGGAACTGAATCCCATCGAGGAGGCCACGGCCTACTGGCAGCTCGGTGAGCACCTGCGGCTGACCCAGGAGCAGGTAGCCGACCGGGTCGGCAAGTCCCGGCCCCAGGTCGCCAACACCCTGCGGCTTCTGCGTCTTCCTGCCGAACTCAAGGCCGAGGTGGCCCACGGTCGCCTGAGTACCGGCCACGCTAAGGTGCTGCTCGGCGTGCCGGATCCCCGCTTGCAGGAGCAGCTGGCCCACGAGGTGGTGCAGTCGCAGCTCAGCGTGCGCGCCCTGGAGGCCCGCATCCAGCAGCTCCAGAAGCAGACCAAGGCCAAGGGGCGGAAGAAGCACCCCCAGGAGCTCTTCATCAAGGCCGCCGCTGAGGAGCTGACCCAGTCCTGGGGCACCCGCGTCGAGATCAAGGCCAAGGGCAAGGCCGGCACCCTGGTCCTGCACTACGGCAGCGAAGGCGAGCTTGACCGCCTGTTCGAGGCCCTCAAGCATGGCCCGGCGAAGCGCCGCTAGACAAGTTAGGAGTCCCCATGTCGTCCTGGTTCGTCAAGAAGCGTCAGCAGAAGACCGCCGTCGAGGAGAAGACCGTCCGGGTTCCCGAAGGCCTCTGGATCAAGTGCGAGGCATGCAAGGAGCTGATCTACCGGAAGGAGCTCGTCAACACCCACAACGTCTGCCCCAAGTGCGGCTACCACTTCCGCATCGGCGTGGAGGAGCGGCTCGAGAACCTCATGGACGACGGCTGGACGCCCCTGTTTGGCGACCTCCGCAGCGCGGATCCCCTCGGCTTCGTGGCCATGAAGAGCTACAAGGACCAGCTGAGGAAGCTCGACGAAGCCGGCCAGACCGATGATGCCGTGGTCGTGGTGGAGGGCACCCTGTCCACCATTCCGGTGGTGACCGCCATCATGAACTTCGACTTCCTCGCCGCCAGCATGGGCAGCGTGGTGGGCGAGAAGCTTCGCCTGGGCGCCGAGCGGGCCCTGGAGAAGGAGTGCGCCTTTCTCATCGTCAGCTGCAGCGGCGGAGCCCGCATGCAGGAGGGCACCCTCTCCCTCATGCAGATGGCCAAGGTGAGCGCGGCCCTGGCCAAGCTCGACAAGGCGGGCCTGCCCTACCTGAGCATCCTCACAGATCCCACTACCGGCGGCGTCAGCGCCAGCTACGCCATGCTGGGCGATCTGAACATTGCCGAGCCCAAGGCCCTCATCGGGTTCGCCGGTCCCCGGGTCATCGAGCAGACCATCAAGCAGAGCCTCCCCGAGGGGTTCCAGCGTTCGGAATTCCTCCAGACTCACGGCATGGTGGACAAGGTCGTCAACCGCGACCACCTCAAGGACTTCATCGCCGCCTGCCTGGCGTGGATGATGCCGACACCCAGGGACTGATGGATCCGGGCTTCGAACCTGTCAACATCCCGCGCCTCCAGGAGCGGGGCCATCTCGGCATCAAGTGCGGACTGGAGAACATTCGGGCGCTGCTGGACAGCCTCGGTCGTCCCGACGCAAGCTTCCCGGTGGTGCTCATCGCAGGGACCAACGGCAAGGGCAGCACCGGCGCGTTCCTCGCCCACATGCTGCGGGCCGCTGGCTTCGTGGTGGGGTGGACCACCTCACCCCACTTGAGGGAGGTCACCGAGCGCGTCTGGGTGGACGGCGAGCCCATCGGGGAAGGGGCCCTGGACCTGCTGCTGGGCGAGGCCTTCGAGGCCGAGGCCCAGGCGGGGTTCCAGGCCACCTACTTCGAGCTGATGATCACGGCCGCCCTCTCGGCCTTCCGCATGACCGGCGTGGAGGTGGCCCTCGTGGAAGTGGGCATGGGCGGACGCTGGGACGCCACCAATGCCACCGAGCCCATCCTGACCGTACTGACCACCGTGGGGTTGGATCACCAGCAATACCTCGGCGATACCCGCGAGGCCATCGCCAGGGAGAAGCTCTGCACGGCCCGCGACGGGCGACCCCTCGTGCTGGGACCGGGCCTGGACCCCGAGTGGATCCGCCCCCTGCTGCCCTGCGAGCCGACCCTGCATCCCGCTCCCAGACTGGGTCCTGCGGACATCCGCTGGGAGCACTCCCGAGTGGAAGGCAGGCGTGTGGGTCTGGCGGGTCTCCACCAACTGGACAACCTGGCCACGGCCTTCGAGGCCATCCGCCAACTCCAGGCCCTGGGCTTCCCCGTCCCGGACGAGCGGCTGTGGGCGGGCGTGGCAGAGACCCGCTGGCCCGGCCGGCTCTGGAAGGTGCCGGGGCTGGAATCCGTCTGGATGGATGGCGCCCACAATCCCGATGGGGCCCGCGCTCTGGCGGAGCACGCCTTGGCCTGCGGGGTGCGCCCCCACCTCTATGTGGGCGCGATGGGCGACAAGGACCTCGCCGGCGTGGCGCGCGAGCTGAAGCGGATGCGCCCCCTCACCGTGACCTTCGTGCAGGGTGATGCGCCGCGGTATGCGACCCACCAGGAACTGGGGGAGGGCTGGGGCCTCGAGGCGCCCATGCTCACGGTGCGGGAGGCCTCGGTCCACCTGCGGGCCATGGCCGAGGCACCCCGTCTCGTAACCGGTTCGCTCTACCTCCTCGGGGACCTGCTCCGGGAACTGGATATCCGGCCTTTCTAAGGGATCCCCCCGCTTCCTGCCGATGAGCACCCCATGCGGTTTCTGCTCTTCAGCCTCGGGTTCGCCGGCGCCCTCGGCGCCCAGGCCCCCCTTCACATCCTGGCCGTGGAGCGGAAGGGGCCACCACCCTATGAAGCGTCGGATCGCGTGTATCGCCTGGATGGAGGGCAGAACATCGGCCTTCGCGTGGGCGAGCGCTTGCTGGTGAAGCGCGGCGGCGTGGCGCAGGCCATCGGGCACTTCCGGGTGATCGAGGTGCGCGGAGACCAGTGCGAGACCCGCTTCGAACCACTGGGCTCCATCCACCCCATGAAGGGTGACCTCGTGCTTCGCGAGGAGCTGAAGCTGATGCCCGTGGCGGGGGCGCTGGATGCCGACCCGCTGCCCACCATCCCCCAGCCTGCCGCCCTGCCCGAGGCGCCACCGAGGGAGGGCCTGCTCTTCTTCCTGCCCCAGCAGTCGGACCTGAGCCCGGCGGGACTGAAGAAGCTGGAGGCCTGGGTCTGGGACTGGGGCGTCGAGGGGCGCTGGGCCGTGCAGGTGCCCTCGGCCAAGGCCCTGCCGGCGGCCCTTCAAAAGCGGCGGGCCGAGGCCCTCCTGGCGGCGCTCCGGTCCCTGGGCGTGGCGCAGGTCAGGGTTGAAACGGAACCCCGCACGACCGAGGGAAAGTACGATCCGGCCTGGATCCGCCACTGGGAGTGACGCGGTAATCTAAGCCCATGTCCACAGGTTCAGCCCGCGCCGTCGCCCTTGCCCTGATCGCCAATGGTGGCATCGCCCTGTCCAAGTTCGCGGTGTTCGTTCTCACGGGCAGCTCGAGCCTGCTGACCGAGGCCATCCACTCCACCGCGGACTGCGCCAACCAGGTTCTGCTCTTCATCGGCATGAAGCAGGGCGCCAGGCCCGCGAGTTCCAGGCACCCCCTGGGCCACGGCCAGGCGGCCTTCGTGGCCAGCTTCCTGGTGGCGCTGCTCCTCTTCACCGTCGGTGGCCTGTATTCGCTGGTGGAGGGCCTCCACAAGATCCGCCACCCCGAACAGCCGCACCACCTGGGCTGGGCCGTCGGGCTTCTGCTCATCGCCATCGGGCTGGAGGCCTGGTCTCTGCGTGGCGCCTTGCGGGCGGCGGAGCCGGAACGCCGGGGCCGTTCCCTCCTGCGCTACCTGCGGCGCTCCAGCAGCACGGAGCTGGTGGTGGTGCTGGCCGAGGACATCGCCGCACTGCTGGGCCTCGTGTTCGCGCTGGTCGCGGTGCTGCTCACGCTGCTGACGGGCAATCCGGTCTGGGACGGCGTGGGCAGCGTGGCCATCGGACTGCTGCTCATCGCCGTGGCGGCCTTCGTGGGGGTGGAGGTGACGAGTCTGCTGATGAACGAGGCGCCCCCCCTCGCCCTGCGGGCCGCGCTGCGGGCCGCCGTGGACGAGGACCCGGCGGTGGAGCAGGTGCTGAACCTGGTGGCCGTGATTGTGGGCAGCGAGCGCCTGATGGTGGCCCTCCAGGTTAAGTTCCGGGAGCAGCCCAGCGGCATGGCCCTGGTGGAGGCCATCAACGCCCTGGAGCGAAGGCTCCACGAGCGCTTTCCCCAGATCCAGCACCTGTTCGTGGAGCCGGACGACCACTAAGGCAGCTCGGAGGCGCCCAGGCGGAAGGTTTGGCCGAGAACGCCATAGTTGGGACCCGCCACGGAGGCCAGGCGCGAGACAGGCGCCCAGCAGCTGGCGTCAGCGCAGTCATGCTCCGGGCTCCAGATGCGCTCGGCGGCATGGGTGACAAGCACATCCAGGAGGACAAGGGTGCTGGCGGGCCCCAACTCCAGCTCGCGGTTGAGGCGACACTCCAGGGCCACGGGTGCATCGCTGAGGCGGGGCGGTACCACTAGGTCTGAGGCCTCGGTGCTGAGCCCGAGGCGTGCCACTTCGCTGATTTCCGGTTCCACTTCCGCGGCGCTGGCATGGAGGGCCTCCAGCAGGGGCAGGTCCGCCAGATGTACCACGGCCTCTCCGGAGGTCCGCAGGTTGCGGTGCGTGTCCTTCAGGGAGCCATCCTTCCGGCGGCCCAGGGTGACGGCCAGCATGGGCGGCCCGAAGATGCCCATGAAGCTGCTGAAGGGGGCCAGGTTCACCCGGCCTGACCCATCCACGGTCGTGATCCAGGCGATGGGTCGCGGGATCACCAGGCTGGAGAGGATGCGGTAGACGTCACGCTTGGGCAGGGAGGAGAGGTCGCGAGTGATCATGCTCATTCCCCGATCACTTTAATAAGGATGCGCTTGTCGCGGCGTCCATCAAACTCGCCGTAGAACACCTGCTCCCAGGTCCCGAAGTCCAGGTGACCCTCCGTGATGGCGATGACCACCTCGCGCCCCATGACTTGTCGTTTGTGATGGGCATCGCCGTTGTCCTCACCGGTCCGGTTGTGCAGATAGCCGCCCTGGGCCGGATCATTGCCGGCATTGAAGGGCGCCAGCTGCTCCAGCCAGCGGAGGTAGTCCTGCTTGAGGCCAGATTCTTCGTCGTTGATGAAGACGCTGGAGGTGATGTGCATGGAGTTCACCAGGCAGAGGCCCTCCTGAATGCCGCTCTCACGGACGGCGGCAGCCACGTCCTCGGTGATGTTCACGAAGCCGGTGCGACCGGCGACATGGAGGGTGAGGACCTTCCGGTGGTTCTTCATGGGCGAAGCATAACGAGGGTGCCCCGCCCGGCGAACGCCCATTCCTTAACAACAATTAACAATTCAAACCAGAGGGCACTCCCAGGCCACAATGGAACCCCCACCAGGACGCGCCATGTTCCTCCTTCCCGCCCTCGTCTTGCTTCAGGCGCCCGCGCCACCCGCCCCCAAGCCGGATCCGATCCCCCCGGCCCGCATCGAGATGACCACGCCCTTCCCCGTCCACCTGGGCAGCGTCGGTCCGCGCGAGATCCGGGAGGCGGTCTATGGCATCAAGAGCATCCACGATCGCCCCTTCCGATTCCGCCTCCTTGACCTGTCCCTAGGGCTGACCCTCGACGAAGGCCAGTTCGCTGCGCCCCTGCAACCTGGCGAGGTCCGCATGGTCAGGGTGCGGGTGGACCCGACGGGCCTGGAGGGCTTCGTCCGCGGCGCCGTGCGCCTGGGGACGGATGATCCAGCCCAGCCCACCTACATCCTCCGCTACGACATGACGGTGCGACCCGAAGTGGCCGTGGACGCCGAGCGAAAGAGCCTGGGCGAGGTGGCCCCCCACGAGAGCCCCGAGCTCCGGTTCCGCTTCACGCGGGAGGGCGGCGATCCCCTCAAGCTGGTCCTGGCCAGCGAGCTACCGCCCCATCTGGAGGCCGAGCTGTTGCATGAAGGCCTTGCGGCTGACCTGCGGATCACCCTCCGGCCGGACCGCCTCAAGGCTGGCAGCATGGCGGGTCTGGAGGTGCTCAAGGTGGCCACCAACGGGCCGCGGCAGCCGCTGTTCACCTTGTACCTCGACTGGCGCCTCGCGGTCCCCGTGATCGCCCAGCCCTCCCGCCTGGTGTTCAGCGACCTGAAGACCACCTTGTTGGGGCTGGAACTCACGGCCAGAGATGGTCGGCCCTTCCGCATCCGCAAGGCAGAGATCCAGGGTCGGGGCTTCGAGCTTCTGGACCGGCCCACAGCCGAATCCGTGCGGCACATGGTCCGCGTCCGCCGGACGGGCACCACCCCCGAGGCCATGCTGGTGCTGGAGTGCTCGGACCAGGACGGCCCCCTGAAGGTGCCCCTGCGCTTTCTCGATCCCAGGGCTCGGCCCCCCAAGGGCAGCCGCCCTGCGCCGCCCCCGGAGGACCACGGGCACCACCACCACTAGGCCCGCTTCGGCCCCGTCACCACCCCGTTCCGGGAGCCTGTTAAGCTGACGCGCCCCCGGAGGTGTTTGATGGTCCTCGTTGCCGTTCTGCTCATCGTGATTGGCATGCTGGCGTGGAGGTGGAAGACCAAGGTCGGTTTCCCCCTGTCGTCACGCCTGGTCATCGTGCAATGGGTGGGCCTGGGACTCGGCGCCCTGGTCTTCCTGGCTTCCATGGCCGTGGTGGTGCCCCCCGGCCAGGCGGGCATCCAGATCCTGTTCGGCAAGGTGAATGATTCCCCCCTGCCTTCCGGCCTGCACTTCATCAACCCCTTCGCCCAGGTGGTGGAGATGGAGGTGAGGACCAAGAACTACACCATGACCAACGTGGCCGAAGAGGGCCAGAAGCGGGGCGACGACTCCATCGCCGTCATCAGCAGTGATGGCCTCACGGTGAAGCTGGATGCCACCGTCTTCTACTCCCTGCAGCAGGCCCGCCTGCCGGAGATCTACCGAACCATCGGCCCCGATGTGGAAGAGCGCATCGTCCGCAGCGAGATCCGCGCCAGCCTCCGCGATGCTGCGGCCGCCCTGACTGCGACCGAGCTCTACACCTCCAAGCGACAGGCGTTCATCGACCAGGTGAGCAAGGCCCTCAGGGTGGCCTTCGAGAAGCGGGGCATCACCCTGGAGCAGATGCTGCTGCGGAACGTCCTCCTGCCCGATCAGATCACCAAGGCCATCAACGACAAGATCGCCGCCGACCAGGACGCCCAGAAGATGGCCTTCGTGCTGCAGAAGGAGAAGCAGGAGGCCGAGCGCAAGCGCATCGAGGCCGAGGGCCAGGCCCGCGCCCAGCAGATCGTGAGCCAGAGCCTGACGCCCCAGATCATCGAGAACAACCGCATCCAGGCCCTTAGGGAGATCGGCGCCAAAGGCAACCTGATCATCACGCCCATGGGCGGCGCCACCCCCATGATCCAGGTTCCCGCCAGAAAGTAGGTCAGATGCTCGTAGGCTGTGGGCTGGCCTTCTCGCCGGCCTTCACCTTCTCGAGCTTGAGCACCACCTGGATGAGCTGACCCTCCCGCAAGACGTCGAGGACAACCTGCTCTCCGGGGGGCATCCACTCCAGGAGGGCCAGGAACTGGCCCGCACTCTCCGTCTTGTGGCCCTGGTAGCCGAGGATGATGTCGCCCATGGCCTTCAGGCGTCCCGCCTCGTCCACCTGCAAGGGCCGCAGGCCCGCCCTGGCCGCGGGGGTGTCAGGGTCAACCACGGTCACCACCAGCCCACGGTTGATGCCGAAGGCCTGCTGGGCCTCGTAGGGCCCCATGGTCGTGAAGCCCATGCTCGGCGGCACCAGGCGCTCCTTGGCGATGAGCCTGGGCACCACCTGGTTCAAGGTATCCACCGGCAGGGCGAAGCCCACCCCCACCGAGCCCTCTCCGCGAGTGGCGGCGATGGCCGTGTTCATGCCAATGAGGCGGCCGCCGTTGTCGAGCAGGGGGCCCCCCGAGTTCCCGGGATTGATGGCGGCATCGGTCTGGATCGAGTTGAGGATCCAGGTGCCATACCCCGTGGCGATCTCGCGGCCCAGGGCCGAGATCACGCCACGGGTCAGGGAGTGGTCCAGCCCGAAGGGATTGCCGATGGCCAGGACCGATTGCCCCACCTGGAGGTTGGAGCTGCGGCCGATGGGGATGGGCCGCATGGATTCCAGGGGGGCGAAGGCCTGGATGATGGCGATGTCGTAGGCGAAGCTGCTTCCGATCACGCGCCCCTTGTAGGACTTTCCATTGGAGAGGGTGATCTCGACTTCTTCGACGTCCTCCAGCAGCTTGCCGCCGATCTCGGCGCTAATCACATGGTGGTTGGTGACGATGTGACCCCACTCGTCCCAGACGAAGCCGGTGCCGCTTCCGGTGGCGATCTTCTGGACATCCTGGGTTTTGGGGTCCTGGCGCTTCAGGATGGCGGACACGAACACCACGCTGGACTTGGCTTCCTTGAATCGCCGAATGGTGTTGCGTTCCTCAGGGCTGAGAGGGGCCCTGGGGGCCACTGGCCGCGGCTTGGCATGGGCCCTGAACCGCTGGATGGTGGCCTCTTCCGTGGGAGGAACGGCCTTGGACGGGCTCTGGGCGGCAAGGATCGGGATCAGCAGGGCAAGCAGGGCGGCACGGATCATGGGGGCTCCCAGGACGATTATGGGGCCTCGGGACGTTGGCGCTTCCCCCGCGGGCACCTGGATCTGAGGTAACTTGGGGCATCCTCCTTCCGGAACCCACCATGGCCGGCTCTCCCCATTCGAAACTGCCGCGCCGACCGTCCCTGGCCGCCATCCTCGCGCTGGTGATCCTCCTGCTGTCGGGGATCGGGACCGCTTGGCTCCTGCATCGCAAGGGCTTCGGCCAATCGGTCCAGATGCTGCTCATCCACTCCGATCCTGGCGACCTGCAGGGCATGGATGCCGACCTCCGGTTGGCCTTCCGGGATCTGGTGGCCTACGACCTAAAGACCCTGGCGCCGGTGTCCCTCACACACCTGTCTTACGTCCCCGGACCGGAGCACCTGAAGCGCCTTCCCGGCACGGCCGTGCTACTGGAGCTGAAGCCCCGGCGCGAGGGCGCCCTGCTGGGCCTGTCCCTCCGGGCGGCTCGAGCGGAGGACTTGAGGTCACGAGGAGCCTCGAGCTGGCAAGCGCAGGAGGTCTCCGCCCGAACTCCCCGGGAAGCCTTCACGGCGCTATGGGAGGGCCTTCCCTTCCGCCTTTCCCGGAAGGCGGAAGGTGACCCTCTGATTCCTGAGAGCCCTGAGGTTTTCTGGACCCTCCTGCAGGCCATGGCCTGGCACAGGCAGAATGCCCGGCTTGGAGTGGCCATGGAACTCGTGCGGCGGGTCACGGATGCGGAGCCCCGTTGCGCCACGGGCTGGATGACCCGCGGGGACCTGCTCTACCGGCAGCTGCTGATCGACCCGAAGGGCCTCCCACAGGGCCAGGCGGAGGCCGAACGGTACTTCCGAACGGCCCTGGAGCTCGCTCCCAACCACCCCCAATGTGGCTACCTCCTCGCCCAGCTAAAGATCGATGCGGGGGACCAGCGGGAAGCCCTTTACGTGCTGCAGCAGAGCCTCCGGGCCCACCCCATGGATCCGACGCTTTATACAGGCCTCGCCTATGCCGCGCGCTGTGCTGGCCTGCTGGAACTGGCCGAGAAGGCCCTGGCACGGCGTGATCAGCTGGTCTTTTCGGATCTCGAACCGAACGCCACGGAAAATGCCTACCTCTACAGCGGCGACCTGGAACGCTTCGAAGGCGGCCTCAACGAGCACCCCGGAGACCCGCGCAACGCGGTGGTGCGCTTCTACCGGGGCTACGTGGCCCTGATGCGTGGAGACCGGACGCTGGCCCGGTACTGGTTCGCTCAAGCCCAGGCCCTGCCGGATGGCTTCGCCCAGTTCCACCAGCTGGCCGGCATCTACGAAGCCGTCGCCGAAGGCCGGACGACCCTTGCCGCCGAGCGGATGCGTCGCCTTGAGGAGGCCCGCGTGGGGCTCCGCGTGCCGGATGGTGAGTTCACCTTCAAGATGGCCGAGGCCTGCGCCCTCATGGGCGACCTCCAGGCGGCCATGCTGCATGCAGACCGGGCCTTCAGCCAGGGCTTCGGCTGCACGCGCTGGTACCGGGAGAGCCCCTTCCTGGCCCCCATCCGGGGCACGGCCCGCTGGAATGCGCTGATCCAGCACCTAGAGGAACGCCAGCGTCTCCTGCAGGCGCATTTCTCTCCGGCCCAGTTCGGGGTCTAGTCGCTCTAAGCTAGGCAGCATGGCAAAGCTGACAGCCCGATCCCCTCGAGCCAACCTCCTGCTGGGCGCAGCCTTCGCGCTGCTCCTGCTGGCAGGGAGCGGACTGGCCTGGCTGCTGGCACTCCAGGGGGTGCGCTCGCCCCTCAAGGTGGTCCTCATCACGCCCGTGGCATCAGATGCATCTGGGCTGGAGAGCGCCGAGAACCGGGCCCTGGCCGCCATGATCCAGGACCACCTGGAGTGCCACGGCCGCTTTGCGGTCAGCAGCCTGACCGAGCTGCCGAGGGACCTGGAGCCGTTCCTGGGGCAGTCCAAGATCCTGCTGGTGCTGCTGGAAGCGAGCCGCAAGGGAGACGACCTGGATCTGTCCTACCGCCATGCTCGGGGCAGCCAGCTGGTGCGGGGCCAGCCGGTGCCCTGGCTGTCGCACCGAGCCGAGGCCCAACCGCCGGCCCAGGCCTTCGAGGCCTTCCTCAAGACATTTCCGCGGCCCGTCCAGTCCGCCCGCCTCGACCTCATCCCCAAGTCGGCCGAGATCTTCTGGGATCTCGTGAGATCAGGGGCTTGGCGGCTGCAGAACCAGCACCTGGAGGAGGCGATGAAGCTTGCGGAGCGGGCAACCCGGCGGGAACCCGCGTGCGCCAGCGCCTGGATCCTCCTCGGCAACCTGCGCTACCGCGCCCTGCTCAACAGCCCCGCCGCCTCCCGCCAGGAGCAGGCCAACACGGAAACCATCCTCCAGCGGGGCCTGGAGCTGGTGCCAGACCATCCCCGGGGGACCTTCCTGCTCTCCCTGTTGAAGGCGGACAGCGGCAACCAGCAGGAGGCCCTGGACCTGCTGCTGGGGGCCCGACAGAGGCAACCCCACAATCCCACCCTGCTGACGGGCATCACCTACGCGGCCCGCGGGGCGGGCCTGCTGCCGATGGCACGGCGGGCCATGGACCTGCGGGACGAACTGACCTTCCCCGCAGTGCAGCCGCAGGCGGTGGACATCACCTGCCTCTACACCGGAGAGATCCCCCGCTTCGAGGCTAGCCTCCAGGATCAGCCCGGGCACCTCCGCAGCACCTCGGGCGTGCTGCCCTTCTACCGTGGCTACCTCGCCCTGACCAGGGGAGACCATGCGTTGGCCCAGCGGGAGTTCCGGTCTGCCGCAGCGCTTGCCAATGGCTACCCGAACATCATGCGCCTGAGCGATATCTACGGGCTGATCCTCGAGGGCCGGAAGGATGAGGCCTGGAAGAAGCTCCGGGAGTACGACCAGGAGCGCATCGGCATGCGTGAACCCGATGGAGAGTTCACCATCCGGCTGGCGGAGGCCTACGCCTTGATGGGCGACCGGGCCAGCGCCATGGAGATGGCCGGCCGGGCCTTCGCCCGGGGCTTCGGGTGCATGACCTGGTACGAACGCAGCCCCATGCTGGAGCCCCTTCGTGGCCTGCCGAAATGGAAGGCCCTGATGCAGCACATCCAGGAACGGCAGAGGCTCATGGAGGAGCGGTTCCCCATCGGCCTCCTGGAAGACAACTGACTCTAGGTAAACCAGCCCTTCGGGTAGCCGGGAAGCCCCGGTAGACTGGCCCTTCCGGGGGTTCCATGTCCACGCTCACCGCCACCGAGACCGCCGCCCACGCCCACGTGGGCTACACCCCCGTGCACAAGGTGCGCTTCATCACGGCTGCCAGCCTCTTCGACGGCCACGACGCCAGCATCAACATCATGCGGCGCATCCTCCAGGCCACGGGCTGCGAGGTGATCCACCTGGGCCACAACCGCTCCGTGCAGGACATCGTGGATACCGCCATCCAGGAGGATGCCCAGGGCATCGCCGTCTCCAGCTACCAGGGGGGCCACGTCGAGTTCTTCAAATACATGGTGGAGCTGCTGCGTGAGCGGGGAGCCGGGCACATCCAGGTCTTCGGCGGCGGGGGCGGGGTCATCGTCCCTGACGAGATCCGCGAGCTGGAGGCGTACGGCGTGGCGCGGATCTACAGCCCCGAGGATGGCCGCCAGATGGGCCTGCAAGGCATGATCGACGACATGGTGGAGCGGTGCGATTTCGACCCTCGCACCAAGCCCGCGGCGCTGCCGCTGGCAAGGAGGATCACCGAGATCGAGCTGGGCGGGGTCGGCACGGCTGAGCAGCCGGCCAGGAGGATCCCCGTCCTCGGCATCACCGGCACGGGTGGCGCGGGAAAATCATCCCTGGTCGATGAGCTCCTCCGGCGTTTTCTGGTCGACTTCCCTGAGAAGCGCGTGGCGGTGCTCAGTGTGGATCCCACCAAGCGGAAGACGGGCGGCGCCCTGCTGGGCGATCGCATCCGCATGAACGCGCTCTACCATCCGGAGCTGCGCGACCGCGTCTTCATGCGCAGCCTGGCCACCCGCAGCGCGGCCCATCGGGCCACCAGTGAGGCCCTCCTGGCCAGCATCGCCGCCGCCAAGGCCGAGGGCTTCGACCTGGTGATCGTGGAAACCGCGGGCATCGGCCAGAGCGACAGCGAGATCGCGGACATGGCGGACTTGGCCATGTACGTGATGACGCCGGAATATGGCGCCGCCAGCCAGCTCGAGAAGATCGACATGCTGGACTTCGCCGACCTCGTCGTGCTGAACAAGGCCGACAAGCGGGGCGCCGAGGATGCCCTGCGGGACGTGCGCAAGCAGTACCAGCGGGCCCACAAGCGCTTCAGCCAGGCGCCCGAGGACATGCCGGTCTACGCCACCTGTGCCTCGCAGTTCAACGACCCCGCCACCAACTGGCTCTATGTCAACCTGGTCCGAGCCCTGGCCCTCAAGACTGGCGTTGGCTGGGAACCCCGGCTGCAGGCCGAACCTGGCAGCCCGCGGCGGGCCGCCATCATCCCGCCCGAGCGGGTGCGCTACCTGGCGGAGATCGCCGATGCTGTGCAGGCCTACAAGGCCTGGGCCCGGCGCCAGGCCGAGACCGCCGAAGTGGCCCACTCCCTTTGGGTGAGCCTGCGGACCTTGGGAGATCGGGTGCCACCCGCCGCTACCTTCTACGACGCCGCCCACCTTGTGGAGGTCGTCGAGGGCGAGCAGGGCGCCGCCATCCTCCTGCTCCGCCAGCGCTACCAGGAGCACCTGGGCGAGCTGCACGGCGAGAGCCGCCGCCTGCTCCATGATTGGGCCGGCCTTCGGAAGAGCTACACCGACCCCGAGAACGTCTATGTGGTGCGCGGCCGCGAGATCCGCGCCGCCAACTACACCCAGTCCCTCAGCGGCACCCTCGTGCCCAAGGTAGCGCTGCCCGCCTACTCGGGCTGGGGCGACATCCTCCGCTGGCAGCTGCTGGAGAACCTGCCGGGCCGCTTCCCCTTCACGGCCGGTTCCTTCGAGTACAAGCGGGCAGGGGAGGACCCCACCCGCATGTTCGCCGGCGAGGGCACGCCGGAGCGCACCAACAAGCGCTTCCACTACGTGAGCAAGGGCCAGCCTGCTGTTCGCCTCAGCACGGCCTTCGACAGCGTGACCCTCTACGGCGAGGATCCCCACGTCCGCCCCGACATTTACGGCAAGGTGGGCAACAGCGGCGTCTCGATTTGCACCGTGGACGACGCGAAGAAGCTCTACTCCGGCTTCGACCTGCTCTGCCCCACCACCAGCGTGAGCATGACCATCAACGGGCCGGCCCCCACCATGCTGGCCTTCTTCCTGAACGCCGCCATCGACCAGCGGGCCGAGCAGTGGCTGCAGGAGCACGGCCAGATGGACGCCGCCCAGGCGAAGATCGACGCCCTTTACGCCTCGAAGGGCATGGCCCGCCCCCGGTACGAAGGCGGGCTGCCCGAGGGCAATGATGGGCTGGGGCTGGCCCTGCTGGGCGTGACCTCGGACGAGCTCCTGCCGCCGGACGTCTACGCCAAGCTGCGGGCCGAGGCGCTGCAGTCCGTGCGTGGCACGGTGCAGGCCGACATCCTCAAGGAGGACCAGGCTCAGAACACCTGCATCTTCAGCGCGGAGTTCAGCCTCAAGGTGATGGGCGACATCCAGGAGCGCTTCATCGAGGAGAAGGTGCGCAACTTCTACTCCGTGAGCATCAGCGGGTACCACATCGCCGAGGCCGGAGCCAATCCCATCAGCCAACTAGCCTTCACCCTGGCCAACGGCTTCACCTTCGTGGAGTACTACCTCTCGCGGGGCATGGACATCGACGACTTCGCGCCGAACCTGTCCTTCTTCTTCAGCAATGGCCTGGACGCGGAATACAGCGTCATCGGCCGTGTGGCCCGGCGCATCTGGTCGCTAGCCATGCGGGAGAAATACGGCGCCAACGACCGCAGCCAGAAGCTGAAGTACCACATCCAGACCTCGGGTCGCTCCCTCCACGCCCAGGAGATCGACTTCAACGACATCCGCACCACCCTGCAGGCCCTCTACGCCATCTACGACAACTGCAACAGCCTGCACACCAATGCCTACGACGAGGCCATCACCACACCCACGGAGGAGAGCGTCCGCCGGGCCATCGCCATCCAGCTCATCATCAACCGTGAGCTGGGCGGTGCCAAGAACGAGAACCCGCTGCAGGGGGCCTTCATCATCGAGCAGCTCACGGAGCTGGTGGAGGAGGCGGTCCTGGTTGAATTCCGCCGCATCGCCGACCGCGGCGGGGTGCTGGGCGCCATGGAGACCATGTACCAGCGCGGCAAGATCCAGGAAGAGTCCATGCAGTACGAGCACCTCAAGCACAGCGGGGAGCTGCCCATTGTTGGCGTGAACACCTTCCTGAATCCGGCGCCGGCCGAGATGGGCGCCATCGAGCTCATCCGCAGCAGTGAAGAGGAGAAGGCCCAGCAGATCCGCAACCTGGAGGCCTTCCATCAGCGCAATGCCAGCCGGGCCCCGGCCGCCCTGGCCACCCTCAAGGAGGTCGCCCGCAGCGGCGGCAACCTCTTCGAGGCCCTGCTGGACACCGCCAAGGTCTGCAGCCTCGGCCAGATCAGCCAGGCCCTCTACGAAGTCGGCGGGCAGTACCGCAGGAACATGTAAGGTGGCGCTTGCCTGATCGCCTCCCGCCCCTCGAAGGCACCACCCTCTCAGGGCGCACCCTCCGATTTCCAGAGGACCTTCCCGAGGCTGGGCTTGCCCTGGTGATCGGCTTCACCCATGGTGCCCGACACGATGTGGGCGCCTGGAAGGCTGCCTTCGCGGAGCGCGGCATCCCGTTTCTCAGCCTGCCCACGGCCGCGATGGATACGGCCGCGGAGGCGATGGAAGGTGTCGCCGTGGCGATGCGGGCGCACGTTCCGCAGGGGGTCTGGGACCAGGTGGTGCAGATCCACCGGGGCGGGGTGGCCCTGCGCCAGACCTTCGGCTGGGGGGCCGATGGCTTCGCCAAGCTGCTGCGGGTCAGCGGAGACGGGGCCGTTATGGCGCGGCATGATGCGGGGCCGTTCTCGAGTCAGGCGCTCACAGCCTTCCTGGAGCGCCCTGCCGCCACCCGCCCCTGAGGCGAGTGGCGGCACCGCTGAGCTGTCTAGGAGGCCTTGGTCAGGCGCTGCAGGAAGAAGGGGCCGAAGGCCTTCAGCCACTTCTCCAGCTTGCTGTCGACGGTGCTCATGACAGTGGCGCTGACCACCCGGTGGTGGAAGGCGGCCACCACCTCCTGGGTCTTGGCGTCCACGATCTTGAAGTCCCAGGTCACGGTCTCGGCGGCGCCGATGGCGGCGGGGGCGAAGAAGCGGGCGGCGGTGCTCTTGGCGTTGGCGTCCACCACGCGGCCCACCAGCTGGTAGTCGCCCGCCTTCCGGCTCAGGGTGATCTTTCCGGACAAAGGGGCTTCCAGGTTGCGCATGATCAGACCCGGCAGGCTGTCGGTGAGCTTCTGGGCCCGGGCCTTATCCTTGTCATCGCGGCCGGCGCGGAGGGAGACCGGATCATCCCAGGGCATGAACTGGAGGGTCTTGCCCGTGAGATCAAGGCCGGGCTTCAGCCAGAAGAAGTCGGCCTCTTCCACCTTCGCGAAGGGGACCTGGATGCTGAACCACTTCTCCTCCAGCAGGCCCTCGTCCAGCACCTTGAAGTCCACGGACTTGGGCGCCGCGGCGGGCGCGGCGGCCGGTGCAGGCGCAGGCGTGGGCGTTGTGGCTTCTTGGGCATTCAGCGCCAGGGCAAAGGTGATGAGCAGGGCCGTGCGATGCATGAATGCTCCGAAAGGGGGGACAACCATCCTATCCCGGCCAGTCCCTGGACTTTGGCTGTGACAGCCACGTTATGCAGACCACCAGGCCAGCGGGGGCGTGCCTTTAGGCATTCGCTGCCCCTGGCCTTATCATGGATGTCTGATGACGCGCCTCCCGCTGCCGATGTTTCCCCTGATCGCCCTGGCCCTGGCGGCCGGGACGCCGAGGGTGTCGGCGAAGCCCGGCGTCACTTACCTCTACACCTACTACGATCCCCAGGGCCGGCTGGTGATCAACAACCTGCCACCCGCCTACATGAAGGGGCAGGGCCTGGTGCTGAAGCACGTGGGCGTGGGCAAGGTGCGCCTGGCGGTGACGCCCGCGGAGATGGCCAGGGCCCTCAAGAGCCCTGAACTCATCGCCCTGGTGGACGAGATCGCCCAGCGCGAGGGCGTGGACTCGCACCTGGCCCGGGCCATCATCCAGGCTGAGAGCGCCTTTAACTACAAGGCCCGCTCTCGGGTCGGGGCCCTGGGCCTCATGCAGCTGATGCCCTCCACGGCCGAGCGCTTCGGGGTGCTGGATCCCTTCGATCCCCGGCAGAACATCAGCGGCGGGGTGAAGTACCTGAAGTGGCTCCACGACTACTACTCGGGTGACCTCACTCGCGTGGTGGCGGCCTACAACGCTGGCGAGGGCGCCGTGAACAAGCACAAGGGCGTCCCCCCCTTCCGTGAGACCCGGGCCTACGTGCCCAAGGTCCTGGACCTCTACCACCGCAAGGCCGTGCAGCCCGATCCCAAGCTGGCGGGGAGCATGACCCTGCTGCAGAAGGGTCGGGGCGGCTTCAAGGTGGAAGAGGAGAAGACCGTGCCCGAGCCCACGGCGCAGCAGCGGGCCGCCAACCGCATCTACCAGTGGACCGACGCCAACGGCCGCATCCAGATCAGCGATCAGCCCCCGCCCAAGGGCACCGCGGGCGTGAGACCCTTCGGGGCGCCCTGAGCCCTGCTACGGCCTCTTCAGGTCCTCGACGTAGGCTTCCAGGGCCGCCAGGGTATCCAGGTAGATGGTGTTCAGCCTGGTGGGGAGGTCGCTTCCGGCGTCGGTGGAACCGTCGCGCCCCAGGGCCTCCAGGTCTGCCGCCAGGGTGCGCATGGCATTGGCGCCCAGGGCCCCGGAGCCGCCCTTCAGGGCGTGGCCCGAGCGGGACAGCTCCTCGGCCTTCCCCTCGGCGACGGCCGCGAGGATGTCCTGGATGCGCCGCGGCGTGTCCTCGCGGAAGATGGCGATCATCTCGGAGAGCAGTCCGTGGCCGCCGTCATCCAGCTCCACCAAGTTCTGGATGGTGGTCATGTCCAGCAGGTCCGACGCGCTCATGGAAACTCCCAGGTTCCATGCTGAGGCAGGTGCCCCCGTTCGTCCAAGGGGGATGGCGGTAGGCTGGAGGCATGACTGATCTGCCCGCCATGACCCCGGCCGAGACGGCCCTCTCCCTGCTGTTCCGCAAGCTCCACCCCCACCTGGAGGATGCGGCCCATGCCCTGGCCCGGGGCGTGGCCCGCCGGGACCTGGAGCGTCTGCACCTCAAGCTGATCACAGCCCGGCTGAAGACTGTCGAGCTGCTGGAGGCCGAGGCCGAGGCCCTGCCGGAAGACTCGCTCCTGGCCGAGCTCCTGGACACCCTGTCCGCCAACCTGACGCCCGTGGGTGAGAGCTACCGCCAGGCCCTGACCCTCACCCAGCTCTGCCTGGAGGAGGCCCCGGCGGATCTCCTGCCCCACGCCCCCGAGGGCTGCGTGGCCACCTCCTCCTGGGGCCCGCGCATGACGGACTTCCTCGCCCACCTCAAGGAACCCGCCTACCAGGCCCGGAACCGGTGGGAGGGCGTGGCGGAGGACATCGGAGAGACGGAAGAGGGCGAGTAGCCCCGTTCGACCTTCCCCTGCTGCAGTTGGGTCCGTGGAATCTGCAACCGGGTCGGAGCGCTCCACCTTCGTCCCGCTGAGCGTATCTCCTGGTGTGGACGGATGATCCGCCCCAGCCACCAGGAGATCCCCATGACCAGCCATCCCCTTCGCTTCGCCGCCCTCGCCGTGGCCCTGCTCACCCTCGGCACCGCGCTCTCCGCCCAGGGCCCCGGCTTTGGTCCGGGCCATGGGCGCGGACCTGGGTTCGGCGAAGGTCGCGGCCTCCGTGGCCTGAACCTCAGCGAGGCCCAGCAGACCCAGGTGAAGGCCATCCACGACAAGCACCAGGCCGCCTTCCAGGCCAAGGGCGAGACGGCCCAGGCCGCCCACAAGGTCCTTCGGGGCGCCATGGCCGACGCCACGAGCAATGCCGACGCCCTGAAGGTCCTCCACGACAAGGCCTCCGCCGCTCGGTTCGATCTGATGCTTGAACATAGGGCCGTGCGGCAGGAGATCCTGCCCCTGCTTACCGCCGAGCAGAAGGTCCTGTTCGAGAAGGCCCCCATGGGCATGGGTCCTCGGGGTGGACGCGGGCGAGGCCCCGGCCTTGGCCGTCCGGCCCCCGACGCGCCCCAGTGAACCCGCTATTCTGACAAGCCATGCGCGCTTCTGCAGTCCTCCAGGCCACCTGGCAGCGGACGCGGCGCCCCCGGACCTGGGGCGCCGCGCTGCTGTTCGGTCTGGTGTGGAATGGCACCCGGCTCCTGATGGGCTTCCCCGAGCCCGGCCTGTCGGAGTTGTGCATCCCCTCCCTGTGGGTGGCGCTCTTCCTGGTGCTGGCGCCCCTGCCCTGGCAGTGGTCCGGGGACGAAGCCCCCATGGCCAGGGCCTGGCAAGGCGCGCTCCAGGCCCTGCCCTGGATTGCCGCCCTCACGCTCGGTGTCCTGCTGCTCCTGAGCGCCGGAGGGCCACCCCCTGGGCGGGGCCAGGGGATGCCGGAGCGAGGCGGACCACGCCGGGGCTTGCTCCCCCACTCCGGGGAGCCACGGCGGCTTCCCATCCACCCCCGGCTCTGGATCCTCGGTGTGGCGCACCTCTCCTTCGGGCTCCTGCTGGGCTGGATCCTCGCAGATCGCGAGCGGGCCGAGTTGCAGGAGGCCGCCGCGCGCCGGGCCGCCGATGAGGCCCAGGCCCGCGTGCTGCAGGGCCAGATGAACCCGCACGTGCTGTTCAACGCCATCAGCGGGCTGACCGAGCTGGTGCGGGAGGATCCCATCGCCGCGGAAGCTGCGCTGGTGAACCTCTCGGATCTGCTGAGGGCCCTGTTGGACCATGGCTCCCTCCTGCGGGCCCCCCTGAGCGACGAGCGGCGCCTGGTCGAACTGTACCTATCGCTGGAGCGCCTCCGCCTGGGCCACCGCCTGCGCGAAAGCTGGGACTGGCCTGAGGCCCTGGACGTCCTCGAGATTCCGCCCCTCATGATCCAGCCCTTGGTCGAGAACGCCCTGAAGCACGGCGTGGCACTGGCCGTGGGCGGCGGCGAACTGAAGGTGCAGGTGCGCCGCGAGGGCGAGCAGCTCTTCATCTGCGTGGCGAACACGGGACCGGCCCCGTCAAAAATGGAAGGCCAAGGCCTGGGCCTGCGCAACCTGCGAGAGCGCCTGGCCCTGCTGGGGGCGCCTGCCGATGCGCTGAACCTCCGGCGCGACGGCGGCTGGACCCTGGCTGAGCTGCGCCTGGCGGTGAAGCCATGAGCCTGCGGGTGCTCGTGGCCGAGGACGAGCCCTTCAACCGGAAGCGCCTGACTCGGCTGCTGCGGGAGGCGGGCTGCGAGGTGGTGGCCGAGCTGGAGGACGGCCCCGCCGTGCTGGACTGGTTGGCCCGCGGCGAGGCCGTGGACGCCTTGTTCCTTGACATCCAGATGCCCGGCCTCACGGGGCTCGACGTGGTAGCGGACCTCCCGCGCCCCTTTCCGGTGGTCTTCGTGACGGCCTATGCCGAGCATGCCGTGCGGGCCTTCGAGCAGGCCGTCACGGACTACCTGCTGAAGCCGGTGACGGCGGAGCGCCTGGCCACGACCCTGCAGCGCCTGCGCGCCCGGGCGGAGGCGGGGACGGGGCGCGATCCCGCCGGACGACCGGTCGGCCCATTCCGTGTTCCCGTGAAGGCGGGTGATGGCGTGGTGCTGGTGGACCTGGCGCGGACCACCCACTTCGTCTTCGAGGAGGATGCCGTGTGGGCCTTCGCCGGCGAGCGCCTGCGCACCACCTGGAAGACCCTGGCCGAAGCGGAAGCAGTCCTGGGCAGCCGCGTGGTCCGTGGCCACCGCCACCTGCTCCTCCGCCCCGAGGCCATCGTGGGCGTGCGGGCCGGGGATTCGGGCCGGCTGCGCGTGCGGCTCAGCGGCGGCACCGAGGTGGACGTTAGCCGCGGGGCGGCGCCGGGGCTCAAGGCGCGGCTGGGGCTGGGCTGAAAAGCGCAACGCAAAGAAGCAAAGACGCCAAGAAAGGGGAATCAAACGCGATAGCTTCCTTCGCCCTCGCGCCTTTGCGTCTTCCCCTTAAATCCTTCCTGGGAGCTACACTTCCGCGATCAATTCGATCTCGACCTTCGCGCCCCGTGGCAATGCGGCCACCTGCACGGTGCTGCGGGCGGGCTTGGCGGTGCCCAGGACCTTTTCATAGACGGCGTTGAAGGCGGCGAAGTCGGCCATGTCCGTGAGGAAGACTGTGGTCTTCACCACGCGGTCCCAGCCGGTGCCGGCGGCGGCCAGCACAGCGGCGAGGTTCTTCAGCACCTGGTCGGCCTGGGCATCGATGGGGCCGGTGACCATCTCCATGGTCTCGGGCACCAGGGGAATCTGGCCCGAGGTGAAGAGGTGGTTGCCCGAGATCTGGGCCTGGCTGTAGGGGCCGATGGCGGCGGGGGCGTTCGGGGTGGCGATGGTGCGCATTTGGACTCCTTGGGCTGCGGTCAGTTTTTCTTACCCCAGCGCCGCGTCTTGTGGCGCCAGTTGCGGCTGGTGTTGGGGGGGGGCTGCAGGGGGGCGTCGAAGGGCGAGGCCGGCTGTTCCAGGTCGCCCTCGCCTTCCCCGTCATCGAGGCGGTGCGGACCGTCCTCGATCTGCTGCTGCACCCACTGGGCGGTGCGGTGCATGAGGGCCGCCAGGCAGAGACTGGTCTCGATGCGGGCGTGGGGGAGGGGGCCAAGCTGGGTGAACACCGAGGGATCGGGCGGGATCACGCGGGGGATGGCGATCTCGGGCAGGGGCATGGGGATGGCATCGTAGGCCTCCTCCGGGAGGCGCCGCCAGGGTTCGGGCTCGGCCTGCTCTCGGCGCAGGAGGTCCGCCACGGTCTGCTTCTTCTTGGGAGGGCGGCCCCGCTTCTTCGGCGCGGCCACGGCGGCGGCGTCCAGGGCCGACTGCAGGGCCTGCAGCACCTCGTCGCGGCTCTTGCCGCGCAGGTCGAAGAGCAGCCAGGGATCGCGGTCCAGGGCCTCGGCCATCACGTAGCAGACGGCCGCCACGTGCTTGCAGGGATTGGCCCAGTCGGGGCAGTCGCAGTGGGTCTGCAGCTCCTTCGGCACGCGGGGGTAGAGGCTGGCGCCCGCCTCGCGGAAGGTCTCGTCCAGGCCCTGGGGCATCTCACCCGCCAGCAGGGAGGCGACGAAGCGGCTCTCCAGGGCGATGCGGTCCAGGGCCTTTTCCCACTGGGCCGCGGTGAGGGCCGGTAGGCCCAGGGTCACGTTGTAGGTCTTGCGGCCGTGGACCCGGGCCTGGATCTCGCCGGGCTGCACGCCGAAGTGCGACACGTGGCCGTCCTCTGCGTACTTCTTGCCGCGGGGTAGGCGGTTCTCGTAGTCGTCTCCCAGCTTCTCAAGGCCGTTGATCCAGAGGCGGCCCCACCAGGTGGCACCGAAGCGGTCGGTGTGGCTGATCATTCGGCCACCTCCTTCACCTTGCGGCGGCCCAGCTTGGCACCGGGCTTCGGCGCGGCGGGCTCATCCCCGTTGCCCTCGTCGGGATCCAGCAGCTCGGCGTCGGGATCCAGGGCCACCAGGCGGCGGAGGGCGTCGTCGTCCAGCTCCGTGAGCCAGCCCTCGCCGCTGCCCACCACGCGGTCGGCCAGATCCCGCTTGGACTCCAGCAGGGCGTCGATCTTCTCTTCGAGCGTGCCGATGGTGACAAGCTTGTGCACCTGCACGTTCTTGGTCTGGCCGATGCGGTAGGTGCGGTCTGTGGCCTGGTCCTCCACGGCGGGGTTCCACCAGCGGTCGAAGTGGAAGACGTGCGTGGCGGCCGTGAGGTTGAGGCCCACGCCGCCGGCCTTGAGGCTCAGCAGCAGCACGGGAGAGGAATCTTGATCCTCCTGGAAGCTGCGCACCAGCTCGTCGCGGCCCTCACGGGTGGTGCCGCCGTGCAGGAAGGGCGGCTCGAAGCCCAGAGCGTCATGCAAGTGGATCTGCAGACGGTCGCCCATCTCCTTGAACTGCGTGAACACCAGGGCGCGCTCGCCGGCCTCGACCACTTCCTCCAGCATCTCCGTGAGACGGTCCAGCTTGCCGCTGCGGCCCCGATAGGGCCCCTGGGCCTTGAGGAACTGGCTCGGGTGGTTGCAGATCTGTTTGAGGTGGGTGAGCAGTGCCAGGATGCGGCCCCGGCGCTCAATGCCCGAAGACGCAGCATCCAGCTCCTCATCCATCTTTTCCACGCGGTATTGATACAGCTCGGCCTGCTCACGGCTAAGGGTGGTGAAGACCTTCATCTCGTGCTTCTCGGGCAGGTCCTGGATGATAGCCTTGTCACTCTTGAGGCGGCGCAGGATGAAGGGGCCGATGCGCTGGCGCAGCTCGTTGGCGGCGTCCGGGTCGCGGTACTTCTCGATGGGCGTGGCGAAGCGCTCCTTGAAGTGGGACTCGCTGCCGAGGTAGCCCGGGAGGCCGGCGCTCATGATGGCCCACAGCTCCGTGAGGCGATTCTCGATGGGCGTGCCCGTGAGGGCCAGCCGGAAGGCGCCGTGCAGCTTGCGGATGGCCTTGGCCTGGGCGGAGCCGGCGTTCTTGATGGCCTGGGCCTCATCCACCACCACCATGCCCCAGGGGCGGGTGGCGAAGGTGTCCTCCTCGCGGCGGACCACGCCATAGGTGGTGAGCACGAGGGTGTGGGGCTTGAAGGTGTTCGGCAGGCGGTCGCGGTTGTTCCCGTGGTGCACGAAGATCGGCAGGCTGGGCGCGAACTTGGCCAGCTCCCGCTCCCAGTTGCCCAGCAGCGAGGTGGGGCACACCAACAGCGTGGCGGGGCCGAACGCGGGGCTCTGCTCCTGCCGGTGCAGCAGCAGGGCCAGCACCTGGATGGTCTTGCCCAGGCCCATGTCGTCGGCGAGGATGCCGCCCAGGCCCAGGCGGGACAGGCCCTCCAGCCAAGCGAGGCCCCGCAGCTGGTAGGGACGCAACTGGCCGTGGAAGCTGGCAGGCTGGGTGATGGGTTTGTCGGGAAGAATCTTCAGATCCTCCAGGGCCGCGCCGAAATCGCCCGCGACCTCCACCTCGATGGCCTCGCTGACGCCGGGGATGCGCGCCGTGCCTGTGAGGGCCGCGGCCAGGGCCTCGCCCTTGGTCATGCTCTCGAAACCGGCGCCGCGGCTGGCCTGGATGACGGTGGAGATCTGCTTGAGGGTCTCGGGGTCCAGCGCCACCCACTTGCCCTTCCAGGCCACCAGCGGGTGCTTGAGGCTGGCCATTTGGGCGAAGTCCTCCACGCTCAGGGCATCGTCGCCCAGCATCAGGGACCAGTCGGCGCTGACGCTTCCCTCCAGGCCTGCCTGGGCCAGGGGCGCGGAATCCAGCACGTTACGGGCACCCAGACGCACCTTGGCGCGCAGACGCTTCGCGCCGCCGAAGTCGGCCAGGCCCTCGGGGATGTGGACGAGGAAGCCCGCCTCCTTCAGCTGGGCTGCGCCGCGGGTGAGGAAGCCCCAGGCCTCCGTGGGGCGCAGCACCAGGTCCTCGGGCTTCTGGCCCGAGAGGGCCCGCTCCAGGGCTGGGAAGAAGGGCACGGCGCGGGCCAGGCCGCGCAGCAGCACCTGCCGGGCCTGCAGCACCTCGGGCTCAGTGGAGGGTTCCCAGAGCTTGGCCACGCCGATGTCGGCGCCTGCCTCGGTCTCCAGGCCGACCTTGAGGACCCAGCCCTCCTCGGCCAGCCGGTCTGCGTCCTGCACGGCCTGGAGGGCCGTGGGCACGTCCGGGGTCTCCAGGCGCAGGCTGGGCCGCAGCCACTGGGGCCGCGCGCCCTCGCTCCACTGGGCCAACTGCTCGCCCAGGGTGCGCTCCGTGATGCCTGTGGTGGGGAACTCCGGCAGCTGGTGCGAGAGGGCCACCATGATGCGCTCGTCCCAGGGCAGGCGGTCCCGCTTGTGGCCCCGCAGGCGGTGGATGAGGCTCAGGCGCGGATCGTCCCCGGCCCGTAGGCCGCCGGACACGAAGCGCATGATGAAGTCGGCGCCGTCCTCCAGGAAGGCCGTCAGCACGGCGTCCGAAGCGGGTGGCATGGCCAGGTCGTCCTCGATGTCGAAAGCGTCCAGCTCGCCCAGGGCCACGGTCTTGGTGAAGGCCCAGGTGTCGTTCTCGGGGAAGGCCACGGCAGCGGGGGGCATAGCCTCGGCCAGCTGCCGCAGGGCGGCGCGGTCCGAGGGGCTGGTGAGGCTGATGCCCCAGCGGGCCTTCCAGGGATTGCCGCGGGTGTCGAGCTGGGGCAACATGGCGCCCCGCACGACCAGCGACTGGAGCAGGCGCAGGGCCATGGCCCAGTAGCGCAGGGTGGGTCCGGCGTTCCCGGGGCGCAGGGCCAGCGAGGAGAGCCAGGGGTAGGCCCGCTGCCAGCGCAGGGGCACGGCGTGCATCTCCACCAGGGAGCCGTCCGGCAGGAAGATCTGGGCCTTGGCGGGGGTCAGCCGCTCCCGCCCCTGCAACTCGCCCGGCAGGGTGCGCAGCGCGCGCACCCACTCCGCCGCGTCCACGGCCTCGGGCATGCAGAGCAGGAAGCCCCGGTCCTGGGGGCGGTACTGGAGGAAGGGATTCAGCATGGGAAGGCGGCCGCCCCTTGGCGGTAGGATGCAAGGCGGGGGGCTGGACGATGAAGCTCGGATTCGCAAGCGATCATGCGGGGTTCGACCTGAAGGAGCGGCTCAAGGCCTGGGCCGTTGGGCAGGGGCACGAGGTGGTGGATTTCGGCACGGATGGGATGACCTCGGTGGATTACCCGGATTTCGCGCACCGGGCAGCGGAGGGCAGGGATCAATGGGAGCGCCTGGTGCTGGTCTGCGGATCCGGCATCGGCATCAGCATCGCGGCCAACCGCCATGCCGGCATCCGCTGCGCGCTGGTGACCTCCCCCGAGCACGCAGCACTGGCTCGACAGCACAATGACGCAAACGCCATCGCTTTCGGCCAGCGGCTGACGGATCCGCTCAAGGCAGAATCCTACCTCAAATCGTTCCTGGATACACCTTTTGAGGGGGGAAGGCATCAGGGTCGGGTGGACAAGATCGAGCTGAAAGGGTGCTGCTGATGCGTCAAGCCCAGGAACTGCGCACCCTTGGCCTGGAGAAAGGCGTGCAGCTGCACGCCTCCGGCTCCTGCCTGGTGAAGCTCGGCAACACCCATGTGCTGTGCGCCGCCAGCCTGGAGGACCGGGTGCCGGGCTGGATGAAGGGCAGGGGCTCGGGCTGGCTCACGGCCGAATACGGCATGCTCCCGGCAGCGACCAACACGCGGTCTGACCGCGAGGCCGCTCGGGGCAAGCAGCAGGGCCGCACCGTGGAGATCCAGCGCCTCATCGGCCGCAGCCTCCGGCAGGCCGTGGATCTTGCCGCCCTGGGCGAACGCACCCTCACCGTGGACTGCGATGTGCTCAATGCCGATGGCGGCACCCGCTGCGCGGCCATCACCGGCGCCTGGGTGGCCGTGGCGCTGGCGCTGCGCGCCCAGGGGCTCGACTCGGCCC